>NZ_JAVDWV010000015.1:0-125820 GCF_031457465.1 Sphingobium xenophagum
CTCAATCTCGTCCGACATCGGCCACCCCGCTCAAAGAGCGGCAATCATCCCCCCGAATGGGCGCCGCGCAAGGCGGCCGTCAGACCTCGCTTACCCAGGAAGGCGGCCCGCACCCGAAGGGCTGGAACGAAGAGGAAGAGCCGCGCAGCGGCTTGCGGGACGCCGGGACGCGCCCAGAGGGGAGAGCCGGCCAACCCAGCGACAGACCGGAGGCCGATCGACAACGCCGCCGCGTTCAACGCGGCGCCGACATGATCGTCAGCGGCGAAGACTTATCCGCCGCTCGGACGGATCGCGAGAAGATACGCGATCTCGGACCGGCCGCAGGCTGTGCGGCGTGCGTGCGCAGATGTGCTTAGCCGCCGCACTGACAAGGTAGCCGGACCGAGCGCGCAGCGCGGTCAGGACAGACGCGCGATCCCTGTCGGCGCCTGCCGCCGGCAGCGAGCGCCCACCAGTAACCGCGCACAATCTCAGGGGCGTCGCGGGGGCGGCCAGCCCCCTGCGGAAGGGGTACGGACGGAACGTGGTTCGGCCGTCAGGGGAAGACTTTCCCCTCACCTGCCCAACGCCAGTCTGTCCATAAGCTATAGCGAGCGGGCTGAAGGCTTTAGTCTCGGCGGACTAGTTGCGCAGAGAATCTAGCGTCCACGGCACCCACAGGAATGCGAGACTGCCGCTGACGAACTGCGGGGCGGTTTCGTCAAAGAGTGTAATGGTGCAGCGACCATCCCATGTCTGCGTGCCCGGCAAGCGTGCCCGAAGCTATCTGCTCAACAATTCTAGCCAGCCGATCGGCGCGAACGCCGGCAAGATCGTCAGTGGTGAGCAGCACATCTTCATAGCCAGCGGCGGCGTAGGCGCGTCGCCGCTCGCGCCAGTCGCGGGCATAGTCCTGTCGGTCGAGCATGCCGAGATGTTCCCAATAATAGGTCTTGCCGCCCGACTGGACGATGAAGTCTGGATGTACGGTCACGATCTTCTCGCCGAATGGCAGGTCGATCGCCGTCTCGTAACTAAAGCTCAGTTTACCGGCGTCGCGACCGGCAACCAATGCCTGATAGATCATATATTCGATCTTGGAGCGGACCTTGACGCCGTTTTCCGGCTCGAACAGCCGCGCAGCGTCGAACGGGCGAGCGAATACCGACGAGTTACGCTGCGCGAGAACTGAGCGATCGCGCGCCACCGCTAGCGGGTTGGCGCGTTTGGACCTCTCGATCAGCAGAGTAAGGCGCGTCTTTGATCGCGTCATTGCCGTATAGATCAGTTCGCGTGAGAGTAGCGCCCAGCGGTCGGGGACCACGACCAGCACTTCCTCGAACTCGCTGCCCTGCGCTTTGTGAACGGTCAGACCGTAGGCGAGTTCGAAATCTTCGGCATCCATCCAGCCCCAATCGAACCACCACTTGCTCTCGGCGAAGAACGCCTTCCAGCCCTTGCGGCTGCCACACAGCACGCCGACCGAGCCGTTTGAAAGGCGCAATTCGCGCTGTCCAGTTTCCTTGTTGCGCACATAATGGTTGCGAATGCGGACGATCTTGTCTGAATGGACAAACCCCTCATTTTGTTGCGACTCGGCTTCTTTGGCATCGGCACGGTAGGTGTCACGGATGAAGTTACTGAGGCCCAGCGCTCCCGTGGGGCCGCCGCGATATGGTGACAGCAACTGCACCCGGTCCAATGCCAGCGCTGTAGGGTCGTTGCCGGGGACATGCCCCTTGTCATAGAGCTTTAGAAGCAGGTTGAATGATTCTTGCCGCGTGCGGTCGCGGTGATCTGGCACAGCCTCGTCGAGCGCGGTGGTCACGAAATCGTCGATATGGTACTGCAATTCGGCCGCGCCGCTGAAGTATTTAACGTCGAGATATTCGCTGACTTTTCCACCTTCGCGTAGCTGAGAATAGAGCTCCTCGTAATAGCGGTTCTTACCCGTGAAGATGTGCGCCGCGTCGAGCACGGTCGAGTCATGTCGCTGGCGGCAGTTCACGGTCAGGCGGATGGTGTTGGATCTCTGGTAATCAGGATCGCCGCGCAGATAGGTTATCACGTCGTGAAACGGCTTTCCGCAGCCGATTGGGGGCAGCTGATTCTCATCGCCAACGAGGATCACGCGTAACGTCGATGTCGGCTGATGGATTTCGATTGCACGGAAAAGCAAGGCGAGGTGATAGAGGTTCACCATCGACATCTCGTCAATGACGAGGTTGTCAAATTGCTCGAAGCGCTGTGCGTGCGCCATATTCATCAAATCGGCGCCGTCGTTCAGATAATCACCAAGGCCTGAGCGCCAGATCCAGCGGTCGATCGTCTCCGCCTGCCATGTCGCATCGTCCGGCGCCTCTGCATTGAGACGTAGCGCCGCCTTACCCGTGGGCGTCAGCACGACCGTACGCTCGTTCGCGGTGTCGAAGCGCTCGAGCAGTTCGGCGATCGCTTGGCTCTTGCCCGAACCGGGCCGGCCGGTCGCGCAATAGAATCTTTGCGTCATAGCGCCAGTCATCATCTGAGTGCGCTCCGCTTCGAAGCGCTCGGTATCGAAGCCGTCGATCTCGACTGCGAGCGCGGCAGACTCGTCAGCGACATAGCCGGGAATCCATCCAAGGTCGCGCTTGAGCAAGGGCGTCTTTAGTCGTTCATCTACGAAGCGGGTGACAATTAACTCGGCATGCCAAGCACGCTGGAGATAGAAGAAGTGGGCGCCGTCGATATTTTCGACATGCATCCGCTCGCGGAAATGGGCAAGATGCTCGTCCGACAGGAACTGTGTTTCGCTGACGTTGAGCTTGTCGCGATAGAAGAGTGGATGGCGCGCGGCGTAATCAACCAGCGTCCTCGTCGATACGAAGCTATGTCCGTGACCCTCGGCAGCAGTCAGCGCTTCATGTGCAAAGGCGCGCAAGCGCTCGGGGCCAGCGACCGTTAGATCGTGAAGGTCATCGCGGCGTTCGAGATGGCGATGATCGGGAAACATGCCAATGTCGATGACGGCGTAGTCGATTGCGGCATCGCTGCGCTGCTCACGATCGAGGTCCTCGCGTTCTTCCTTCCCCTTGCGGCTTGCGGGAATGTAGCTTTCGGCCAGCACATAAGGGTTGTTGGCGATGTCGTCGTGTGACAGGCTGAGGCCGGCAAAAGCGTGTTTTCCGGCGCTCTCCGGAAATAAGATTCTCCCGACTTGGCGCGGGGTGAGCGTGAATAGCGCCAGCTTGCGGAGCAGCGGCTTTAAGCTTTTGTTGTCCCGATAGCCTGCCCGCGCATCGCGCACCGTGCCCTTATGAATTGTGAGTGTCGGCGGCACGGGATCCTTGGATTCGAGTAGCGCGATCGCTGCGTCGAGCAGGTCCTCATCGTTGTCGAGGGAGCCGCGTAGCGCCGTGGCAAGCGCGGTGCCGCGGCTGCCTTCGATCTGATATTCGCCTTCCGCAAGGTCAGCGAGGACATTGAGCACCGATCCGAGCCCCGGATAGAGACCCCGGTCGGCCCATGCGTCGGCGATATAATCCTCGATCCGGTCGAGCATCGCATCGACGTTGACAATGCCATGCTCCTGAGCTCGTGCCAGCGCGCGTTTGAGCTTGTAGAGCAGCGCAAGCGCATGGTCGTCATGGACCTGCTCGGAGACGTATTTGAAGTTCGGAAGCAGCGCCGGCTCGTCGATAAGTACGCGGATTTCATCGAGCTTGGCTTCGTCATCGGGATTGACGGCAATGTGGTCGAGATAGGCATGGTAGGGTAATACGACACCATTTGCGGCACCTTCATGCTGCAGCTGCAACGCCCAATTTCCGATTGGAAAATTCTTCATCCGCGGCTTGGAGCCGCGAATGCCGGCGAGCTCCTCGGCATCGAACGAAAACTCGCCGCTCGTCGCGACGTCCACCAGACGGGCACACCCGACCAGCGCATACTTATAGTCGTCCGCGGAAATTGGATTATCGTAGTTTAGGTAGAAGAAGACAAGCGAGCGGCCGCGGCTCAGCCGGCCGACAAATCGGGTGATTCTGGCATCGAGGTCGGGAAAGTAATTTCCGTGCCGGTCTTGCGAAGCGTGCGTCATCGCGAGGCGGAAAGGCCAAGTGTAGACCGAATTAGCTGCAAGCGTCTCGCTGATCTGCTTTTCGTCGCGATATTGTGGGAACGGATGACGGTGCAAGACCTTCGTTGGCTCTGGCGAGAACGCGGATGACGTCCAGAAGCAGGGCGGCTGATAGCTGGGCAAGTCAGCGTCGAGCGCGGCACATGGGCGTTCGCATTCAGTTCTCTTTTCGCGCGCAAGGCGCTCTGAGAGGAGCGAGTGGCTGCCTGTGCAATAGCTGTTAGCAGCGGGGTCATCGCAGACGCGGCCATCCCAGCCGCGGTCGTGCCATGCCATGCGGGCCGTAATGTGCCAGGTCATTGATCCCCCATAAACAATTACACAGAATGTTAAGTGATTGAGCAGGCGGCGCAATGCAAACTTAGTCGATCAACCCGTTTGGTCTTGAAACTGGGCGGTGCTCGACTTCTCGCTTGTTCCGGCCATCCGCTCCCGTTCCAGATAGGAGAACATCCGCCAGCAACCCATTCCAGAGCACAGATGGGGTGATTGGCGCTGGTTTGCTTTTCGAAAAGCTTTCACCCGGCCAGCGATAAATCTTTGCCATCACCGATGGCTCGAAAAAGCGGCGTTGACTCTAATAGCACTATTTGCTATTTCATAGCTTTCAGCAGAAAGTTTTGTTCTATGAGCCGTACACTCACCGTATCAACCGATGTTTTCGCCGCCATCTGGGCGCAGCGCAAACCTGGCGAGGAGACTGAGGAGGCGATCCTGCGCCGATTGCTCAAATGTTCGCCGGATACACAAACCCCTGAAAGCCAGTCCGCAGCTTCTGGAGGCGTTCTGGACAGCCGCAACGGCGTGCATTTCCCTGAGGGCTTTGAGGTTGTTCGAAAATACAAGCACCGCGAGTATCGCGCGCGAGCATCAAACGGAGCTTGGCTGCGCGAAGACGATGGGAGACTTTATCCCACCTTGAATCAACTCAATGAGTCGATCGCAGCTGGCAACGAGAATATCTGGAACGGCAACTGGAAATACCGCGAGAGCGATGGCACGCTTCGTTCGATTGACGCCCTGCGGCGCTAAGGCTCCAGCTCGGCTGCCGCCTGGATCCATGCAACCCGACCGACCGTGAATTGCGAAATCTGCGCCTGATGAAACGCCAGAGTGGCGGTCGGATTTTGGATCACATGCAGCGTTGGGCGACTCCCAGTGGCATTCTCGACAATCACCAGAAGGAAATTCTCGCCGTGATGCTGTGCAGCTTCGTATTCAAGAGCTGTAAGCGAGATGCCTCCTCCTTGCCCGACAAAACTCTTTACTTCGATGACAAATGCCTGTCCGTCTTTGCGAACCCATAGATCAAATCCATAGCCGCGCTTCTGATTGTAGTAGACTACCTCCCATCCGGCGGCGGCAAAAATCTTGCTCACAAGAAGTTCAGCCTCCGCGCCACTATTTGTCTGAGGCACGCCGGGCGGGGTCAGTAGTTCATCCGGAGCTTGAGACTCGGGGATACGCAAAACAGTAGCGGCGGGCGGCTGCGGCGCTGGCGGAGCAGGCGCAGCAGCAGCCGCAGCCTCACCGTTGCCTCCATTTGCTGGTCCAGGAAAGATCGGAGCCGCCAGCATGGACGTGAGATAGAGCCTGTTATCGACTTGCGCCGCGCTTTCACCAAGTGAAAGCAAAGAGAAGGTGTGCCGGCCCATATCCCGCCAGTTGTTGTAGGGCTTGCGTGGGTCGTTTCCGGTGCCAGCGGGCATGCGATCCGAGACGAGATTGCGAAGATTTTGTTTTTGCTCGTCATCGAGGGTTCTGAACACAGCAATATATGCGATAGCGTCTGCAATTTCCGCATCGTTGCGAATGCGGGAGACAAAAAGATCGAACTCGTCGACATCGACGTATCCATCACTACCGGCCATCACCGCAAGAATTGCATCATACGGACGGACATCGAACTCAGAATATTCGTCGACGCGCTGCTGATTATACCAAGGCGTTCGGCAGAAGCGGATGCTACGAAGTTGAGTCTCAAAGATGCCGGACGTGTCCGCATGTGTCGCCAGTGCAATGCCGTGACTGGTTAAAGTGACCCGGCTCCAGTGTACTCCGTCTGCTCGTTCCAACAACCGCAGCGGCGTGTCCATTGCAAGAAAGTAATGCCGGTTGATGCCCTGAGCCGGATTGGCCGTGCCGATGCCGAGTATGGTGGCGAGGTTAGCGTAGTGCGCCGGTGTTAGCTCCAACCCGATACCAGCGCCTGCATCAAATAGGTAGGCGACAATCTGTTGCAGCCGCACCGCACTCAAATGTACGCGCGTCAGCAGCCACCAGGCGCGATCTCCTCGGTCCGCCTCATCAAGGCGTGCCGTTAAAGCCACCAAGAGCGCCGCGAAGTCCATCTGCCTCCCCCCGAAAATCATGCCCAAACGATTCTTGCTCTTGAAATTCTCAGGCGGCTCTGATTCCCTAAAGAAGAGATTTGAAGAGGCAAGATGGCACGGCGCAAGAGCTACACCAAGGTCACGCGGAAGAATTTCCAGAATCCCGCTCATGTAGCCGGGATGGGAGACCGCGTGTTTCGAGGGTTTCAGTGCCTCAACAAGGACTGCACGCATTTCATTTTCGTGCGCGAAGACAGCCTTGGGCTCGATTTTTCTGTCGTGTGCGATTCGTGCAAATATGAGCACGCTGCCAGCGAGTCGATCAAGATTTACGATTACGATCTGATAAAAGATGGACAGAAAATAGAGGATGGTCCCTTCGAGATCCTTCACGACGACTATCTGCGGGACGCGCAGCGCTTTAAATATTGCATCATTTGCGGGGCGCTTAAGCCGCTCGATCAGTTCGATCGCCACACGGCTCGAAATAGCGGTCGGCAAGGCGAATGTACGCTTTGCAAAAAGGTCTATAACAGCGTTAAAAATCAAACGAGGCTGGTGGAGCAGCATCGCGAGGCAAGCCAGAAGCGGCGACTATATACGCAGTTTGAGGAGCCGAACAAACTCAACATAAATGAGATTTATGAGCGCTTCTCTTGCCGATGCTTTAAGTGCGGGATCGACTTATCGGACGATCTTTCCGGAGATGCGCCTCAAAAAGTCGGCAATCTCGATCATACCCTACCTGTCTATTATCTTTGGCCTCTGACCACAAATAACGCGACGCTGCTGTGTCGAGATCACAATGGTGAGAAGGCCGAAAAATGGCCCGTCGCCTTCTACACGGATCAAGAACTGCGTAGACTCTCAGCGCTGACTGGGATCGACTACAGGCTCATGATCGGCGACCCCGCCTTTAACCCGGATGCGCTCAATTGGCTAAAGAATCCGAGTTTCATCGAAACGCTGTTCGAGAAGTTCGCCCGGTATCCGAACGAGCTGCTACGGTTACGCAACCGCATACTCGAGCGGACAGGATTCGATTTTCTGGACACGACGGCTCGCATATCGCCAGACTGGCGGAAGGCGGCGGACGCGCTACGATAGATTATCGCCGCTTGAACAGCAGGTACTGGTGATGCGTGACAGTGCCTTTGTCGCGGATGCCGTGACTTTCGCAGTGCTCTACGCTCTCCGCAAATGAATCCACCAAGTCTAAATAATTGCTTCCGATAGCGGTTAGCGCCGCGGCCATGTCGCATTTGGCGCTCTTGCCGAGATGCACGGCAAAATATGCCCCCTTTTTCAGCCGCTCCGCACCTTGAGCGAAAATCGAGTCATAAATGGCGAAGCTGCGCTTCTGACGCTCATCGACAAACATCTCCGGTTTTTCTGCGAAATCCTGAGCGTCCCAGCCGGCGAACCACAGGCGCATCCAGTTAGCGGTATGAAAGCGCGTGCTATCGAAGAAGGGCGGAGAGGTGATTATCGCATCGAGGTCGGTCACATCTTCTGGCCAAGCTGCCGTGGCATCCTGATCAAACGACCGGCCGGACGGCACGTCTCTGCTTGTCACGTGCATTAAGGCACGATCGACTTTCTGACCGACCTTTTCGATTACCCGCCGATACTCAAACTCACCGGTCGGTGCGAACGGCGTGATCGGATGCGACCTGCGGCTCAGCGCATAGGGTCGGTTCCCGTGCAGCACATGCAGCATCGAAGCAAAGACCAGTGCCTGCGAACCAGTCTCGGGAGGATTCTGCAAAAAGAATGCTCTTGCGGCAGCGATTTCCTTCAACGTTTCCTGATGGAAGTATGCGAGCAATGGCCCGTTGAACCGGATGGTATCGAGAGCTTTTTTATTAAGCGGGCGAGATTTGTGACGGTCGATATAGGTTTCGAGGTCGTCCATAACCCGTCGAACCTCAACTTCGTCGACCGTCTCCAGTTTGGCTCGCGAAATCGCTATTGCCGCGGGACTGATGTCGAAACCAAACGCAGTGTGTCCTTGCAAGCGGGCTTCGAAGGGTATGGAGCCTACTCCGGAGAAAGGATCCAGAATGCGTCCTTCTCGCTCTGGTAGGAGCGCATGCGTCAACGTGTGGGCAATCGAGGCCTTCAATTTTCCTTGGTAGGAACACAGCGAATGCCAAGGGTGACCCCAGTTTCTTTTGGCCATCTCACCCCGCTGATGCGGCAAGTTTTCCCGGAAAGTCGTCCACCGTTTCATTCGAATGTCAGATTTTAGCGTGGTAGATTTCGGCTCTTTCATCATGCCTGACCACCGCCCCGAATTCGGTTTGAATACCTGCAATGTCTGAGAAAGCCTACTGCCTCCCCGCGATTGCCGTTCCCTAAGCACGACGAGTTCACTGCGATCAAACCCATGCTGTGCCATTAGATCACAGATAATATCATGCGTCGGCACCCAGATATCGCCGTAGCAGGAATCCCCAAGGTCTATCGCGACCGTCGTATCCCGGTGCGATACTTGGCTTAGATTCTGAATGACCATCGACATTTCGCGGAAATAGGCTTCAACCATCATCGGTATTCGCTGATCGTAAGCATTATCTACAAGTGCTTCTATCGTGTCCGTCAGCAACGTTGGCAGAACACTTGCGCCGTTGCCCCTCGACTTTCTAACCGTGACGTCGTTGATTCCGGATGTAATTGCCGCATCCCGATAGCGGCGCAAATGGCTTTTGCAGGCAAGCTGCCGAAGAAACCAGAGCTCCAGCTTTGTATTACGAAAATAGTTAGTGCCGTTGAGATAGGGCGGCGAGGTGATGATCGCATCAACAGGCGATTTTAGTTCGGCTGCCAGTTGCCGCGCATCGGAACCAACAAACTGCACCGTTCCGCTCGCCGTTTCGCAGTCGTCGAGGTCGCTGGCGATAATATGGAGGCTGTTTTTAAGCGCCATCATGAAGCAAGGACGTTCTCGCGCGAGCTCTGCATCGGTCCGGAAGCGAAGGTCACCCCGTCGAATGAGCAGCGATCCAGGCACGAGGCTGCGCAGCACAGCAACCGTAAAGAGAACGCCGAGGGCGGCATTTTCCGCGCCAAGCCGATCGGCCAGGGCTCTAGCACGCAGGATCAGATCGAATGCAATATTGTCAAACGAAGGACGGCCGGAGAACGCCATTTCATAGGCAGACCGTAATGCGGTGTCGGGCTGGCTCTTTTTGAGAAGGGCGCTCAACCCATCACCAATTTCTAGAAGGTGGGTGGATAGGCTGTGCCGCTTGCTGCTCGGCATAGAGAGGGCTGAAGCCTTGGCGGCAATTACATACTGGCAAACCGGATTGACTTCCGTATAGAAGCCGCGGCGACCTTTAAGAGCCGCGACAAGAGCCGTTGTACCAGACCCGCAGAAGGGATCGAGAATAGTTTCCGCCTTAGGCGCATACTCGGAAATAATTGAACCAACAAAATCAGGGGAGTACCCTTCAAGATAAGGAAACCAGTCATGAAGAGGGCTGCCTTTGCCACCGCGAAAGGTTGCCTGCAATCCCGCCTTTCGATCTAAACTAAAATCTTGAAGGTTGCCATTGATACCCTTCTTTAGAAGGGCTCTGACATAGGTTGCCACAGGACTACCTACCCTATCAGCTGCAGAATTTAATTCTGCAAATAGGTCATAACCTATAATACGTCGAACAGAATAGCTACTTAATGGCTCCACATAGCCATACAATTTAGCATCTTTATCTGGAAACGATATAGTAAGACCAGATTTTTTTTGGCCTACTGACGGATAATCTCTAAAATATACTGTTTTAGTAAGCTGCATTATTTGTCCACCCTTGAAGAGTGTAACTACCATAGCGGGAGACTCGTGGCAATGCGCTTCGCGAGATTTTCATGAGCCTGTGGCGCACGCGGGTAAAATCCCACCGTGCCGACCTCGATAACGCGTCAGCGCGATCAACGAAGCCGCACTCGATCTTGTTGGCTCCTTGAACTGCCTTTTCTGCTGAGGCGATGGCAATCGTTCGAAAAGCGGATTTCTCATCGGTTGTCCGTTCACCAACGCTGAAATGCGACCGCTTTTCTACAGCGGGCGAGGGCGCGCATCATGTGGTACTCGACTCCCTGTTCGCGGATGCCAATTTCCTCCGCAATCTCCCGGTAAGTCTGGCGTCGTAACCGGTGCATTAGAAATATGCGCCGTGTGCGACGGGGCATTGCAAGAAGTGCGCGACGTAAACCCCGCCGCAAATCCGATGCTTCCATTGCCAACGTCTGTTCTGGGCCGGCTGGCGCATCACGATCTTCATCGAAAGGAAACAACCCCTTTCCCTTGCGTTTGCTCTGGCGTGCGCGCTCGATCACAAGATTGTGAGCAGCACGGAAAAGGTAGGCGCGAGGATTTTCAACCCGCTCGAATGCGCCGTTCCGCAACATTCTCGTGAATGCTTCTTGCGTGAGGTCAGAGGCTTCCTCGCGGCCTACGCGACGCCTGAAGAAGTGGAACAGCTGCCGATTCTCGAGGCGGTAGAATTGATCGAAGGACACGAACGGACCGCGGTTGGTCATAGCCGTTCCTCCCGCTTTCCTCGGGTGGGCAGCGGAGCATCCCGCGCGGCGCGGTAAAGGGTGATACCGGCCTCGATCCGGTTGAGGATGAAAGTGTCGCGCTCGGCCTTGGCCGCGCGAATGTCGGACTTCGAATAAATCTCGATATCGACGGCGCACCGACTGCCCAGTTCGCGGTCGATTGTTGCTCGTGCTCGTCGCCAGCAGCGCTCGTCGGTGAAGAGCGGATGATTGACGACGACCCAGAATTCATAATCGGAAAATTCGATCGTTCGGCTGTCTTCGTACCAGGATCGCCGTGCATAGGGACCGATCAGAATGATTCGTTTGATCCGTCCCGGCTCGGGCGCCTGAACCTGCGACGGGTCGAAGATGCCACGCAGGATGCGGGTGATGCGCTCGATTTCGCACTGCTTGCGCCGGATGAGATGGCCGACCCGCGCCATCACGACCTCGCGCGCATAAACGTCGGTTGTTGGGGGTGTCATTTGCAGCTCGCACCGCGGCGGTCCGCGCAATTGCGCGCGGATGGGCAAGCGGTGTTCGCTGTGGTGCCGCCGAAGCGGCGATCAGCAACCGTCCGACACGCGGCCGGACCTACATGATGCCTGGCAGGATTATCCCCGGAATGGCCGCCAGTCGTTCCATTCCGTGAGGCGGATTATGCCAGAATACGGGAGTCCCGGCAAGCGGGGTCCGGCCCGGCGCCTATCGGTGCGCCGCCGCCTCAAGCTCGGCGATTTGGTCCGAGCATACCTGATGGACGACGCGGCCAAGTTCTTCGACGCGATCGGTAAGCCAGATCAGCTCATCTTCGCTAATTTTGTAGTGCTTCGCGTATCTTGCCTTGGTGTAGGCTTCCTTCAGCTTCTGGAACTTTGCTCGCTCACGATGCGTGGCGTCTGGCCAGATGCCGTAGAGGCGACGGTCAAGCCCTTCGGCGAGTGATCGCAGGAACGCGATATTATGGTTGTACGGCGTGTAGAAGGTCAGGGTCAGCAATAAACATCCGTAAAGCCGTTCAGTCGCTTGGTGCAGTTGAAACGCAGATTCCTTGAGTCTGCCGCGGCTACGCGCATATTTCGAGGTATCGAGAAAACCGGCTGCGCTCGGCATCCATTCCTCAAAATATTCCCGCGCCGTTTCGAGCGCCTGTTCCGGTGTCTTGGGCTTCGGCGTGGCCAGTTCTCGGTCATCGGCTTCGTAAAGCGCGATCCCATCTTTCGCGACCTCCATGAAGAAGACACGACCATGCGAGAGCCCGTCGTTTACCTCGTGCAGGCTGTGGACGATAAAATTGACCGGCGTGTGTAGCGTTTTCTCGATCGTGTAAGCGCGAATGAGACGTTCCTCGGCAGTCGCCCAATAGGCGGCGCGGTCGGTCATCTCTTTCTGGCTGACGATGACGAGGATGTCATAGTCGGATTTATACTGGTTCGCCGACAGCGGCGCATCGACCCAGTCGCCCCGCGCGTGGCTGCCAAACAGGATGATCTTGAGAATACGCGCGCCCTTGCGCGGCCCGGTCGCATTTTCCGTGGCGCTGCGAAACTCGTCAAAGATGGTCTCGACAACGCGCTCTAGCTCGCGCTGCTTGGCGGCAGGAAGGTGATCGACGTCTGTTCGCATGCTCTTGGAATCTTCGAGAAACTGTAGTGGTTTGGCAAGGACAATCGGGTAGCCGGTGAACAGCTCTGCCGAAGACCGTTTTTCGGGGAAGCAGTTGGAAAGACCCTGAAACTTGGGCAGGCTCAGCACCTGGCCTCTAAGCATGGGTGAGGAAAATACATGGGCAGACCGCCGAAACACGACCTCTCGACTTGGACCGTGGTCAACGATTTTCCCGATCCGATTCCCGTCACGGAAGCGGAGGTTGCCGTGTTCGAACGCTGGTTCGGCGACTTTTTCGACGAACTATTTGACCCGCCTGGTCCGCCTTCGATCGCTCCCGAAATGATCGCACACGTAGAAGGGATGGATTCTGAACCTCTGTGGTCTTGGCCCGACCTGCCATGTATTGGCGATTAGGGATGAAAATCCATTGGATGTGACATTCAATCAGATGAGCGGCGCGATAGGATCGTTGATTCTGATCTGGTCCAGGATTGAACGATCTGCCCGCGATGACGTCGTTCGCCTTTTGGGATTTCTCCCGGCCAAGGCACACGGCATCAAAGGCGCCGTAAGAACTTGGGAAGACGCTGTCGTCGAGGCGCAGCCAGCGGACTCGCTGTGTGCCTTGCTGGCGGCAACTCTCAGATCGCGACTTCAGGGGCAGTTGGATATCCGCAACGGGATTTGCCACGGGCTGATCGGAATTATGGGATCCGTCGGCGATGCGCCTGCCACGTTGAGTTGGGAGTTGAACGGCCTGAAGCAATCGATCTCTTGGGAAGATTTACAATCGTCACTTGGGTGGCTTTCCAAGATTCATTTTGCCTTCTCAATGATCTCCAATCCCGCTTTGGAACGCCTCGACTGCAGGGTGATCGACACCGGCGAGAACCGAGAATGGTGGCGTACCGAGTTTGGTCTGGAACTGCCGTGACCGCGACACCCGACGAAAGCTCGCGGCCAGCGCACCCTCGGCTGAGATGTCAAAGGCCGAATGCGGCAAGGGATTTGGCTAATGCCGAGCCCGCTGTTTTTTGAGCATCGGCCGCCGGCATGGCAGCATGCGCGATTGCCGTCTGCACGGCGCCAGCGCGTTCATTGATCGCCGAAACCAGCTTCGCGCGGTCATTGGTGAAGATAGTCGCTGACTGCTTCGCGCGCGAGATGCCGACATAGAAGCTCTTCTGGTCCACGAGATTGGTGGCGCGGCTGTCGGCGTGAATGATGACGTGATCGGCGGTCCGTCCCTGCGCCGCGAAGGCGGTGTCAACATAGCCATGCGCGATATGCCGGTCTCGCCCCGCATCGACATGCAACGTCTGGACCTGCCCTTGCGAACCCCGCACGGTCGCAGTCTTGGCATCGACATCGACTGCCGTCACCTCCGCGCGTGCCCCATTCACGCGACCCGCCTCGCGATCGTTACGGGTGAACCGAATGCTGTCGCCGGCGCGCAGTTCGAGACGCTGTGCCTCGAACACCTGCACATTGCCGGCACCCCATTGGCGTAGGCGCCAGTCGATCTCGCGTCCGTCTTCCGATCGCAGCGCGACCGCTGCCTTGGCCGGATTGACGCCTTCTACCCGGAACGCCTCGCCACGCGCGACGCCCTTGTCGGCATAATCCCGCGTGAAGCGGACGACGTCGCCCTTGTCATAGCTCAGCGGGTCGCGCGTTTCGGCACGGGTCAGCCCCTTGTTGACGAGACTTTCCACGGCCACCGCAGGCCCCCTGAGTGCGCCCGCTCGGCCTAGCGCCTGACGTATATCAGCGGTCAAGGCATCGCGGCCTTCACGCGAAGGTTCGATGACTAGCGTTCGGGCACGGCTCGCCCTGTCCAGACTGGCATAGCGCTCGGCGATCGCGGCGAAGCGCTCGCCACGGTCGGCGCCCTCGACGATCGCGCCGCCACCGCGATCGAGAGCCGCGAGCGCCTTCTTCGCGTCGCCCTCGATCGACGCCAGAACGGCGTCTCTTGTCGCGCTGTTTGTCTGCCGGACGATCTCACCAAGCGTGGCAGTTTCTATCCCTGCTCTCTGAAGCTGCGCGAACGCAGCGCCGGCTTCGACCGATCCAAGCTGCTTCACATCGCCAACGAGGACGAGGCGGGCATCATGCTTTTCGGCCAACTCGAACAGCCGCGCCGTATCGCGCGCCGACAAGAGCGAGGCTTCGTCGACGATCCATGCGACCGGCTGACCGGGCGCCGAACCTTCCGGCACGAGCAAATGGCGCGCCACGGTATCGCCGCGCGTGCCGAGCGCCTCGCCGAGTGTCATCGCCGCCGATGCGGTCGGCGCCAGCGCGACCACCGACACACCGCGCGCTTCGGCCTCGCGCGCGAAGGTCGCCAGCACCGTCGTCGTCTTGGCGGTCCCGGCATAGCCTTGGACCGCGGTGATCCGATTGCGGCTGGTAAGAAGCTGCTCGGTCGCGGCCTTCTGGTCAGCATTCCAGCCAAAGCCGGACCGCTCCGCCTTCGCCGCCGCTCCCGCGACTGCCTTGGCGGCGGCAAGCGGCGAGGCGATGGGCGCGAACGCGCCGCGCCCGTGCGCTTCGATCCGAAGCAGTGTCTTCTCGGCGGCTATATTCTGCCGCGTCGTGAACCCTGTGAACGCGGCGCCGCGCCGATCGACGAAGGTGCGATCGACCAGTTCACCCTCCTTTGTCGCCCGCCCGATCGCGTCGCCAATCTCCGCATAGCCGACCTTCCCGAGTCCAACCCGCCCCGCTTCCTCGTGCAGCGCCGCAACCGAGAACACCGACTGCCGCTCGCCAAGCTTGTCGGCAGCATGGGCGACGGCGCGATCGGCGATCGATGGATCGCGAAGGTGAAGGCCGCTCGCCGCCCTGACCTCGGCCTCGCGCACCAGCGAAAGCCGGGCATCGGCATCGAACCCCGCTCGGTCGGCGGTCTCGCGCCAGTCGGCGACGAGCGAGCCATGATCGGTCGCCACCTTGGCCTGCCGCGTATCGAGCGCGGCGACCTGCTTTTCGGCGGCGCTGGCCTCCTCGCGCGTCGTTCCGCGCTCGCCAAGCGCCGCTTCGATCTCGGCGCTGCGGGTGCTGAACGCCGCCATCACGTCCGCCGAGACGCCTTTGATCTCGAACATCGACTCCTTGCCCGGCGCAATCTCATAGCCAAGCTCGCGGACCTTCAAGGCCAGCTCCTGCCGGTAGATGGCGCCGATCTGCTTCTGGAGCTGATAGATCGCACGCGGTTCCAGGCTGCGCCACGATCCATCCTCGCCCCGCGTGGCATTCATGATGACATTATGGGTGTGCAACTGCGGGTCCTGCGCCCGGCTGGTCCCATGCTGGAAGCTCGCGACAACGAGATTGCCCGTCGCCTCGCGGCTCACGCTGCCGCCGTGCCGGACCCGGGTCGCGGCCATATGCGTCTCGACATGCGCCAGCGCGGTCTTCACTGCCTCCCCATGCGCTTCGATCAGCCGTCGGTCGCCGGCGACCTCGGCCATGATCGACACCGACTTGGGCGCACTCAGCGTCACATCCCAGCCGGGCCGATGTTCGAGCTGGCCGTCACGAACCGTGCCGAGTTGCTGGCCCGCGACCTTGCCGTCGAGCAGTTCGCGGAAGGCGTCGCGATCGACGTCACCCGACAGCCCAAGCTCCTCGGCAGCCTTGCCGTGCCATTCGGACGGCGACAGCCCGCCGTCGGTGTAATAATCGTCAGCCTCATAGTAGCTGCTCGCCTGCGCTGAGCTGGTCAGCGCCGATACCGACGCGACCATCAGATCGGCCCACCATCGTCTGCGGGCGGGGGTGTCGGCGGCTTCTTCCCTGCCTTCGGCTTTTCGACGACCTGTCTCTTGGCCGGGGGCGGAACAGCGCTGTCGGGCTCATCTGTGGGCGCCGTATCCAACGGCCGGTGCCAGAGGGTCGTATCCGGGTTCGCGGCGACAAACGCAGGCTGGCGCGGCTCGCCGCGTTTCTCGATATGGTCGGCGGTGAGCGCGATACGCGCGACGGGAAGCCCATCGGGGAACAGCAAATAGCCCTCATAGCGTGCGAGGCGGAGTTCGCTTTCGAACACGGCGGGCCGGGTCTTGCGCTGGCGGCCGAGCGTCATCCGTGGCTTGTCGTCGCCATCGCCAAGCGCGCCGGTCATGGTCTGGATCTCGACCTCGCAGGTGCCGATCGTGTCGCTCGCCCAGCGCCGGGACTCGCCGTCGCCCATCTGCAAGAACAGCTTGCTGTTGCAGCAACCGAGCATGGATTCGGCAAGATCGTCGCCGTAGCGATGCCGCATCTGGCCGACGCCCTGGAAGGTCAGCACGACCGCCGCCCCGAACTTGCGGCCCTCAGGCAATAGGCGAGTCAGATTGTCGACGCGGGGCAAGTCGGCAAGCTCGTCGAGCAGGAACCAGACGCGGCGGCCCGATGAAGGAGCAAGGCCCAGCATGGCACTCGCGGCGCATTCGAGCCAGCAGGCGAGCAGCGGCTTCAATGCCGCAAATTGCTCTTCCTTCCGCGGCACGAAGATCCACGGCTTGGCGCCCTTCGTTTCGTCAAGCCCGGCGATGAACTCCCGGAACGAAAAGACCTTCTCACCTTCCTCTGGCATCCGAAGGAACTGGATCAGGTTCGCGGCCTTCGCGAGCATGAAGAGCACGCTGCCAGTGGCCCGGTCGGCGTCGTCGGAGAAGGTGCGCGCCGACGACGTGTCCTTCAGCCATGTCTTGAGTTTGTCCTTGTCCATCTTCTGCAGCGCCTCAAGCAGATGGGGCAGCGTGCATTTCTTTTCCTTCCACAGTTCCCGGATCATGTTGGCGACGAGGATACGGCTCGTTTCCAGCCAGACGTCGTCGTCCTGCTTCCCGGTCTCGGTGACGAGCTGCTGCGCGATGCGATCGGCGTCGGCGGGATGGGCGATCTCGGCGAAGGGCGACCAATAGACGCAGCGGGCATCGAACGGATTGAGGATGATGTCGCCGCACTCGGGGCGGTAATAATGGGCGATGAATTCGCCGCTGGTGTCATAGACCAGCGCCGCTTCCCCGCGCGCGGCGATCCCGTCGAGCATCTGGCGCAGCACTGTCGTCTTGCCGCTGCCGGTCGTGCCGACCATCGCCATGTGCCGCGTTTCGAGGCGTCGGGGAAAGGGGACGGGACCGATGGCCAGCGGATGCGAACCGGCTTCGGCTCGCGCCAGCTTCACAAGCTCCTTCTCGGTCGTCACCTTCGTGCCGTCGATCACGCGATCGCGTAGCGCGCGTTCGCGCCGACGCGCCGCGACATCGCGGAGCAGGAACAGGCTCGACAGCCATGCAATAAAGCCCAGCATGGTGCCGCGCATGACAAACGACTTGGTGATGCTCGCCCGGCGAACAAAATAAGGATCGGTCGCGACCGTACGGGCGGGAGTCAGATAGTCCGCCCCCTCATACCGGATCACTATCCCGGGATCGCCGCCGTCGCCTGCAAACCATGACAGCATCTTCGCATGATAATGGGTGCCGGTATCCCGAAGGATGCTCGGGTCGAGCATCAGATAGGGAGCGGCCAAACCGCCCAGCGCGATCGACGAGACCATGGTCGCGAACTGTCGTTTGAACCGCCGCGTCTGGCTGTAGCGAAGGTGACGCCGCAGCGTCTCGGCATGGAGCCGGAGATCGTGAGGCTCGCTCATGGCCGTTCCTCCGCTGCCGCCCGTTGCCGATCATAAGCCCGCTGAGTCTCGGCGGTGATGACCTCGTCGCTCTTGCCGCCGCCCATCGCGGCGCTGCGCGCATAGCAATAGGCAGCGCAGGCCGTGTGCAAGGTGCGGTCAAGCATGCGCTCAACATCGGCGAGGCGCGTGCTCATCGACGCCACCTCGGCGACCAGTTCGCGATCGTCGGCCCGGCTGACTGGGGGATTTTCCTGACCGTCGATCCCTGTCTTCACGCAGCGGCGGAGCATCGCATAAACTGTCTTGCCCTGCCGGTCGGCAAGCGCGCGAAGCGCCGTGTCGAGCGCCGCGGGTAGGCGGACAGAGTGTTGGACGGTCTTCATCGCGCCGCCTCTCTGAGGGTGCGGATCGCACCCTCGGATTTTAGCGGAAAAGCGTCACTGCGGCGAAGCAATGGCGGGGCGCACTCTGATCGCACCCTCGAAAAGTGGCGAAAAAGCTTGATGCACCCGTGCGTGAGGTGTGTATCCAAATTACGGGTCCGATGCGTAGCATCGCGGCCCCGCAACCTAGCCTGAAAGAGGGTCGTCTCAGACATGATCGGGACCCTCCTTACGGGGAGCTGCAACCATGCGATCCTGATCGAAGATGTCGCCCCTTGCCGCGATCATCGTCTTGGCCTTGCGATCGGCAGCCTCGCGATCAAAAGCTACTGGCGTCATAGGACATTCGCGCAGACCGTTATCGGCAACCCACGCTTGAATAGCCCGCTCGATCGCGGCCCGCATTTGAAAATGAAGATCGCTCGCCTGATAAGGATCGAGGTGGGCTGTGACGCCGGAGCTGAGAACGAGACCACCCAGCGGGAAAACATGGTTGCCCGCCCACTGGTACGGACCATCGATTCGGCAAAAGCTGGTTTCGCCGTCATAGAGAGCAAGCGGGGGGCGCTCTGCCCTGCTCCACGCAGCTAGCGCGGACCGGTAGGTATCTCCGTCTTCACCGTCAGCGATCAGCTTCTCTATGAGCGGAATGACATAGGGTGCGTTGTATCGATCGACCGCGAAACGCAGGACGACCTTGTGGTCAAAGCGAAAAAGGGTGGCGAGTCGGTCGACGGCTTTGCGCAGAATGGACATGCGGCGTCCTTTCAACAAAATGGGGTGTGTCGGTGGGATGGTGGGCGACGAGTCGCCCTCGGTGGGATCAGGCCTAAGCCTGAGTCTGGGTCAGCCGTCTGATCGACGCGGTCGTGATCAGCGTCCGCGTTCCGATCTTGAGGGCATCGACCTGTCCGGTCTTGATGAGCTTGTAGATCGTGCTGCGGCCGACGCCGAGCGCCTTGGCCGTGCGGTTAATCGAGTATGCGAGTTCATCCATTGTCGCCTCCGTTGGAGTGCCGCGATGCGGCGGGCGACAGGATCATTTGCAGCTAAGCGCCGACGGTTCCAACAGCATGTGGATGCACCGGAAATCTGCCGTTCGTTGCTATTCCCCGGTAATTACCTACCTCCGGAAACCACGCAAATACGCGATTCCTCGGTAAGTGGGCGTGGTATTAAGACGAACGATTTTTCGCGATCGTCTCCAGAATTTGGTTTGCGTAAGGCGCCAGTTGCGTCTCGCTGGGCACCTTCAGGCGCCTGCTGCGATACCAATCTTCGAGAAGCTCGATGATTTCCCTCTGATTGCCGCGCTTCTTCGATATGTCGAGCGACCGCACCTTAGGGTGATCAATCAGCGCGATGATCGCATTGGTATGATCGTACTGCTTCGGCGCCCCCTTGCGACTCGGTTTGGCCTTGGCGTCAGCGATCAGTTTGCCGACGTCCACCTCAAGGAACAATTCGCGGTCGAACCAGAGGCCCGCAGGGCCGAAGAGCGCGTTGCGGATCGTGCTGCCCTTGGCCACATGGGCGGCGCGAAGCTTTCCGAAGAAATAGCGATGGTCAACGTAGTGGCGCGCCCCGTTTCGGGTGAGGTAAAAGGCCGGCGGCGACGTTTCGAGTTGAAGGATAGCGAACAGCCGTTCCAGATTGCGGACAGCAGAGTCTTCCGGGTCCGCATAAACGGGATTCTGCGGCGTATATGCCTGCATCCCGCCGTATTGAAACACGCGCCAGGATGTGCCAACCGCCATCATCAATCCAGCACAGCCTAATCCAATCAGCCTGATTACATCGGCGCCGGGCGCCTCATCGAAAGTGAGGGCCAGCCCAGGAAGAAGGGTAACGGTTGTCGCGAAAGCGGTGGCCGCAAATGAGGTTGACCAGAGCCAGTATCGTTTCTGGATGGCGCGCGAGGCATCCGCCGTGATGCGGTCAAGCTCGGCAAGGCCAGTCTGCTCATCGGTGTTGATGAAGCGGGCTGCAACCCTGCGGAGCGGCAAAACTTCCGTTCGGTCATCCACCGGCTTCTCCTCGGGCAAGCGATAATACTGCCGTGAAGGAGAGCCAATTACAAACACTTGCTCGGCCACCAAAACACAACGCCAGACAGCGGTGAATGGCTCGCAGCCGTGGTAGCCCGGTGGTAGCCCGACGAAACACGCATCAAACAGCGCCGGGCGTCGTGCTGCCTAAATGGCTGATTTTATAGGAAAAACTGGAGCGGGCGAAGGGATTCGAACCCTCGACCCCAACCTTGGCAAGGTTGTGCTCTACCCCTGAGCTACGCCCGCTCTGGCGGCCGGAGGATGTGTCCCTCTCGGCGGGTGGCGGGGAACTAGCAGCGCTTTTGGGGATCGGCAAGGGGAGAATTGCACAAATATGAAATTCCTTGCTGAACGTGCGGAAAAGCCTGGTTTTGCGCCACTTTCGCCCCGTTCGACGCCCTCGGCCGCCCCGCGCCCCCCAGCGTCAAAATATGAAACCATTGTCCGACTCGCTGTCCGGCTATCGCGCCGGTCCCTTCGGCCTGTCATTAGGTGCGCTTGCGCTGCCGCACCTTGTCGATCATATTTCCTGCATCGGCAGGGATCATTTGCCGCCGCCCTTCGTATGACAGCCGATAGCAGAAGAAAGGGACCGCCATGCCGTCCGACCAGATCACACGCCGGGGCATGTTGCGCGGTGGAACGACCATTGCAGCGGCTACGCCATTTCTTTCCAGCGCGCAGGCGGCACAGCCCGCTGCCGCTTCCTCTCGCGAAGGAACCCCGATGATCCCGGTGGAATTGACCGTCAATGGCCGCGAAGCGCATTTACAGTTCGATCCGCGCACCAGCTTGCTCGACGCGCTGCGCGAGCATCTGCACCTCACTGGCACCAAGAAAGGGTGCGACCATGGCCAGTGCGGTGCCTGCACGGTCATTGTCGAAGGGCGACGCATCAATAGCTGCCTGACGCTCGCGGTGATGCATGATGGCGAAGCGATCACGACGATCGAAGGGCTGGGCACACCCGACAAGCTGCACCCGATGCAGCGCGCCTTCATCACCCATGACGGCTATCAATGCGGCTATTGCACGCCGGGCCAGATTTGCTCGGCCGTCGCCGTGCTGGAAGAGATCGAGGCGGGCATCCCCAGCCATGTCACGGACGATCTGGACAAGGTGGCGCTGACCGACGCGGAACTGCGCGAGCGAATGAGCGGCAATATCTGCCGCTGCGCCGCTTATCCCAACATCATCGCCGCCATGAACGACGTGGCCGGGGGAGCCAAGGCATGAAGCCCTTTACCTATAGCCGCGCAACCAGCGCGCAGGAGGCGGCGAAGATGGCGGCCTCGACCCAGGGCGCGCGCTTCATTGCCGGCGGCACCAACCTGCTCGATCTGATGAAGCTTCAGATCGAGACGCCCACGCATCTGATCGACGTCAATCCGCTGAAACTCGATCAGATTGAGAAGACCACCGATGGCGGCCTGCGCATCGGCGCGCTGGTGCGCAATACGGATCTTGCCGCCGACAAGGTGGTGCGGCGCGATTATGGCGTATTGAGCCGCGCCTTGCTGTCGGGCGCATCCGGGCAGTTGCGCAACAAGGCGACCACGGCGGGCAACCTGCTGCAACGCACGCGCTGCCCCTATTTCTATGACACCCGCATGCCCTGCAACAAGCGCAAGCCGGGCAGCGGCTGCGGCGCATTGCAGGGCATGAGCCGCAACCTCGCCATCCTGGGCGTGAGCGATGCCTGCATCGCCCAGCATCCGAGCGACATGGCGGTGGCGATGCGGCTGCTGGACGCGACGGTGGATACGGTCGGCGCGGATGGCGCGGTTCGATCGATCCCGATCGCGGACTTCCACTTGCTGCCCGGTGATACGCCCCATGTCGAAGCGGCGCTAAAAGCCGGGGAGATCATCACGTCGGTCACCCTGCCCAAGCCGATCGGCGGCACCCATGTCTATCGCAAGGTGCGCGACCGTTCCTCCTATGCCTTCGCGCTGGTGTCGGTAGCGGCGGTGTTCGGCAAGAATGGCGGATCGCGCTTTGCCTTTGGCGGCATCGGCGCAAAGCCTTGGCGTACGGTTGATGCGGATGCAGCGGCCGGGTCCGGCGCTAAGGCTGTGGCGGAGGCCGCGCTGGCGGGCGCACGCACGACGCATCATAATGATTTCAAGAAAAAGCTGGTCGAACAGACGCTGACGTCGCTCTATCGGCAGAAGGAGGCACGGGCATGAAGTTCGATACGCCCGCGGGGTTGAACCCGATCGACAAGGGCCGGGTCGTGGGCAAGGCCCATGACCGGATCGACGGCGCTGCCAAGGTGACCGGCACGGCCCCCTATGCCTATGAGCGGCACGATGCCGCACCCAATGCTGCCTATGGCTGGATGGTCGGGTCGGGCGTTGCCAGGGGGCGCATTGCCGCCATGGACCTGCGCGCGGCCGAAGCCGCGCCCGGCGTTCTGGGTATCGTCACGCACGCCAATGCCGGAAAGCTCGGCAAGGGCAACATGAATACCGCCCCCCTGCTGGGTGGGCCGCAGATCGACCATTATGATCAGGCGGTCGCGCTTGTCATCGCCGACACTTTCGAAAATGCGCGCGACGCGGCCAAGCTGGTGCGGATCGACTATACCAGCGAAGGCGGGAAGTTCGACCTGGCCGCCGAGCAGGCCAATGCGGTCAAGCCGCCCGAAGGCGGCTTTGGCGGGTCACCCGATACGGCGGTCGGCGATTTCGACGGTGCTTTCGCCAAAGCGGCGGTCAAGGTCGATCAGAATTACTCCACCCCCGACCATAGCCACGCGATGCTGGAGCCACATGCCTCCACCGCGGCATGGAACGGCGACAAGCTGACGCTGTGGACATCCAACCAGATGATCGCCTGGACCGTGGGCGATGTCGCCAAGACATTGGGGATTCCCAAGGCGAATGTCCGGCTGGTGTCGCCCTATATCGGCGGCGGCTTCGGGGCCAAGCTGTTCCTGCGCGCCGATGCGCTGCTCGCGGCGTTGGGGGCAAGGCAGGTCGGACGGCCGGTCAAGGTCGCGCTCGCGCGGCACCAGATCCCCAACAACACCACCCATCGGCCCGCAACCATCCAGCGCATCCGTATCGGCGCGGACAAGGATGGCGTGATCGATGCGATCGGCCACGAAGTCTGGTCGGGCGACCTGCCCGGCGGCGGGCCGGAGACGGCGGCGCAGCAGACGCGGTTGCTCTATCGCGGTGCCAATCGGATGACGGCGCACCGGCTGGCGACGCTCAATCTGCCCGAAGGCAATGCGATGCGCGCGCCCGGTGAAGCGGTCGGCCTGCTCGCGTTGGAAGTCGCAATGGACGAACTGGCCGAAGCTTGCGGCGTCGATCCGGTTGAGTTGCGCATTCGCAACGATGTACAATATGATCCCGAAGCCGGCACACAGCGCCCTTTCTCCAGCCGCAAGCTGGTGGAATGCATGCGCGCCGGGGCCGAACGGTTCGGCTGGAACAAGCGCCAGGAAAAACCGGGCCAAGTGCGCGACGGACGCTGGATGGTCGGCATGGGCGTGGCCTCCGCCTTCCGCAACAATCTGGTCGGCAAGTCGGGCGCGCGGATCGGCGTCGATGCCAAGGGGCAGGTGATCGTCGAAACTGACATGACCGACATCGGCACTGGCAGCTATACGATCATTGCCCAGACGGCGGCCGAGATGATGGGCGTGCCATTGGAAGCTGTCACCGTCCGGTTGGGCGACAGCCGCTTTCCCGTGTCGGCTGGGTCTGGCGGACAGTGGGGGGCTAACAGCTCGACGGCGGGCGTCTATGCCGCGGCCATGGCGTTGCGCGCGAAACTGGCTGAAAAGGCGGGCTATTCCGTCGATCAGGCAGAGTTCGAGGAGGGCCTCATCCGTCACGAGAACAAATCCCAGACGCTGGCGGCGCTCGCCGGGCGCGAGGGCATATGGGCCGAGGACAGTATCGAATTCGGCGATCTCGACAAACGCTATGCGCAGGCGACGTTCGGCGCGCATTTCTGCGAAGTCGGCGTCGATATGGACACCGCCGAAGTGCGCATCCGCCGCATGGGTGGTGCCTTTGCGGCCGGGCGTATTCTCAACCCCAAATCCGCGCGCAGCCAAGTGATCGGCGCGATGACCATGGGGGCCGGATCGGCACTGATGGAGACGCTGGACGTCGACACCCGCTTCGGTTTCTTCGTCAATCATGACATGGCCGAATATCTGGTGCCGGTTCATGCCGACATCCCTGAACAGGATGTACTCTTCATCGAGGAACTGGACGACAAAAGTTCGCCGATGAAGGCCAAGGGTGTGGGCGAACTGGGTATTTGCGGCGCGGGCGCAGCGGTGGCGAACGCCATCTACAACGCCACCGGCATCCGCATCCGCGACTATCCGCTGACCATCGACAAATTGCTGAAGGCGCGGGCGGCCTGAGCGTTGCCAGCCGGTTGATCGGAAGCTAGGCCGGTTGGCATGATTGCCCGTCCCTTGGCTTTACGCCGCCTGCTATTCGTCCTGATGGTAATGGCTACGACATTGCCAATTGGCTGGGCGAGCGCGCTGCCAACCAATCGGTCGACGCCCGGCTACACCCGCGTCGCGATCGAGACGTCGGTTGGGACGATCGTCGTTGCGGTGGATCAGACGCGCGCGCCGCGCACATCAGCCAATTTCCTGACCTATGTGGATGATGGCCGGTTTGACGGCGTAACCTTCTACCGCGCGGCGCGACGCAAGAGTGCGCCGACCTTGGGCTTGATTCAGGGCGGCATCGACACGGATGCGCGCCGCTCGTTGCCGCCTGTGGTGCATGAACCGACGACCCAAACGGGCATTCGCCATCTGGACGCCACCTTGTCCATGGCGCGCCCCGACCGGCCCAATTCGGCGATGGGCAATTTCTTCATCACTATCGGCCCCACGCCGAATATGGACGCACAGCCGGGCTATATCGGCTATGCGGCCTTTGGCCATGTGGTCGCGGGCATGGATGTCGTGAAGAAAATCCTCGCCGCGCCGACCTGTTGTGGGACTGGGCCGATGCGCGGGCAAATGATCGTCAAGCCAATCGTCATCCGCCATGTCAAAAGGCTGGATGGCAAGGCCAAGCCCACGGGTGGCGTAAAGCCCTGGCTGATCGGCAGCCTGCGGAAGCCTGTAAGGTAACGATCAGGCGAAGGCCGCTTGATCGTGCCGCGACGCCGGACGAGCTTCGCGCGGCGGTCGGGCCTGTATCTTCTTCCAAGCCTTTTCGTGAAAGAAGAAAGCGACGGCATTGATCACTGGTTCGACCAGCGCAATGCCACCCGCCAGCGCTACCGATCCGGTCATGAGATAGGCGACGGTAAAGCCGACCGTGAGGTGGATGCTGAGATAGGTGCCTGTCTTGATGAGGTCCAGCGACATGGGGATGCTCCTTGTTGCAACCCAGTTAAGAACTATTCGCAAAATGTGCCAACTGCTTTTTCCATTGGCTCTGATCGGCGAAAGCGATCAGCATTGCGAAGGGAGAATCGCGATATGGCAGGTCGGATCAGGGTGGGCCTTGGCGGCTGGGTCTATGCGCCATGGCGTGACAATTTCTATCCCGCCGGGCTGCGGCAGAAAGACGAACTGGCCTATGTCGGAGCGCATCTGACCGCGACCGAGATCAATGCGACCTATTATAGCAGTCAAAAGCCCGCAACTTTCGCGAACTGGGCTAAGGCCGTACCCGACGGGTTCCAGTTCGCGGTCAAGGCGTCGCGCTATTGCACCAATCGCAAGATATTGGCTGAAGCGGGAGACTCGATCGCGAAATTCACGAAACAGGGCGTTGTCGAGCTGGGCGACCGGCTCGGTCCGATCCTGTGGCAATTCATGCCGACCAAGCGGTTCGATCCCGATGACTTCGGCGCGTTCCTGCGCCTGCTGCCTGCCAGCGTTGATGGCGTCGCATTACGCCATGCGGTCGAGGTGCGGCACGCAAGTTTCGACGATCCTGCTTTTCTGGAGATGGCGCGGGACGCAGGCGTGGCGGTCGTACTGGCCGATCATGACAGCTATCCAGCGATCCGGGGATATGATGTCGGCTTTTCCTATCTGCGGCTGATGCGGACCCAGGCGGAAGAGACGACTGGCTATTCCCCCACAGACATTGGCGTTTGGACGGACAGGGCGCGGACCCTGGCCAAACAGGGGGACGTCTATGCGTTTGTCATCGGCGGCGCCAAAGAGCGCAACCCTGCTGCGGCCAAGGCGCTGATTGCGACTTTGGGGTAACAGCACTGTTGCATTTAGTGCAATTGGTATGCCGCGCTTTGCGATTGTTACATAAGTATGACAGGCGCATAGGCCCGCAACCCCAAGACAGGGGACAGATGATACCCTAACAAAGGACATAACCATGCGGCAGGCTTTTCAAGGCGCTGCACTGATCGTAGCCGTTGGCGCACAGATGCTGACTTTCTATTCGGTGCTTTATGCCTGAGCGCACTTTGCGCTCAACCTTGATCCCGACATTGCGGGAGGCGAAAAGGCCGCTTCCGGTATAACCGGAGCGGCCTTTTTACTGTCTGAATGCCGTCACGTTGCTGCAATGATTTGCGGCGACATCAATCTTCGGCAAACCATCCTGCGAGCAGATAAGCCACAACGCCGATCGGTCCGAGCGCACAGAGCGTCAACAGCACGACGGCGACGCGGATCAGCGTGACGTCCAGGCCGCTGCGGTTGGAAAGTCCCGCGCATACGCCCATAATCTTGCCATTGCGACGGTCGAGGGTGAAACTGTTGTTCATGACTTGGACTTTCAATCTTGGTGTCTTAAATGAGATCAGGCGATCGGGACGATAGGCGTCGCTGCGCTGATAAACAGGCTGGCGACTAGAATGGCACCCGTGAACGCGGTGGCGACGTGCTGGAAACGAGCGATGGACATGATGAAAACTCCCTGTTGCTACGGTGGCTGGACCATCCAGCCTTGATGCTTTCAGGATTTGCACAAGCCGTGCCAATTTTCATTTTGGCTGAAAATACGAGATTTTCGGCCAAGGCCCCGATATATGATCGCCATAAAAGTACCGCCAGTTGGGGAAAAATCCTGCTGATAGGGATTTTTTCCAAGTTCAGCGCATGAGCCAACTGCCTTTATTCGTCTATGGGACGTTGCGACCTGCCTTCGCGGGACCAATGGCAGGGCAGTTGAGCGCAATGACACGCTATATCGGCCGCGCTGTTGCCCAAGGGCGACTATATCAAATAGCCGACTACCCAGCCTTCGTGTCAGGACCGGAAGGACAGGTGATCGGCGATTTGCTGATGCCGTTTAACCTGTCGACGACGCTTGCATGGCTCGACGACTATGAAGAATGCACGCGAGCCTATCCTGAACCGCATGAATATCGGCGCGAACAACTGACGGTGCAGGGACAAAGCGGCCGCGTTATCGCCTGGGCCTATATCTACGCCCTGCCGGTAACAGACCTACCCCTGATCGCAAGCGGCGATTTCCTATCCCACAAGCGATAGCGCGCGCCTCACTGTTGCTTCATCGCCTCGACCGCAGCCAGTGTCGCTTTGACATGATTGGCATAATTCATTTCGGAATGGACGAACGCAATACGGCCTGCCGGTGAAATGACGTAGGATGTCCGGTCCGTCATGCCCGGTCGCATTTTGAGCGCCACATCATAACCCGACACGATATCAGGCCCCGCTGAAGCGACCGCGAACTTGCCTGCGCATTCCTTGGTAGAAAAGGCCACCAGATCATCGACCGGATCGGCGGACATGCCGATGACGGTCGCGCCAGCGGCCTTGAACTTGTCGATATTGTCGGCAAATTCGCGCGCTTCGGCCGAACAGCCCGGCGTGAAAGCTTTGGGGAAAAAGTAGAGCACGACCGGCCCGCGCTTCAACTGGTGCGACAGGGTCAGCGTGAACGTCTTGCCCGCCATCGCGCCGCGCGTGGTGAACTCAGGAGCTTTGGCACCGACAGCAAGCGCCGACATAGCATTAGTCGATACCGTCAGGGCAGCGACGGTAGCAAGGAAAAGGGACAGGCGCTTCATCGGCGGGGCTCCATCAGTCAGGCGGCGGGAGACGCTTGCTCCCATAATTCGATTGCATTGCCTTCGGGATCATGAATGCGGGCGAAACGGCCCACATCGGGATGATCCCATTCAGCGTTGGTGATGATCATAATGTCGGCGGCGCGCAAGGCGTTCAGAAGGGAATCCAGATCGGTGACACGAAGGTTCAGCATGAATGCCTTGTCTGCGGCGAAATAGTCGCTGTCCGCGCTGAAGGGAGCGAAGACCGTTGGCCCGCCCTGCGCCTGCCACACCCCTTCATTGGCCGTTGCGACGGGGTCCCCGATACAGCCAGCACCGACGTTCAAATGCGTCCGATACCAGGCCGCGAGCGCATCGGGATCACGCGCGCGAAAGAAAATACCGCCCATTCCCACTACCGGCATCACATCTATTCCTGTCATTATCACGCGCCGACAATAGCATGTTCCCTTCCGTGGGTCATGGGAACCGTAAAGCGGCTGGCCGGTTTCTGCTATCATGCGTCTTGTTTTTCTCCTGCCTGCACTGGCCGCCCTTGCAGCTTGCGAAAAATCGAGCGAGCCACCTGAAGCAGCCCCCGGCGTGACCGCCAACATCAGCGACCAGACGGCTGAGAACGCGCCAATCACGCCACCCCCATCCGCCCCCACCCCATCTGCGGACTCCGGGTCCGACACAGTCCCAGCCGTTACAGATGAAACCGGGCCTATTCCCAACGCGATGCAGGGTCGATGGACAGGCATGAACGATCGGTGTGGCGATCGGGCAGCGGCTATGGAACTGCAAATCCTGCCCGATCAGTTGGTCTTTCACGAAAGCGTGGGCACCGTGCAGACTGTCAAGCCGGATGGGGATAGACGGCTTTCGATCACGGCAGCCTTTACCGGCGAAGGACAAAGCTGGAGCCGCATTATCTTGCTCAATCTGGCGGCCGACGGCCAGAAACTCACCATCGTCAACGATGGAGCCTCTGAAACCCGCAAGCGCTGCTAGGCGCTTTCCCCATCGCTTTTGTCCCGCTACAGCCGCGCAATGATCGGCCGTCTGACCCTGAGCGATTTTCGCAATCATGCGGATGCGCTGATCCTGCCGGATGACCCCTTCATCCTGCTGACCGGCGACAATGGCGCAGGCAAAACCAATATATTGGAAGCCGTCTCCATGCTTGCGCCGGGGCGCGGCTTGCGCGGTGCGGCACTACGAGCGATGGCGCGTCAGGACGGGCCGGGAAGTTTCGGCGTGGCTGCGGAGGTGGACGGGGTCATGCTGGGCACGGGCATATCTGCCGCCATGCCCGACCGGCGGCAGGTGCGGATCGGCGGCGCAGCATCATCAGCCAATGCCTTGGCCGATCACCTCGCGATCGTCTGGCTGACCCCGGCAATGGACCGGCTCTTCCTAGACAGTCCGGGCGGTCGGCGGCGCTTTCTGGATCGGTTGACGTTGGCGCTACATTCCGGCCATGCAACGCACAGCGCCCGCTATGACGCCGCCATGCGCGCCCGCAATCGCTTGCTGACCGATCTGCACCGTGCCGATCCGGTCTGGCTTACGGCCTTGGAAGCGCAGATGGATGAACATGGCGCGGCGCTAGCGCAGGCGCGCGCCGATCTCGTCGCGCGGCTAAACGATGCGCTCGCCAACCAGCCTGACGCACCTTTTGCCCGACCATTCGCCGTGATCGAGCAGGAAGAGGGAGCGAGCCACGAGCCACTGGCGGTACGCCTTGGGCGAGATCGGCGGCGCGATGCGGCGGCTGGACGGACATTGTCGGGGCCGCACCGCCATGATCTGTCGGTCACGCATATTGCCAAGGCGCAGCCGGCAGCCCTTTGTTCGACAGGCGAGCAAAAAGCATTGCTCCTGTCGATCCTGCTTGCCCATGCCGCGTTGGTAGCGGCCGATCGCGGGCAACCACCCGTGCTGCTGCTCGATGAAGTCGCAGCCCATCTTGACCCATTACGCCGCGCCGCGCTGTTTGAACGCTTGGCGGCGACCGGGGGGCAAATATGGATGACAGGGACTGAAACGTCACTTTTCAAGGATTTGGCGTCGGCAACTCGTTTATCGGTAACCGCAGGCCGACTGTTTCGTTCCGCAACATAACCCGCGCCCGCAACGACTCGTCGCCCCGCTCTTTTCATGTGCCCCGGCGTCTGGCCTAAAGCCCCCATCGGGGCAAAAGCCTGAAAGCAAGTCGGGGTCGCATTCGCATGATCGGTGGTTTTCGCGCGGTTTTCGCCGCTGCTCTTCTTGCGCTCTCTTCCCTGATCGTTACGCCTGCGACGGCTGGAGTGCTGCAATGCGTTCCCTTCGCCCGCCAGGTTTCCGGGATCGAACTTTTTGGCAACGCCCATAGCTGGTGGAACCAAGCTGAGGGTCGGTACGATCGTGGGCATGAACCGCGTGTCGGCGCCGTACTGACTTTTGCCGCCAGTCGGTCCATGCCGGTCGGTCATGTCGCGATGGTCAGCAAGATCGTCAATGAACGCGAAGTGCTGCTGACCCACGCCAACTGGTCTTATCGCGGCGGCATTGAGCGCAATGTCCGTGCTGTTGACGTCTCGCCCAATAATGACTGGACTGATGTGCGCGTGTGGTACGGCCCGATTGGCGATCTTGGCCGCCGATCCAACCCGGCGCGCGGTTTCATCTATGCACAGCCACCCATGACCATCGACCAGCCGGTGCAGATTGCATCGGTGGCGGCGACCAGCGGCGGTACGCCACGCGCGGCTTTCTGATCCTTTAACCTCTTCATAAATAGTCGCGATCTAGGATTGCTCCTGGTGGGGCGATTCATATGTTTCGGGATCGCATAAATGATACGAGGACTTGTCTGGGCGGCAGCATGGCTGGCGTCCGGATTGATCGCCGCGCCAGCGTGGAGCGCGGCCGTGTTACAATGCGTGCCCTATGCCCGTATCGTGTCGGGCGTGGATATTCGCGGCGATGCGCTGACATGGTGGGATCAAGCCGACAGGCAGTATAAACGGGGCAGCGCACCCAAAAAGGGGGCGGTGCTAGCATTTCGGCCCCATGGTCCGATGATGTTGGGCCATGTTGCCGTGGTCAGTCGGGTTTTGGACGATCGGCGCGTGCTGATCCGCCATGCCAACTGGTCGGTGCCTGGCGCGATTGAGGAGGATGTACTGGCGGTCGATGTGTCGGACGGCGGCGACTGGAGCCAGGTGCGCGTCTGGCACAGCCCGACCGCGCAAATGGGCGCCCGCACCAATCCGACATTCGGTTTCATCTATCCGGCCAAGGCCAGATTGCATGACTTCACGCCTGACCCCGCATTGGGCAGCAGCGTGCGATTTGCCAAACTGGATGCGGACTATTGGGATGCCCGTCAGCCCCATCGCTCGCCGCCATTTCATGGGGGCATCATGGTTGCTCATGGCCGTCCGGCTCCGGCCAAGACTACCCGCAAAATGAAGCCGCGCCTGGAGGCTGATCCGGGCGTCATGCACTATGCCGATGCAAGTCCTTCGGAACGGACCCTGAGCGCGATCATCGCGGACGTAAAACGCCAGTCGGCTCTGAATTGATGGAAAGCGCCCGCTTGTCAGCCCGCGTCTTCCATCCAACGCTTATTCAGCGTCCGAAGGCTCGCCCTCGTCAGCACCTTCGGCTGGATTTTCGAACCAGGCTTCGACTGGCCCAGTGAGCTTGATCGTCAACGGGTTGCCGTGGCGGTCGCGGGTTTTACCCGCTGCAACGCGAATCCAACCCTCGGAAATCGAATATTCCTCGACATCCTTGCGCTCACGGCCCTTGAACCGGATGCCGATGCCGCGCTGGAGCACCTCCATGTTGAAATGGGGGCTTTTAGGATTGGTGGACAGGTGATCGGGGGGCGTATCGCTCATGATGCGGTTCCTTGGATTTGGCTGGGCTGCGCCTAGCCTTTTGCCCGGTAACCCGTCAACCGCCACAGCCCGCCGATGCAATAGCCCCGGCGGACTGCAACTGGCCACTCAACGACAGACCCGCACGCGGACGTTGCGATCGCGATAATAGTCATAACGCCACTGGGTCCAACAGCGCGGACGGTATTTTGCGCGATGATAGCCTCGGTCGCCTCGCCAGTGACGACGGCCATCCCAGCGTCGTCCGTCCCAACGTCGATTGTCCCAGCGGCGACTATCCCAGCGATGATCGCGATCGCCGCGCCATCCGTCACGATAGCCGCCATGATGTTGCGCTTGCGCGGGAGCGGCCGCAGCAATGCCCGCGATGGCCAGGCTCAACGCGGCCGCGCCTTTCAAGATGATATTCATTGCTCTCTCCTCATCCACCCCGCAGGTTGGCGGGGCATGATGGGAAGATGCCTTTCGTCGGCTGAACCGTCAGAGAATGCTATTGTAATCCCTTATTCAGCGTCCTGCTAACGCCGTCTCGGCCTCCAGCATATAGTCGCGTGTAATAGGCAGGGCGCGTCGGTCCCGTGCATATTGGACCTGATAATTGACCATGCCACCATGTTCGAACACGGTCGCCGCCCCGGCGAGGTAGAAGGTCCACAAGCGGAAAAATCGCTCGTCATATAAGGCGACGATCTCCGCGCGATGCGCCATCGTCCGATTATACCATTGGCGAATGGTCAGCCCATAATGAAGCCGCAACACCTCCACGTCGGTTACCATCAAGCGCGTATCCTCGCTGCCTGCAATCATTTCCGACAAGGCAGGAATATAGCCGCCGGGGAAAATATATTTCTGGGTGAAGGCATCGGTGACGCCGGGACCGCCCATCCGTCCGATGGTGTGGATCAACATGACGCCATCGGTAGCAAGCAGATCGCGGCAGGTGCTGAAAAAGCTACGATAATGGGCCGTGCCGACATGTTCAAACATGCCAACAGACACGATCCGGTCAAAAGTGCCAGACATGTCGCGATAGTCGATCAGTTCGAAGCGGACATGGTCGGCGACGCCTGCATCCACTGCCCTTTGCCGTGCGATCTTGAGCTGTTCCTCCGACAAGGTGATACCCGTCACGTCCACGCCGCAGGTACGATGGAGATACAGCGCCATCCCGCCCCAGCCGCAGCCGATATCCAGAACCTTCATGCCCGGTTCCAGTCGCAGCTTGGCGGCAATATGTGCCTTCTTGTCCTCCTGCGCCTGCTCCAGGCTGATGCCGGCCGCGTTTTCGCCATCGGGGAAATAAGCGCAACTATACTGCCGGTCGCGGTCGAGGAAGAGCGCATAGAGCGCGCCGGAAAGATCATAATGATGGGCGACGTTCGCCTTCGACCGGGCCTTATGATTGGCGCGCCACAGCTTCTGTCTCACATTGCCCAGAGCGCGATTCAAAAAGCTTTTGGCGTCGATCGAGCGACCACTTTCCCAAGGGTTATTGGCCCGCACCATGGATATGAATTCCATGATGCCACCACCTTCTATGGCGATGCGGCCGTCGATCCAGGCTTCTGCCATGCCCAGGCGGGGATCGCGGACGATGTCAAAAGGGACGCGGCCATCCTGAAATCTTAGCGCCAGATCAGGAAAGGCCGGATCGGGTTGCCCCACGACAAAGCGCCGCCCGTTTGCATAAAATACTGTTAGCTGACCGCGTGTGATCAGCCGCCCCAATACCCGCTCAAACAGTTTCATCTTGTTACCTTGTCACCCCAGATGGCCTGCGTCAAATGCCCGCATACCAATCATAACCCGCATAATCCTCCCAAAAACCACCCTTCCCCTTGCCGATCCCGTCCAGCGTCGCGACCGCCTCTATTCCCATCAGATATTTGGCCTGCTTATAGCCAAGCTGCCGTTCGACGCGCAGCCGCATGGGTGCCCCATTGGCGACGGTCAGCGGCGCGTCGTTCAGCGCAAAAGCCAGGATGGTCTGGGGATGGAAAGCGTCGATCAGGTCGATGCTTTCATAATAAGGGCGCCCGCCGCCCATGTCGTCGGCGCATCGGAACACGATATAGCGCGCCGTATCGCGCAACCGTGCGCCCTCCAATATCGTGCGCAGCGGCACGCCGCGCCATTTGCCGATCGCGCTCCACCCCTCGACACAATCATGGCGGGTAATCTGTTCGCGATGCGGCAGAGTCCGTAGTTGGGCAAGGGAGAGGGATAGCGGCCGTTCGACAAGGCCTGTCACCGCCAGCCGCCAATCGGCAAAGCCATTGCGCCACAACGCCTTATAGGCGGGCGTATTGGGGTTGGCGGTGCCATTGGCGCGGAATATCGGCGAAATCTGATCAGGCCGGAATTCCTGCGCCAGCGCGTCGCGGGCCATCAGGCTGCGCTGCGCCCAGCGATGGAAATTTTCGGCCGAAAAAAGCGCCTTTCGCACGCTGCCATGGCTGGCCAGCCGGTCGCAGCCGGTGAGCATTGCGCCAGCGCCGAGCAGCGCCATGCGGCGGGTCAGGATCATGGTCGTTCCTCCGGCACCCGGTATCGCCCGGTAATCATGGATCGCACTTCATTGATCGGTCCGGCCAGGATCACCATCAGGATATGCACGATAAAGAATGCGGCCAGCGCAAAGGCGGCGATGAAATGCAGCGAACGCGCCGATTGTCGCCCGCCGAACAGGTCGACGAGCCAGGGCCAGGCCGCATTCATGCCCGGTGCCATGGTCAGCCCAGTCAAAATGACCAGCGGCAGCAGGATGAAAATGACGCCGACATAGCTCGCTTTTTGCAGCACGTTATAGCGCAACGCCGCTTGCCCCGTCGGGAAGCGCAACCGGGCATGGTCCTTGATATCCTGCCAGATGTGGCACGGGCGCAGATCATCGCGGCGGAACGCGAGATCGCGGGTCAGATGGCGGTTGGCGAGGCTCCAGAGCATGTAGAACAGCAGCGCAAAGGCAAAGATCGGTGCGGCGGTCAGATGCCAGTGACGCGACATCGCCAGATTATAAAGGCCAGGCAAGGTGATCCAGCCGGGAAACCGCTCCAGCTCCAGCCAGGCATGGTCGAAATTCGCGCCATATTGGCCCCAATAGAGGCGAGGATGGGCGTTGAAGATGCCAAGGCCACTGGTGAACAGGACATAGAGCAGCGCGGCGTTCAGCCAATGCCACAACCGGGTCGAAAGCCTATGGCGCTTGACTGTGATGCCGTCGGTGGGAGTGGGGCTATCCATCGGGATAGGCTAACGCCTTTTTCGGGGAAAATCCACGGCACCTGCATGACAGTCGGCACCAAAGCCGACAACTGCCGAATGTCACACTTTTGCAACATAAATCAAGAATCATGACCACGTACAATCCAGCCCCTTTGCAAATCAGCATGGCGCACCTAGATGGCAATCACGCGATGCCGATGCGGATCGCGTCCATGATCGCTAAAAATAAAAGCGATCACGGTCAGGATAAACATGGCGCATATAGTGCCATGGAATCTTCGTATCGAACCAGATAGTCTGATGATAACCTATGTCAGACAATATAATAATATCGAGGAATTTATGAAGACTGTGATTTTCGCAGCTATTGCTGCTGCCGTTGTTGCAACCCCTGCCATCGCTCAGGACGCTGCACCCTTCACCGGGCCGCGCGCTGGCGTCACCATGGGCTATGACAAGATCGGCGGCGAAGAAGGCTTCGCTTATGGCGTGACCGCTGGTTACGACCTGGCTCTGGCACCCCGCGTCACCGGCGGCATCGAAGTCAGCCTGGGCGACACCACGGTCGATGATTTCGGCCTGGACGTTAGCCGCGATCTCGCCGCGTCACTGCGCCTTGGCTTCGTCGTCACGCCGCGCGTCCTGGCGTTCGGCAAGGTCGGCTATGCCACCACCCGCTTCGAAGTCGCTGGTGACGGCGCTGGCCTGGAAGGCGTCCGCTTCGGTGGCGGTCTGGAATTCGCGGCGACCCCGTCGACCTATATCTCGGCCGAATATCAGCGCACCGAATATGAGCAGAATATCGGTGGCCGTGACGCCGCGATGGTCGGCGTCGGTTTCCGCTTCTGATCCTTGCGGGTCCGTTGAAATGACGAAGGGTGGTCCTGCAAAGGGCCGCCCTTTTTCTATGCGGGAAGCGGCTGGATGTCGGGTTCGATCCCGGCGCGTCGTGCCGCAGGGGTCATCAGCGTCTCGCGCGACCAGTAAGTGAACAGCCAGTCCTTGTTGCCGAGCGGCGACGCCATCAGGGCGGCAAAGGCGGTTGCGGGTGTCGCGTCCACCGGCAATGTGGCCAGCAGAGCGCGGGTCATATGCAGCGACGCCTGGGTGATCGTCTCATGATAACCGCCCGTGTCGCTATTCACGCCGCCCACGCTCTCATTATAGCGCTGGATCATCGCGGGCATGTCGCGTTCCGGGTCGATGTCGGCGCGCCGCAGGATCAGCCAAATCGCGGTCGCGAAATGCGCGCCATGGGTCCATGCCGCTTTGGGCAGGGTGCAATCGCAAAAGCCGGTCGCCAGCCGTTCGATTTCGTCATCCGTCATTGCCATTCCCCCCAAAGAAAAGCCCCGCCGGATCAGGGCGGGGCTATCGTCTCGCGCCGTACTGGGCGCGCGTTACCGGCTCCGCTTTATCCGAGCGCCGCTTGCTTCTCCGCTGCCAGCCGGTCGAGTTCGGCCCGGCTCTTCTTCTCGCTTGCCGATTTCAACTGGCCGCAGGCGGCCATGATGTCGCGCCCGCGCGGGGTGCGGACCGGCGCGGAAATCCCGCCTTCAAACACGATCGAACTGAACGCGCGGATGCGATCGGGTGTCGAACATTCATAGTCGCTGCCCGGCCAAGGATTGAACGGGATCAGATTGACCTTCGCGGGCAGCTTATATTTGCGCAGCAACCGCACCAATTCGCGCGCATCGTCATCGCTGTCATTCTTGTCGCGGATCATCACATATTCAAAGGTGATGCGCCGGGCATTGCTCGCCTTGGGATAGTCGGCGCAGGCCTGGAGCAGTTCCTCGATCCCATATTTCTTGTTGAGCGGCACCAGCTCGTCACGCACGTCCTTGGTCACGGCATGGAGCGAGACGGCGAGGTTCACGCCGATCTCCTCGCTCGCGCGCGCCATCATCGGGATGACGCCGCTGGTCGAAAGCGTGATGCGGCGGCGCGAAAGCGCGAGGCCATCGCCGTCCATCACGACCTTGAGCGCATCGCGGACATGCTCGAAATTATAGAGCGGCTCGCCCATGCCCATCATCACGATGTTGGTCAGCATCCGCCCGTCGGGCGAATATTGCGGCGCATCCTCGTCTTCGTCGTCCGCCACCGCGACGGCACTGCCCATATTGCCCTTGGGCCATTCGCCCAGCGCATCCCGCGCCAGCATGACCTGACCGACAATCTCGCCCGGCGTCAGATTGCGCACCAGCCGCATCGTGCCCGTGTGGCAGAAACGGCAGTTCAGCGTGCAGCCGACCTGGCTCGACACGCATAATGTTCCCCGATCCGCATCGGGGATGAACACCATTTCATAATCCTGCCCGTCGTCCGACCGCAGCAGCCATTTGCGGGTGCCGTCGGTGGAAACCTGCGCTTCCACCACCTCCGGGCGGCCGACGACGAAGCGCTCAGCCATCCAGCCGCGCATCGGCTTGGCGAGGTCCGTCATCGCCTCGAAATCAGTTTCGCCGCGATGATAAAGCCAGTGAAACAACTGCTTGGCGCGCAGCTTCGCCGCCTTCACGTCCAGTCCCGCTTCCTCCAGCACGGCCTTGATCTGCGGGCGCGATAGGCCCAGCAGGTCCGTGCGGCCATCCGCACGCGGCGTGACGGCGCGGGGCACGGGCACAGGATCAATAAGGCCGGGAATCGGCATGACAAGGTTGGCGGCTGATTGCATAGCCGCGCCCATAGTCGATTTTAACAAAATGTGAAAGCGTGCGCCTACCGCACCCGTGCGCAGCCCAGCGCGGCCGCGTCGATCGCCGTCGCCGCGCCCCGCAGCGCGTAGCTGTCAGCGAAGGCGCGGCCCTGTGCGTCGATGCTTTGTACGCTCATACTGCTGGCCGAGCGCATGGCCGCAATGATCGCAGCGTCGCCGCGCGCGTCGATGGCCCAGGCATCAACCTTGCCAGCCACCAAGGAAAATCGGCGCTCGCCCACACTCAGCGTCACGGGAGCTTTGTCCGATCTGGCGCGACTGAGCCGCACATGGACCTGCCCGCGCACCTTCTGATGTGGCCAGGTGCTTACCGCCGCAAAACCCTTCCCGCTTCGCCCGTTGCGCCCCGTCGATTGGGCGATGGCGTAGCAGCGGGGCGTCGCGGAGTCGCGGAACGCGCCCCAGCCCTCGAATATTCCCAAAGACTCACGCGCGGCGACTGGACTTGTCGTCAGGAACAGGAAAATCAGCAGGAAGAGGACGGCGCGCATCTTACGGGCAAAGCCCAACCTGTCCCCATTTGCAACCCCGGCCCTGACGAAAGGGCTGAGCGAGTGCTTGCCCAAGCCGCAACAGCGGTTATGAAGAACCATCCATCATTGTCGCCGGGATTCGACCGAACCCCGGCTATCGGCTTAAAAAGAAACGGACAGAACAGGGACATGAAGGCCACCATCGAACGCGCAACGCTCCTCAAGAGCCTGAGTCACGTCCAGTCGGTGGTCGAACGCCGGAATACCATCCCGATCCTGTCCAATGTGTTGATCGAAGCATCAGCCGATGGCGCGATCAAGCTGATGGCAACCGACCTCGACCTCCAGATCGTTGACAGCATCGCCGCGCAAGTCGAACAGCCCGGTGCCACCACGATTTCGGCGCACACATTGTTCGACATCGCCCGCAAATTGCCTGAAGGCAGTCAGGTTTCACTTCAGGCGGCCGAGGGCAAGATGCTGATCCAGGCCGGGCGCGCGCGCTTCAATCTGTCGACCCTGCCACGCGACGACTTTCCGGTCATCGCCGAAGGTGACCTGCCGACGAGCTTCGAACTGCCAGCCGAAACGCTCAAGCAGATCATCGACAAGACGCGCTTTGCGATCTCGACCGAAGAGACGCGCTATTATCTGAATGGTATCTATTTCCATGTAGCCGACGATGGCCAGCCGGTTTTGCGCGCAGCGGCGACCGATGGACACCGCCTAGCCCGCATCACCGTGCCGCGGCCCGATGGTGCGGATGGGATGCCCGGTATCATTATCCCGCGCAAATGCATCGCTGAATTGCGCAAATTACTCGATGAGGTGGATGGATCGGTCCAGATCGCCCTTTCGGCGAGCAAGATCCGCTTTGGCTTGGGCAGCGCGATCCTGACCAGCAAGCTGATCGATGGTACCTTCCCCGATTATAGCCGTGTCATTCCAACAGCGAATGATAAATTGCTCAAGATCGACCCACGCGGTTTCGAAGAAGGGGTCGACCGCGTTGCCACGATTGCCACGGAAAAGACCCGCGCCGTCAAAATGAGCCTCGACCGCGACAAGATCACTCTGTCGGTGACCAGCCCGGAAAATGGCACGGCGGCCGAAGAAGTGCCCGGTGCCTTCCAGGGCGAGGGCTTCGATATCGGTTTCAACGCGCGTTATCTGCTCGACATTCTGGGGCAGATAGACAGCGATTTGGTCGAACTGCATCTTGCCGACGCGGCAGCGCCGACATTGATCCGGGAGAATGACGCCAGTCCTGCGCTGTATGTACTCATGCCGATGCGTGTCTGATTGTCGGCGCTACTGCCGGACCTAATGACGTAATCTTACGATTGCGAGAGGTCTGGCAGTAAGCCTCTGTCAACGACTTCTGTCTATTGTCTCGCGCATGATCCCATTGCGCGCTTCCCTGTCCGATCCTTCATCGCGACCCATGACGTTGATGGTCACGCTGGGCTTGACCGAAAGTGGAACGGAAGTCGCTGCGTCGTGGATATCGGGTGCCTTCGGCCCGATCGCGCGTCTATGGCCCCTCATCCTGCTGGCCAAGATTTGCGTCGTCAATCTTCTCCATATCCCCTTCTATCAGGTAGGAAATGGCGCTCAGGCTTCAATTCTGGCCGTCATGCTGCTGGCAGACGGCGCATTGATGATCGCGCCACGACAAGCGGTATTTCGGACGCTCAAGCCGCACATCCAGAATTGGCTGATGTTGCAGATGGTGTTCGTATCAGGCCTTTGCATGAGCCTTTGGTTGTGGATGGGTCAGGAGCCAATAGTCGCACCCAGCGCCGTTTTTCTCGCGACCGTGCCCGAACTGGCGGTTGCGCTATTGGCCGTCTGCATTTTCGGGGATCGGCGTCTTTTAGGAATCGGCTATTTCCTGGGCCTGTTGCTGGTTGCGGTGCTTGAAAACAACAGCGTGACGCAGGTTGGCCTGCTGATTTGCTGTGTGATCGTCATGGCTATCGCAACCGTTCGGCAGGCCAGGGTCGATCGCGAACATGCGATTGAACGCCACCGACAAGATTTGCGCGCGCAACGGTCGGACCGTTTGCTTCTGGAACATGAGCGCACCGGGCGGGGCTGGTTCTGGGAAACCGACCGGCATGGATGCCTGACCTATATTTCCGACACATTGGCGCAAACGCTCGACGCACGTGAGGGCGCGCTGATTGGACGGCCCATGACGGAAATCATCAGGCCAAGCGACAAGCAGCAGGGTGACGGAGAGCGGACACTTGGCTTTCACCTGTCGGCGCGTACCGGCTTTTCGGATCTGTCGGTCTGCGCCGCGATGGCGCAGGAAGAGCGCTGGTGGTCGATTTCCGGCCAGCCGGTATTCAACGAATATGGCCAGTTTCATGGCTTTCGCGGTAGTGGCACCGACCTGACGGAAATGCGTCGCAGTCAGGCAGAGGTAACGCGCCTTGCCCGGTTCGATTCGCTGACCGGCCTTGCCAATCGCATTCAGATGCTCAGTTCACTGGAGCAGGCGGTCGCCGGCCGCCCCGGCAAGCCTGGCGACTGCGCGTTGATGATGCTGGACCTTGATCGGTTCAAGATGGTCAACGACACGCTGGGTCACCCTGCTGGTGACACCCTGCTGCGTCAGGTCAGCCAACGCCTGCAACGCGCCGTAGGCACGAAAGGACTGGTCGGCCGCCAGGGTGGCGACGAGTTCAAGATATTGCTGCCAGGTCACCATGATCGGGATGCCTTGGCCCTGTTGGCGCAATCCATCATCAACACGGTGGCCCAGCCTTATTCGATCGAAGGCAATGCCGTGGTCATCGGCGTGTCCATTGGCATATCCTGTGCCCCGCATGATGGGGTCACAGCCGACGCGCTGATCCGCAACGCCGATCTGGCGCTCTATGCTGCCAAAGGCGACGGGCGCGGCATTCATCGCTTCTATTCCTCGGAAATGCATGCCGACGCGGAAGATCGCCGACGCCTGGAACAGGATTTGCGCCATGCGCTCGCCTGTGACGGCCTGCATCTGGCCTATCAACCTATCGTGTCGCTGCGCACCGATCAAATTACGGGATATGAGGCACTCCTGCGCTGGATACATCCTGACCGCGGCCCCATTTCGCCGGCCTTGTTCATTCCCATCGCTGAAGATAGCGGGATGATCAGCCAGATCGGGGAATGGGTGATACACACTGCCTGCCGGGATGCGGCCCAATGGGATGAAGGTATCCGCGTTGCGGTCAATGTTTCGCCAACACAATTCGCCAATCCCGGTTTTCCGTCGACGGTGATGAACGCCCTGGCGGCATCGCAACTCGCACCGGAACGGCTTGAACTGGAGATTACCGAAAGCGTCTTCCTCAATGACGATGATGGCACTGATGCCATGTTCGCGCGATTGAAGGCTTTGGGCGTGCGATTGGCGCTCGACGATTTCGGGACCGGCTATTCCTCGCTTGGCTATTTGAAGAAGGCCCCGTTCGACAAGATCAAGATCGACCAGAGTTTCGTGCGCGGGGCGGCTATTAAAGGCAGCCGCAATAGCGCGATCATCAAGGCGATTGTCAGCCTTGCCGAGGCACTGGGTATGGACACAACGGCAGAAGGTGCCGAAACCCAGGACGAACTCGCGCTTATCCGCCAACTGGGGTGCAGCCATGTCCAAGGCTATATCTATGGCCGCCCCATGCCTTTCGCCGACGTGACCGCCAGCCATAACAAGCATGGGGTCACCGTATTGATGGACGGCTTCAAATCCAGTCGGCCCGATCGCAAGACCATGTTACGAACCGTTGCCATTCACCATGAGGGCCATATCTATACGGGTCGTGTGCGCAACATCTCGGCTACGGGCGCGCTGATTGAAGGATTGTGGAATGTTCCGCTGGGCACTTTGTTCGCGATCGAATTGGCCGAAGGCTATTCGGTAAACGCAACCGCCCGTTGGTCTAAGGAAGATCGGATGGGCGTGGAATTTGCCGGCAAGGTCGATCTGACGGCCCTGCGCAGCTATTCCAAGGCAACTGCATCCGGGTGAAGAGACTTTCTCGCTAAACGATTGGCCTAGCAACAAAATTTCACAAATTTGTGCAGGAACACAGACAGGAGACGTCAATTATTCTCCGCGGGTAAACTCAGTGGAGAATATATAATGCGCAATCCTGGTGATGATGAAGCAAAGCGTCCGGCAAGCCATAATCATGCAATCGGAAACCGTGCAATATTGGGCTTGGCGATCGTCCTGGGTATCGCAACGTTGAGCGCTTATTATATTTCTGGCAAGGAAAACCCGGTCCAGCCTGCCAATGGTGCGGCCCAGGCCATGGCGCTCGCCAGTTCAAAATCGTCTACGCGCTAACCATCTGACGCGCAAAAAGGAGGCGAAGCTACCCGCTTCGCCTCCTTTTCTCGCCCTATGCCTCGCTTAAGCCGCAATCGCCACAGGCTCGACCTCCGTCTCAACCATGCCTCTCGATACCGCTTTGATAAGCGTAACGAAGCGGGTCGCCTCACGCACGATCATTGCCTTGTTGAAACAGGCGGCTGCCCCTCGATCCATCGCTTCGGCCACAATCGGCGCGCCTTCCCGCATCAGGCTGGACAACATGATGACTGGGCATGGCTCCATATCCATGATCTCGTCGAGGATCGCCATGCCGTCCTTGCCCGGCATGGCGATATCCAGCGTCACGACATCGGGCTTTTCCAACCGGATCATGTCGATGGCTTCTTCGCCATTGCGCGCGATGCCGACGACCTGAACCCGGCGGTCGCGTTCCAATAGCGTCTCGATCATCGCCCTGATGGTGAGCGAATCATCGACAACCACAATCCTGATCGGTTTCATCCGTCGTCTCCCGAACCTTTGATATGGTTCATAACGGCGGAACAACGACGGACTTTAGCTGTGCCTAACAGCAATTTAACTACGCGGACGATTACCAGCAGCAAAATTCGGAGAAAATAATTTGCGGATGCTGATCGAGACGGTGCGGCCCAGCGGATCAAGATAGCCGGGCTGATAGCGTAGCGGGGTCATGCCGGTAGCATCGGTCACTTCGCGGCGTTGATTGAAGATATTGTCGATGCCAACCGACACCCGCGCGCCGCGCAGGAACGGCATGTCCTTCACCAGCATCGGCATCTGTCCCAGATTGGCGAACAGGCGCAGATTGGCTGTGGCGAGGCTACCGAAGTTCAGGCGCGAACTCCCGGCTGTCGTGCCGCTCAACGCGCCATCGACATGGGTTCCGCTTTCCCAATCTATACCAAGCCGCGCGCCGATGCCGTTGTTCGTATAGCCGATCCGCGCATCAATCTCATGCCGGGGCTGTCCGCCGGCCGATCCTGTAGCGTCACCGTTCAGCAGGTCGAGTTGGGGGACGCCGGGCGCAATGTCGATGCGTTCGGTCAGGTGCCAGCTATGGTATAGGCTGAAACTGATCCGTCCACCGCCCTGCCCGCCACCGCGTCCGCCGCCAAAGCCGCCCCCGCGCGGACCGGGTGGGCGCCCGCCCTCAGGCCCTGCGCCGCGTTCACCGCGCGGCCGATCGGCACCGTCCGCCCCCGGCGCGCGCTGCGGCCGGTTACCGAAAAGAGCTTGCAGTTCAGGCGGCCGGTCTTCCGCCTTGCCGCCAGAGGCACGCCAGGCTTCTACGAGTTTCTGAACCCGCGACTTGATCGGGATCGACAGGTCCACGCCCCAACGCAATTGTTCGCTCTGCGAGCGGAGGAAATTGATCGGCCGGGCGTCGATCTGCAAAAGACTGCCATTTTCGTCACGCAGAAAGCGCTGAGGGAAAGCCGCCTCAAGCGCCGGGGTCGGCGTCGGGAAAGCCGCGATCGGATTGGTCGTGCGGCTGTTGAGATAGGTGGCGGTCAGCGTCAGATTGGGCTTTTCGAAGGGCTTTACCCTCGCCGACAGGCGGAACTGGTCACGCACACTTTCGCGCAGCGTAGCGCTGCCGCCCGATATTTGGGTGACGAACACGCTTTGTCCGGTGGCATAGTCAAAGATGGAAATATTGGGCGTGGCAATGAGAGGATCATTGATCTGCGCGCCGGTTGGCGCTGCGCGATCCTGATTGGCTGACGCCAGCACCTGTACCGCCTTTACCGGCTCCCACCGCAGGCCATAGCCCAATGTCGAAAGCATGCCAAAATCCGAATAATGCTGGGCGGCTGCATTCAGATTAACGCTGATGTCGCCTATGGCACCCAGCACATCCTTTGACCGACTGGTGATCGGCAGATCCAGGCTTAGCTGTCCGCTGCCAATCTCCCGGTTATAACGGGCCTCGTTTTCCACGCCCGATCGGATCGAGCGACTGTCAAAACCATTGGCGGACGCACCAATTTTGATTGAGGTCGATACTTCGCCAGCAGGGAGGTCGAACAGGGTGCCGCTGATCAACAGATCGCCTTGGATCGCCTGACTTTTCGCCCGCGCCTGATCGGACAGCCGCGTGGCGATCAGGTCAGGCGTGAAGCTGCTATAGGGATTGACGCTGGCGTCTCCGGCATCGAGCGCAGCCTGAATCGGCCCGCTATCCACGCCACGATCGGTGCGGGTCCGGGTCATGGACAGATCGCCATTGCCGGTGAAGGACCATTGCCAGCCGCGCCCCAACTGACCGTTCAGCGTCAGTCCGATATGCGCCGTGGTGCCGCGTATCTGCTGCTCCAAGGCACCCGGCTGCGCCAGATAGCGATAGAGCGTCGTGTCGCCTGCGAAAGGGGAGAAAGGACTGGCACCCGGCAGTGTCAGCGCGTTCGCTGACAGGCCTTGCAACGAAGCATTCTCCAACAACTCCAGCCGTCCATTGAGCGTAGCGGTCACACCACCCAATGCGCGGGCCAAGGTGGCATTCGCGGAAAAGTTCTCCGTCTCCGGGCTAAGACTACGAAAGCGCGTCAGGTCACTGATGCCGGTGATGTTCGCACCCGCGATGAAGTCGTTGAGGCTGGGCGCACTGGATGCCGCGCTGCCGGGCACGCTTGCCACCGTGACGCTTTGCCCGACCAATGCCGAAAACGCCGGATCAATATCATCCCCCACCGTCAGCGCGGTAATATTGCCGCCAAGCGAATAGGGACGGCCTGGCGCCGTAGGCATTATATCCCGCTCATTCTCCAGCAGAGCTGCAGCACGGCCATATTTGAGATTCAGGGTGAAGCGATTATCACCCTGAATACGCAGCATCCCGGCCTCGACCTGACCATTTTCGCGTCCGCCCTGCGTCGTCACCCCTCCACGCGCTTCTCCTGTCTCAGCGCGGAACCGCTCACGCAAGACGATGTTCACCACCTTCTGTGTCGGCGCATAACCATAAGATAGCGCGACCTGTTCGGGCAATATATCGACCCGCGCTACGGCTTCGGAGGGAATGTCCTGAATTTCCGAGAAGCTCGATATCCGCTTGCCATTCAAGAGGATGACCGGCGAGCCATTGGTCTGCGGCGACAATTCGCTGATCATTTCCGAAATGGACGTGACGCCCAGTGCGCGCACATCAGCGGCGGACAAACTCTGTTCGGGCTGGATATTGCCGATCACCGACCCGCGAGGTGCCTGGCCCGTGACGATGATTTCCTCGCCCTCTCCATCGTCCATCTGCGCCGGTGTCGCACCGGGCGAAACCGTCTGCGCCATCAGCGCGGCGGGCGATGCCCCCCAGAAGAACGACATGAACATTATGGACGTGGAAAACCGCACGAAAACCCCCAAAAATCAGACCGGATGCTGATGAACGATTAGCCGTCAGTTGTCGCAGAACTCTGACAATAGACGGACAAATTTGTCGCAACATGTAATAGCGTGGCTGAACCGGGGCTGGCCGAGGCGTAACAGCCTCGTGGCGAAGCCCGACACAGACTGCTAGAAGCGGCTCAATGCGCACATTCTATCCACCGATCACCCCTTTCGCCTCTGGTCATCTCGACGTTGGCGACGGCCACCATGTCTATTGGGAGCGGGTCGGCACCCCCGGCGCGAAGCCGGCCGTCTTCCTGCATGGCGGGCCAGGGGGCGGTATTGCGCCAGACCATCGCCGTCTGTTCGACCCGATGCGTTATGATGTGCTGCTGTTCGACCAGCGGGGATGCGGCCGGTCGACGCCGCATGCCGACCTCAACGCCAACACCACTTGGCATCTGGTTGCCGATATCGAGCGGCTGCGCGCGATGGTGGGGGTCGATCAATGGCTGGTGTTCGGCGGCAGTTGGGGTTCGACGCTGGCGCTTGCCTATGCGCAGACGCATGCGGACCGCGTCTCGGAACTCATCCTGCGCGGCATCTTCACCATCCGGCACAGCGAGATCGACTGGTATTATCAACATGGCGCAAGCCGCATCTATCCCGACAAATGGGAGCGCTTCGTGGCCCCTATCCCGCCGGAGGAACGCGGCGATTTGCTCCATGCTTATCATCGCCGTCTGACCGGACCTGATCGCACCGCGCAAATCGCGGCCGCCCGTGCATGGAGCGTGTGGGAGGGCGAGACGATCCGCCTGTTGCCCGACCCGGCGCTGTCGGCAGCACATGACGCAGACGATTTCGCCTTGGCCTTTGCCCGCATCGAAAATCATTACTTCGTCCATGGCGGATGGATGGAGGAGGGGCAGTTACTGCGCGATGCGGGTAAGCTAGCGACCATCCCCGGCGTCATCGTGCAAGGGCGCTACGACATGGCTTGCCCGGCCGAAACCGCCTGGGCTTTGCACAAAGCCTGGCCGGAGGCACGGTTCGAAATGATCGAAGGCGCGGGTCATGCGTACAACGAACCGGACATACTCGACGCGCTGATCCGCGCGACCGATGGTTTTGCCGACTGAATAGCATAGGAGATAGTGACATGCGGACGATGATCATGATTGTGGCGGCTTTGGGTCTTGCCTCCTGTGGCGGCAATGATGCGCCGACGGCTGCCGCGAATAATCAGGCCATGCCGGAGACAGGCGCTGCCGCGCAGGTCGCCCAACTGGATGAGGCCCAGCGCAATGGCGTGCTGGAACGTGCGATCCGTGCATCGGGCGCGGCTTGTCCGGTGGTGAGCGAGTCGGTTCGGACAGAAGTGCGCAAGGGCGTGATGGGATGGAAAGCGCAATGCGATAATGACAGCGCGCATCTGATTGAAATCACTAGCGACGGCACGGGTCGAGTGACCAGCCGCAGAGATTGATCATCACCAGACAGAACGCCCAAAGGGCGCTCTGGACGTCCCCTCATTCGTGCGGGCGCAGCGACCTGTTGAGGCTTTCGAGCACTTCGGCGATGGGTTCGGTGACTGTTACGCTGCGACCTTCGCCAAAACGGATGCGGGTGCCGTCATTGACGGATGAGACGAAGGTGACCTGCGCGGCGTTGACGGCGGTTTCCGTCCGGTCTGTGCCCACGAACATGACGAGCATGGCGTCCTCTCCTTTTTTATGAACGCCCAGCCTATCGCTATTTTCGTCCCGCGCCAGAGCTTTTTGCGGCGGCCCGATGAAGGCGGATCAAGCCGCGCGAATTTCCGCAATGAAGCCACCGGCACGAGTTTCCAGCCGGTGGGCCTCGTCGGCCAATCGCCGGGCCACCGCACGCATCTCCTGCGCGCCTTGCGCCGTGGCGAGCGCATTATCGCTGATCGCCTGCGCGCCAGCGCGAATATGATCGCTGGACGAGCCTGCTTCCGCCACGCTGTCCGCGATGGTGCGGCTGAAAGCGCCCTGTCGCGCCATCGCGTCAAACAAGGCCGTGGAGAGCCGATCGGCGCGCGTCATTGCGTCATCAATGGTAGCGTGGCCCGCAGCGACATCGCTCACCGCAGCGCGGATATGGTCGATACGCTCGCCAATGCCCGCCGCCGCCGCGCGCGTCTGCGCGGCGAGCGATTTCACCTCGCGTGCGACTACGGCAAAGCCCTGCCCCGCCTCGCCCGCGCGCGCCGCCTCAATCCCGGCATTGAGGGCCAGCATCGCTGTGGCGCCAGCAATGGCGTCAATCAGCGCGACGACCTCGCCAATCCCGTCGGCTTCGTCGCGTAGCGCCGCGCTTTGTGCCAGGCCCGACCGGCTCCGTGCTGCCGCCTCGCGCATGGCCGCGCCTGCATCGCGCGCTTCGGCCTCCATCGCTGCGAATAATTGGCCCAGTTCCGCGCCCCCGCTCTGCAGCGCCGCAAGCCGGTCGGCGGTCTGCACCGCCGCGACCGCCATGGCCGCCGAATCAGCGCGATCACCGGTCGCCCGGTCCGACACTTGTCCCGCCAGGACCGACAATTGCTCCGCCATCGCCACCATGTCCGCGATCAGCGCGCAGATATCGGCGCGAAAGCCCGTACTTTCCCGCGTGATCCGCTCGGCGCGTTCGGTGCGGGCCAGGGCCGTCCGCGCGTCGCGCTCGGCCGTCAGGCGCAGGAGCAACGGGCCGCCCAGCACACCGGCATAGCGCCCGCGATCGACCAGGATCAGCCCCTCGCACCCGGCCCCCTGCGCGGCATAGAGATCGACCATATGTTCCACGGCCGCGCTGCGCTCGACTGTGGCACAGGGCCGGACATGATCGTCCAGCCGTCCGCCGAAGCTGGGATTGCGCAACAGCGCATGGCCGAAGGGGTTGAACAGGATGCGCCGCATGTCGCGTTCGTAGATCGCGCCGGCCGGTCTGTCGGCCTCATCCAGCACCGGCAGTAGCCGCAGCCCGGAATCATCCTGAAAACAATCGACCGCTTCGCTGAGCGGGCGGCCCAGCCTTATGACGGGACTGGTATCGGACAGGGAAAGACGCGCGGCAAGCATGAGTGCGCGTTAGCGTCCATTGGTAAACAGGCCGTTAGGAATTTATGACAATAATGTTACAAGCCCTTGTATTTGCAATATTTTACTGCGACTTTCCAGGAACATAGCCAAAGGCTTGTTCCGCCAGTTTCACCACGGCCGGGTCCGCCGCAGGAAAATCCATCGGCACCAATTGTTCCAGCCGTTCGGCGACATAGGTCAGCGCCGCGATCCGCCCGGTCTTGCGATGATTATTGTCGATGACGTGCCAAGGGGCATGTTTGGTATCGGTCTTTTTGAACATCGCATGCATCGCGTCGAGATAATCGTCCCGCCGTGCGCGGTTGCGATAATCGTCAGCGCCGGTCTTCCACCGCTTCCATGGCGTATCGAGCCGCTGCGCCAGTTGCTCGTCCTGTGTTTCCTGGGTGATGTGGACGAACAATTTGACCATGTTCATGCCGGCATCGGTCTGCTGCTTTTCGAAGGCATTGATCTCGTCATAGCCGCGCTTCCACTCCGCCTTCTTGGCGAAGCCCTCCACCCGTTCGACCAGCACGCGGCCATACCAGCTACGATCGAAGATAGCGATATTGCCGCTGGCGGGCAGTCGGGTCCAGAAGCGCCACAGGAAATGATGGTCGCGCTCGACCTCATTGGGCGCGGCGATGGGATGGACCTGATAGAAGCGCGGGTCCCAATCGGCCGACATCCGCTTGATGATCCCGCCCTTGCCCGCTGCGTCCCAGCCCTCCAGCAGGATGACGCTGCGCCGCTTGTGCAGGATATGCGCGACCTGGATCTTGGCCAGCCGCTCCTGCAAGGCCGCCAGCGTCGAATCATAATCGCCATCGAATTTCGGCGCGGATTCATAGTCGGTGAGGGTGATGGTCATGAGCGCCATCATGACGCTGCGTGGGCACGCTGTCGAGGCTCAACCCCGGCGCAGCAGCCTGACGACGCCCAGCGCCATGATCGCCGACAGCGCGTAGCTGGCCAGCAACTGGCTGGTCCAATGCCCGCCCATCGTCACCCGCGCGGCCCAGCCCGCCACCATCCAGCCGATCGCGATCCAGCCGATCGCCCGCACCACCGCGCGCCGATCTGCCAGCGTGACGATCGCCAGCAAGCCGATCGTCGCCCCAGTGACCAGTCCATAGGTCGAGGGCAGGCCTGAGGACGGGCTGGGCTTGGCGACTGCAACCAGTGCCGCCAGCGGACGGGGTGAATGGATGTAGAAGCGCAGCAGGCCGTCGGCCGCGATCGCCAAGGCAAAGCTGATCGGCGCGGCCAGCGCCATGCGCGCGCCGTGCAGCATATGGAGCAGGATGGCGACCGCCAGCGTCATCGCCCACATCCATGGCTCGGTCGCGCTCTTGGTCATGATATTCGCCCAGCCGGGCTGATGCCCGAACAGCGCCTGCAAGCCGCGCGTCAGCGCCGCTTCACCGGGCAACGGCCCCTGCAGCGCCCAGTTGAGCAGGCCGAGCAGCAGACCGATCGCGCAGAGCGGGAGCAGCGGGCGGCGGGTCATGGTCCTGCGGGTCTTCATGCTGTTCTCCTGAAAACCGCGCATGACAATGCCGGGTCAGCCCTTGGCCTGCGGCTCCACCACGCGGACATGGAGTTCGCGCAACTGCTTGAACTCGGCGGCGCTGGGCGCGCCCATCAGCAGGTCTTCGGCGCGCTGGTTCATCGGGAACAGCGTGATTTCGCGCAGATTCTGCGCGCCGCACAGCAGCATCACGATGCGATCGACGCCAGCGGCCATGCCACCATGGGGCGGCGCGCCATATTGGAAGGCGCGATAAAGGCCGCCGAAGCGCTCTTCGACATCCTGCTGCGACAGGCCGACCAGTTCGAACGCCTTGACCATCAATTCGGGCGACTGGTTGCGGATCGATCCCGATGCGATTTCGAACCCGTTGCAGACCATGTCGTACTGATAGGCGTTGATCGTCAGCGGATCCTGATTGTTCAGCGCGTCGAGGCCACCCTGCGGCATGGAGAAGGGGTTGTGCGCGAAATCGACCGACTTGGTGTCCTCATCATATTCGTAGAAGGGGAAATCGACGATCCAGCACAGGTCGAACCGATCCTTGTCGATGAGGTCGAGCGTCTCGCCCACGCGCGTCCGGGCGAGGCCCGCCAGCTTGGCCGCCTGCGATTCCTTGCCAGCGGCGAAGAATACGCCGTCATTCGCGCCGAGGCCCAGCGCCGCGATCAGCTTCGCGGTCGCTTCCTCGCCATGATTTTTGGCGATCGGGCCGCCGGGGACGCCATCCTTGATGTTGATATAGCCAAGGCCCGAATAGCCCTCGCCGCGCGCCCAATTATTCATTTCGTCGAAGAATTTGCGGCTGCCAGCCCCAGCACCCGGTGCCGGGATCGCGCGAATGACGCTGCCGCTGTCGACTAGGCTGGCGAAGATGCCGAAGCCCGAACCGGCGAAATGCTCGGTGACATCGGTGATTTCGATCGGGTTGCGCAAGTCCGGCTTGTCGCTGCCATATTTCAGCAGCGCCTCGGCATGGGGAATGCGGCGGAAGCTGCCCGCGGGCGTCACTGGCTTGCCGTCGGCGAATTTCTCGAAGATCTGGGCGATGACCGGCTCCATCGTGTCCCACACTTCTTCCTGCGTGACGAAGCTCATCTCCAGATCGAGTTGGTAGAATTCGCCAGGCAGCCGGTCGGCGCGCGGATCTTCGTCGCGGAAACAGGGGGCGATCTGGAAATAGCGGTCGAAACCTGCGACCATCAGCAACTGCTTATATTGCTGCGGCGCCTGCGGCAGGGCGTAGAATTTGCCCGCATGGATGCGGCTCGGCACCAGGAAGTCGCGCGCGCCTTCAGGGCTGGACGCGGTCAGGATCGGCGTCGAATATTCGGTGAAGCCTGCATCTTCCATACGGCGGCGCATGTCGGAAATGATCTTCGTGCGCTTGACGATATTGCCATGCAGCGTTTCGCGCCGCAGATCGAGGAAGCGGTAGCGCAGGCGGATATCTTCGGGATAATCCTGCTCACCCGCCACCGGCAGCGGCAGTTCGGCGGCGGTAGACAACACGGTCACGCTGTCCGCGACGATTTCGATCGCGCCGGTTTCCATCTTCGGATTGGTCGCTTCGGGGCCGCGCGCGACGACCGTCCCGTCGATGGTCACGACCGATTCGAGCCGCAGCCCTTCCAGCACGTGCAACGCTTCGCTGTCGGCCTTTGCCACCACCTGGCTGATGCCATAATGATCGCGCAGGTCGATGAACAACACGCCGCCATGATCGCGCTTGCGATGGACCCAGCCGGACAGGCGGACGGTCGCGCCGACATCGGCTTCACGAAGGGCGCCGCAAGTGTGGGTGCGATAGGCGTGCATGGCGTTTGGGTTCTTTCAGCTTCGTTTTACGGAAATGACAAAGTGTTGCAGCCGGGTTATGGGCTGGAACGTCGACTAGCGACGAGCCCGCCAGGGAGCGGGCCTGCCCATAATAAGATCGAAGACTATATGCAAATTCATCCGCTGATTACCGACAGCAAGACCCTGGCCGCATTTTGTGCCCGTATCGCAAAATCCCCCTATATCGCGGTCGATACCGAATTCATGCGCGAAAACAGCTATTGGCCCGAACTGTGCCTGGTGCAGGTCGCCGACCCGCATGAGGCCGCCGCGATCGACCCGATGGCGCCGGGCATCGACCTCAAGCCCCTGCTCGACCTGATGTGCGAGAATGAGGATGTGCTGAAGATTTTTCATGCGGGCGGGCAGGACATAGAGATCGTCCACAACCTGACCGGCAAGACGCCGCACCCGATGTTCGATACCCAAATTGCGGCGATGGCGCTCGGCCTTGGCGAACAAATTGGCTATGGCAATCTGGTCGAGGCGTGGATGGGCGTGCAGCTCGACAAGGGCGCCCGTTTTACCGATTGGGCGCGCCGTCCGCTCGACAAGCGCCAGATCGACTATGCGATCGGCGATGTCACCTATCTCATCCAGATATTCCCCAAGATGCTGGAAGAATTGCGCAAGACCGGGCGTGGCGACTGGCTCGACCAGGAAATGGAGCGGATCAGCGATCCGTCCAACTATGAAAACCTGCCCGAAGAAGCGTGGAAGCGCGTCCGCATCGCCAGCAAGAAGGCCGATGTGCTGGGCCGGTTGAAGGCGCTGGCCGCCTGGCGCGAGATCGAGGCACAGGACAAGAATCTGCCGCGCGGCCGCATCGTCAAGGACGAGACGCTGGCCGACATCGCCAGCCATCCGCCGCGCACGCAGGAAGATCTGGGCAAGGTGCGCGGCCTGTCCGCCACCTGGCGCACCAATGATATCGGCGCACGACTGATGAACGCGATCGCCAAGCATCAGCCGCTGGGCAAAGACGAGATGCCCGACCGCGAACCGCGGCGTCCGGGGCTGGGCAAGGATGGTGCGCTGGTCGCGGACCTGCTCAAGCTGCTACTCAAGATCCGTTCGCGCGACATCAACGTCGCCTCCCGTCTGCTCGCGCGGTCGGATGACATTGAAGCGCTGGCGGCGGGTGTCCGCGACGGCCTGTCGATCCTAGAAGGCTGGCGCTACGAACAGTTTGGCCGCGATGCGGTGGATCTGGTCGAAGGGCGGCTGGCCTTCGCGGTCAAGGGTGGTCGCTTGAAGATGACACGCACGGAATAAATAAAGGCCGTTCGCCCTGAGCTTGTCGAAGGACTGTCCTTCTCTGGAAAGAAGTAAGGGGCTTCGACAGGCTCAGCCCGAACGGATAGTGGAAATTGGGTAAGGAGAGAAACATCATGCGCAACATCCTGTCCCTTGCAAGCGCGCTTGCCCTCGCCGCCTGCGCTACCACCCCGCCGGTCACGGCCGATGGCAGTTGCCACCATGACAGTCTCGCCCGCTTTACGGGCCAGAAGGCCAGCGCCGACACCGCCGCCGCCCTGCTCCAGGAGTCTGGTGCCAAGAGTTTGCGCTGGGGTGGCCCCGGCATGGCGATGACGATGGACTTCCGCCCGGATCGCCTGACGGTCAGCTATGACGAGGCAATGCTGATCACCTCGGCGCGGTGCGGCTGATGGCTTTGCGGGCTGGCCTCAGCCCGCGTCGCGCCATGTTCCGGGCTCCACGCCATCGAGCGTCCAATCCCCGATCCGCCAGCGCACCAGGCGCAGCGTGGGATGTCCCACGGCCGCGGTCATGCGCCGCACCTGGCGGTTTTTGCCCTCGCGGATGGTCAGGCTGATCCAGCAATCGGTGACGGTCTTGCGGAACCGCACCGGCGGGTCGCGTGGCCACAGCGCAGGGTCGTCGATTCGCTCGACCTCGGCCGGCAAGGTCCGCCCGTCCTTGAGCGTCACCCCGCGCCGCAGCGTGTCGAGCGCCGCCTCATCCGGCTCGCCCTCCACCTGCGCCAGATAGGTTTTGGGCATCTTGAAGCGCGGGTCGGCGATCCGTGCCTGCAACCGGCCGTCGTCGGTCAGCAGCAGCAACCCTTCGCTGTCCGTGTCCAGCCGACCGGCGGGATAGACGCCCGGCACATCGATATAATCTTTGAGCGTTGGGCGCTCCGGGCCGTTCGGCTCCGGCGTGAACTGACACAGGACATTGAAGGGTTTGTTGAACAGGATCAGCGTCATGGTCGTCATTCCCCCTCGTCAAAGGCAACGCTGCCCTGATCGATCAGCGCCGCGATCAGCGTCAGCGCCGTGTCGGACCCGGCCAGGGCGGGATCGACCATCAGGTCGCCGCGCCCGCACAAGGCACGCGCCAGTAGCGCGCCATCCCCGACGCAATCGAAACTCTGCCCGTCCACGAACAGGGTCACCGCGCCGTCCGGCTGCGCCATGAAAGCGAAGCGGCTCGCGGGATTGCGGCATAGCGGCACTTGCGCCGCGATCAGTGCGCGGGCCATGTTGACGTCAGCGGGTTCTTCGGGCTGCCAATCGGTGTCAGCATATTTGGGCTGGCTGCTATAGGCGCCGAACCAGCGGGCGAAGGTCGTCCGGTCGCCCAGCGCTTCCAGCACCAGCCCGTGCAATCGGTCGATCGCCGAGGCCGAGATTTCACCGGGATGCGCCTGCCGCACCAGGTCGGGGTCGGCATAGCGATCCTCGTCGGGCAAGGCATCGACCAGATGTTCGCTCCAATGTTCGACCAGTTCGGCGCGCGATGGCGCGCGGAAGCCGATCGAATAGGTCATACAGTCATCGCCCACCGCGACGCCATCATGCGCGAAGCAGGGTGGGACATAGAGGATATCGCCCGGCTCCAGCACCCATTCGTCGGTCGCCTCGAAGTCGGCGATCAGGCGCAAGTCGTCATGCGGCAAGAGTGGCGTCGCGCTGTCGCAGCGCGGTCCCACGCGCCAGCGCCTGCGGCCCAGGCCCTGCACCAGGAACACGTCATATTGGTCGAAATGCGCGCCCACGCCGCCGCCATCGCTGGCATAGCTGACCATCACATCGTCGATCCGCCAGTCGGGCACAAAGCGGAAGGGTTCGATCAGCGCCGCGACATCGGGCACCTGCTGGTCCACCGCCTGCACCAGCAGGGTCCATGGCTCGCGCCCCAGATCACCGAAGCGGGTTTCGGGCAGCGGGCCACTTTCCATCGCCAGCCGGTCGCCCGCTGCCATGATGAGGCGGGATTCCACGCCCTCTTCGCACGCCAGACCCGCCAATTCATCCGGCTCCAGCGGATTGCGCCAGTCGTTCCAAGGATTGCGGATGAGCGCAGGCGTCTTCTGCCAATGGTTGCGCAGGAATTGGTCGATATCGAAATGGCAAAGTTGCATCATGCAGCCTTGGGCCCATACGCCCTCGCTGTCAAAAAGTGGGGGAGTCTACAGTTCCAGCCCGATAAGCGTCCCGCTGCCGATCCGATCGATATAGCGTTTGCCGTCAATCTCCAGCCAGTCGGGCGTCACTTCCAACCGTCGCCCTCTGATCGTCGTGCGCAGATGCTCCACCGCGATCCGGTTGCGGGTCACGATGCGCAGCACGGCCAGACCGTCGCCCCGCGCAGCCATCATCGAATAGCGATCGCCGCGCAGCAGGAAGTGCCAGCTGCCATCGGTCGGCAGCCATTCATTGCCGTCGATCACCTGCACCGGCTCGCCATCCGGCCCGCCCAGCCGCACGCTGATCCGAGTCGCGCCATTGATCCGGCGGGGCGGGGCAAAGATCAGGATCGGTTCGCCCTCCAGCGTGATCGGGATCGGGGTATCGCGCAGCACCCGTGATCCGCCGACGATGAGGTGGGGCAGTTCAGAGGAAAAGGGCAGCCGGTCGCGTGCGAAATGCCGCTGGCGCACCACGGGATTGGCGTGGAAACTATGGACCTGGGTCGGGGTGAGCCGCCCTTCTTCGACAAGGCCGTGGCAGGTCGGGCATAGCAAGGTTGCGCCCGGCCCGTCGGGCAATCCCAGATAGCGATAGAGGGTGACGCCGCAGCGCACACAGGCAAAGCCGCATGCCTGGCGGATGTCCGCGCGCTGCTCGGCCGTCAAATCCGGCAATGAAGGCATCACGCGCAGGCCTACCATGCAGAGCACCCCTTTATGAGCGCCGTGCCGCATGATGCGACCGGCGGTCCTTTCTGGCGTCCATCCTGCCTGCGGGGATGCTCTGATGCGGCTCCCTTGTGGCTGCTATCGTTGGAATATTTGCGCGCAAGTCAAGCGCGGCGTGCAATATGCCCTTAGCGCTGCGGCAAAAGGTCGAGGTTGCGAGCGGCCGCCAGCGCCCGGATACGGCCAGGGCGCGGCATGTTCTTGATCGCGATTTCCGCTACGTCACCGGCACTGAACATCTCTACATGGCCCACGTCGAAGATGCGCTGGCCGAGGCTCTGGGTGATGCGCACGCTGCGGATACTCGACAAGGCAACCTCGGTCCGCTGCTTGGACAACAGCCCCCGTTCCAGCAGCACCTCCCGATCGGACAGGGCCAGCCGTTCCCCTTTGTGCATCACCCACCAGATGGCGATGGCCATTATGCCAACCACCGACAGCAGCAGTAGCGTGAACAGCAGGGGGTGCGCCCGGAACATGGCAGGATTTTCGTCATACAGCCAAGTGTCGCTCATGCTGCCTCCCGCGCGTGGACCGGCGCGGTTTGACCACGCCGCCCCTTTGTCGTCAAGCGAGTCGCAATGCCGTCTGGTTAACCAAATATTCGTCCTGTGATATTAGACGGTTCTGGAGAATGGGAACGGCCATGGCACGTAATCTGTACGATATGGAGGATCGCAGCACAGACCGGGACAGCCGCTGGCTGCACGAGCAGCAGGAGCGACGCACCCGCATCGTGCCGGTAGGCATAATCCTTGTCGCGCTCGCCATAGCGGGGCTGGCCATTTATTTGCTCAAGGATTCCTTGCCGGGCGCGGGCAAAGGCGCGTCAGCCAATTCGCCCACAAGCATCAGCGCATCCTTTGCAGCCTGCGACGACCTAAACGGCGAGGCCTGCGTCCTTACGGCCAACAGCTACGCCTATCAGGGTCGCCGCTATCACCTGTCCGACATCAGCGTACCTGCCGAAACCGGCGCGCTTTGTCCCGAAGAGGCGCAGAAGGCGCAACGTGGCCGGATGGCGCTGCTGACGCTTCTCAACGGTGGCCAATTCGACGCCCGGCCTGATCCGGCCGACGCCAATCCCGCCGCACGCAGGTTGACCCGTGACGGCGTGTCGCTGGGCGAGATCATGATTCTCAAGGGCCATGCCCGTCCCTGGTCCGCCACGCCGATCGACTGGTGCGCATCTTGACGCAGCGCACGGACCGACGCCCCCTTCCCACTCGGCTTGTCGCAAAACCGCCCCCGTTGCCGACCGGCTTTACAGGCTGTTAGCATCTGCCGGGTTACGCCTTCACATGTAGGAGGACGTTTGGTGCAGACAGGATGCCAGGGCTGCCGGTCGCAAGCCCATCAATTCGACATCGCCATGGCGTTTCAACCCATTGTCGATATCCAGACGGGACGCCCTTTCGCGTTTGAGGCGCTTGTGCGCGGCCCGAATGGCGAGGGCGCGGGCGAGGTCATGGCGCAGGTCACGCCAGAGAACCGCTATGCGTTCGACCAGCAATGTCGCGTGGCGGCGATCGAGGGCGCTGTCGCGGCAGGCATTCTTGATACTCACGCGAAGCTGTCGATCAACTTCCTGCCCAATGCCGTCTATTCGCCCGTCGCCTGCATCCAGTTGACTCTGAAAACCGCGCAGAACACCGGATTTCCTACCGAGCGCCTGATCTTCGAATTCACCGAAAATGAGGAGATGGTCGATTCCGACCATGTCGGGACCATCATCGATTCCTACCGCAAAATGGGGTTCGGCACCGCGATCGACGATTTCGGGGCGGGCCATGCGGGCCTGGGGCTGCTGGCCAAATTCCAGACCGACTATATCAAGCTCGACATGGATCTGATCCGCGGCCTCGACACCAGCCTGCCGCGCCGGATGATCGTGGAAGGCGTGCTGCGCATCGCCCAATCGCTGGGCATCATCGTCATTGCCGAAGGGATTGAGACGGTCGGCGAATATGACGCCCTGTGCAAAATGGGGGTCCGCTATATTCAGGGCTATTTGCTGGCGCGGCCGGGTTTTAAGAGCCTGCCCGTCGCCACTTTACCGGGCGGTGATCGCCAAGCCGCCGTCGCCTGACCGGCGCGCCTGCACCGCCGCCAGCACATCCCCTGCCAGTCGCGCATAGTCCGCGCAGGCCCGCTGCATCGCCGCTTCGCTATCGGCCCGGCGCAACCGGCCGAAACACAGGCGATTTTGCGCCGCGCGCAGGCCGCGCAGCACCATTCGCCCTTCGCCCTTCAGTCCCAATTGCGGCCCGGCCCGGTGCCACGCCTCGGCCGCGCTGGAGAGGCGGCTGCCAGGCCGGACGCCGGGGTCATCCCCTGCCCCCGCCCCCAGCCGGTCGATCCGCCGCGCTTCGGCGATCAGGTCGGTCAGGAACAGGTCGAGTTCGCGCAGGCCATTGCCGATCATCTTGGCCGGCATGGCGCGGCGTCGATCATCGGCCGCTTCGGGGCAACGGCCCAGCGACATGCCATTGGAGAGGAACGCCGCCGCCCGTTCGATCCGCGCCACTTGCCCTGCGATCGGCACCATCTGTGCCAAGGACGCAGAACGGGCAGTTGCGCCGCTCATCGCTTCTTCACGAACTCCGCGCGCAGCACCAGCCCTTTGATCCCGTCATGGCGGCAGTCAATTTCCTGCGCATCGCCGGTCAGGCGGATCGACTTGATGAGCGTGCCGCGCTTGAGCGTCTGCCCCGCGCCCTTGACCACCAGATCCTTGATCAGTGTCACCTGATCGCCATCGGCCAGCAGATTGCCCACCGCGTCGCGCACCTCAACCCTGTCGGCGGCATCGGCGGCATCGGCCAGTTGCGACGCAGGCACCCACTCGCCCGACGCCTCGTCGAACACATAATCTTCGTCGGACCCGCTCAATTCTCGTCGCCCATGCGCAGCGCGGCGATGAAGGCTTCCTGCGGAATCTGGACGCTGCCATATTCGCGCATCCGTTTCTTGCCTTCCTTCTGCTTGTCGAGCAGCTTCTTCTTGCGACTGATGTCGCCGCCATAGCATTTTGCCGTGACGTCCTTGCGCATCGCCGCGATGGTTTCGCGCGCGATCACCTTGCCGCCGATCGCGGCCTGGATCGGGATCTTGAACAAATGGCGGGGGATCAAATCCTTGAGCCGTTCGCACATGCCGCGACCGCGCGATTCGGCGGTGCCGCGATGGACGATCATGGACAGCGCATCGACGGGTTCGGCATTGACCATGATGCTCATCTTGACCAGATCACCCGTCCGATAGCCGATCTGGTGATAGTCGAAGCTGGCATAGCCCCGGCTGATGGATTTCAGGCGATCGTAAAAGTCGAACACCACTTCGTTGAGCGGCAGTTCATAGGTCACCTGCGCGCGGCCGCCGACATAGGTGAGGTTCTTCTGGATGCCGCGCCGATCCTGGCACAGCTTCAGGATGGAGCCGAGATATTCGTCGGGGCAATAGATGATCGCCTCGATCCACGGCTCCTCAATCTCGTCGATCTTGGTCGGGTCGGGCATGTCGGCGGGATTGTGCAGCTCGATCTCGCCCGCGCCATAGGTGAGCTGGATCTTGTACACCACCGACGGCGCGGTGGTAATGAGGTCGAGATCATATTCGCGCGTCAGCCGCTCCTGGATGATCTCCAGATGGAGCAGCCCCAGGAAGCCGCAGCGGAAGCCGAAGCCGAGCGCGGCGCTGCTTTCCATCTCGAAGGAGAAGCTGGCGTCGTTCAGGCGCAACTTGCTGATCGAGTCGCGCAGCTTGTCGAAGTCGTTGGCATCGACGGGGAACAGGCCGCAGAACACCACCGGCTGGACTTCCTTGAAGCCCGGCAATGGCTTGGTCGCGCCATTTTTGACCGTGGTGATGGTGTCGCCGACGCGAGTCTGCGCGATTTCCTTGATCTGCGCGGTGATGAAGCCGATCTCGCCCGCGGCCAGTTCGGGCAGTTGCTCGATCTTGGGGCGCATACAGCCGACCCGGTCGATCAGATGTTCGGTGCCGCCGATCATGAACTTGATCGCCTGGCCCTTCTTGATGACACCATTGACCACGCGGACGAGGATGACGACGCCGAGATAAGGGTCATACCAGCTATCGACCAGCATCGCTTCGAGCGGCGCATTGCGGTCGCCCTTGGGCGGCGGGATTTTCTTGACGATGGCTTCGAGGATTTCGTCGATGCCGATACCGGACTTGGCGCTCGCCAGCACGGCTTCGGAGGCATCGAGGCCGATCACATCCTCGATTTCCTTGCGCACCTTTTCGGGTTCGGCGGCGGGCAGGTCGATCTTGTTGAGCACCGGCACGATCTCATGATCATGCTCGATCGACTGATAGACATTGGCCAGCGTCTGCGCTTCCACGCCCTGCGCCGCGTCCACGACCAGCAGCGCGCCTTCGCATGCGGCCAGCGAGCGCGAGACTTCATAGGCGAAGTCGACATGCCCCGGCGTGTCCATCAGGTTCAGCTCATAGGTCTGGCCATCCTTGGCGACATAATCCAGGCGCACCGTCTGCGCCTTGATCGTGATGCCGCGTTCTTTCTCGATATCCATATTATCAAGGACTTGCGCACTCATCTCACGGTCGGTCAGGCCGCCGGTGCGTTGGATGAGACGGTCGGCCAGGGTCGACTTGCCATGGTCGATATGGGCGATGATGGAAAAATTACGGATATGCGAAAGCTCGGTCATGCGCCGCGCCGTAGCAGCAGTTGGCGTCCCTGTCAGCAGGATCACGCACGTCCGCGAACGCGATGACAAGCCATGTCATTTTCCCGACCTTGCTTGGAAGCATAACCGGCTTGTGATAAAGTCCGCGCAAAATAACGGGCGCGCTCAATTTCGGTGGAACAGGCAACAAATGGGGGCCTCAACAATGCGACTTTTGAAGACGCTGACCGCGATGGCGGTCTGCTTGATAATGGCGACGCCGCAAGCCATGGCTGCGGACAAGGGATCATCCGGCCGTCAGGCACAGACCAAGAAGCAGATGGAAATTCCGCGCTGCACCAAGCGGTTGGGTACGGCGGCGATCGTCGAACCGGACAATCAGTGGTGGCGCGAACTCAGCCTGGGCAGCCCGGAAGCGATCATCAAATTGTTCGTGCAGCAATCGGGATGCTTTGGCCTGGTCAATCGCGGCCGGTCGATGGCCAGCCGCAACCTCGAACGCGCCATGGCGGATTCGGGTGAGTTGCAAGCGGGGTCGAACCTGGGCCGTGGCCAGGTGAAGGCGGCGGATTATTTCATTCAGCCCGATATTGTGACCACCAACAAGAATAGCGGCGGTAACGCGCTGGGCGGTATGCTTGGCGGCATGCTCGGTGGACGTGTCGGCGGCGCCTTGCTGGGCGGCATCTCGATCAAGAAGAGCGAGGCCAATGTCATGCTCTCCGTCGTCAACGCGCGCACAACCGAGGAAGAAGTGATGGCCGAAGGCTATTTCCGCAAATCAGACCTCAGCTTCGGCGGTGGCGGCGGCCTTGGCTGGATGGGTGGCCTCGCTGCCGTCGGCGGTGGCGGCTATCAGAATACCGAGATCGGCCAGGTGATCGTGCTCGCCTATCTGGACGCCTATACCAAGATGGTGACGCAGATGGGCGGCCTGCCCGAAAATGCCGCAGCAGCCGCGCCGGTCGCGCAGTAGGCCGGGCCGGTTAGCAGAAGGGGCGGCGCTGGATGATCCAGCGCCGCCTTTTTCATGCCGGTAGCACGGCGGCTGGCCGGATCGCACGCCGCCGCTTCCACCAGGCCAATATCGCTTCTCCGGCTGGTCGCTCCACCACGCGGTTGATCAGCGTGCCCAGCACCAAAGCGACAGCGAAGGCGGCGAAGAAGCCGATCCAGGGGCTATAGCCTGCCTTGGCCAGTTCCAGCATGACGACGAAACCGACATGCTGGTGGATGAGGTAGAAGGAATAGCTGATCCCGCCGAGCCAGATGAGCGGACGGATGCGCAATATGTGCAACCGCCCGGCGATCAGCGCCGCAAAGGCGGCGAGCAGGATGCAGGCGACGATGGTCACGTCCCATGTCTCCATCGTCGTGACCGACGCCAGAGCCAGCGCGGCATAGGGTGCCTGTTGCCGCCAACTGCGCCGCCCCGCCCAGACGCGGTAGGACAACATGCCGATGACGAAGAAGGGCAGATAGCGCAGCACCAGCAGCATGATGATCCGCTCCGGCATGTCGGGCCATAAGGCGTAGAGCCAACGGACGCCCAACCATAGCAGGAGCAACGGCTCCAGATGCTTCAACCCCGCACATTTCCACAGGCCGATCATGCAGGCGTAGAAGGCGATCTCCACCGTCAACGTCCAGTAAGCGCCATCCACTTCGGGCAGGAAGGCAAAGCCCTGCAACATGGTGAAATTGGCAAGGATCGCGCCCGGTCCGATCAAAAGCTGCGTCGCATGGGCGAGATATTCGATCGACAGCGTCACCAGCATCGCCACCAGATAGGCGGGATAGAGCCGGGCGAACCGATTGACCACGAAGTCGGCCACCGACCCGATCCGTTCCAGCGTGAAGAATATGGCAAAGCCGGAAATGGTGAAGAACAGCAGCACCCGATAATTGCCGCCGGGGAAGCTGAACGGCACATGCGATGCCTGGGGGAAGAGTTCGTGGAAGCGCGTGGAATAATGGAAGATCAGCACGCATAGCGCGCCTATGCCACGCAGCGCATCCAGTTCGGTTAACCGTGCGCGTTCGGGGGATGATCCAGCCACAGCCCGCTATAGCAACATAGGAGACATAAATCTGGCAAGATCGTGGTTAATCGACCTGCAATAGCCCTATTTTTCTTGCTAGTCTTTTGCTGCGCCATGCTGTGCGACGGGGAAATATGCTTAACGTCCATCGCTGGGCGCCCCATCACCCCAGCGTCATCAACAGCATGAAGCCAAAAGGGGCAGGCATGGCCACCGCCATACCCGCCCCTGTCGGTCCTTCTTTTCCGTAGTGCGCTATATCAGGCGGCGTTGCCGTCCAGGATCGCAGAAATCGCGCTGGTAACGACATCCATATCGGCCATGCCGTCGACGCGCGACACGATCGCGCGCGCTTCATAGATGGGCAGGATGGGTGCGGTCTTCGCGCGATATTCGGCCATGCGGGTGCGTACCGTTTCCTCATTGTCGTCGGGACGGCGCTTGAACTCGTGGGTCTGGCACTTGTCGCATTCGCCCGCGACCTTGGGCAGCTTGAACACGTCATGATAGCCAGCGCCACAGTTGGCGCAGGTGAAGCGACCGGTGATCCGTTCGACCAGCGCGTCCTCATTCACGTCGAGTTCGATCACATGGTCGAGCGAGCGACCGCGTCCATCGAGCAGGACATCGAGCGAATGGGCCTGCGCCTCGGTACGCGGATAGCCATCGAAAATGACGCCGGTATCTGCGGCAAGCGCATCGAGTGCTTCGCCGATGATGCCGGACACGACATCGTCGGGCACGAGCGCCCCCGCTTCCATCAAAGCCTTGGCCTGCAGCCCGACAGGCGTGCCCGCCTTGACGGCCGCGCGCAGCATGTCGCCGGTGGACAGCTGCACCATGCCGCGGTCCTCGACCAGGCGACTGGCCTGCGTCCCCTTGCCGGCCCCCGGAGGGCCAAGCAGAATGATGTTCATCGCGCGCATTCTCCCCTATTGTGCGCCCAGCGTCCGGGCCGCGTTTAGCGCAGGCGGCCCTTAAGCTTCGCCTTCTTGATCAGATCGCCATATTGATGGGCGAGCAGGTGGCTCTGAATCTGGGTCACGGTATCGACCGTAACATTGACCACGATCAACAAGCTAGTCCCACCAAGGTAGAAGGGAATTCCCGCCCGGGCGATGGCAAATTCCGGCACCAGACAGATGAACGCCAGATAGGCGGCCCCGATCACGGTGATGCGCGTCAGCACATAGTCCAGATAATGTTCGGTATTCTTGCCCGGACGGATGCCGGGAATGAAGCCCCCATTGCGCTTGAGATTGTCGGCCGTCTCTTCCGGGTTGAACACCACGGCGGTGTAGAAGAAACAGAAGAAGACGATGCCCAGGCCATAAAGCCCCATATAGACCGGGCTGCCGTGCGACAGATATTGGTTGAGCGTCAGGACGAAATCGCCCCACCGGCTTTCACCCGCCACAGTCTGGCCCGCAAACTGCGAGATGGTCAGCGGCATCAGCAGCAGCGAAGAAGCGAAGATTGGCGGAATGACGCCTGCGGTGTTGACCTTGAGCGGCAGATGGCTGCGGTCCGCCTGCATCAGGCCCTGGCGCGTCTGGCGCTTGGGATATTGGATCAGCACCCGGCGCTGCGCCCGCTCCATGAAGCAGATCAACAGGATGAGGCCGACCGCCATGACCATGACGAGGAAAATGAGCAGGCCGGAGATCGTCCCTTCGCTGCCGGACTTGAACAGGTTGCTCAACGTCACCGGCAACTGGGCGACGATGCCCGCCATGATGATGAGCGACACGCCGTTGCCGATTCCGCGCGAGGTGATCTGTTCGCCCAGCCACATCAGGAACATGGTGCCACCGATCAGCGAAACGACGGCCGACACGCGGAACACCATGCCGGGGTCAACCACCGCCGCGCCCTGCGTCTCGTAGCCGACAGCGGCGAAATAGCCCTGAACCGCGGCCAGGAACACCGTGCCGTAGCGGGTATATTGGTTGAGCCGCTTACGGCCGCTTTCGCCTTCCTTCTTGATCGCCGCCAGCTTTGGCGAGAGCGAGGAGGCGAGCTGCACCACGATCGACGCGGTGATGTAGGGCATGATGCCCAGCGCGATAAGGCTGGCGCGCTCCAGCGCACCGCCCGAAAAGGTGTTGAAGATGTCGAGGACGCCGCCGCGCGTATTCTGCACCGCGCCGGCCAAAGCGGTCGGGTCGATGCCGGGCATCGGCACGAAGCTGAGGAATCGGAACACGATCAATGCGCCGAGCGTAAACCACAAGCGCTTCTTGAGGTCGGTGGCCTTGCTGAATTTCGCGAGGCTCAGATTGGATGCGAGCTGGTCGGCTCTCGATGCCATGGTGGCTGCCCTTCAAATCACTCTTGCCGAGGCATCAAGCCCCGGTGCGGAATCGCTCATCCCTTAGCGGGACGGGTTCAACGTGTCGAACGGGGAGTTGCCATACCAAGTGGCAAAGACAGTCCCCCGATACGCATGACCCCGCCAACCCATATCGGGCAGCGGGGCCGTGCTTGCAAGCCTGAGACTGCGGCTTACGCCTTCCGGGCAGCCTTGGCAGCGGCAAGGGCCGTGCCCTTCTTGGCCTTCGCCTTGTCGGCGGCCGCGACGACTTCGATCACTTCGACCTTGCCACCGACCTTTTCGACGGCTTCCAGGGCACCCTTCGACGCGCCGGAGACGAGGAAGCTAACCTTGGCGGTCAGTTCGCCCTTGGCGAGCAGACGGACGCCATCCTTGCCACCACGGGCAAGCGCAGCTGCCTTGAGCGCGGCATGGTCGATGGTCGCGTTGGCGTCCAGCTTGCCGGCGTCGATCGCCTTCTGCACCGCACCCAGGTTCACGATCGCGAAATCGCTGGCGAAGATGTTGTTGAAGCCGCGCTTAGGCAGACGCATGTGGAGTGGCATCTGGCCACCCTCGAAGCCATTGATGGCAACGCCCGAACGCGCCTTGGCACCCTTCTGGCCGCGGCCAGCGGTCTTGCCCTTGCCCGAACCGATGCCGCGTCCAACGCGCATACGGCCCTTGCGGGCGCCATCATTGTCACGGATGTCATTGAGTTTCATATCGTGCACTCGCTTTCGCTTTGTTCGCGCTCAGCAATCGTCTGTTGCATACGCAATCAGCCGACGACTTCGGTCTATAGGATCGCTGCCCATCTCGGATAAGACATCCAACGCGATGCCGATCTCCAAAAAATACGCCAGCCCTTCTCTTGCTTCAGTGGTTGTCACGTCCACAAACAGCTTCGCGGCAGAGCTTGGTTGCCAAGGTTCCGCCGCGAAAATTGTAGCTTCTGGGTCGAACTGTTCGAGTTGGGTGACCAGCGACATAATCGTCTGATCACCCACTCAATTAGCCCTCGACCACTTGCACCATATGGGGCAGCTTCTTGATGGCACCGCGGACTTCCGCCGTGTCTTCCAGTTCTACCACGCGATGCATCTTGCCAAGGCCCAGACCGATCAGAATCTTCTTCTGGTCGGCGGGGCGACGGATCGGCGAACCGATCTGCTTGATCTTGATTGTTGCCATGTCGCTTACTCCACAATCGCTTCGGCGTCAGCCTGCGCGACCTCGACCGAGGCTCCACCGCGATGCAGAAGGTCAGCGACCTTCTTGCCGCGACGCTGCGCCACCGACTTGGGGCTCGTCTGTTCGCCCAGCGCCGCGAAGGTCGCCCGGATCATGTTATAAGGGTTCGACGTGCCGTTCGACTTGGTCACGACGTCTGCGACGCCGAGGCTTTCGAACACGGCGCGCATCGGACCACCCGCGATGATACCGGTACCGGCCGGGGCCGAACGCAGCGTCACCTTGCCCGCACCGAAATGGCCAAGGCCATCATGATGCAGCGTGCGGCCTTCCTTCAGCGGAACGCGAACCATTGCCTTCTTGGCAGCGGCGGTCGCCTTGCTGATGGCTTCGGGCACTTCGCGCGCCTTGCCATGACCGAAACCGGCCCGGCCCTTGCCGTCGCCGACCACGACCAGCGCTGCAAAGCCGAAGCGCTTGCCGCCCTTGACGGTCTTGCTGACGCGGTTGATGTGGACCAGCTTCTCGATCAGTTCTTCGCCCTGATCTTCGTCACGGTTGCCGCCGCGACGATCGTCACGACGACCACGGCCGCCGCCACGATCGCTACGGTTGCGGTCGCCGCCGCCACGGTTGCCACGACCACGGCCGGGACCGCGGTTTTCGGCTGGTGCTGCCGCCTCGGCACCCTCGACGGGTGCGACGACTTCGTTGGTGTTTTCGTCAGCCATGATCAGAACTCCAGCCCGCCCTCACGGGCGGCATCGGCCAGCGCCTTGACGCGGCCATGGAACAGGAAGCCACCACGGTCGAACACGACGCGGGTGACACCGGCGGCGGTCGCTGCAGCAGCGACGCGCTTGCCGACATCGGCTGCGGCTTGCGAGGTAGCGCCCGTCTTGCCGCGCACATCCTTGTCCAGGGTCGATGCCGCAGCGACGGTCGTACCGGCAGCGTCATCGATGATCTGGGCGTAAATGTGACGACCCGAACGGTGAATGCTCAGGCGCGGGCGGGTGCCCGAAACAGCCTTGAGAGCGGTGCGAACACGGCGACGACGCCGCGCGAAGAGGGAAAGCTTTGCCATCTTACTTCTTCTTCCCTTCCTTGCGGAAGATGAACTCGCCGGCATATTTGATGCCCTTGCCCTTATATGGCTCAGGCTTGCGCCAGCGACGGATTTCGGCGGCAACCTGGCCGACCTGCTGCTTGTCCATGCCGCTGATCTCGACCGTCGTGTTATCCGGGGTCTTGATCTCGATCCCGTCGGGGATCGCAAAATCGACGTCATGGCTGTAGCCAAGCTGCAGCTTCAGGTTCTTGCCCTGCGAGTTCGCGCGGTAGCCAACGCCGGTGATGAGCAGCTTCTTGGTGAAGCCTTCCGTCACGCCGGTGACCAAATTCTGGATCAGCGTGCGCTGCATGCCCCAGAATGCCCGTGCGGCCTTGGTCTTGTTGGCTGGCTGAACGAGAATGCCTTCGCCTTCCAGCGTATAGCTGATCTCGTCGCGAAGCGGCATGGCCAGGGTGCCCTTGGGCCCCTTGACCGAGAGCTGCCCGCCCTCGATGGTCGCCGTCACCCCATTGGGGATCGCGACCGGCTTTTTACCGATGCGGCTCATTAGAACACCTCCGCCAGCACTTCGCCGCCGACATTCTGGTCGCGCGCTTCCGCGTCGGACAGAACACCCTTGGGCGTCGAGACGATCGTGATACCAAGACCGTTGCGGATCACCGGCAGTTCTTTCGAACCCGAATAGACGCGGCGGCCAGGCTTGGACACGCGGGCGACATGCTTGATAGCAGGCTGCCCTTCGAAATATTTCAGCTCAATGCGCAGGCCAGGGTGCTTGCCGAGATCTTCCTCGGAATAACCGCGAATATAGCCTTCGCGCTGGAGCACGTCGAGGACGCGGGCGCGCAGCTTGGACGCCGGGGACATAACGCTGTCCTTCTTCGCCTGCTGCCCGTTGCGGATGCGGGTGAGCATATCACCCAGGGGATCGGTCAATGCCATGAGATGATATCCTTACCAGCTCGACTTGGTGACGCCGGGGATCAGGCCCTTATTGGCCAGATCGCGCAGCTGAATACGGCAGAGCCGGAATTTGCGGTAATAAGCGCGCGGGCGCCCCGTCAGTTCGCAGCGGTTACGCACGCGGGTCGGGTTGCCGTTGCGGGGAATTTCCGCCATCTTCAGACGAGCGATCAGACGATCGCTGTCATCGGCCGCGTTGTCATTCGCGATCGCCTTGAGCTTTGCATAACGGCCAGCATATTTCTTAACCAGCTTCTTGCGACGCTCATTCTTGTTGATCGAACTCAGTTTCGCCATGACTTAAGTTCTCTTCCTTAGCTTTAGCGTTGGGAGAGAAGCGGGACCTTGTTCAGGCCGCCTGCTTCTCTTCGAGCGGGAAGGGGAAGCCGAAGAGGCGCAGCAGTTCGCGCGCTTCATCGTCCGTCTTCGCCGTGGTGGTCACGATGATGTCCATGCCGCGCACCTTGTCGACACGGTCATAGCTGATCTCTGGGAAGATGATCTGCTCCTTGATACCGAAGGCATAATTGCCACGGCCATCGAAGCTCTTCGGATTGAGACCACGAAAATCGCGGACGCGGGGCAGGGCCACGTTGATCATGCGGTCCAGGAATTCATACATGCGCTCGCGGCGCAGCGTGACCTTGGCACCGATGGGCATGCCTTCACGCAGCTTGAACTGCGCGATCGACTTCTTCGCCTTGGTGATGACCGGCTTCTGGCCAGCGATCAGTTCCATTTCCTCGGCGGCCTGCGTGACCTTCTTCTTGTCCTGGGTCGCTTCGCCCACGCCCATGTTGAGCGTGATCTTGTCGATCTTGGGGACTTCCATGACGTTCTTGTAACCGAATTTCTCGGTCATCGCCTTGGCGATCTCGGCGTCATACAGCGCTTTGGAGCGCGGGATGTACTTGTCGGCCATTACAGCACCTCACCGGACTTGACGGCGACACGGACCTTCTTGCCGTCGCGATCCTCGAAACGAACGCGGGTCGGCTTGCCGTCCTTGTCGGCGACCGCCACGTTCGAAATGTGGAGCGGCGCGGGCTTGCGCTCGATGCCACCCTGCGGGTTCGACTGGTCGGGCTTGCGATGCTTCGCATGCACGTTGATGCCTTCGACAAGAACCTTGTCGGCTTTGGGCATCACAGCCAGGACAGCGCCGGTACGGCCCTTGTCCTTGCCAGCCAGGACGACGATCTTGTCGCCCTTCTTGATCTTGGCAGCGCTCATTACAGCACCTCAGGAGCGAGCGAGATGATCTTCATGTGCTTCTTGGCGCGCAGTTCGCGAACGACCGGGCCAAAGATACGGGTGCCGATGGGCTCCTCGTTCTTGTTGATAAGCACAGCGGCGTTGCCGTCGAAGCGAATCACGCTGCCATCAGCGCGACGCACGTCCTTGGCGGTACGCACGATGACGGCACGATGCACGTCACCCTTCTTCACCTTGCCGCGAGGCGCTGCTTCCTTGATCGAGACGACAATGATGTCGCCTACGCTCGCAAAGCGACGCTTCGAGCCGCCCAGCACCTTGATGCACTGGACGCGCTTGGCACCGCTGTTGTCAGCGACGTCAAGATTGGATTGCATCTGGATCATGGATCCGGTTCCTTCTTATTTGGCCTACCGGGACGCTCCAGAAAGGTCTGGCCCAGCGGTTCCGAATTTCGTGCCAAGACTCTGTCGGGTCCTACGCGAAGCGCGGGCCTGTAACCCCTTCTGATCGAAAAGGCCAGCCCCGCGTCGCAATAAGACCCAAAGAATCAGTGAGCCTACCCTAAAAGTCCGGGTTTCCGCTTTTAAGCGGCAACCTCCGGCGACTTGTGGGTGTCCACGCGCTCAATGACCTTCCAGGTCTTGAGCTTGGAAATCGGGGCGGTTTCCTCGATGCGGACCGTCTCGCCTTCCTTGTAGACATTGCCCTCGTCATGGGCGTGATATTTCTTCGAACGGCGGATGATCTTGCCGTAGAGCGCATGCTTAACCTTGCGCTCTACACGAACAACCACCGTCTTGTCGGTCTTGTCGGAAACCACCGTTCCCGTCAGCACGCGCTTGGGCATCGTGTGTTTCCTTTACTTCGCGGTCGCAGCCGAGCTGTTACGCTCGGTCTGCAAAGTTTTGATCTGCGCGATCGACCGGCGGACTTCCTTGACGCGGCTGGGCTTTTCCAGCTGGTTGGTGGCCGCCTGGAAACGCAGATTGAACTGCTCGCGCTTCAGGTTGTTGAGTTCGGTCGACAGTTCGTCGTCCGTCTTGGTCTTAAGGTCAGCAACGTTCGCCATGGCTTAACCCTCCAGGTGCGAGGTGTCGCCGAGGCGGGCAACGACCTTGGTCTTGATGGGCAGCTTCATCGCGGCGCGCGAGAAGGCCTCTGCTGCGAGCGGACCGGGTACGCCGTCCAGTTCGAACAGGATGCGACCCGGCTTGACGCGGGCGGCCCAATATTCGACCGAACCCTTGCCCTTGCCCTGACGGACTTCGGCCGGCTTCTTCGACACAGGCACGTCGGGGAACACGCGGATCCACAAACGGCCCTGACGGCGGATGTGGCGCGTGATCGCGCGGCGAGCCGCTTCGATCTGGCGCGCGGTGATCCGCTCAGGCTCCATGGCCTTGAGACCATAGGAACCGAAGTTCAGAGCGGAACCGCCCTTGGCATCGCCCTTGATCCGGCCCTTGAAGGTCTTGCGGAACTTCATTTTCTTCGGTTGCAGCATGACGCTATACCTACCTTATGTTCAGCGCGCCGGACGCACACCGGAGGTCTGAGCCTCCAGCATGAGCCGGTCGGTGGCCATCGGATCATGGCCCAGAATCTCACCCTTGAAGATCCAGACCTTGATGCCGCACACGCCATAGGCGGTGTGCGCCGTGGCTTCGGCATAGTCGACGTTCGCGCGCAGCGTGTGCAGCGGAACGCGACCTTCGCGATACCATTCGACGCGCGCGATTTCCGCGCCGCCCAGACGGCCGCCGCAGGTGATCTTGATGCCTTCGGCACCCAGACGCAGCGCCGACTGCACAGCCCGCTTCATCGCACGGCGGAAAGCCACGCGGCGTTCGAGCTGGTCAGCGATACCCTGTGCAACGAGCTTGGAATCGACTTCCGGCTTGCGGATTTCGACGATGTTCAGCGACACGTCGGACGTGGTCAGCGCGCTCAGCTTCTTGCGCAGCTTTTCGATGTCCGCGCCCTTCTTGCCAATGATGACACCGGGACGGGCAGCATAGACCGACACGCGGCACAGCTTGGCAGGGCGTTCGATGACGACCTTCGAAATCGCGGCCTGCGGCAGCGACTTCATGATGAACTGGCGGATCTTGAGATCTTCCAGCAGCAGGCGGCCATAGTCCGCGCCTTCGGCGTACCAGCGGCTGTCCCAGGTGCGGTTGATCTGAAGACGCAGACCGATCGGATTGCTCTTGTGACCCATGTGCTTACGCCTCCGCTTCTTCGCCAGCTTCACGCACGACGATGCGCACGCGGCTGTAGGGCTTGAGGATCCGGGTCGACTTGCCACGGCCACGCGCATGGAAGCGCTTGAGCGTGAACGCCTTGCCTACCGATGCTTCGGCCACGACCAGAGCGTCGACGTCCAGATTGTGGTTGTTTTCCGCGTTGGCGATGGCCGAAGCCAGCACCTTGCGCACGTCCACTGCCATCGCCTTCTTGGAGAAGGCCAAGATGTTCAGCGCGTCCTCGACCTTGTGGCCGCGGATGAGCGTGGCAACCAGGTTCAGCTTCTGGGCCGAACCACGGATCTGCGTGCCGACGGCCAGAGCCTCATTGTCGGCGACGCGACGGGGAGCCTTTTCCTTGCTCATTAGCGCTTGCCCTTCTTGTCGGCAGCGTGGCCGGGGAAGAAGCGGGTCGGGGCGAACTCGCCCAGCTTATGACCCACCATATCCTCGTTCACGGACACCGGAACATGCTTGCGGCCGTTATAGACGCTGAACGTCAGGCCAACGAACTGGGGCAGGATGGTGGAACGACGCGACCAAGTCTTGATCGGCGCACGGCCACCCGCTTCCTGCGCGGTTTCTGCCTTCTTCAGAAGGCTGAGGTCCACGAACGGACCTTTCCAGACGGAACGAGCCATCGCGGATTACCTCTTCTTCTTGGCGTGACGCGACCGGATGATCATCTTGTCGGTCGACTTGTTATGACGGGTGCGGGCACCCTTGGTCGGCTTGCCCCAGGGCGTAACCGGATGACGGCCGCCCGAGGTCCGGCCTTCACCACCACCATGAGGGTGATCGACCGGGTTCTTGGCGACACCGCGCGTCAGCGGGCGAATGCCCTTCCAACGGTTGCGGCCTGCCTTGGCGAGGTTGGTGTTGCCATTGTCGGGGTTGCTGACGGCACCGATGGTGCCCATGCAATCCGAACGGATGTAACGCTGCTCACCCGAAGACAAACGGATCATCACCATGCCACGATCACGACCAACGAGTTGGGCATAGGTGCCCGCCGAACGGCAGAGCTGTGCGCCCTTGCCCGGCTTCATCTCGATATTGTGGATGATCGTGCCGACCGGCATCTGACCCAGTTCCATCGCATTGCCCGGCTTCACGTCGGTCTTCTTGCCCGCGATGACCTTGTCACCAGGAGCGAGACGCTGCGGCGCGATGATATAGGCCTGCGTGCCGTCGGGATAGTTGACCAGCGCGATGAACGCGGTGCGGTTGGGGTCATATTCCAGACGCTCGACCGTACCTTCGACATCCCACAAGCGACGCTTGAAATCGATGATACGATAGCGCTGCTTGTGACCGCCGCCGATACCGCGCGAGGTCACATGACCCTTGTTGTTGCGGCCACCGGTCTTGCGCTTGCCTTCGGTCAGCGCCTTGACGGGCTTACCCTTGTGCAGGCTGGACTTGTCGACGAGAATCAGACCGCGCTGGGCGGGGCTCGTCGGGTTATAATGCTTCAGCGCCATGGTTAGCGCACTCCCTCGGTGATGTCGATCGACTGGCCTTCGGCCAGGCGGACGATCGCCTTCTTGACGTCGGAGCGGGTGTAGGGCTTGCCCTTCCACTTCTTGGTCTTGCCCTTCGTCACGAGCGTATTCACGCTCTTGACGTCGACACCCCAGATCGCTTCGACAGCGGCCTTGATCTCAGGCTTGGAGGCATCGCCCGCCACCTTGAAGACCACAGCGTTGAATTCGCTGAGAAGGGTCGACTTCTCAGTGATGTGCGGGGCGACAACGACGTCATAATGACGGTTGTCGACCGTTGCGGCTTGCTTTTTAGCCATTGAAACGGGCCTCCAGCTTTTCGACGGCGGCGCGGGTGAGCACCAGCGAGTCGGCTTTCAGGATGTCGTAGACATTGGCACCGACGGCCGGCAGCAAGTCCACGCCGATGATGTTGGCCGACGCCTTGGCGAAGCTGATGTTGACCGCGTCGCCGTCGATGAACAGCACCTTGGTCAGGTTCAGCTTGGCAAGATTGGCGACCAGCGCCTTGGTCTTGCCTTCGGCGACGTCGAGGCTGTCGATGATGAACAGCGAACCGTCCTTCACCTTCGACGAGAGCGCCATCTTCAGGCCCAGCGCGCGAACCTTCTTGTTCAGCGAGGGATTGAAGTCACGAACGCGGGCACCGTGGGCTTTACCACCACCGATGAACACGGGCGCGCGGCGATCGCCGTGACGCGCCGTACCGCCGCCCTTCTGGCGACCGAACTTCTTACCCGTGCGGGCAACATCGCTACGCTCGCGCGTGCCGCGGGCGGTGCCGCGACGCTTTTCGAGCTGCCAGGTGACGACACGGTGCAGGATGTCGGCGCGGGGCTCGACACCGAATACGGCATCGTTCAGCTCCAGATCGCCAGCTTCCGCTGCGTCGAGGGTCTGTACCTTGACCTTCATGGTTTAGCCCTCCTGGCCTTCGGTCGCTTCCACTGCCGCGACTTCTTCAGCCGGGGTATCAGCGGGAGCGCTGTCGTTGCTGTTGTCAGCCCTTTTCAGGCTGGCGGGATAGGGAACGTCGGCCGGACGGGGCACCTTGACGGCATCCTTGACGGTCAGCCAGGTGCCCTTGGCACCGGGCACGCTGCCCTTGACGAACAGCAGACCGCGCTCGACGTCCGTGCGGACGATTTCGAGGTTCTGCTGCGTGCGCTCACGATCACCCATATGACCGGCCATCTTCTTGTTCTTGAAGACGCGGCCTGGATCCTGACGGTTACCCGTCGAACCATGGGCACGGTGACTGATCGACACGCCGTGGGTGGCGCGCATACCGCCGAAGCCCCAACGCTTCATAGCGCCGGCAAAGCCCTTACCCTGGGTGTGACCCGACACATCGACGAGCTGGCCGTCGATGAAATGATCCGCGGCGATTTCCACGCCGACATCGAGAAGTGCATCCTCGGCGACACGGAATTCTACCAGACGCGCCTTCGGCTCCACTTCCGCCTTGGCGAAGTGACCGCGCTGCGGCTTGGCGACATTCTTAACCTTCGCTACGCCGGCACCCAGCTGCACGGCAATATAGCCGTCGCTGTCCACATCCTTGCGAGCTACGACCTGGTTGCCTTCAAGGGCCAGAACCGTAACCGGCACGTGACGCCCGTCCTCTTGGAACAGGCGGGTCATCCCGACTTTCTTAGCGATCACGCCAGTGCGCATGATCCATACTCCCAATAGAGGCCCGCCTAAGCCTTGAAAGAAACTGACGCCGGCGGGCGTATCCAACGAAAAAAAACCGCTTGGGATCATTCCCTAGCGGCCAACCCAAATATGCAGATCACCCCGTCCGGGTTGGATGCCAACCCCTCTCGGGACCAGCGACGGGGGACCAGAACCACAGACTTGCCGGTTGCCCGGCGCTGTGCGGTATCCCTTGTGTCGTGTGAGCTTCCGGTTTCCCGGAATACCCGATACCCTGCCGACTTGTTACAGAAGGCAGGGACTTGCTAGCCTCAGGCCAGCTTGATTTCTACGTTCACGCCGGCAGCCAGATCCAGCTTCATCAGCGCGTCGACCGTCTGCGGCGTCGGCTGCACAATGTCAAGCATACGCTTATAGGTGCGGACCTCAAACTGCTCGCGCGACTTCTTGTCGATGTGCGGACCACGGTTGACCGTGAACTTTTCGATGCGCGTCGGAAGGGGAATGGGACCGCGGATGAGAGCGCCAGTGCGGCGCGCGGTGTCGGCGATGTCGCCGGTCGCCTGATCAAGCACGCGATGATCGAACGCCTTAAGGCGAATGCGGATGTTGCTGTCCATATTCCTGTACCGATGCGAAAGAGCCAAAAAACAACCGCCTCTTAATCTGTCCTTCTAGCTCGCAAGAGCCGGAGAAAGACGATCCGAGGCGGTAAAAATCCGAGCGGCGCGAATCAGGCGATTCGCGCCGCTGCGGTGCCTATATTACTTCGAGATCGTGCCGACAACCCCTGCGCCGACGGTACGACCACCTTCACGGATTGCAAAGCGCAGACCTGGGTCCATCGCGATGGGCGCGATCAGCTTGACGCCGAGCTTCACATTGTCGCCAGGCATGACCATTTCCGTGCCCTCAGGCAGGATGACTTCGCCGGTGACGTCCGTGGTGCGGAAGTAGAACTGCGGGCGATAGTTGGCGAAGAACGGCGTGTGACGGCCACCCTCTTCCTTCGACAGCACGTAGACTTCAGCGTCAAACTCGGTGTGCGGCATGACCGAACCGGGCTTGGCCAGAACCTGGCCACGCTCGACGTCTTCACGACCAACGCCACGAACCAGCGCGCCGATGTTATCGCCTGCACGACCTTCGTCGAGCAGCTTGCGGAACATTTCAACGCCCGTGACCGTGGTCTTGCGGGTGTCGCGGATGCCGACGATTTCGACTTCTTCGCCAACCTTGACGATGCCGGTTTCGACGCGGCCGGTGACGACGGTGCCGCGACCAGAGATCGAGAACACGTCTTCGATCGGCATCAGGAAGGGCTTGTCGATCGGACGCTCAGGCTGCGGGATCCAGCTATCAACGGCAGCCATCAGCTTCAGAACGGCGTCATGGCCGATTTCGGGGGTCTTGTCCTGCAGCGCGGCAACAGCCGAACCGGGGATGACGGGGATGTTGTCGCCGTCGAAATCATAGCTGCTCAGCAGCTCGCGGATTTCCAGCTCGACCAGTTCCAGAATTTCGGCGTCATCAACGAGATCGACCTTGTTCATGAACACGACGAGCTGAGGAACGCCGACCTGCTTGGCGAGCAGGATGTGCTCACGGGTCTGCGGCATCGGGCCGTCGGTGGCCGAAACGACCAGGATCGCGCCGTCCATCTGCGCCGCACCGGTGATCATGTTCTTCACATAGTCAGCGTGGCCGGGGCAGTCGACGTGCGCATAGTGGCGCGCTTCGGTTTCATATTCGACGTGCGCGGTCGAAATGGTGATGCCGCGCTCGCGCTCTTCGGGCGCCTTGTCGATGTTGTCGTAGCTGGTGAACGTGGCGCCGCCGGTTTCGGCCAGCACCTTGGTGATCGCTGCGGTCAGCGAGGTCTTGCCATGGTCGACGTGACCGATGGTGCCGATGTTGCAGTGCGGCTTATTCCGCTCAAACTTAGCCTTAGCCATTTTATCCTACCTTCTAATCAAAATCAGCTTGGGTCTGACCGCTCGGCCGCGCCTCGCGAAGGCGCGTCCATAGCAGCAAATTTGCAGATTACCAGCCCCTAACCGAGCCGCTTGCACGGCTCGGCCGGGGAAATTCATCAGGCCATCTTCGCCTTGACTTCGTCCGCGACATTCTGCGGCACTTCATCATAGTGCGAGAAGGTCATCGAATAGTTCGCACGCCCCTGGGTGAACGAACGCAGCGAGTTCACATAGCCGAACATGTTGGCCAGCGGGACCATCGCTTCGACGACCTGAGCATTACCACGGGTGTCGGTGCCCTGTATCTGGCCACGACGGCTGTTCATGTCGCCGATCACGTCGCCCAGATATTCTTCGGGGCTGACGACTTCGACCTTCATGATCGGTTCGAGCAGCGTGATGCCCGACTTCTGCGCGACTTCGCGCATCGCCGCGCGACCGGTGATTTCGAACGCCAGCGCCGACGAGTCGACGTCATGATAGGCGCCGTCATACAGGTTGATCTCGAAATCGATGATCGGGAAGCCGATGAGCGAGCCGGTAGCTGCCGTTTCGCGCATGCCCTTTTCGATCGCCGGGATATATTCCTTGGGAATATTACCGCCCTTGATCTCATCCTTGAAGATGATGCCCGTGCCGCGCTCGCCCGGCGTGACCTTCACCTTGATGCGGCCGAACTGGCCGGTGCCGCCCGACTGCTTCTTATGGGTATAGTCGACGTCGACGGCCTTCTTGAGATATTCGCGATAGGCCACCTGCGGCGCACCGACATTCGCCTCGACCTTGAACTCGCGCTTCATGCGGTCGACCAGGATTTCGAGGTGAAGCTCGCCCATGCCCTTGATGATGGTCTGGCCCGATTCGTGATCGGTCGAAACGCGGAAGGACGGATCCTCAGCGGCCAGGCGGTTGAGCGCGACGCCCATCTTTTCCTGGTCGGCCTTGGTCTTGGGTTCCACCGACAATTCGATGACCGGCTCAGGGAATTCCATCCGCTCCAGAATGATCGGCTGGCGTTCGGCGCACAGCGTATCCCCGGTGGTGGTTTCCTTCATGCCGGCCAGCGCGACGATGTCGCCTGCATAAGCCGCATCAATATCTTCGCGGCTGTTGGCATGCATCAGCAGCATGCGGCCGATCTTTTCCTTCTTGTCCTTGACCGAGTTCAGATAAGTGCCCTTGGTCAGGGTGCCCGAATAAACGCGCAGGAAGGTGAGCGAGCCGACGAACGGATCGTTCATGATCTTGAACGCCAGGCCAGCGAACGGCGCATCATCGGCGGTCGCACGGCTGTCGGGCTGGTCGTTGTCGGGGTTGATGCCCTGCACGTCTTCGATGTCGAGCGGCGAAGGCAGATAATCCACAACCGCGTCGAGCAGTGGCTGGACGCCCTTGTTCTTGAACGCCGAGCCACACAGCACGGGGACGAACGACTGGGCCAGCGTGCCCTTGCGGATCAGCTTCTTGAGCGTCGCGACGTCGGGCAGATTGCCTTCGAGATAGGCTTCCATCGCCTCGTCGTCCTGCTCGACGGCCAGTTCGATCAGCTTTTCGCGATATTCGGCGGCCTTGTCGGCGAGGTCGGCAGGAATCTCTTCATAAGAGAATTCAGCGCCGAGATTTTCATCCTTCCAGATGATCGCACGGTTTTCGACCAGGTCGACCAGACCCTTAAACTCGCTCTCCGCGCCGATGGGGAGATAGAGAACGGCAGGAACGGCACCCAGGCGATCAATGATCGTCTGAACGCAATAATAGAAATTGGCACCGGTGCGGTCGAGCTTATTGATGAAGCACATCCGCGGAACCTTATACTTGTCCGCCTGACGCCATACCGTTTCCGACTGCGGCTCAACGCCCGCAACGCCGTCAAACGCGGCGACCGCACCATCAAGCACGCGCAGCGAACGTTCGACTTCGATGGTGAAGTCGACGTGGCCGGGGGTGTCGATGATGTTCAGACGGTGATCGTTCCAGATGCAGGTGGTCGCAGCCGACGTGATGGTGATACCACGCTCCTGCTCCTGTTCCATCCAGTCCATGGTGGCGGCGCCGTCATGGACTTCGCCGATCTTGTAGGACTTGCCGGTGTAGTAAAGGATACGCTCGGTCGTCGTGGTCTTGCCGGCGTCAATATGCGCCATGATACCAAAATTACGATAGCGTTCGAGCGGATGGCTGCGGGCCATGATGCTTCTCCGTTGCCGGCGCACCGGCGGTTGGGGATTCGAGTTCTTGGGTGGCCCCTAAACCAATCCGTCCGCCATGGGTAGAGACCCCTGACGAACGGACCAATTTTTGAAACCGGACAGCGAAGCGGACATTGGAAACGCCCACCCGCCTTTTACCAGTAGCGCTATGTTACCAGCGATAGTGCGAGAAGGCACGGTTGGCTTCGGCCATCCGGTGCGTATCTTCGCGCTTCTTGACGGCATTGCCGCGATTGTTGGCGGCGTCCATCAGTTCACCCGACAGGCGCGCAGCCATCGTGGTTTCGCTGCGGTTGCGCGCGGCGGTGATCAGCCAACGGATGGCCAACGCCTGCGAGCGTTCGGGACGCACTTCGACGGGAACCTGATAGGTCGCACCGCCAACGCGGCGGCTGCGAACTTCGATGCCCGGCTTGATGTTGTTCAGCGCGTCATGGAACATGCCGATCGGGTCCTTCTTGGCGCGGGTCTCGACAGTTTCGAGAGCGCCATAAACGATGGACTCAGCAACGGCCTTCTTACCGTCCTGCATGATCGAATTCATGAACTTGGACAGCACGATATCGCCATATTTGGGATCGGGCAGGATGATGCGCTTTTCGGGGCGACGACGACGTGACATATTCTTGGTCTCCCCTTACTTCGGACGCTTCGCGCCGTACTTCGAACGGCTCTGCTTACGATCCTTGACGCCCTGGGTATCCAGAACGCCGCGAAGAACGTGATAGCGCACGCCGGGAAGATCGCGGACACGACCGCCACGGATCAGAACAACGCTATGTTCCTGAAGGTTATGGCCTTCACCGGGGATGTAGGTGATGACTTCGCGCTGGTTGACCAGACGCACCTTCGCCACCTTGCGGAGCGCCGAGTTCGGCTTCTTCGGAGTCGTCGTATAGACGCGGGTGCAAACGCCACGCTTTTGCGGGTTCGCATCCATGGCAGGGACCTTGGACTTGGCCTTCTGCGGTTCGCGGCCCTTGCGGACCAGCTGGTTGATTGTTGGCATGAAGCCCTTCACCTTTTTCAGTTACTTTACCGTGGCATCCCCGTGTTGCGAGCCGATCGGAAAACAGACGTCATCCAAACAGCAAAGGCCCCGGTGGGCATAAAACCCCCCTGGAGCCGCAAGAGCACCCGGCAATGTTCAGCTCTAATAGCACCCAGCAATGGCGAGAAAAGACGAGTCTCGACGCGACAGGTCGCTGGGCAGCCGGGCCTATAGCCCTGCGCGGACAAAGGGTCAAGCGTGGCGAGGGCATGGCCATTACGCCCATGAAATTTAAGGTATCGTCATTCTATGGTTAGGAGTTTGATAACCCTGTGGGGCCTATTTTTCGTGGAAGTCACCAATATGGTGTTTTCATGGACGAAATGTGACCGACCTCTCTCCCTATACCGGCGAATTTTGCGAACCTGCCCGCGAACGCCACTTCCAAGAAGGCCGTTTACGCGAATCGCGCGGCCACGCCCAGATTCTGTTCGCGCTCTCCGCGGTCCTGAATACCCTGTTCCTCGTGAGCGATTGGCGCTTTGCCGGGACCGACCATTTCTGGGTGGCGGTGCCTGCGCGCGTCCTTGTCATTCTCTGGTCGCTGGCCTGTCTGTCGATCAGCCATCGTATGACCAGCTTTCGCATGGTCGAACGTATCTGTTTCGCCTGGCAGGTCGTTACCGCCGTCAGTGTTGCCTTCCTCGTCAGTTCACGAAGCGACATCGCCGTCTTCGTGCTGGTGATGCTTCCGCTGGTCTTCTACCTCGTCGTCCCGACCAGCTTTCGCGGCAATGTCGGTGGCGGATTGGCCTGCGGCGTTGCGCTGCTGGTCGGCTATCTGGCCCCAGCACCGCTTTCGGCAACCATGCCCGGCATGATCCTGGCGATGGTGATGCTTCATTTCGGCATGTGGATCGCCATTGCCCGGAGTAACCGGCTTCAGCGCAAGGAATGGATGGCGAGCCTGGTCACCCGCGAAGCGCAGGCGGCTGTAGCCACCAGTCGGGACACGCTGGAACGCATGTTCATGGCCGTGCCCCTGCCGCTGCTGGTGACGCGCTATGATGGCAGCATCGTGCGGATCAACCGCGCGGCGCTGGACGCCTATGCAGCCGGCGGCCCAGTGGCCCTGAACAATGTCGAACAAACCTATGTCGATCTGGCGGTGCGCGATGATCTGTTCGGCCGACTGCAAGCAGGAGAGTCGATAGATAATTTCGAATGCCGCCTGCGTCGCGGCGATGGTGCCATTCGCAACGCCCTGCTGTCTTCCAGGCCGATCGTGATCGACAATGAAGCCTGCTTCATGACCTGCGTCGTCGACATTACCGAGCGCAAGGAGATTGAACAGAATCTCGAAAAACTGGCCATGTCGGATGCGCTGACGGGCCTGGCCAACCGCGCCCATTTCATGGCGGCGGTGACGCAGGCGGCGGCCGCCTCGACCGACCGCGCCCAACTGGCGGTTCTGCTGATCGACCTGGATGAGTTCAAGCGGGTCAATGATACTGCGGGCCATGATGCGGGGGACGCCCTGCTCTGTGCCGTCGCCAGCCGCCTGCGCCAGGCGCTGCGCCCCGGCGATCTGGTCGCGCGAATGGGCGGGGACGAATTTGCGGTGCTGCTGACGCGCCTGCCTGATGCCGACGCGCTGCAACCTATATTACAGCGGGTCACCCAGCATCTTCACGCGCCGCTCAGCCATGGCGGTCGGCCGATGGAATGCCGGGTCAGCATAGGCGTCGCCCTCTTTCCCGATCATGGCGACGATGTCACCGCCCTGGTCAAACATGCGGACATCGCGCTCTATCATGCCAAGAATAGTGGACGGGGACGCGCAATCCTGTTCGGCCCGGAATTGCTGGAAAGCTGGGAACGCGAAGCCGCAATGCTGGACCGCGCGCGTCATATCCTGGCGCATGAACAGCCAACCCCCTGGTATCAGCCCAAGATCGCGCTCGACAGCGGGGCGATCGTCGGTTTCGAAGCGCTGTTCCGTTGCCCTACGCCCGACGGCACTGTCATCATGCCGGGCGAAATCGCTTCTGCCTTTGAACATCCCGAACTGGGACCGATCATCACCATGGTGATGATTGATGGTATCATCGCCGACTGCCTGCGCTGGCGCGCGGCGGGCCTTACGGTCGGCTCGATCGCCTTCAACGGATCGGGCGCGGACCTCAACGATGACGGCTTTGCCGATCGCTTGCTCGAACGTTTGGCACGGGCTGGCCTGCCCCCTTCAACCGTGGAACTGGAAGTAACCGAGTCGGTCTTTCTGGGCCGCAACGCGGAGCGGGTCGGGCGCGCGCTGAGTCGACTGAGCGAAGCGGGCGTCACCATCGCGCTCGATGATTTCGGTACCGGCTACGCTTCCCTGTCGCACCTCAAACAGTTTCCGATCGACATCATCAAGATCGACCAGAGCTTCGTGCGCGATCTGGAAACCGACCCGGATGACGCCGCGATCGTCCGCACCGTCCTCAACCTCGCCTTCAGCCTTGGCATCCGCACGGTTGCGGAAGGGGTGGAGAATAGTCGCCAGGTCGATTATCTGCGGGCAGGCGGCTGCCATTATGGCCAGGGCTATCATTTCAGCCCGGCGATCCCGGCGAAGGACGTCTTCCGCCTGCTCACATCGGCGGCGCAAGTCGACAAAGGCTGACCAGCGATGCGCAAAACAGCATCAGCCATGGAACAAAAGGCGATAAAGATCATTTAGTCGCGCGCAACGCTCGACTCGTCACGTCTGCGTAATGGTAGATTCGCCTGCGCAGCGTCGCTTTGCTATCGGCCCGACTCGATAAGAGTTACGGGGTCGCCATTGTCGCATCATCGAAAATCGAGGGCCGCCGCTCTCCGGGCCCGGCTCGCTGCCTTATGCCCTGAGCGGGAGATTTTCCTTCGCTCTGGCGGGCAGGTCCGGTTCCTGCGTATCTCGCGCCGACTTCAACTCACCGCGTTGAGCGGCCTGACGGCAGCCCTGGTCGGCTGGGGCGGCGTCACGCTGGCGATGATCGCGAATAGCGCATCGGTAACGCAGGAGCGCGCCGCGCTGGCTGCCAAGGGGCAGTCGATCGCGACGGCCGCGAGCAAGGTAGAGGGCTATCGCCAGTCCGTCGATGATCTGGCCCAGGATCTTGAAGCCCGGCAGGACTTCATGGACACGCTCTACAAGACGCATTTCGGGGGCGATGACGACAAGAGCGCGGACATGGTCGCGCCGACCGCAGCCAAAAAGTCGGACAAGGCCGGGGCGCTGACCGCCAAGATCAGCATGGCACCCGAAGCCGCCCCCCTCGTCCGGCTGGAAGAGCGCCAGCGCCGTTTCGCCCTGCTGTTGACCGCCGCTGTCGAAAGACGCGCGGACAAGGCCGCCGCCGCCATCCGCAGCTTCGGCCTTGATCCTGACCAGCTCGCCCGCAGCGCGGCCCATGCCCAGGGCGGCCCCTTTGTGCCCTGGAACGGTGGCAAGGGGGCCATGACCGGCGAATTGGAACATCTGGCCGATGCGCTGGCGCGGATGGAATTTCTGGAACGCAGCCTGATATCGATTCCGTCGGGCAAGCCCACCATGGCGCCGATGGAAACCAGTTCCTATGGCTACCGCCGTGATCCGTTCAACGGTCACGCCGCCTTCCATGCTGGTATGGATTTCCCCGGTCGTCGCGGTCAGCCGATCGTCGCGGCCGCGCGCGGCAAGATCAGCTATGTCGGCCAGCGCCAGGGCTATGGCAATGTCGTGGAAGTCGATCATGGCAATGGGCTGATGACCCGTTACGCGCATCTGTCACGCTTTGCCGCCAAGGTAGGCCAGGCGGTGGCGCGCGGCGACACGATCGGCGGCATGGGGTCGACCGGCCGGTCGACCGGCACCCATCTCCATTTCGAGGTCCGGCTCAACGACCGGCCCATCAACCCCCGCCGTTTTCTGGAGGCTGCCCAGGATGTTCTCCAAGTCCAGCAAATCGCCAAGGCCCGTTTCGCCGATGTCGGCAACCGGGGCTAAAAACACCCCTTTCTCGATGATCGGCGGCGACGTCACGATCAGCGGCAATATCAGCGCGTCGGTCGACCTGCATGTCGATGGCGTGGTGGAAGGCGACATTAGCTGCGCCGCATTGGTCCAGGGGGCCGACAGCCGCATCATTGGCCATGTCACAGCCCAGAGCGCGCGGCTCGCGGGCCTCGTCGATGGGTCGATCACGGCGGAGGAACTGGTGGTCGAGCGCAGCGCGCGGATCACCGGCGATGTGCGCTATGAGCGGATCACCATTGAGGCGGGAAGCCGGATTGACGGCCATTTTGCCCATAAGGACAATGGGCCTGCTGCGGAACTCAAGCTGATCGCGAACGAGGGCGCTTAACTTCATTTGTCACTGGATACGGGTTCGGCACCATTTTATCCGTTGCATCGTCACCGAGAAGGAGACGACCGACATGGAACGCCCCGATTTCTGGCCCGACATATGCCGTTTTCTGATCGCTTTCGTCGCCAGCGGTGCGGCGATCGGTCTCTATACGCTGCTGACGGTCCAGCCGATCCCCTGAGCCCTTCTCAATTCACCGGCGCGCGGCGGCGATAGCTGAGCGCTTCGGCGACATGCACCCGCCCGACCCGCTCGGCGCCTGCCAGATCGGCGATCGTCCGCGCGACGCGCAGCACGCGGGTATAGCCCCGCGCCGACAGCTTCATCGCGGCGGCCGCCTGCGCCAGCAATTGCCGCCCCGCCTCGTCCGGACCGGCAAAAGCCTCCAGCGCATCGCCGTCCACTTCCGCATTGGTCCGCAGTTTTGTCCCGGCATAGCGCTTGGTCTGCACATCGCGCGCCGCCGCTACGCGCGCGGCGACCTCGGCTGATCCTTCGGCGGGCGGCGGCAGCACCAGATCGGCGGCGCTCACCGCCTGCACCTCGACATGCAGGTCGATCCGGTCGAGCAAAGGTCCCGACACCTTCGCCTGATAGTCGGCGGCGCAGCGTGGCGCGCGCGAGCAAGCCAAGGCGGGATCGCCCAGATGGCCGCATCGGCAGGGGTTCATCGCCGCGATCAACTGCACCCGCGCCGGGAAGGTGACATGTGCGTTCGCCCGCGCGACCGTCACCTCGCCCGTTTCCAGCGGCTGGCGCAGCGAGTCGAGTACCGCTCGCTGAAATTCCGGTAGCTCGTCGAGGAACAGCACGCCCAGATGCGCCATGCTGACCTCGCCCGGCCGCGCCTTCAAACCGCCGCCGACCAACGCGGCCATCGATGCGCTATGATGGGGATGGCGGAAGGGCCGCGCCCGGCTGATCCGTCCGCCGTCCAGCGTGCCCGCGACGCTTGCCACCATGGAAGTTTCCAGCGCCTCTGATGGCGTAAGCTCAGGCAATATCCCTGGCAAGCACCCGGCCATCAGCGATTTGCCTGCACCCGGTGGTCCGACCATCAGCAGATTATGCCCGCCCGCCGCCGCGATCTCGATCGCGCGCTTGGCGACTTCCTGCCCCTTGACCTGTTTGAGGTCCAGCGTCCGCACGGGGGCCTCGACCGCGCCCGGTTGGGGCGGCGACAGCGCCGACGTGCCCTTGAAATGGTTGAGCAGGCTCAAAAGGTCGGGTGCGGCGACGACTTCGACTTGCCCCGCCCAGGCAGCCTCCGCCCCCTGCGCGACCGGGCAGACCAGCCCCATATCCTGCCCGCCTGCATGCAGCGCCGCCAGCAACACGCCGGGCGATGGCGCGGTGCGTCCGTCCAACCCCAGTTCGCCCACCACGACATAGCCCGACAGCGTTTCGGCATCGATCACCCCCATAGCCCCCAGCAAAGCGAGGGCGATCGGCAGGTCGAAATGCGACCCTTCCTTGGGCAGGTCGGCGGGCGAGAGATTGACGGTAATCCGCTTGGGCGGCAGCGACAGGCCGATGGCGGCAATCGCATTGCGCACCCGCTCGCGGCTTTCGGCCACCGCCTTGTCGGGCAATCCCACGACGATGAAATTGGGAAGGCCGGGGACGAGCTGGCACTGCACCTCGACGGCCCGCGCTTCCAGCCCCAGATAGGCGACCGTCGATACCGTTGCGACCAAGTGACCCCCGCTTCCTATCCCGTGCCCGCCAGCCTTCCGGCGGCTATTCTGTTACGGGATCGCCCGCTCGGTCGCGCGCCGGTTCATCGGGTCGCCCCTTGAACCCCTGCGCCACGACATACCATTCCACGCTGCCCTTGCGGCTGGCGGGGGGCTTGGCATGTTTGATCGTCGTGAAATTCTTCTTGAGCAGGACCAGCAACTCGCCATCAGTGCCCCCGGCAAACACCTTGGCGACGAACGTCCCGCCCTTGCGCAGATTTTCGACCGCGAACCAGGCGGCCGCCTCGACCAGTCCCATCGTGCGCAAATGGTCGGTCTGGGCATGGCCCACCGTATTGGCCGCCATGTCGGAAATGATGAGGTCGGGCGCATCGCCCAGCGCTTCGCGCAGAATGTCGGGCGCCTTGTCGTCCATGAAGTCCATTTCGAACAGGGTCACCCCCTCGATCGCATCGACCGGCAGCAGGTCGATGCCGACGACGGTGGCCTTGGGCGCCAGCTTGCGCACGACCTGCGACCAGCCGCCCGGTGCCACGCCGAGATCGACGACTGCGCGCGATCCCTTCACGAAATGGAATTTCTCGTCTAGTTCGATCAGCTTGAACGCGGCACGGCTGCGCCAGCCTTCCGCCTTCGCCTTGCGGACATAGGGGTCGTTCAAATGGCGTTCGAGCCAGCGAACCGACTGCGCGGTCCTGCCCTTGGCGCTTTTGACGCGCACCTTGCCTACGCCAGCGCCCCTCACATCACTCTCCCATCGCGGTCCATCAGCCCGCGCAATATGCCTTCGCGAATGCCGCGATCCGCCACGCCCAGCCGTTCGGCGGGCCAGATGTCGAGGATCGCCTCCAATATGGCGCAGCCCGCCACCACCAGATCGGCGCGCTCGGTGCCGATGCAGGGAAGCTGCTGCCGCTCCGCCAGTGTCATGGTGGAAAGCCGCTCCGAAATCGCGCGCATCGATTCGCACGGCACGATCAGCCCGTCGATCACCTGCCGGTCATAACGCGGCAGGTTCAGATGCACGCTGGCCAGCGTCGTCACCGTCCCCGACGTGCCAAGCAGGCGGATATCCTCCGCCCCCTGCGGCAGGCGACGGGCCAGCGGGGCAAAGGCTTCGCTTACCCGTGCGCGCATCCGGTCATAGGCGGCCAGTCGCGCGTCGCGATCGCCATGGTCGAACGCCTCGCTCTCGGTCAGCGACACCACGCCCCAGGGCGCGCTCACCCAATCGACTATCCGCGGCGCGCCAGCCGATCCGTTCGAATCGACCAGCACCAATTCGGTCGATCCCCCGCCAATGTCGAAGATCAGGGCCGGGCCATTGCCAGGTTCCAGTAGTGCGTGGCAGCCCAGTACCGCCAGTCGCGCCTCCTCCTGCGCGCTGATGATATCGAGCGCGATGCCCGTCTCGCGGTAGACGCGCTGGATAAAGTCCGTACCGTTGGACGCCCGGCGACAGGCTTCGGTCGCAACCGAACGCGCCAGCGTCACATGACGGCGGCGTAGCTTGTCGGCGCAGACCGACAGCGCGGCAATGGCGCGATCAATCGCGGCGTCGCTGATCCGCCCGGTCGAAGCCAGCCCTTCGCCCAGCCGCACGATCCGCGAAAAGGCGTCCACCACAATGAACCCATCCGCCGACGGCTTGGCGATCAGCAAACGGCAATTATTGGTGCCAAGGTCGATGGCGGCATAGGATCGCCGCTCACGCGCGCCATGCGGCGCAATGCCCCGCGATGGTGACGGGGGAGGAATGGCCGCAGCCTTGCTCCCATTGCCCGGACCGGATCGGACACGCTTGCCCGAAAAACCGCCGGTCGGACCGGAACTCTGCGGCGATGGGCGGCTCTGCTGCACCATGCCGAAACTCTCTTCTGTTTTTCGCCAGCCTCGTGGGGAGACCGGAACTTGCCACCATGCTTAAGCGGATCAGCGCAGATGCGCAAGGGACGGCCGCCTGTGGCGAAACGCTGTACCGGATTAAAGTTAACAGCCATTGTCATTAAGTAGCACGTCCGGTTTTCCCAATAGCGCACCCTCAAAAATGACGCATTTTCGCTATTCTACTAACAAAAATCGACGACATTGCGTGACGATGTGACCTTTTTGAAACATGAGGCAATTTTCGCGCATGGCTGGATTGTGTTCGTCTTGTTGCTGACATAGCTTCCGCTCAGGTCTTTGGGGAGTTACCATCATGCACATTCGCAAGAATGGCGTGCGCATGCTTGCGCGCGCCGGTCGTACAGGCCTTCTGGCATCGGCCGCCGTCGCCGCCTTGAGCTTTGCACCGCTGGCCCATGCCGTCGTGCCCAACGACAGCAAAAGCCCGTCCGACATTATCGACGGCAGCGATGTCAACGGCGTCGGCATCATGTATCGGGCCGATGGCTTCGCCTGCACTGGCACGCTTATCAATCCGCGCACCGTCATTTTTGCCGCTCACTGCGTCAACGACCTCGACACGCCCGATTACAGCACCGTCAATGGCGGCGTTCCAGTGGCGTTCGCCTTTCAGAACAACGCCCGCCCTGGCCTGATCGACTGGCTGAGCAACGGCTTTCAGACCAACACGGCTTTAAGCGTCTATAACGTCAACAATATCGCCTATCATCCCGACTCGCTCGATCCGCCAGCGCTCAGTTTCCTTTATGGCGACGTGGCCCTCGCGACACTCGATACGCCGGCGGCTGACGTGCCCACCTGGACCACGCTATTTTCCGCCCTGTCCGCGCCTTCGGCCATTAGCGAAACATCGGGCACCGGCTATCATGTGACCATCACCGGCTATGGTCGGACCGGCAGCGGGACCACGGGCAATAATCTCGGTATCGATTTCCGCCGCAAAACGGCGGAAAACTTCCTTGGCATGCTCGGCTCGCTTGATGATATCGACGCATTCCTGTTCGGCGATGCAGGCGGCTATACCCAAAATCTCTACCACACCGATTTTGACGACCCGGAGCGTGAAAACCCGTTCGACTTCAACCTGTTCAAGGACGATGCGCTGCCCAACGAAGGCAGCACGGCTGGCGGCGACTCGGGCGGCCCGCTGATCCTCGATCAAACCTTCAATGAAAAGACGATCATCGGCGTGCTGTCGGGCGGAAGCCGTTATTTCTTTGCGCAGCCGCAAAGCTCCTATGGTGGCTCATCCTTCTATCAGCCGCTCTATCTGTTCTGGGACTGGATCGCGCAGAACAACCCCTATCGCTATGCCACTGCCAAGGCAGGCGACGGTCTGTGGAGCGACCCGACCCATTGGGTGACCGCGCTCGACCCCAATTATCGGGTTATCGACAGCAATGGCGCGCTAGTGAACGGCATTCCCACGACGCCGGGCGCGGGGGCATTTGGCCAGGATAGCGCTCAGAAATTCGGCCAGATTTGCTATCAACCCAATGATGGACCGGACGACATTTGTTATGATGTCGGCACCAATACGCTGATCGTCGATGGCGAACCCACCGTTGCCGAAACCGCTGACGCAGCCGCCGGTGCCACCGTGGTCAGCAACAATAAGGGCAAGGTGGAGATTGCCGAGCGCAGCGCCAGCGCAGAAACTGCCGCCCTGTTGACCGGCGCGATTCATGAAGCACAAGAGAGTGAAGTCAGCGCCGCGGTCCTGCCAACGCCGACCCTGGCTAACGGCCTGCCCGGCGCGACCGCCTTCGTGCCCAACAATATCGACCCGCTCGCCTCGCAAGGGGTGATCGGCCGCTATTATGACGTGACGCTCAGCGCCAATGGCAAGACGACGCTGGATATCGACGCCACCGTCGATCGGTTCACCATTGCGGGCACTGGCGCTACGCTCAATGTCACGGCGGCCGGATCGCTGACCAGTCTTATGGACATTGCTCACCTCGCCGGCGTCGTGAATGTCGATGGCATGGTCGAAACGCCGGGCGACTATTTCCTGATGTCCGGGCTTTTGTCCGGCAAGGGAACAGTGCGCGCGCCCTATTTCACCAATGTACTGGGCACGATCGCCCCCGGTGGCGTCGGCACGATCGGCACGCTCAAAATTGAGGGCAATGCGTTGCTCTCATCAGGCAGCACGCTCCAGATTGATCTGGGTGCCAATGGCGTGTCGGACGTGCTTGCGGTCCGGGCGACGCAGTTCGTCGAATCCGATGACAATGGCGGGAGCGAAAGCGCACCGACGGGCGATGGCCAGGGCAATGGCGAAGGTAATCAGACTCAGGCCTCCGCAGTCGCAGCCATCACCGCCGCTCAGGCCGATGGCGATGTCTCGCTGCTTGCGGCGGGTGATCCCATCAACGGCATCGCCGCGCTCGGCGGGCGCGTGGTTTTTGGTGCCGCGACCGGCACCAGGCTCCGCTATGGCAACAGCTACACCTTCCTGACCGCCGAAGGCGGCATCGATGGCAGCTTTGCGACGCCGACCAACTTGTCGGCGGTGTTGAAGCCGGTGCTATTCTATGGTCCCAACAGCGTCAGCGTGCGGATCGACGCGGGCCTCTATGCCGACGTCGTCAATCGCGCTGCGCCGAACCAGACCAGCGTCGCTCAGTTGCTCGACCAAAACCGACCGCTCTACGCCAACTATGCCAATCTCTATGGCGAAGCGGACCTGCTGAGCGTTGCCGGAGTCCAGGCAACCTTCGAGGCGATGGCACCGCGCACCGAAACGCTCAAGACCTCCATGGCCGAAGTGCTGAACGACAATATGGCGCGCTTCTATCGCGACCGGCTGACGAAGCTTGATGGCGGGGCGATGGGCGGCACGCTGACCATGACCGGCCAGCCGTTGCAACTGGCCGCCGCTAGCCTCAACAATATCGACCTTGGCATGGCGCAGGGTGGCGGCGGCGACACCACCGTCCGCGAAGGCGTGCTGCCTGAAGATGTCAGCGCTTTCCTGGCGGGCGGCTATATCGACGGCGACAGCGCGCCGATGCGGACCGCCACCCCGCTTGGCCGCGACCAGTTCGATGGCTGGTATATGGCCGTCGGCATCGAAAAGGCGTTTGGCGACAATGGCGTTGTCGGCCTCTCAGCCTCCTTCAGCGAATTGAAAGGTAATACAGGGGCCAATGACTGGGGCCGCGCCCGTCTCTATCAGGGCACCGTCTATGGCGCGTTCGATCTGGGTGGCCTCAAACTGGATGCGGTCGGCAGTGCAGGTACGATGGCGACACGCTCGCGTCGCTCCTTCGCGGTCGGCATCACCCCCTACACCCTCTATGGCAGCGACCAGGAACTGGCCCTGTCGGGTGAACTGGGCGTCAGCAAGGCGTTGGGCAGCGATGCGTTCAGCATCGTGCCCCGCGCGTCGATACGCGGTGCCTATATCAGTTCGGGCAATCTCGCCGAATATGGCGGTGATGCCGCTTTGGTCATCGAGCGCCATGCCATCCGCAGTGCGCAAGGGCGTGTTGGGGCCACGGTCAAGGCGGACACAGGGGGCATCAAGCCCTACCTCACGGCCAATTATGTCCATGAGTTCAACGACCAACCCGCCTTCTTCCTCGCCAATCTGGTTGGCGGCACCGGCAGCCTGGTGCCCTTCGCGCTGGGGGGATCGGATAAGAATTGGGGCGAAGTCGGCGGTGGCCTGACTATCCGGGCTGGCTCTGTGGACCTCAACCTGACCGCCGACACGACCGTATGGCGCAAGGATATCAGTTATCAAAGCTATCGTGCGGGCGTGAAGATCCGCTTCTGATCCACGCCATGCGCCAACGAAAAGGGCAGCCCCATCATCGGGCGGCCCTTTTTGTGTCCGCAATCGCGCGTTTCAGAGCGGCAACAGCGCCGCGACGATCGACCGTTCCTCGGCCCGCAGCACGCCCCAGGCGCGCGCCGCGGCCCGGCTGTCCATCGCCTCCACGCCGACTCCCTTGGCCTCCAGGTCGCGAACAAAGGCGCGCGGTGGCTGGCGTAGCCTGGCCCCTGTACCAAGCAGCAGGAATTCGGGACGCGGATTGCCGTCCAGCAGGTCGCCCAACGCCGCCAGCGTCAGCGCCTCTATCGTCGGCGCATCATCCCAGGCCATCGCCCGCGTGGGGCTGAGCAACAGACCGTTCGGAAACAGATCGTCGCGCACGCGGAAACCGCGCCCGGCAAAACCGGTGACGATCGGCCCCTGCCCGCTATCGTCGCGGCGCAGTTCTATCCCTATGCGCTTGTCGCCGCTCAGGGCTTCGCCCCGTCATCGCGCGGCCCGACACGCTCCGCCTGCGCGGCAAGATTGGCCTTGGCCGCCTTCTTCTCCGACGACATCGGCGAGAGACCCAACGAGATCAGCAGCGAAGAGGAGACATAGACCGACGAATAAGTGCCAACGATGATGCCCAGCATCATCGCCGCCGTGAAGCCGCGCAGCACATGGCCACCGAACAACAGCAATGCGCCCAGTGCCAGCATGATCGTCACCGACGTCATCACCGTGCGCGGCAGCGTCTCATTGACCGACAGGTCGATCAGCGATTTCATGTCCATCTTGCGATATTTGCGCATATTTTCGCGGATGCGATCGTCGATCACCATCTTGTCGTTGATCGAATAGCCCACGATCGTCAGCACGGCCGCGACGATATTGAGGTCGAACTCCAATTGCGTCACCGCAAAGAAGCCCAGCGTCATCAGCACGTCGTGGACGATCGCGACGAAGGTCGACACGCCGAATTGCCATTCATAGCGGAACCAGGAGAAGATCGCGATGCCGATGATGGCGAGCAGCACCGCCAATATGCCGTTGCGGATCAACTCGCCCGACACCTTGCCCGACACCGTGTCGTAGCGCGAGAAGGTGACGCCGGGAAATTGCGCCGACATGGCGTTGCGGGTCTTTTCAACCACCGCATTGGCCGCGCCCGCCCCGCCCTGTTCGGGCAGGGGCAAACGAATCTGCACCGTCTTGGGATCGCCGAACTGCTGGAGCGAGCTTTCGCCCACGCCCAGCCTGCCGATGGTCGCACGCACCTTGTCGGTTTCGACATTTTGCGGGAATTTCGCCTCGATCATCAGGCCGCCGACAAAGTCGACGCCCAGATTGAGGCCCCGATAGGCCGTCGCGCTGACCGCCAGCACCGTCAAAAGGGCCGTGAGCGCAAACGCCCACTTCCGCATCGCGACGAAGCCGATATTCGTATTATCGGGGACGAGCTTTAGAAGTTTCATGGGTGTGTCCTCCCGCCCCTCTTAAATATGGATGTCCGTCGGCCGGGTGCGGCGCACCCAGTTGGCGACGACCATGCGGGTGAAGGTGACGGCGGTGAACACGCTGGTCGCAATGCCGATCAGCAGCACGATGGCGAAGCCCTTGACCGGCCCCGACCCCAGCGCCAGCATGATCCCGCCCGCAATGGCATGGGTCACGTTCGCCTCGAAAATGGTGCGGCTGGCTTCCTTATAGCCATGTTCGATCGCCTGGACGACATTGCGCCCGCGCCGCCGCTCTTCGCGAATCCGTTCATAGATCAGCACGTTGGCATCCACCGCCGTACCGATCGTCAGCACGAAGCCAGCGATGCCCGGCAGCGTCAGCGTCGCCCCCAATATGCCCATCACGCCCAGGATGACCGCCACATTGATGGCGACGGCCAGATTGGCATACATGCCGAACCGACCATAGCTCAGGAACATGAAGATCGCGACCGCGACCACCGCGATGATCGACGCGATCAGGCCCGCGCGAATCGAATCCGCACCCAGCCCCGGTCCGACCGTGCGTTCCTCGACCACCGCCAGCGCCACCGGCAGCTTGCCCGATCGCAGCGCGATCGCCAGTTGGTTGGCGCTTTCGACCGTGAAATTGCCGCTGATCTGGGCGCTGCCGCCCAGGATCGGCTCGTTGATATTGGGTGCCGACAGCACCTTGCCGTCCAGAATGATCGCAAAGGGGCGATTGACATTCTGCGACGTCACCTGCCCGAATTTGCGACCGCCCGCACTGTTGAAGCGGATGTTGACGATCGCCTGGTTATTCTGGTCATAGCCCTGCGTCGCGTCGGTCAGATCCTCGCCCGACACCATCACCTGGCGCTTGACCGCGATCAGCGGCACGCCCGACGGATTGTCGAGATAGGGCAGCACTTCACTGCCCACCGGCGCGCGGCCCTGCGCCACTTCGGAGGGGTTGGCGGTGGTATCGACCAGCTTGAATTCCAGCTTAGCGGTCTGCCCCAGCAAATCCTTGAGCGCCTGCGGGTCCTGAAGGCCGGGCACCTGCACCACGATGCGGTTGCTGCCCTGCTGCTGGATCGTCGGCTCGCGCGTGCCCATTTCGTCGATGCGCTTGCGGATCACTTCGGTCGCGACTTCCATCGCGCTCTTGACCGCATTGTCGATGCCCGCATTGGTCGGCGTGATCGTGATGGTGGAACTATTGACCACAGCCACGTCGAAATCGCGCTGGCCGGTCAGCCCCGCGCCCTGCGTCAGCGGGCGGATGCGCTCGACGGCGGCATCCACTTGCGCCGGATCGCGCACCATGAAGCTCAGCTTCCCGTCACGGCTGGAGATATCGCCGATCGCGATGCGCGGGTCAGCCCGGCGCAGTTCGGTGCGAACCTGCTCCTCCATATTGACGAGCCGCTGCTTGGCGACATCCTGGGTCGACGCTTCGAGCAGCAAATGACTGCCGCCCGACAGGTCGAGTCCGAGATTGACCCGCGTCTGCATGAAACCGGGCAGCCGGGCTACAGCCGAATCGGGCAGGAAGCTCGGCACCGCGCACAGCACGCCGATCAACAGGGGCAGGATGATCGCGATCACCGCCGCACGCGAGAAATTGAGCATCGTTGGGGTCAGTCGTTCGCGGGCTTGGCAGTGGTCGGGTCGATCACGTCGGTCAGGGTCGACTTGACCGCCTTGACCTTCATGTTCGGCGCCAGTTCGACATCGGCATAGATGTCATCAACGCGCACAACCTTGCCGATCAGGCCGCCGCCGGTGACGACCTGGTCACCCTTCTTCACCGCGTCGATCTTGGCCTTATGCTCTTTCATCTTCTTTTGCTGCGGACGGATCAGCAGGAAATAGAAGACCACGAAGATCAGCACCAGCGGTGCCATCTGCACCAGGATTCCGGCGCCGGAGGCTTCCCCGCCAGCGGTCTGGGCAAAGGCTGTCGATATGAACATGAGTGGGACTTTCGCCTATATGTCAGTTGGCCGCGCAACGCATGGGAGCGCCCGCCTATCAAGGCCGGGCGGCTACCACAGATGCAAGGGCGGAGGCAATATGATTAGGGAATCGTCAGCGGCCGCCAAAAGCCCGCATCGAATCCCTTGCAACTTGCCCAAACCCCTTCTAAAGGCGCTCCTCCGGTCGGGACGTAGCGCAGCCTGGTAGCGCATCACACTGGGGGTGTGGGGGTCGGAGGTTCGAATCCTCTCGTCCCGACCAAGATTTTCGGAAATAGTGACCGTCCGGCGGACGGACGCCCGAAAATCTCCCAAGCGCAAGCACGGGAGGCGATTTCAGCATTGATAGTAATTAGCACGGGCAGCGAGTACTGGCCGTTTCCATAGGCGCGTCATCGACAAACAGACCATAAGCTGCCGCGCGGGACCGTCCCAGTCATAGCAGCACCCGCGCCGCCAGATGTTAGGGCGAGGAAAAGCGAGGAACTTAACATCGGAATTGAGTGATCGCGTCCATCGCTTCGTCAAAACTACGATCCGACCCGGCCAGCATCACGTCGACGTGGCCACCAGTAATCATGCGATTGAACCTCGTCATCATGGCGCCCGCGCCACGTCCCGGAAAAAGGGACGGGTTCCGCAAGTGCAAGATGATTGATTTATCTTTCCACGTCGTGACGTCCGCGATTTCGCTCCATGGGATGGTTTGATCCGACCACGATCTTACCTTTATTCCGGTCGGACCAATCCTCAAATCTTCTCCGGAAGTAAAAAGGCGGGTAACAACGGCGACAGCACAGAACCCAAAAAAGGCCGTGCAAACCCATCCCATCACAAACACCATAATAGCTGAATAGCGGCGAGAGGACGGTATTGGTCCAAAAAAGCCAATCATCCACAAGCCGATCACGACGAATCCGGCAGACAGATGAGCCAATAGCGCAATGCGCCACTTCGATGGATAAGCTATAAAATCCCCCATGACCGAGGTTTGTATCGTGTCTAGCCCATTGTCTGCAATGAGTTGTTGAGGTCAGCGGGCATTATGCCGTTACCCATGGCCTGTCCTCCTCCCAACGGCGCAGGGCAGCGACAACGACGATTATGTCAGCGTCGTCCAGATCACTGCTTTCGATAGCCGGAAGAATCTGGCTCTCAACCCAAGCATTGAACGAACTATACCAAAGGGTGAGCAGCGACAGTCCCGACTTGTCCGCCCGCCCCATCCCCCCTTGCCCCCACCACCTCCCCCCGCTAAGTTCCCTTTTCGTTCTGCAAAGGGAAAATTATGGACAGCCTTTCCGCCCTCCTGATTCTGGTCGCGCTGCTTGCCGGTCTTGCGGTGGGCTGGCTGTTGCGCGGGCGGATGTTGGCGCCGCTGGCGGCGGAGAAGGCGGACTTGGCCGCGCGGCTGGAAGTCGCCAGCACCCAGCGCAACGGCGCGATCGCGGAGTTAGCGGTGGAGCAGGAGCGCGTGGCGCAGGCGCAGGCGCAGATCGCCCGGCTCGACGCCGCGCAGGTCGCCTCAGCACAGCGGATCGACGCGATCCAGGCCAGCGCGCAGCAGCGTTTCGAGGCGGCGCAGGCGGAGCGCGAGGCGGCGCTGCGCGACCTCGCGGCGCTCCAGTCCGACACCCAGGCCCGCGCCGAAGCCTTCGAAGCGCAGATCGCCGCGCTCAAGGACGCCAAGGAACAGCTTTCGGCCCAGTTCAGCGAGATTGGTGGCAAGTTGCTGGGCGAGGCGCAAAAGACGTTCCTCGACCGCGCCGATCAGCGTTTTGCGCAGGCGAACGAGAAGAGCGAGGCGCAATTGAAAACGCTGCTCTCGCCGGTTGAAACCACGCTCAAACGTTATGAGGAGGGATTGCAGCGGGTCGAAAAGGACCGTGTGGGCAGCTATGCCGAACTGCGCGAAGCCGTGCAGCAGGTACATGTCGGCCAGGGTCAGGTGCGCGAAGAGACCGCCAAGCTGGTCAATGCGCTGCGCGCCGCGCCCAAGACGCGCGGCCGCTGGGGCGAACAGCAGTTCAAGAATCTGATCGAGGCCGCCGGCCTATCGGCCCATGTCGATTTCAGCGAGGAAGTGTCGGTTACGGTCGAAGATGGCCGGTTGCGCCCCGACTTCATCATCAACCTGCCCGGCGACCAGCAGATGGTGGTCGACGTCAAATGCTCGCTCGTCGCCTATCTAAACGCCGTCGACCAAGTCGATTCGGCGCTGCGCGACGCGCATATGGCCGACCATGCCCGCGCGATGCGCACCCATGCCGACGCGCTGGGGCGCAAGGCCTATTGGGAGCAGTTCGACAAAGCGCCCGACTTCGTCATCATGTATGTGCCGGGAGACAATTTCGTCACTGCCGCGCTTGAAGCGGACATGGACCTATGGGAGCGCGCCGCGCGCAATCGCGTCATCATCTGCGGTCCTTCCACCTTCCTGCCGCTCGCCCGGACGCTCGCCAGCCAGTGGCGACGTGAAAAATTGCAGGATCAGGCACGCGAAGTCGCCGAACTGGGCAAGCAGCTCTATGAACGCCTCGCCGCCGCCGCCGGATCGCTCAAGAAATTGGGCAATCGGCTTCACGGTGCGGTCGGGGATTACAACGCCTTCGTCGGCAGTTTCGAGGGCCGGGTGCTAGTGACCGGGCGCAAGCTGCGCGACCTCAATATAGATACCGGCGGCAAGGAACTGGACGAGCTTGGCCCGGTCGAGGCGCTGGTCCGCGACCCCGCTTCGCCCGAAGCGCTGCGCGCCCTGTCCGACGCTGCGGAATAACGCTACGGAACTAACCACCCTCCGCCAGCGTCTCTTCCTTATGAAGCCTTGAAAATCAAAGCCGTAGAGGTTGGGAGACAAGGGTCGGAGACTATCCATGTGGAAGCGATTGATTTTTAGGCGTGCGCCCCCGTCGCGCGCGATGCCTGTCGAACCGGACATGCCGCGCCGGTCTAGGCAGGTTGAGGCCGACCATCCCTTTGCCGACCTCATCGCCAAGCTGGATCGCATCCCCTATCCCATGCCGCATAAGGCGGCCCTCAGCCGCTAAGGCGCGCTGCCCGTCTCTTGCCCCCCTGCTTCTCCGCTGGCATGGCAAGAGCCATGACAAAGATCGGCCTGTTGGGCGGCTCCTTCAATCCCGCCCATGGCGGCCATCGCGCCATATCGCTGTTCGCGGCCAAGGCGCTTGGCCTGGACGAAGTCTGGTGGCTCGTCTCCCCAGGCAATCCGCTCAAGCCGCGTGCGGGTATGGCCCCGCTCCCAGCCCGCCTCGCTCACGCCCGGCAGATTGCCCGCCGCGCACCGATTCGCGCGACCGCGATCGAGGCCCAGCTTGGCACCCGCTACACCATCGACTCGCTCCGCGCCCTGACCCGCCATTACCCCAAAAACCACTTCATCTGGCTGATGGGAGGCGATAATCTCGCGCAATTTAGCGATTGGCGCGACTGGCGTGGCATTGCCCGGCAAATGCCCATTGCCGTGATCGCCCGTCCGGGCTATGATAGCAGTGCCCATGGCTCTGCGGCCATGAGTTGGCTGCGGCGCTTCGTCCGGTCCCCGCGCCAGAGTGCAGACTGGACGAATTGGAGACCACCGGCGCTCGTGCTTTTGCGCTTTCGCCCTGATCCAAGATCGGCGACCCTGCTTCGGCAGGCGGACCCCCTCTGGCATCGCGAATATGAAACATCGTGTGTGCGAGATTCGCTCACGCGCCGGTTAGTGATCTAGAATGGAGCCTTTTTGACCAGACCTCATCCCGCCAACGACACGGCCGCATCGGCCGATAGCGTGGCCGCCCTGCACGCCCTCGTCATGCAGTCGCTCGACGACGACCAGGCGCAGGAAACCATCTCCATCCCCCTCGAAGGCAAGAGCAGCATCGCCGATTATATGGTGATCGCCAGCGGCCGTTCGTCGCGCCAGGTCGCGGCGATCGCTCAGCATCTTGCCGAACGGATCAAGAAGGAAACCGGCCGATCGGCGCGGGTCGAAGGGCTTCCTGTCGCCGACTGGGTGCTGATCGACGCGGGCGACGTGATCGTTCACCTGTTCAAGCCCGAAGTGCGCAGCTTCTACAATCTGGAACGCATGTGGGGCTTTGTCGATGCGCCGGTCGCGGGCACGGCCTGAAGCCTTCGCCGAACCCTTCGACAGTCGAGCGATGACGGGCTAGGGGGAGCGCCATGCTCCTCCACATCATCGCGCGCGGCAAGATCGGGCGCTCCCCCGAAGCCGATCTGGTCGATCGCTATGTCAAGCGATTGACCATGCCGCACAAGATCACCGAAATGCCCGACCGGGGCGGCAAGCTGCCGCCTGCCGCGCCCGGCACCGTGACGGTGATGCTTGACGAAAAAGGACGGCAGCTTGGCTCGGTGGAATTCGCCCGACGACTGGAAGGCTGGCGCGACGCGGGCACCCGCGAATGCCGCTTCCTGATCGGCGCGGCGGATGGCTTCGACGATGCCGACCGGGCCAATGCCGACCTTCTGATCGCTTTTGGCGCAATGACCTGGCCGCATATGATGGCCCGCGCGATGCTGGCCGAACAATTGTGGCGCGCCTGCTCCATCCTTGCCAACCACCCCTATCATCGCGAAGGATAGCCGCGTGAAGCGGGGGACGATCATCAGCGGCGCACTGTGCGGCTTTTTGGCGCTGGCCGCCACGCGCCTGACGGCTGCCGATGACGGAGCGATCATCCTGCCCGGCACGGCTGGCACCACGCTGGCGCAGGAACAGGCCGCTCTCAAGGCCGCCCGCCGCCAGTCGGACGAAGCGCGCGACCGCTCCGCCCGGCTGGAGCAACAGGCTAGCGCCGCGCGCGACGAGGCCGAACAGGCCCGGCGCCGCGCCGCCGCCACCGCCGCCCGCATCCAGCAGGCCGAGGCGGACATTCAGGCGGCCCAGGCCCGCATCGCCATCATCACGCGGATGCAGCGCGCGCAAGCCGCACGGCTGGCTGCCCGGCAGGAGCCGGTCGTGCGCCTGACCGCCGCGCTCCAGATGATGGCCCGCCGCCCGATGGCACTAACGCTGGTGCAACCCGGATCAGTCACCGACGCGGTCCATATGCGCGCAGTGCTGGGGCAGATATTGCCGGTAATCCAGCAACGTACAGCCGGGCTGCGCGCCGAACTCGCCCGCAGCCGCGCGCTGCGCGCCACCGCGCAGCAGGCCGCCAGTGCGCTGACACAGGCGCAGGCCGACCGCCGCGAACGACAGGCCGCGCTCGCCGCGCTGGAAACGCAAAAGCGCGTCGCCGCGCGCGACTATCGCGCCAATGCGGGGCTTGAAAGCGAACGCGCGCTGGCGCTTGGCGAACGCGCGCGCGACATCGTCGACCTGATGGACCGGCTGGAGCAAGCGGGCGACCTGCGCGAGCGGCTCGCTGCCCTCCCCGGCCCGCTGCTTCGCCCGGCCCGCCCCGATCAGACGGGCGCACCCGCACCCGAAACCACCCGCGCGGCCAGCGGCCCCCCGCCCTACCGCCTGCCCGTCATCGGCCAGCTCGTCACCGGCATGGGCGAAGTCAATGACGGCGGCGTCCGCTCTCGCGGCCTCAGCCTCGTGACGCAAGCCGGCGCACAGACCGTCGCGCCGACGGCAGGGCGCGTTGCCTTTGCTGGCCCCTATCGCGGCTATGGCCAGATATTGATCATCGACCATGGACAGGGCTGGACCACGCTGATCACCGGCCTGCACCGCGTCACCGCGCAAGTCGGCGACACGGTGCGGCAGGGCGACCCCGTCGGCATCACCGGCCAGGGCCGCCCGACGGTGACGATCGAACTACGCCGCAACGGCCGCCCGGTGGACATCGTGCCGCTGGTGGGGCTGGGGTGAGGCATTGATATGCGCATCATTTGATGCTAATTATGATGCTTGCGGGAGATATCTGGTGCGCACGACGGTAACCATAGACGACGACCTTTTAGCTAAGGCTCAGGAATATTCAGGTTTGCAGGAAAAGTCGGCGCTAATCAGGGAAGCGTTGACGGTCTTGATCCAGCGGGAAGCGGCGCGCCGTCTCGCGCGTCTGGGTGGGTCTCAGCCCGATCTCGAATTGCCTCCCCGACGTCGACCGGACATGCTGTGATCCTCGCGGACACATCTGTCTGGGTTGATCATTTACGAGCGGAAAATGCCGTCCTAGGTGCGTTGCTCGACACAGGGGAGGTGCTGTGTCACCCTTTCGTGATCGGCGAAATTGCGATGGGCAGCCTTCATCGTCGTGAAACGCTGCTGGAGACGTTCAAGCGCCTTCCTTCTGCGGTGGTGGCAAGCCATGATGAAGCCATGCATCTTGTCGAGACAGAGCGCCTCTTTGGATCGGGCATTGGCTATTTGGATGTGCATTTGCTCGCATCGACAAGGCTGACATCGGACGCGAAATTTTGGACGCGGGATCGGCGGCTGTTCGATGCCGCGGTTCGGCTGGGGATAGCGTGGAATCCCCATTAATCCGACGCTCATCGACACTGCGCGACATTGGTCGAAACGCGCTTTTGCGTCGCGACGCGAATCGGCTTATGGTGGGACGACGATGCCGGAACCAAGGATGCCCATGAAATCGACCTTCCTCCATGGCGCCCTTGCGCTTGGGGCGCTTGCGCTCATTCCCGCCGCCACCGCGACCTTCGCGGCGGGGGAGGCGTCGAGCTACAAGGCGCTCGATGAATTTATGGACGTGTTCCAGAAGGTGCGTAGCGACTATGTGGAGAAGGTCGACGATGAAAAGCTGATCAAGGGCGCGATCGACGGGATGTTGGCCAGCCTCGATCCGCACAGCAGCTTCCTGAACGCCCGCGATTTCCAGAATCTGCGCACCCAGACCGAGGGCAGCTATGGCGGCCTGGGCCTGTCGGTCACGCAGGAGGATGGCGCGGTCAAGGTCATCGCGCCGACGCAGGACACGCCCGCATGGCGCGCGGGCATCAAGTCGGGCGACTATATCACCCATATTGACGGGCAGCTCATCTATGGCGGCACACTCGACGAAGCGGTCGACAAGATGCGCGGCGCGCCGGGCACCGCGCTCAAGCTGACCATCGTGCGCGCTGGTCGCGACAAGCCGATCGACCTGACCCTGACGCGCGAGATCATTCAGTTGAAGCCCGTCAAATGGGAAGTGAAGAATAATATCGGCGTCATCAACATCGTCAGCTTCTCGGCCAATACCGGCGCTGACGTGCGCCAGGCGATCCGAAGCATCGACAAGAGCCTGGGTCACAAGCCCACCGGCTATGTGCTTGACCTGCGCTCCAATCCGGGCGGCTTGCTGGACGAGGCGGTGACCGTCAGCGACATCTTCCTGGAACGCGGCGAAATCGTGTCGCAGCGCGGCCGGGCCAAGGGCGATGTCGAACGCTATTATGCCAAGCCGGGTGACGATGCGAAGGGCTTGCCCGTGATCGTGCTTGTCGATGCCGGGTCCGCTTCCGCCTCGGAAATCGTGGCGGGTGCCTTGCAGGACCAGCGGCGCGGTCTGGTGATGGGGGAACGCAGCTTCGGCAAGGGCAGTGTGCAGACGATGCTGCCGCTCAGCAATACCAGCGCGCTCAAACTGACCACCGCGCGCTATTATACCCCGTCGGGCCGCAGCGTGCAGGAAGGCGGCATCCAGCCCGATATCCGCGTGCCGCAATTGTCGGACCCGGATTATAAGAACCGGCCCAAATATCGCGAAAGCGACCTGCGCCGTCACCTGATCAACGAGATCAAGGCGGACGACAAGGGGCTGGAGGAAGACGCCAAGGACGATCCGCGCTTTGCCCTGTCCGCCGAAGAACTGAAAAAGCAGGGCATTGAGGATTTCCAGCTCGACTATGCGCTCAAGACGATTGCGCGCCTTGCCAGCACGCCGGGCGCGACCATCGCCCAGGCGCAGGCGGCGGCGCGCAAGCCAGCCGGAAAATAGCCTATCCCGTCAGGCCGCCGCTTCGCCTGCAAGTTCAGCATGACGAAAGGTGCCGGTGTGTCTAAGCAGGGGGAATGAGCAGACTTCCCCTTGCCCGCGCCCTTGCGCTGCTGCTGCCCGTGGCGCTTCTTGGCGGTGCCTATGCCTCCCAATATCTTGGCGGCTTGCACCCTTGCGAAATGTGCTGGTGGCAGCGTTATCCGCACATGGCCGCGATTCCGCTGGCCTTGCTGGCCTTCGCGACGAAAGCGACGCCCCGGACAAGCGCTGCCTTCACCGCACTCGCCGCCATGGCCATCGCGATCAGTGGCGGCATCGGCCTGTTCCATGCCGGGGTCGAATATGGCTGGTGGCAGGGGCTGACCGCCTGCTCCACCACGCCGACCGGCGGCAGCGCGTCGGACATATTGACCCAGATCATGGCGACGCCGATCACGCGATGCGACGTAGCGCCCTGGAGCCTGCTGGGCATCTCGCTCGCGGGCTATAATGGCCTCTTGTCGGTCGGTGGCGCGGTCGCCATCTTGGCATTGTTGAGCAAGAAGGGACGTCACGCATGAGCGGATCGAACGACTTTCCCCGCCCCGGCCGACGCCTGACCGACAATGCGCGCGATTCCATGCTGCGCGTGGATCAGGCCGGCGAATATGGCGCGACCCGCATCTATGCGGGGCAATTGGCGGTGATGGGCGACCGCCACCCCTATGCGCGGATCATTGCAGGCATGGCGGCACAGGAGGAACGACATCGCGCCGCGTTCGACGCCATGATCGCCCGGCGCGGCGTGCGCCCCACGGCCCTGTCTCCCATCTGGAATGTCGCTGGCTTCGCGCTGGGGGCCGTTACCGCCGCGATCGGCCCAAAGGCCGCCATGGCCTGCACCGCCGCCATCGAAACCGAAATCGACCGTCATTACGCCGAGCAACTGGAACAACTTGGCACCGATGACGCGGAACTCTCCGAGGCCATTGCGGATTTCCAGGCAGAGGAAGTCGAGCATCGTGACGCCGCACTGGCGCATGGGGCCGAACAGGCACCAGCCTATCCCTTGTTATTCGGCGCGATCCGTCTGGGATGCCGGGCCGCCATCGCGCTGTCGAAGCGCATCTGAAAAGGACGGACGAATGACCAAGACCCCGATGATCGCAGCTTTGGCGCTGCTGGCCGCCGCCGTCCCCGCCATGGCGCAACAGCCGGTCGCGCCAACCGCCGTGACCGATCCGAACAATGAGAAGGTCAATATCGTCATCGTCTATGGCGAGGATGCCTGCCCGCCCAGCCAGGGCGACGAAATCGTCGTGTGCGCGCGCAAGGGCGAAGCGGAACGCTATCGCATCCCCGAACCGCTGCGCGGCGACCCCAACAAGCCGAGCAATCAGGCCTGGGGCGAGCGGGTCCGGTCGATGGAATATGTCGGACGCTCCGGCACGGAAAGCTGCTCGCCATCGGGCGGCGGCGGGGCGACCGGATGTTTTGCCCAACTCGCCCGGCTCGCCAAGGCTGAGCGCCAGGCACTCGACAATGCCAGTTGGAAGGATCTGGTCGAGGCCGAGCGCGCCAAGCGCCTGTCGACGATCGATGCGGACAGCGAAGAGATCGAGGCACGGGTAAAGGCCGAGGAAAAGGCCGCACAGCAACAGGGCAATGGTCCGACGCAACCCTGACGGTTTTACGCATCGGTCGGCGTCTCAAAACCGACCAGCCGGGGATTTGGGCACCCCCGGTTTTGACAGGGGTATGAAGGAATATGATCCCATGCGACATGCTGTCGTCCTACCCCTTGTCGGCCTGCTGCTGACCCCGCTGCTCTCCTTTCCCGCGCTTGCGCAGGCGGAACCGCCACCGGAACGCACCATCAACCTGCTCGTCTATGGCGATGATCCCTGCCCGCAGGGCGAAGGCGACGAAATCGTCGTCTGCGCGCGCCGGCCGGAGGCGGAGCGCTATCGAATCCCTAAGAAGCTGCGCGACAAGCCCGCCGTGTCGGGCGGCCCCGGCTGGGGGAGCCAGGTCGCGACGATGGAAGGCGTACAGCGGCAGAATCTGCCCAATAGCTGTTCGGTCAACGGGGCCAATGGTGCCACCGGCTGCACCGCCAAGATGCTGGAACAATGGTTCGCCGAACGGCGGATGCAGCAAAGCCGTGGCGAACCCTGAGCATCTTGCATCCATCGCCGCTTTAACCTAAGCAAGACCCGTCATCTGGGGAGTAGCCAGCCGTTCCGCTTAGCGGAACGGGCCTTATGTCAACATATTTGGCCGAGAGGTCATGGCATGAGGGACGCGGATAGGACCGCGTAAGGCGAGACCAATGGCATCGACGTTCCATGCCCGGCCGGGCGGGGAGCGCCGGTGGCATTGCGTCATTCACCTCCGCCCGGCCCCGGATATGCCTGATGGAAGCGCTTCTCACCTCCTCCGCCCTCGTGGCCCTCGCCGAAATGGGCGACAAGACGCAATTGCTCGCCATGCTGCTGGCCACCCGCTTTCGCAAGCCGGTGCCGATCATCCTCGGCATCCTGTTCGCAACGCTAGCCAATCACTTCCTCGCCGCGCTGCTTGGTCATTCGATCGCTGGCATATTGACGCAAGGCTGGTTCCGCTATGCGGTGGCGATCAGCTTCATCGCCATGGCCGCCTGGACCTTGGTGCCAGACAAGATCGACGAAGATGCGCCGCTCAAGGCACCATCGGGCGCAGGCGTGTTCATGACCACGCTGATCGCCTTCTTTTTGGTCGAGATGGGCGACAAGACGCAGGTAGCGACGATCGCGCTCGGCGCCCGGTTCGACAATCTGCTCGCGGTAACGATGGGCACGACGCTGGGCATGATGATCGCCAATGTCCCGGCCGTGCTGTTCGGCGAAGCGCTGGCGAAAAAAGTCCCGATGCGCGCGCTACAGGTCGGCGCGGCGCTGTTGTTCCTGATCCTTGGCCTATGGATGATCGCGGATCTTCAGGGCTGGATCGGGTAAGGCGTCCGCACCGGACCTCACCCCGACCCGGCCACCCAACGGCAGTATCATATGGGTGGCCGGGTGGGGGTGAGGGCCGGTGCGGACTTTGAAATGCGCCCTTTTGCGCATTTCCAAACATGCGCTAAGCGGTTGTCAGCGCCGCGCGGCTGGGGCAAGGGAAATGGCAGCATATTCCTTTTCGAACGGACATGGGACAGGTGATGAAAGACAGTCTGGTAACGGTGTTCGGCGGCGGCGGCTTTGTCGGTCGCCAGGTGGCACAGGCGCTGCTGGGGCGCGGCGCGCGGGTGCGGATCGCGCAGCGCGATCCCTCGACGGCGCTCCGGGTCAAGCCATTGGGCGGCCTCGGCCAAGTCCAGTTCATCGCCGCCGACATCCGCAATCCGGCCAGCGTGGCGCGCGCCGTCGCGGGCAGCGATATCGTCATCAATCTGGTCGGCATATTGAAGGGCGACTTCGACGCCTTCCATCATCGCGGCGCGGCCAATGTCGCCAAGGCCGCAGCGGACGCTGGCGTCACCGCGCTCGTGCATATGTCGGCGATCGGCGCGGACCCGGAAAGTCCGTCCGCCTATGGCCGGTCCAAGGCGGCGGGCGAAGCGGCGGTCAAGGCCGCCTTCCCGACCGCCACCATCATCCGCCCCTCGATCATCTTCGGTCCGGAAGACCAGTTTCTCAACCGTTTTGCAGGCATCGTCGGCATGATGCCGGTCGTGCCGGTGATTGGCGCTGCAACGAAGTTCCAGCCGGTCTATGTCGCCGATGTGGCCCAGGCCATCGCCAATGCAGCCGAGCAGCCCGGCGTCCACGGTGGCGAAACCTATGAACTGGGCGGACCGCAGGTGCGGACGATGCGCGAGATCAACCAGTGGATCATCAAGGCGATCGGCCGGGACAAGTCGCTGGTCGAAGTGCCGCAGGGCGTCGCGAAGATGCTGGCCATGCTGCCCGGCGGACCGATCACCAGCGACCAACTGGCCATGCTCGGCCGGGACAATGTCGTGGCAGAGGGGGCGAAGGGCCTCGACGCTCTGGGCGTGGTCGCCACGCCGATGGACGGCATTGCGGACAAATGGATGGTCCGTTTCCGCCGTCATGGTCGTTTCACTGGCACGGCACGCGCCTGAACCCGCAAAATCCTCCCCTATTAGGGGAGGTGGCAGGGCGAAGCCCTGACGGAGGGGTGTCGCCCTCTTGATAGCGCGCGCCCCTTCCCTGCCAGGGGAGGATGTAACAGGAGCCTGCTACCCATGGACCTGCATTATCTGACTGTCATCCTGCTTGGCATTGTCGAGGGGCTGACCGAATTTCTGCCGGTGTCCTCCACCGGGCACCTCATCCTCGCCAGCGAATTGCTTGGTTATGATTCCGCGACCTGGGCGATGTTCAACGTCGTAATCCAGTTGGGCGCGATCCTGGCGGTGGTAGTACTCTATTGGCGCACCTTCTGGGCCGTCGGCATGGGGCTGCTGCGGCGCGAGCCGGTGAGCTGGCGCTTCCTGCGCAATCTGCTGATCGCCTTCCTCCCCTCGGCCGTCATTGGCCTGGCGCTGCATGACTATATCGAGATATTGCTGGGCGCGCCGCAGGTCGTCGCCTGGGCCTTGATCGTCGGCGGCATCGTCATCCTGCTGATCGAACGCGCGGTCAAGGAACAGCGTTTTCACGGCATCGCCGATATCCCAATGGTCCGCGTGCTGGCAATCGGCTTCATCCAGTGCCTGGCCATGGTGCCGGGAGTCAGTCGGTCAGGCGCGACGATCATGGGCGCGCTGATGCTGGGGGTCGAACGGCGCACGGCGGCCGAGTTCAGCTTCTTCCTCGCCATCCCGACGATGCTGGGCGCGAGCGTCCTCGAACTGCTCAAGAAGGGTGACCGGATCACCAGCGCCGCCGTGGGATGGGACAGCATCGCGCTGGGCTTTGTCGTCTCGTTCATCGTCGCCCTGCTGGTCATTCGCTGGTTCGTCGGCCTGGTGTCGAAACATGGCTTCGCCCCCTTCGCCTGGTATCGAATCATCGCCGGGATCGCCGCGCTGATCTGGCTGGGGTGGAGATAGGTCCGACACGGTCTTTTTATTACCCCAGTTTTTGCGATCATTTCGCAACTAGCCTATAGAACCGCAATTATAGTGTCAGCATTACTGTCCTAAATGCCAGAATCCGCGTGACTCTGCGGGTTTTTATGCTATGCGCGCCTCTGACACTTAGATCAGGGGCGAGCGATGGCCGACAATCCGATGCTGAAATTCGTAGGCAAGGGACAAGCCTACCCGGAAAAGCGCGCAGCCGATGACCGCGCCGACGATTTTCTGGAAATCAGCCGCAGTTTCATTCTGGACAAGGCGGAGGAACAGGCGTCGCGCTGCTCGCAATGCGGCGTCCCCTATTGCTCGACCCATTGCCCGCTGCACAACCATATCCCCGACTGGCTGCGCCTGACCGCCGAAGGCCGCCTGCGCGAAGCCTATGAACTGTCGAACCTGACCAGCACCATGCCCGAAATCTGCGGCCGAATCTGCCCGCAGGATCGCCTGTGCGAGGGCAATTGCGTCATCGAATTTTCCGGCCATGGCGCCGTGACCATCGGCTCGGTCGAAAAATACATCACCGACACCGCCTGGAAGGAAGGCTGGGTCGAACCCTTGGTCGCGGGCAAGCCCACCGGCCAGTCGATCGGCGTCATCGGCGCTGGGCCTGCGGGTCTCACCACGGCGGAATATCTGCGTGCGGCGGGGCATGAGGTGCATGTCTATGACCGGCATGACCGCGCCGGCGGCCTCCTCACCTATGGCATCCCCGGCTTCAAGCTGGAAAAGGACATCGTCATGCGCCGCGTCCAGCGTTTGAAGGATGGCGGCATCGTCTTTCACGAGAATTTCGAGGTCGGCCGTGACGCGACGCTCGAAGCCCTGCGCGACAAGCATGACGTGATCCTGATCGCGACCGGCGTCTACAAGCCTCGCGACATCCGCGCGCCGGGCGTCGGCGCACCCGGCGTGGTCAAGGCACTCGATTATCTCACCGCCTCCAACAAGGCCGGGTTCGGCGATGCCGTACCCGAACATGAAGACGGCACGCTGCTGGCGACGGGTAAGAATGTCGTCGTCATCGGCGGCGGCGACACCGCGATGGACTGCGTCCGCACCGCGATCCGCCAGGGGGCGAAGTCGGTCAAATGCCTCTACCGCCGCGACCGCGACAATATGCCCGGATCGCAGCGCGAAGTCGCCAATGCCGAGGAAGAAGGCGTCGAATTCGTCTGGCTGACCGCGCCGATCGCATTCGAAGGCACCGATCATGTCACCGGCGTAAAGGTCACCAAGATGCGCCTGGGTGCCCCCGACGCCTCCGGCCGCCGCGCGCCCGAACCCGATCCCGGCAGCGAACATACGCTGGAGGCCGATCTGGTCATCAAGGCGCTGGGCTATGATCCCGAAGAACTGCCCAAATTGTTCGGCGCGGACGACCTGTCGGTCACCCGCTGGGGCACGCTGCGCGTCGATCACAAGACGATGATGACCAGCGTGGACGGCGTGTTTGCAGCGGGCGACATCGTGCGCGGCGCGAGCCTGGTGGTCTGGGCCATCCGCGACGGGCGGGACGTGACCGAGCATATGCATCGCTATTTGAAGGCGAAGGCCAAGGTGGCGGGCGAAAGGGTTGCGGCGTGAGGCGGGGCTTCTTTTTTGCCCTGCTCTTGCTATTCGCACCGCTCGCTGCCCAGGCACAGACTCAGGCAATAACAGCTCCAGTCACTCGCGGTCAGGCATTATGGGAAGCCATGTTTCCTCGGTCGATTATGGAAATATCATTTCAGACCATCAACAGGAATAGTTTCGACTTATCCTTCTCGCAAACACCAGAAAATGTCGAACTCGAAAAGCAATATCCGGGAATCCAAAAGGCATGTCGCGATGCCTATATGAGTGTAGCCCAACGAGAATATAATGCGTCTTATCCTCTGTACATTGAAAGTAGAGCAAAAGATTTAAGCAGTATTTTTACCGTCGCTGAGGCAAAACAAATTATCGCATTTTTTGACAGTCCAATTGGTCGAAAATTTCGGCATGTCACTTTGGAAAGCCCGATATTACGGAGCATGACATCGCTCGCCGACGTTGAACGAACAGCGGATCGTGTGGTTGAATCTGCAAATTTGACCGACGGTGATTGGGCTCAAGTCGGTCGTATGATTGCTACACCAGCGGGTCAGAAACTGAAGAGCAATTTAACGCGACAGCAGGCTAACGCTGCCAACTTCGCCAAAGTAACAAGTGACAAAATTCAAGTAGCTGCTCAAGCCGAAGTACAGGCTGCCGCTGCTGCTTACATGCAAGCTCACGGAGGGACGCAACAGTGACCCATGTAATCTCAGACGTCGAACGCGCCCGCATTGCCGAAGTCGGCATGTACCGCCCTGAATTTGAAGGCGACGCCTGCGGCGTCGGCCTCGTCGCCGCCACCGATGGCCGCCCGTCGCGCCGCGTGGTCGCCTCCGCGATCGACGCGCTCAAGGCCGTGTGGCATCGCGGCGCGGTCGATGCCGATGGCAAGACCGGCGATGGCGCGGGCATCCATGTCGATCTGCCGGTGCGCTTCTTTGACGATGCGATCGCGGACTCCGGCCACAAGCCGCTGCCCAATCGCCTCGCCGTCGGCATGATCTTCCTGCCGCGCACGGACCTCAGCGCCCAGGAAACCTGCCGCACCATCGTCGAAAGCGAGATCATCGACGCGGGCTACACCATCTATGGCTGGCGTCAGGTGCCGGTGGATGTGTCCGTCATCGGTGAAAAGGCGCAGCGCACGCGGCCCGAAATCGAGCAGATCATGATCGCCGGGCCGATGCCCGAAGAACGCGACCAGGCCGAGTTCGAAAAGGATCTCTACCTCATCCGCCGCCGGATCGAGAAGCAGGTGATCGCGGCGCAGATCAACGATTTCTATGTCTGTTCGCTGTCGTGCCGGTCGATCATCTACAAGGGGCTGTTCCTCGCGGAATCGCTGTCGGTCTTCTATCCCGATCTGCAGGATGAGCGGTTCGAAAGCCGCGTCGCGATCTTCCATCAGCGCTATTCGACCAACACCTTCCCGCAATGGTGGCTGGCTCAGCCGTTCCGCACGCTCGCCCATAATGGCGAGATCAACACGATCCGCGGCAACAAGAACTGGATGAAGAGCCACGAGATCAAGATGGCGAGCCTCGCCTTTGGCGAGCAGTCGGAGGACATCAAGCCAGTGATCCCGGCGGGCGCGTCCGATACCGCTGCGCTCGACGCCGTGTTCGAGGCGATCTGCCGCTCTGGCCGCGATGCGCCGACCGCCAAGCTGATGCTGGTGCCCGAAGCCTGGCAGAGCGAAAGCGCCGAACTGCCCAAGCCCCATGCCGACATGTATGAATATCTCGCCAGCGTCATGGAGCCGTGGGACGGCCCCGCCGCGCTGGCGATGACCGATGGCCGCTGGGTCGTGGCCGGGGTGGATCGCAACGCGCTGCGACCGCTGCGCTACACGCTGACCGGCGACAATCTGCTGATCGTGGGCTCGGAAACCGGCATGGTCGTGGTTCCCGAAACGACCATCGTGCGCAAGGGCCGCATGGGTCCGGGCCAGATGATCGCGATCGACTTGGCTGAAGGCGAGCTCTATGACGACGCCGCGATCAAGGACCGGATCGCGGGCGAGCGCCCCTATGGCGACCTGATCAAGGATTTCATGGCGATCGGCGACCTGACCGACGCGCCGACCGCCCTGCCCGCCTGGGACAAGGCGGAACTGACGCGGCGACAGGTGGCGGCCAATCTGACGCTGGAAGATCTGGAACTGATCCTGGCCCCCATGGTGGAGGATGCCAAGGAAGCGATCGGGTCGATGGGCGACGATACGCCGCTCGCCGTCATTTCCGACAAGCCGCGCACGATCAGCCATTTCTTCCGCCAGAATTTCAGCCAGGTCACCAACCCGCCGATCGACCCGTTGCGCGAACGGCATGTGATGAGCCTGAAAACGCGCTTTTCCAACCTGCACAATATTTTGGAGCAGGATGCGCAGAACAGCCATGTGCTGGTGCTGGAATCGCCGGTACTGACCAGCGCCGAATGGGCGCGGTTGAAGGCGCATTTCGGCCCGGCCGTGGCGCAGATCGACTGCACCTTCCCTGCCACCGGCGGGCAGGAACAATTGCGCGCGGCGATCGCCCGCATCCGTGAGGAAGCCGAGCAGGCGGTGCGCGAAGGCCGCACCGAAATCTTCCTGACCGACGAGAGCGTCGATGCCGATCGCGCCGCGATAGCGGGCGTGCTGGCGGCAGCGGCCGTTCACACCCATCTGGTGCGCAAGGGGCTGCGCTCCTATGCGTCGATCAACGTGCGCTGCGCCGAGGCGGTCGACACCCATTATTTCGCGGTGCTGATCGGCGTCGGCGCGACCACGGTGAACGCCTATCTGTCCGAAGCCAGCATCGCCGATCGCCATGCGCGCGGCCTGTTCGGCGACCTCTCGCTCGACGCCTGTTTCGAACGCTATCGCACGGCGATCAACGAAGGCCTGCTCAAGATCATGTCCAAAATGGGCATCGCGGTCATCAGCAGCTATCGCGGCGGCTATAATTTCGAAGCGGTCGGCCTGTCGCGCGCGCTCGTCAATGATCTCTTCCCCGGCATGCCGGCGAAGATTTCGGGCGAAGGCTATGCCTCGCTCCATTACAGCGCGATGCTGCGGCATGAAAAGGCCTTCGACAGCGCGGTCGTTCGCCTGCCGATCGGCGGCTTCTACCGCCAGCGCGACGGCGGCGAGGCGCATGCCTATTCGGCGCAGCTGATGCACTTGTTGCAGACCGCGGTCGGGACCGACAGCTATTCGACCTATCTGCAATTTTCGCGCGGCGTGCGCGACCTGCCGCCCGTTTATCTGCGCGACCTGATGGAGTTCAACTTCGCCCGCGAAGCCGTGCCGATCGACGAGGTGGAAGCCACCACTGAAATCCGCAAGCGCTTCGTGACGCCCGGCATGTCGCTCGGCGCATTGTCGCCCGAAGCGCATGAAACGCTGGCGATCGCCATGAACCGCATCGGGGCCAAGGCCGTGTCCGGCGAAGGCGGCGAGGATGCCAACCGTTTCAAGCCCTATGAAAATGGCGACAACGCCAATTCGGTGATCAAGCAGATCGCCAGCGGCCGTTTCGGCGTCCATGCCGAATATCTGGCATCGGCTGAGGAAATCGAGATCAAGGTCGCCCAGGGTGCCAAGCCCGGCGAAGGCGGGCAGTTGCCCGGCTTCAAGGTGACCGAGTTCATCGCCAAGCTGCGCCATTCGACGCCCGGCGTGACGCTCATCTCGCCGCCGCCGCATCACGACATCTATTCGATCGAGGATCTCGCCCAGCTCATCTATGACTGCAAGATGATCAATCCGCGCGCGCGGGTGTGCGTCAAGCTGGTGAGCCAGGCGGGCATCGGCACCGTTGCGGCGGGCGTGGCGAAGGCGCATGCCGACGTCATCCTGATCGCGGGCCATGTCGGCGGCACCGGCGCCAGCCCCCAGACCTCGATTAAATATGCCGGGACGCCCTGGGAAATGGGCCTGTCGGAAGCCAATCAGGTGCTGACCCTCAACGGGCTGCGCCACCGGGTGAAGCTGCGCACCGATGGCGGGCTGAAAACCGGGCGCGACATCGTCATCGCCGCGATCCTCGGCGCCGAAGAGTTCGGCATCGGCACGCTCAGCCTCGTCGCGATGGGCTGCATCATGGTGCGCCAGTGCCACAGCAACACCTGCCCCGTGGGCGTGTGCGTGCAGGATGAGAAGCTGCGGCAGAAATTCACTGGCACACCGGAGAAGGTCATCAACCTGATGACCTTCATCGCCGAAGAAGTGCGCGAAGTGCTGGCGCGGCTGGGCTATCGCAGCCTGGACGAAGTGATCGGGCGGACGGAGTTGCTCAAGCAGGTCAATCGCGGGGCCGAGCATCTCGATGACCTGGATCTCAACCCGATCCTGGCCAAGGTGGATGCCCCCGACGACCAGCGCCGCTTTTCGCTGACCCAATGGCGCAACGACGTGCCCGACAGCCTGGACGCGCAGATGATGCGCGATGCCAAGGCGGTGTTCGAGCGTGGCGAGAAGATGCAGTTGACCTATACGGTGCGCAACACGCACCGCGCGGTCGGCACCCGCCTCTCCTCGGCCGTCACCGACAAGTTCGGCATGTCGACGCTGGCCGACGGGCATCTGACCGTGCGGCTGCGCGGGTCTGCGGGCCAGTCACTCGGCGCGTTCCTGTGCAAGGGCATCACGCTCGAAGTGTTCGGCGATGCTAATGACTATGTCGGCAAGGGGCTGTCGGGCGGCATCATCGTCGTGCGCACGACCGTCTCCAGCCCGCTCGCGAGCAAGGACAATACCATATTGGGCAACACCGTCCTCTATGGCGCGACCAGCGGCAAGCTGTTCGCGGCGGGGCAAGCCGGTGAACGCTTCGCTGTCCGCAATTCGGGCGCGCAGGTCGTGGTCGAAGGCTGCGGTGCCAATGGCTGCGAATATATGACCGGCGGCACGGCGGTCATTCTGGGCAAGACCGGCGCGAATTTCGGCGCGGGCATGACCGGCGGCATGGCCTTCATCCTCGACGAAGATGGCAGCTTCCCGTCGCGCGCCAACCCCGAAGGCATCGTCTGGCAGCGGCTGGAAAGCGCGCATTGGGAGGCCGAGCTGAAAGCGCTGATCGCCCAGCATGCCGTGTCGACCGACAGCAAATGGTCGAACACCATATTGGATGATTGGGACCGCTGGCGGCGTTATTTCTGGCAGGTGTGCCCCAAGGAAATGATCACCCGCCTCGCGCACCCGCTCAGCGACGCCCCGGCGGAAGTCGTCGCGGCCGAATAAGGCCTCAGGGGTGGTCGTGGCCGATCGTCGGCAGGACGGTTGGCGGCACCGCCCCTTGCGACGCCCGGATCGGCTTTGGCAGCGCGTCGCCCGCCGCCAGCTTCGGGCGTTCCGGTCGCGGCTCTGCGGCAGGCCGCACCGGCGCGGGGTCGATCACCAGCGCCTCGTCGGTCGGCACAGGGTCCTGCGCCATATAGTCCTGCACCACCGGATCGCTGCTGCCGCTGATCATGCCATCAGCGTCCATCCCGGCCATGTCGGCGGCAAAGCGCCGTTCCGTCAAGGTCGGGCCACATCCGGTGCAGCGAATCACGGCCGGTCCCCGATCGTCATCGCTGGTCAGGCTCGCGCTTCCCGCGTCGGCATAGGATGGGGCGTCCTCCGGCGTCCACATTTCCTCGGTGGCCGCCGCCGATGTCTGCGGGCTGGTGACATAGCTTCCCAGCCCCAGTCCCATCGCGACCGATGCGGCCAGAGTCATACCCGACATCATCCACCACTGCCCCGGCATCCCGCGCCTCACCTTCCCACGATCCTTATATCGACCCGATCTCATCAATCATAACGCAGATACAGATAGGTTGTTGCATGGGGCAAAAGCCTTTGCTAATGGCCACCGCCTACCAGATGCCGGCCCTGCCGGTTTCCCTTTGAGTGTGCGGTCGTGGCGGAACTGGTAGACGCGCAACGTTGAGGTCGTTGTGGCCGAAAGGCCGTGGAAGTTCGAGTCTTCTCGACCGCACCACCCCCCCCTTATGAATGGAAAGCCTGCGGGCATAGCCCGGCCTGAACGCCGTTCAGGCGCATCGCGGCATGCGCAAGCCCCGCCCCCACCCAAAGCCCCGACACACAGGCCCGCACCAGATCGCGCCCCTGCACCCCGCACAGCAAAAGGGTGGGCATTGCCATTTGTATGGGTTATTCTCTCTCCAGAGCGGCAGACCGACCCTTTAGGAGATGAGCATGACCGACGAGAGCATCGTAACGCGGCGGACCCTGATGACCGGAGTCGGCCTTGGCCTTGCCGCGGCGGGTATGCCCGCGCTGGCGGCCAGGCCCGGTCGCAAGTTCGGCTATGCGATCGTCGGCCTGGGATCTTATGCGACGAAACAGATCATGCCCGCCTTTGCCGGGTGCGATCATGCGAAGATCAGCGCCCTCGTCAGCGGCACCCCGGCCAAGCTGGAACAATTCGGCACCGAATATGGCGTGCCCAAGACGCATCGTTACAGCTATGAGACGTTCGACCGCATCGCCGACAATCCCGATATCGACGCTGTCTACATCATCCTGCCCAACAGCATGCACGCCGAATATTCGATCCGCGCCGCACGGGCGGGCAAGCATGTCATGTGCGAAAAGCCGATGGCGATATCCGTCGCCGAATGCGAAGCGATGATCGCGGCCAGCCGAACGGCGGGCAAAAAACTGATGATCGGCTATCGATCACGCTTCGAACCGCATAACCAGTTGGCGATCGAACTGGCGCGTGGCGGCCATGTCGGACCAACGCGGATCATCACCGCCGAACATGGCTTCCCGATCCAGCCGGGCCAATGGCGACTCGACAAGCCCCTGTCGGGCGGCGGATCGCTGATGGACATCGGCATCTACAGCCTCAATGCCGTGCGCTATTTGACCGGCGAGGAGCCGGTGGACGTGATGGCGATCGAATCGACCGACCGCGCCGACCCGCGCTTTCGCACTGTGGAGGACCGCATCACCTTCCTGCTGCGCTTCCCGTCGGGGATCGAGGCGACCTGCGTGTCCAGCTATAGCTCCGCCCACAACAGCTATCGCGTGATCGGCACCCAAGGGTGGATCGATATGGAACCCGCCACCCCCTATAGCGGCCATGCGATGCGCGTCCGCAAAGACGGAAAAGTCACCGACCGCACCCTGCCGCCCTCGCCCAAGACGCAATTTGCGGGCCAGCTCGACCATCTGGCGCAAGCCGTGCTGAACGGCACGCCTGTCATCGTACCCGGCGAAGAAGGCCTCGCCGACCTGCGCGTCATCGAAGCCATCTACCGCTCCGCCCGCGAGGGCCGCCCGGTGCGTTTACAGGCATGAGGGGAAGGGGTGGATTGGGAACATTTGTTTGGTATAACCCTGCGCGATGACGCGCACCTTCATTCTGCTATCTTTCGTTTCGGCTGTTGGGTCGGGATGCACCCATTCGCCAACCCCAGATATTCAGATGGCTCATCCTGAAGAAGCACTTGCGGGGGAACTTCGCGCAGAAATCTGGAGTGACCTTCAGTCGAATGCCCTAATCGGAAACGGCAACGAACTCGCTGCTCGCTGGGCAAATGCGGGAAGCGAAGCCGCCGCCGCACCTCAACTGCACATTCAGAATCTGCTTTGCAGCGGGGGCCAAACGTTGCTTCGCTGCGAGTTTTCACTTCTTCGAGACGGTGGTGTTACAATATATCTTGGCGAACCCACCCCCGATAGACTGACATGCGGTGCGCTCTTTCGTCGCTTGGGAACTGGTGACCGCTGGTCCATACCTCGCTTGCCGCCAGGGCCAAGAGGCGGCCACAGCCGCATCACCATCAAGTGCCAGCCTGTCACCTGAAGGTCCGCAGAATGACCGTTCATTCCCATTCCTCCTTCGTCATGCCGGGCTTGACCCGGCATCCCGCTTTTCTCCGCACAAATAGCGGGACCCCGGATCAAGTCCGGGGTGACGTCCCATTGTGGTCGAGATTGTGTAAACACGACAATGACATGCTCTTCCGCACAACTTTAGTTTACACAATACTGACGCAGGATAATTTCTATACGCGATGGGGATCACACTAATTCTAAAATTGTTCATTTCGTTCGTAGCCACACGTTTTTATACAGCTTCGGTCGTTTTCGGTCATCCTCCCCTGGCAGGGGAGGTGGCTGGCCTAGCCAGACGGAGGGGTGTCGCCCTCTCGATAGAGTTACACCCCTCCTCCCACCTAGTGATGGCGCGGAGCATTTCAGTACAAAAACCCATCCCGCTACAGCCCGGCAAGTCTCACTCCCCCTCCCGCTTGCGCGAGGGGCGATCGGGGTCGGGCAATCCCCCGGATTGGCCTAAACAGCGCGGGGCGCTGTTTACCCCGATCGGGGGGTGGGCCAGCGTAACGGTCGAAAAAAGCCACCTGCCCATCCCCGACACCCCCACATCAAGGCCAGTCGCCATTCCCAACCAACCCCCTTCCAATGTAGGATTTTCTCTGGTCTATCCTGAGCGATGCGCCAGTCCTCCGCCCGCTCCACGCCGCCCTTCACCGCCCCCCGCCCCCGTCGCGTCGGTGGCGCGTTCATGGCGCGTCGCTGTCGCGTCCGTGTCGCGTCGCCGGGACGTTGCCATGGCTTTCCCGCTACAATTCGGGCCAATTCGCCCCAAAATTGGACCCTGCAACGGTGTGTATTTCCCCCTGTGACCCTGAACAGCTCAAAATCCCCGCTCGGTCTGCCGCTTTGCCTTTGGCGCGGAAGCCGCTAAAGCGCGATGCCATGACACAACCCGCTCCCAAAGACTGGATAATGGGCATTTCGCCCTATATCCCTGGTAAATCCGCCGCCGACGATGGCCGCCCGCTGATCAAGCTGTCGGCCAATGAAAATCCGCTTGGCACAGGGGCGGCCGCGCGGGCCGCGCTGGTCGCGGCCACCGCCGATCTCGCCAGCTATCCCGATCCCGCCGCGACCCGGTTGCGCGAGGCGATCGGTGCGGTGCATGGGCTGGACCCGGCGCAGGTGATCTACGGCACAGGCTCCGACGAACTGCTGCACATCGCGGCCAGCGCTTATGCCGGGCCGGGCGATGAAATCCTCTATGTGCGCTATGGTTTTGCGGTCTACGACATTGCGGCCCGCCGGGTCGGCGCGACGCCGGTGGTGGCACCGGACAAGGACTATGCGACCGACGTGGACGCGCTGCTGGCGACCGTGACCGACAAGACCAAGGTCGTGTTCCTCGCCAACCCCAACAACCCCACCGGCACGATGACCGGCCGTGAAGAGATTGCGCGGCTGCATGCGGGCCTGCGCCCCGACATCTTGTTGGTGCTGGACCAGGCCTATGCCGAATATCTCGACGCGGGCGAGGATGATGGCGGCCTGGAGCTGGCGAAGAGTGCCACCAACATATTGGTCACGCGCACCTTCTCGAAAATCTATGGCCTCGCGGCTGAGCGCATCGGCTGGGGCTATGCCTGCCCGGCGATCATCGAAATTCTCCACCGCATCCGCGCGCCGTTCAACGTGACGACGGCGGGACAGGCGGCGGCCATCGCCGCGATCAACGATAGCGGCTGGGTCGAATCGAGCCGGACGCATAATGCGCGTTGGCGCGAATGGCTGGCGGGCGAAGTCGGTGCCCTGTCCAACCACGGCCTGCGCGTGGTGCCAAGCAAGACCAATTTCCTGTTGATCCTGTTCGATGGCACATTGACCGCCGAGGCCGCGATGAAGGGGTTGTGGGACGAAGGCTATGCCACCCGCTGGCTGCCCGGCCAAGGGTTGCCCAACGGGCTGCGCATCACCATCGGCACCAAGGCGCAGACCCGCGCCGTCGCCGCCAAGCTGCGCGCCATGGCGGAAGCGGCCTGACGCGATGCTGCCTTTCGCCCGCGTCACCATCATCGGTCTGGGGCTGATCGGCTCCTCGCTCGCCCGCGCGATCCGGGCGAACATGCCCACCGTGCGGGTGACGGGCCATGACGCCGACCCGCAGGTGCGCGACACCGCGCGTCGGATCGACCTGTGCGACGATGTCACCGACACGGCGGGGGCGTCGGTGACCGACGCCGATCTGGTGATCTTGTGCGTGCCCGTCCGTGCGATGGGCGCAGCGGCCGCCGAGATTGTCGATGATCTGCCCGCCGATGCGATCGTCAGCGATGTGGGGTCGTGCAAGGCCGATGTGCTGGCGCAGCTTGCCGCTGCGCTGCCGGGGCGGACGATCATCCCGGCGCATCCCGTCGCGGGGACCGAAAATAGCGGACCGGAAGCGGGCTTCGCCACGCTGTTCAAGGGCCGCTGGTGCATCGTGACGCCCCCGGCCGACGCCGATCCGGCCGCGGTCGAGCGAGTCGCCGAACTATGGCGGCGGGTCGGGGCGGATGTCGAATTGATGGACCCGGCGCATCATGACCTGGTGCTGGCGGTGACCAGCCATTTGCCGCACCTTATCGCCTACACCATCGTCGGTACGGCGAGCGACCTGGAAAATGTCACCCAGTCCGAAGTCATCAAATATTCGGCCGGCGGCTTTCGCGACTTTACCCGGATTGCGGCGTCCGACCCGACCATGTGGCGCGACGTGTTCCTGGCAAACAAGGATGCGGTGCTGGAAATGCTGCAGCGTTTTTCGGAGGATCTATCCGCGCTGCAACGGGCGATCCGCTGGAATGACGGCGACGCGCTGTTCAACCTGTTCACCCACACCCGCGAGATTCGCCGTTCGATCATCGAACAGGGACAGGATGACGCGAAGCCCGATTTCGGCCGCTCTCACTGAAGCAGGGCGGATGGCGGGTTCAGCGCGTTAATCGCGGCATGGACACGGGTTTCGGCCTCGCGGCGATCAAGGCCGGTCGGGACGATCTCTCCCACCTTATAGGTGATGGTGCCGGATCGTTTGAGGAATTTGCCACGCGGCGACACCCGGCCGCTGTCGATCGCGATCGGCACGACGGGCAGGCCGAGCAGGACATAGAGGCCGGCAAAACCGGCCTTGAGCGGTGGCGCTTCGCCATGGGGGACGCGGGTGCCTTCGGGGAAGACGCAGACCGCCCGCCCCTGCGCATTGGCGTCGCGGGCGGCGGCGCGCAGCACCCGCATGGCGCTCGCCCCGCCGCTGCGTTCGATGGGGATGAGGCCATAGCGCTGGGCGACGCGGCCCCACAACGGAATGTCGAGCAATTCCCGCTTGGCGACGACGGCCGGACGATCGAACAGGCAGAGCATGTCGATCGTTTCAAACATCGATTCATGCTTGACGATATAGAGATAGGGACCGAGCGGCAGGTCGCCGACCACCTTCACCTTCTGCCCCAGCAGCCAATGCGCGCACAGGCGATGGAAGCGGCTCCACCCCGTACCGATCCGCAGCACCGCCTCGGTACTGAACGATCCCAGCAGCAGGGCCGCCAGCACGAAGAACAGGCTGCCGGAATAGAAGACCAGCGTGAAGGCGAGCGAGCGGATCGCGGTGAGCATGAGCAGATATGCGCCTTTGTCAGATGCCAAGCAGCGCAGCCCCGCGCCGCAGCAGATATTTATTATATTCGCGCACCAATATCGTGAGGCTAGGGCGGCTGGGCACCGCGTCATAGACGATCGCGACCCGCTCCGGCAACGCCTGCCGCAACTCCAACGCGGCGCGGCGCATATGCCAGTCGGTGGTGATGAGGCGCACGGTCTTGTAATCGCGCCGTTCCAGCCAGCGGGCGGTCTCGATCGCGTTGGAGCGGGTGTCGATCGCTTCGCGGCCGAGCGTGATGCAGCAGGCGAAGAGCGCTTCGGGCGTATCATATTCGGCGGCCAGTTCGCCCGGACGCACCGAGCGATCGACCCCGGAGATCAGCATGCGCTTGGCGGTCTTGGCCTGCAACAGAGCGATACCCCGGTCGATCCGCCCGGCCCCGCCGGTCAGCACGACGATGGCATCGGTGGGGCGGCTGTCGAGCGGTTGGGGCAGCAGCACCGCGAACCAGATGAAGCCCAGCATCCACCCCAACAGGCTGACGGCGAACAGGCGGACGATCACAGCGCGCGGCCCAGCGCGCGCAGCACGGTCCAGCGCGCGGTGAGGACGGCCAGCAGGACGCCCGCCACCGGCAGCAGCGCGAGCAGTGCCCAGCCGGTCCTGTCGAGTGCCACCGCGCCCAGCAGATCGGAGCCGGTCGCATCGAGGCGCAGGCCGATGACGAGCAGGGTGGCCACCGCGAAGGCAAAGCCCAGCACGCCGCCCAACAGCGCGTCGAGACCGATGCGCCATTGGAACAGCCGGGCAATCTGCACATCGGTCGATCCCATCAGGTGCAGCACGTCGATCGTGCCGCGATGGCTGTCATGCGCGCCGCGCGCTGCCAGCACGACTACTGCGCCGGTCGCGACCGTCATCAGCACGACGACACCGACTGCCAGCCAGCCGAGCGCGGCGAGCAGTCCGGCGAGCGGCAGGAGGAACGCCGCATGGGGTTCGATCCGCAGGCTGGGCGCGATGCTGCCGAGCAGGCGGCGCAAACGATCGACTTTCGCCTCCGCCGCGCCGGGGGTGAGCGTCACGTCGATCAGCGCGGGCACCGGCAGGTCGGCACTGGCGGCATCCTCGCCCAGCCAGGGGCGCAACTGGTCGGCGAGCGCGGCGGGATCGACCGGAGTTGCGGCGCGGACCTCACTGGCCTGGCGCAGCGCCTGGAGCGTGCGGGCGGCGAGCTGGTCGCGCACGGCGGCATCAGCCTCCACCACCTGCACGCTGGCGCGTCCGGCGAGGTCCGCGCTCATCGCCTGGACAGCGGCGCCCAGCGCCAGACCGGCGGCGGCGGACAGGACTGTCAGGAACATCATGATGGCGATGATCCACGGCATGGGTCCGGCGAGCCGTCCGCCCGGCAGCAGGCGATGGCGCGCGGCGGCGGACGCGCGGCGGCTGGCGCGCGAACTGCTCATTCGGCCTGCCGGGACCGGGCCGGATAGCGCAGCGATCCGGTGGGATCGGCGAGCCGCCCCTTGTCCAACCGCATCATCTGCGCGCCGGTGACCTGGCTCATCAGCGGCAGGTCGTGGGTCGCGACGACAATGGTGGTGCCCAGGCGATTGAGCGCTTCGAACAGGGTCAGCAGCCGCCGGGCCATGTCGGCATCGACGTTGCCGGTCGGTTCGTCGGCGACCAGGATTTCGGGACGGCCGATCACGGCGCGGGCGATGGCGACCCGCTGCTGCTCCCCGCCTGACAGGGTGGCGGGCCGCGCCTGTCCGCGATCGCCGAGGCCAACCCAGCTCAGCATTTCGGCGACCGGCGCGTCGATCTCCTTCTCCTCCATCCCCGCCACGCGGAGCGGGAGGGCGATATTGTCATAGGCCGACAAATGGGGGACGAGGCGAAAATCCTGAAACACCACGCCGATGCGGCGGCGGAAGCCGGGCAGGCGGGTGCGCGGCAGGGTGACGACATCTTCGCCGAACAGGCGAATGACGCCGCGGCTGGGCCGCTGGGCGAGATAGAGGAGTTTGAGCAGCGACGTCTTGCCCGCGCCGGACGCGCCGGTCAGGAAATAGAATCCGCCAGCCGCCAGCGAAAAGCTGACATCCGACAGGGTTTCACTGTCCAGACCATAGCGCAGGCCGACATTTTCGAACTGGACGATGGCCGTCATGTCAGATTGATGGCGCGTCATGCGCTCCCTGCTTCCCCGGAAGCCCCGCCATGGCACAGCGGGCAGGTCGCCGTAAAGCCCGCGCCGGGAAAAGGGGCGAGTCGCGAGACTGAATGACAGTGGCGTGACGTGCCCGATGCTTGCCGCTTGCGCGCGAGTCCCTGCCATGCCTATGAAGCGTCATGATCCTGCTATGTCCCCATTGCGCGACACGCTATGTCGTGCCGGACAGCGCCGTCGGCCCCAATGGCCGCCAGGTGCGATGTGCCGCCTGCAAGCATAGCTGGTTCCAGGAGCCTGCCATCCTGCCCGGACGGGCGGACGAGCCAGCGTACGCCGCGCCGCCGGTGGCAGTGCCGCCATCGCCGGAGCCAGCGCCCGTTGCCCCACCGGTCGAGGCGGTTCCAGACACGCAGGCCGCCGAGCCGGTTGCGCCAGAGCCTTCGGCACCCGCGAACAACCGTTTCGACGACATCTATGCGGGCGCGCCCGTCAGCCGGGCGGACGAAAGCGAACCAGCGCCTGCCGCGCCGGTCAAGCGCCGCCGCAATGTCCTGAAATTATGGACCTATGCTGCCGTCGCCTTTGCCCTGATCGTGGCAGCGGCGGGCGGCGCGCTTTATTATTTCGGGCCGCCGGGATGGGCGGTCAGCATGGGACTGGTCGCCGAAGAGGGCGATCCCGACCTGCTATTCTACCTTTCCAAACCCGCCGAGCGGCGCAAGCTGCCGACGGGCGAGGAATATTTCGCCTTTGGCGCGCGGATCGTGAACAGCGGGACGCAGACGTTGCCGGTGCCGCCGGTGCTGGTGCAATTGCGCGACCAGCAGAACCGGCTGGTGTTCAGTTGGACCACCAAGGCCGACAAGGCCCGGCTGAAGCCCGGCGAAGAGGCGTCGATCAACGAAAGCCGGATCGACATTCCCAAAAATGCCGAGAATTTGTCGCTGACCTTCGTGCAGTAGGATGAGGCGGTGTCAGGCCGCCTGCCCCCTCCACCATCGGCTGCGCCGACGGTCCCCCTCCCCGTGCCGGGCAGGGGAATCGCATATGGGCTTGAACGATTGATCGAATGGGATTCTTGGGCAGTCTCCATGGTTGGAGGCGCCCGATGGATGAGTTTTCGGC
>NZ_JAVDWV010000016.1:0-97806 GCF_031457465.1 Sphingobium xenophagum
ATGCTCGCGCCGGGCAATACCAGTCCATGTCACCATTCACTCCATCTCTTCGCAAAGAGGTGTGAATCACAACATGCTGGTATTGCTCAATAACTTTCGGTTCGGGCTCTAACAGAAAACCTAGCCGAGATCGGCTAATACATAACCGCGTTCGCCGATGGCGGTGCCCAGGCAGACACTTATCCGATAGCGACTTCCAGAAAGGCGTCAGCTGACCAGCCGGTCACTTAAATTGGTTAGGTCGGGCCAAAAATTGTCCGCACCGCGGGCGCAAGTGCGCTGACCCAGCCTGTCGGCCCAATAGCTGTCGTTTCCGAACTCGCTGCGCCAAGTCCACAGCCGACGGGTCAGCCAGTGCAGGTCGTATTCCTCTGTAAAGCCGATCGCACCATGCACCTGATGCGCGATCGCGGTGCCGACACCGGCTGCCATGTCTGCCCGCATCTTCGCAGCAGCGACCTCGTAAGTCGCATCGCCATGATCCAGCGCCTGAGCTGCGGCATGGGCGGCACAGTTCGCTGCCGCAGCCTCGCACGCGAAAGTGGCGAGGTTCTGCTGGACCGCCTGGAAAGCGGAGAGGGCCCGACCGAACTGCTTACGCTGGTTTGCGTACTCGGTAGCCATGGCCAATGCCGCGTCGAGCGCCCCGGCGATTTGCGCGGAACGGGCGAAAGCGCCGAGCATGAAGATGTCCGACTCATGCTGTACCGTGCGTGCCCCATCCAACAGGAGTGTGCTGCGCCTTTCGCCGGAAATCGCGGTGCGCGACGGGGAGTTTTGACCAGCAAGGTCGACGATCATGCTGCCATTGCCGTTGGGCGAAGGGGCGACAACGAAGGCCGCGCCGTCAGCCGCAGCCGCGCCACTTACTGAACCGGTAAAGCAATTGTCCAACAACGAGCCAGTTGCTGCCATCGCGATGGTTCCGCGTCCCGAGAGACCGGCACATCTGGCGATGTGCGCGGCGATGATCGCTTCGACCAGCGGCAGGTCGAGCGCATGATAGCCGGCCGTGCGGAAGACGATAAGCCCATCCTGCCACGACCCGCCGAAGCCGCCATCATTTTCGGGGACCAAGAGGCCGGGTAAGCCAAGTTCCTCGACCCTGTCCCAGTCCGCCGCAGGATCGGCGGCATGACCGATTTCCTCAAACAGTGACTGCGTCATGTCGGCAAGCATGGACTGGTGTTCGTTCATCTGAGACCGAGCCCCCTTGCGATGATGCCCTTGAGGATTTCGCGCGTACCACCGCGCAGCGAGAATGACGGCGAGACTTGCAGGAGATGGCCGAGTATCCGTGCCAGCGGTACCTCGCCTGAAAGGTCCAGGTCGATCGCGGCCTGGACCAGTTCGGGCATTGCCTGCTCGAAGCTGTTGCCGAGATCCTTGACGATCGTCGCCTCGAGCGCGGGGTCCTCGCCGGCAGCCAGCTTGGCGGCAACCGTCGCCGACATCATCCGCAAGGTCCACATCTGCGCGGCAAGACGGCCCACCAGTTGCCTGACATGCGCATCGGGCGAAGGGCCGACGTAGCGCAGCAATTCCAGGAAAAGCGCGGTCGACGACAGGTAGCGCTCCGGTCCCGAACGTTCGAGCGAGAGCTCGGCTGTGGCTTGATGCCAACCCTGCCCCTCGGCCCCGACCAGCGCGTGTTCTTCGAGCTCGACCGAATCGAAAAAGACCTCGTTGAAGTCGTGCCCGCCGGTCAGGTCGATGATTGGGCGAACGGTTACTCCCGGCGCATCCATCGGGATGACGAACTGGCTGAGTCCGGCATTGCGCTGAGATCCCGGCTCGGTGCGGACGAGCGCGATCATCACGTGGCAGAAGTGCGCGCCAGTGGTCCAAACCTTCTGGCCGTCGACGATCCATTTGCGCCCGTCACGCCGTGCTGTCGTCTTGACCGAGGCAAGGTCTGAGCCGGCATCTGGTTCCGACAGGCCGATGCAGGCGTATACGCGGCCCTTGGCCATGCCGGGAACCCAGCGCTCGATTTCTTCACGCTGTCCATAACGCAGCAACATGCCGCCAGTCTGGCGATCAGCAATCCAGTGAGCGCCCACCGGCGCGCCCGCGGCCAGCAATTCCTCAAGGACGACATAACGCTCGAGACTTGAGCGTTCATGACCGCCGTATTCGCGCGGCCAAGTCATGCCGATCAGGCCTGCGTCGCCCAGATTCTTGCTGAACGCTGGGTCTGCGAAAGTCCAGCAATTGGCACGCGTCGCGGGATCGGGGTGGGGCGGATGTTCGGCAACCAGTCGTCGGGCCCTTTGCCGTAGTTCTGCGGCGGATTCAGGCCAGGAAATTGGTTGCGCCGTAAATGTCTGCACGCGGCAACTCCATTGTGTCGCCGTCAGACCTGTATCCGTTCTGCGGGGTTGGCAATGGCGTTCAGCCCTGCCAAGCCCGGCAGCGACGATCTATTACAGGTGTAATACCCCGCCCTCGGCCCAAGCTTCCAAGCTGTCCTTCTCCGATGTGGCATGCACTTGGCGCGACTCGGAGTACCGGTTGATTTCCTCGCGCAGGATTTCGAGGTAGCGATCGCGGTTCTCGCGCAAGTCCGCGGTCATGCTCGGAATGCCGACGACGAGCGGTTCTTCCTCGCCGATCTGCGGCAGTCGCATGGCCACCATGCCGCCGCCCTTGGTGATTGTGTCGAGCGTGCAGGCCCACCCCTGTTCGCGCACTCCGGCGACGTTATCCATCAACGTCTGGATCGACTGATGTGGTTCGCCAACGCCGGATTCGGCGTTGGTGCGCATCGCGATCCGCTTTATGACCGCGTCCGGCAAGTCGGCCAAGAGCACAAGGCCGGTTCCCGACCGGATAAGGGGGCGCCGCGATCCCTTCACTACAAAGAGGCGGACGGGATTCATCGACTGCACGACGTGCACATATTCCGACCAGATCTGGTTGCGCACGGCAGCCACGACCGCCTCGCCGGTACGTGCGTTTACGCGCTGCAACAGGCGCATCAATAGCCCGTCACTGATCATAGGCCCATTTACCCAGTTGCCGAGCAACGCGACGCGAATGGTCGGTCCAAACGCGCGGGTATTGGGATTAAAATGAAGATAGCCCATCACGACCATACTGCGCAGCAGGACCGATGTGCTCGATTGCGGCAAGTCCAGAAGGTCGGAAACCTCGGACACCGGAGCCTCGCGCCGGAGCACGTCAAAAAGTTCCAGTATCTTGAGGGCGCGTCCAGCCGACTTCACGACACCATCGGTTTCGGTGCCGCTCCAACCGACCACATTGAGCTCGCCCAACGATCTCGAAAGTCGTCTTAATTGCATATCTGCTCTCCTATTTTCGAACAGACAGTAGAAAAGGCTTTTTGTCAAGCAGGATTGCCGCCGAGTGCGGCGAGCGGCTAGATTGTGGGTCGATCTATCGGTTGACAGAATTATTTTGCTGGGGGCACAAAGCCGGGTGAACCTGCGGGGCTGCGTAACTATATTGTCAGAATGGCAGCGCATGTTTTTTGGAGAGGATAGAACGATGACTGCCCATCCGACTTTCTGCCGGGTTTGCTACCATTTATGCGGTGCCGTGGTCGAAGTCGACGATGAAGGGCGTGCGGTGTCGATGACCGGCGACCGGGACAATCCGTTGTACAGGGGCTATGGTTGCATGAAAGGGCGTGCGTCGCCTTCCGTGCACAACAGTCCGAACCGGCTGCTGCAATCCATGAAACGGCAGCCGGATAACAGTTTCGCGCCGATTGACGTCGAACTGGCGATGGACGAGATCGCCGCCAAGCTGACCGCCATCCTTGAACGCGACGGACCGCGTGCGATCGCTTCCTACCACGGAACCGGGATCGTTGCGCATTCGCTGGCCATGGCGGGCACCCATTCCTTCATGGAAGCGATTCAGTCGCCGATGGTGTTCAGCAACGAATCAATCGATCAGCCCGGCAAGTCGGTCGCCAAGGGGCTGCACGGCATGTGGCAGGCACCCGGCAATGGCTGGATCGACCCCCAGGCGATCTTGATCATTGGCATGAATCCTCTGGTCAGCCACAACGGCTTTCCTTTCGGCAACCCTGCGGCATGGATTAACGACCGGTTGGCGAAAGGTACGCAACTGATCGTTATCGATCCTCGTCGCACCGAAACGGCAAGGAAGGCGACTCAGTTCGTGCAGCCATTGCCGGGCCACGATGCCGCGATCTTGGCTGCGATGGTCCGGGTGATCATCGACGAGGAACTGTACGACTGTGCCTTCGTAGCAAAGAACACCCGCGGCCTTGCCGAATTGCGCACGGCACTGGCCGAGTTCTCGCCCGAGGCGGTCGCGGAAGCAGCTGGCATCGGTGCTGCCGACCTTGTCCTGGCGGCGCGGACTTATGCTTCTGCGCGTCGCGGCTACGCAATCTGCGGCACAGGACCGAGCATGAGTGGTTCGTCCACTCTGGTCGAGTATCTGCGCATGTGCGTCGAGACACTATGCGGCCATTACATGCGCGAGGGTGAAGTCCTGCCGGTGGCAGGGGTCACCATGGCCCCTCCATCCGCCAAGGCACAGGCTACTCCGCCGTTTCCGGCATGGGGCGATTCGTTTGGCGGTCACGCCACTCGTGTCCGCGGGCTTGGCGCCTATTTCGCCGGATCAGCGCCGATGCCGACTGCGGCGTTGCCCGAAGAGATCCTGCTGCCCGGTCAAGGACAAGTTCGTGCCTTCATAAACTGTGCCGGCAATCCGGTGCTCGCCTGGCCGGACCAGAACAAGACGATAGAGGCCTTGAGCAGCCTGGAAGTGAGTGTCGCGCTGGACGTCAAGATGACCCCTTCGGCGGCGCTGGCCGATTATGTCATCGCTTGCAAGCAGCACCTCGAGACGCCGGGCATCTCTTACCTCTCGGAAGGACTCGCCTTTTACTCGACCGGGGTCGGCGTGGCCGAATCGTTTGGGCAGTACACGCCCGCGATCGTTGCGCCGCCGCCGGGCTCGCAGGTCATAGAGGAGTGGGAGTTCTTTTACGGTTTGTGCAAGCGAATGGGTCGCGAGTTCACAATGCACGGGCTGAACGGAACGACATTCGATGTCGACCTGGACGACCGACCCGATACCGATACCGATACTTTGCTGGAACAGTTCATGGCAGGATCGCGCATCCCGCTCGCCGAATTGAAGCGTTATCCGCATGGGGCCGTGTTTCCAGACGAGAACGCTCGCGTCCTGCCCCAAGACGAAGGCTGGGAAGGGCGGCTCGAACTGGCCGATGCCGACATGATGGCGGATCTGCGCGCATATTCTCTAGCAAGTAGCAATGATGGAGCAGGCTTCACGTTTCGCCTGATCAGTCGACGCATGCGGCATACGTTCAATTCGATATCGCACGATCCGGCGACTAGGGGATTGCCCTACAATCCGGCCTTCATGCACCCCGACGACATGACCGCGCACGATCTGACGGAAGGTTCAGTGATTAGTATCACTTCCCGCTATGGATCGATCCCGGGCGTTGTTCGGGTTGATGCTGCGTTGCGACCTGGGCTCATCTCGATGTCGCATGGCTACGGCGGCGGGCCGGATGACGATGCGGACCTGTTCGAGAAGGGCAGTCCGACGTCGCGCCTCAGCGGACTTGACGACGAGGCGGAGCGTTACAGCGGCCAGCCGCGCATGAGCGGCATCCCGGTCAATATCGCGCCGAGCGATTTTCCGCTGGCGAACAAGGGCGTCGTCAAGCATCTGACAACTAGCGGTCGTGATTGGGAGTAAAAAAATTATGTCGCAGGAAGCCGCGCTCGCAACCGCCGAGGAAATCATCAACGAAGCCCGCAATGGCCGGATGTTTATCCTTGTCGACGATGAGGATCGCGAAAACGAAGGCGATCTGGTCATCCCGGCCCAGATGGCAACCCCGGCTTCGATCAACTTCATGGCGATGCACGGCCGCGGCCTCATTTGCCTTGCGTTGACTCGGCAAAGGGCCGACCAGCTTGGCCTCGAGATGATGTCCAAGGCCAACGGAACGCGCCACGAAACGGCTTTTACTGTATCCATCGAGGCACGGCACGGGGTCACGACCGGTATTTCGGCCGCCGACCGCGCGCGGACGATAACCGTGGCGATCAATCCACAGGTCGGTTCGGACGAGATCGTAACGCCCGGACACGTGTTCCCGTTGGTCGCGCGAGATGGCGGTACGCTGGTACGCGCGGGCCATACCGAGGCGGCGGTCGATGTAGCGCGACTTGCGGGCTTGATGCCGGCCGGTGTGATCTGCGAGATCATGCACGAAGACGGCACGATGGCGCGCCTTCCCGAACTTTTGAAGTTCGCCGCCCATCACGGGTTGAAGATTGGGACGATCAAGGATTTGATAGCCTATCGCCTACGCTTCGACCATCTGGTTGAGACGATTGCCCAATCGACGTTTCAGTCCGAAGACGGACACGAATGGAAGATGCTTGTCTATCGCAACAAGATCGACGGCACACGGGCCTATGCCTTGGTGAAAGGAGAAATCGACTCAGATCAGCCGACTCTAGTGCGCGTTCACGTCGCGTCGGCCTTCTATGACATGCTAAACGTACCTGGACACCGGCGGGGCCTCATTCCGCGGGCGATGCAGCGCATCGTCGAACACGGCTCAGGCATCATCCTCGTGTTGTTACCGTCACCCGATATCGGCATCGGCGTGGGCCCCGACGGAAACCCTGCAGATTCTCGCAGTTTTGGCATCGGCGCGCAGATCCTCGCCGACCTTGGCGTGCGCGATATGATCTTGCTGCGCACCAGCAAGCGTCATACGATCACCGGCGTTGGCGGCTATGGACTGGATATCGTCGACGAAATGCTGATCGAAGCGCCCGATGGCGATCAGGCGGCGGTATAGGCCGTTTTGACCGTCGTATAGAATTCGGCCGCGTAATGACCTTGTTCGCGCGGACCGTAGCTCGACTGCTTGCGTCCGCCGAACGGCACGTGGAAATCAACCCCTGCCGTCGGCGTGTTGACCATCACCATCCCGGCGCTCGAACGCCGCTTGAAATCGGAGGAATGCCGCAGCGAAGTCGTCACGATACCTGACGACAGCCCGAAATCGGTGTCGTTGGCGAATGCCACTGCCTCGTCGTAATCATCGGCGCGGATGACGCAGGCGATCGGGCCGAATATCTCTTCGCGCGCGATACGCATGTCGTTGCTTGCGCCCACGAACAGGGCCGGTCGCATGAAATGGCCGCGCTGGCTCTCGCAGATCTCGCCAGCGACGACGAGCTCGGCGCCTTCCGCCTTGCCGACATCGAGATAGTCGTGGTTGCTTTGCAGCTGCTTCGCTTCGGCGACGGGGCCGATGACGGTTCGCGGATCGAGCGCGTCGCCCACCTGGATCGCCTGCAGTCGTCCGATCAGCGCTTCCACGAAAGCGTCATGAATGCCGCGCGTGACGATAAGGCGTGACGATGCAGTGCAACGCTGTCCAGTCGAATAGTAGGCACCCTGAGCGGCGACCTCTACGGCAACGCCGAGATCGGCATCATCGAGCACGATCAGCGGGTTCTTGCCGCCCATCTCGAGCTGCACTTTGGCAAGGCGCCCGGCAAGCTGGCTTGCCAGTTGCTGCCCCACTGCCTGCGAGCCGGTGAAGCTTACCGCATCGATATCGTGATGCCCGACGATGGTATCGCCCACCACGCCCCCGCGCCCCATCACGAGGTTGAACACCCCAGCTGGCACTCCGGATCGCGCGATGATTTCGGTCAGCGCCCACGCCGAGGCCGGGACCGCATCGGCGGGCTTAAAGACGACGGTGTTGCCATAGGCCAAGGCCGCCGCGATCTTCCATGCGGGGATCGCCATCGGGAAGTTCCAGGGCGTTATCAGGCCTACGACGCCGACCGGTTCGCGCGTGATTTCGACCGATAGTCCCGGCCGAACCGATTCGACGAACTCGCCGCCGGGCCGTAACGCCTCGCCCGCAAACCATTTGAACACGTGACCGGCGCGCGCAACTTCACCGATGCCTTCTGCCAGCGTCTTGCCTTCTTCGCGCGACAGCAGGCGGCCCAATTCGTCCTTCCGAGCAAGCAGTTCGCTGCCAACGCGATCGAGAACTTCGGATCGGGACAGGATGCCGACGCTTCGCCAGCCCTCGCGTGCCTCGGAAGCTGCCGCGATTGCCCTTTCGACCTGAGCCTTGTCGGCACGGGCATAGACGCCAATCGTCTCGTCCAGGTTGGACGGATTGACGTTGCGCGAGACATCGTCGCCTTCGACCCAGCCGCCCGCGATCCAGTTGCGGAAGACCTTTGGCTGATCGATCATTGCGGGCTCCGGCGCGGCATCAATTGCCGGTGAAGTTGGGCTTGCGCTTAGCGACGAACGCATCGAGCGCCTCGCGATGGTCGCGGGTGGCATGGGCAAGAGGCTGCATCGCAGCGGACATGTCGAGCACGCGGTCGAGCGTCATGTCCTGCCCCGCTGTCATCAGCTTCTTGGTCATGCGCACCGCTGCCGGTGGATTAGCGGCAATGCGCTGTGCGATCGACCGCGCCTTGTCCATCAGCTGGTCGTCATCGACCACATAGGACACAAGGCCCCATTCGAGCGCCGTGTCGGACGAAATCGCATCGCCGGTAAACGCCAACTCGCGTGCCCGCGACTGCCCGATGGCGCGCGGCAGCAACCAGACACCGCCGTCGCCAGGGATCAGGCCGACTTTCACGAAGCTTTCGGCAAATGTTGCACTTTTCCCCGCAACCCGGATGTCGCACATGCAGGCCACGTCGCATCCCGCGCCAATCGCCGGGCCGTTTACTGCTGCAACGATCGGAACCTCGAGCCGCTCGAAGGCGAGGGGGATGCGCTGGATGCCATCAACATACCACAGCCGATTTTCAATGGGAGGAGCATCGGCGTTGCCGCCCGGCGCGGCCATCGCCTTCAGATTGCCACCCGACGAAAAGGCCGAACCGGCTCCGGTGAGGATGGCCGCGCGAACGCTCTTGTCTGCGTTCATACGCTCCATCGCGGCGACCAGCCCCTCGATTACTGATTGTTCGGAAACCGGGTTGCGAAGCTCGGGTAAGTTGAGGGTGAGCGTGACGACGTGATCGTCTTGGCGGTAGAGAACGGCCTGATCGTCGGTCGCCATGAGGGTCGGGTCCTGTGCTGCATGAGTTCGCGGCCGGTGGTATGGCACCCGCCGAAACCTGTCCATCCGCTATGTGATTAACGTTGGATGGAGCCAAGATATTCGCAAGTAGCGGTTGCCTGTGCGGCTCTGTCAACCCATCGAACCGTTGCGCGATCAACGTGCCAAGCTACCGGAGGCGAAGTTGTCCGACCTGCGATCCTTGCTCCAACTTGCCGAGTGTGGCGCCAATATATGGCGCTCGGTATCGCCCGATACCAATGCGGGGGGCGAAGTGTTCGGCGGGCAATATCTCGCCCTGTCGACATCGGCTGCGATGCTCAGCGCGCCGGGACGATTTCCCCACGCGATGAGCGCTTTTTTCCTCCGTAGCGCTAAGGCGTCGGAGCCGGTCGAGTATAGGGTCGACCCTATTCGCGACGGGCGCGCCTTCGCGCACCGCAGGGTCATCGCCTGGCAAGGCGGTAAAGAAGTTTTTTGCGCCGAGATCAGTTTTCACGAGCCCGAGGAGGGGCAGCCCGCGCACGCGGTGGCGGCGCCATCGGCGCCCGACATTGCCCTGCTCAAGTCGCATCGCCAGTGCGTGATCGACCGCGCCGATGAGCTTGACCCGCTTGTCGTGCGCCGGGTTAAGAACCGGGTCGCGTTCGAAACCTACTTCCGCGATCCCGACGAGGGACTGGGCGTGCCGGGCGCACGGCCAGAGACGATGGCATGGTTGCGACCGTCAGTGGTGCCCGCGCCTGGCGATGCCGTCGCCTATTACGCAACTATCGCCTACATGACCGATGCCTGCGCGAACTTTGCCGCGCGCATCATGCACGCACCGCATCTGCACGACGGAGAACTATCGTCGGTTTCGCTCAACCACGCGATCTGGTTCCATGCGACGCCGACGAACATTGACGAGGTCCTATATGTCGTCGACAGCCCGTTTGCAGGCGGCGGGCTCGGCTTTAATCGCGGCTCCATGTTTGGGCCGGACAGGCGGGTGCTTGCCTCGATCACGCAGGAAGCGCTGATCCGTCGGCGCGCCTGAACGGACTGATATCACCGATCTGATGGCCTTGCCGGTCGCCGTGGCCGGGCAGCCTGTTACCATTCCCGCATAAAGGGGATGAGTGAATGGTGCAAAAGCAAGCAATAGCGATTATCGGTGCGACCGGAACCGTCGGCCGGGGTATAGCCCGTGTGTTTTCTAAGATGGGATGGACGGTGATCGCTGTCGCGCGCGATCCGGAACGATTGAGCGCGCTGGTCGGTGAATGCGAAGGTGAAGTCATTCCGGTGGCGGGTTCCGTTGGCGATGACGCATCTGCACTGGCGCTCGCAAAAGCGGTCGCAGGGCACCAACCAGTGCTCGACGCGGTCATCACCTCGGTCAATGCTCCGCCGGAGCTGGCCCATGTCATGACCCAGCCGATCGAGGATTTGGTCGAACTTTTCCGTCACAATGTGATGTCGCACCTAATCGCCGCGAAGGCTTTTCTGCCTCTGCTGGCGCCGACTGGTCATTACATCGGCCTCGGCGGCGGCATGGCCGACGTGATGGTCGAGCGTAAGGGCGGGGTGTCGATGTGCCAGGCTGCGTTACGCAATCTGTTCCGCCACATCGCATTGGAAAACGCAGGCAGGGGGCCAACGGTGAAAGAGCTCATGCTTTATTCGCTGATCGTCGATCCGGCCGACGAGGCGAATGCCGACCCGCGCCAGGTGCGGGCCGACGAGGTGGGCGACCATATAATGGCGATCGTGAACCAGCCTGACATTTTCCCCGGCCCGATCCTGGCACTGAAATCGCGAAAACAGGTGGGCCAGCCGCAGCGCGATATCTGAACCCGCCCGGCGGGCGGACGGAGAGCCGATTGAACATAATCAACCGGGCGCAAGAACGCACGGCAAGACGACAGGAACCGGCATGGCACGTCAGATGAGCGAATGGAGAAGCGGCTGGAAGACCGTCGCCAGTGCGACGGTCGGCATCATGTTCATGACTGGCATTCCAAGTGTTACAGGCGTGGTCATAGCGCCGTTGGTGGAAGAGTTCGGCTGGCCGCGGGCGCTGATCACCGCAAATGTATTCATCGGGGCGACGATGTCACTGCTGCTTGCTCCTTTGTTGGGGAGGATGGTCGTCCGGTACGGCGCGCGGCGATGCGCGCTCATCGCGATCGGTGCGGCCCTTCCCGGACTGATGATGATTGCCATGACAGGCGGTAGCATCTGGACCTGGATCGGCGCCTGGCTCGTCTTCGCGGTGATCCAGGTCGGCATTAGCCCGATGGTCTGGATGGGTGCGGTCGCCGGACTGTTCGACCGCTCACGAGGCATGGCGCTGGCCATCACATTCAGCGGGTCCGGAATTGCCTTTTTTCTTTTCCCGCCGCTCGCCGTTTTGATGTTAAGCCACTACGGCTGGCGCGGTGTCTACGTCGGCATCATGGCACTGATGCTGGTGATCCTGTTGCCTATCGTAGTCCTGTGGTTTCGCGATGTGCACAGCGTGAATCTCGCTGGCACTGGTGAAAGCAGGTCCAAGGTGGCGCTTGCCGGCTTTCGCCTACGGCAGGCGGTGAAGATGCGGCATTTCTGGCAATTCGTGGCGGTCTCGACGCTGATGGCGCTGGCCGAGGGTTCGCTGCAGGTGCACTTGTTCCCGATCCTGAACGAGGGAGGCCTTCCGCCTGCGGAGGCGGCATGGACCACCGGATTGATGGGCATTTCGATGATCGGGGGACGGCTTGCCACCGGCTGGCTGTTCGATCACACGCTGCCCATCCCGGTATTCGGTGTCTCGATCCTGCTCATTCTCGCGAGTTGTCTGCTTGCCACCGTATATACCGGCAGCGCCTTTCTGGGTGCCATGGTTTCGTTCTGTCTCGGTTTTGGAGCCGGCGGCACGACAAATGCACTGGCCTATCTCACCAGCCGCTATTTCGGGTTAGCCGACTACCCGGCGATATTCGGCCTGCTGATGGGCACCTTTTCGCTCGGGTACGGCATTTCCCCAGTGGTCGCGGGTCTGCTGCGCGAGAATACGGGTAGCTATGCGTCGATTTATCCCTTGCTAATTGCGACCCTGACGCTCGCCGCGATGCTTGCGGTGACATTGGGCAAGCCAAGCGATGGTGTGATCAAGGTTCACCCCCTCGCCAATTCGGCGTGATGGAGGTCGGCGGCCGCCGCAGTCAGTTCATCCAGCGGCCGCCATTGACGATAAGCGTCTGGCCGGTGACAAAACCAGCCTCTTCGCTCGCGAAATAGACAACCGCGTGGGCGATATCCTCGGGTGCTCCGAGCCGTCGCATGGGCGTTTCGGCTATTGCCTGCTCAACGAACCTTTGCGGCAACTGATCCATTGCGCGAGTCCGAATGTAGCCTGGGGCGATGGCGTTCACGGTGATACCAAATTCGGCGAGTTCCCGCGACAGCGAGCGAGTGAAGCCGATCACCCCGGCCTTGGCACCCGCGTAGGCCGAGGCCGACTTGCTGCCGATGAAAGCGGAATCAGAAGCGATATTGACGATCCGCCCCGCTCCCGTGGAGCGCATTATAGGTATCGCCTCGCGGCATGCGTCCATCGTACTGTGCAGGCAGATGCGGACCAGGAAATCGGCTACTTCCGGATCCGCTTCCCAAAAAGATGCGGCGCGTTCGCGTGCGCTCTGTCCAACGTTGTTGACGAGTACGTCCGCGTTGCCGAACTTTTCGGCGACTTGCGCGAAGGCTTCGCTGATCGAAGTGCGATCGGTCATGTCGGTGCGCAGTAACAAGGCATCGCACGACAGTGCCTCGACCTCCTTAGCCACGGCGGCAAGTCCCGCCTCGTCGATGTCGAGCAAGGCAAGGTCCGCGCCCTCGCGTGCGAAACGCAACGCGATAGCGCGGCCGATGCCGTTGGCCGCGCCGGTCACCACCGCGACGCGGCGCTGTTTTTCCGGCGCGGTCATGTCAGTTCTTCCGGAACTGCGGCTTGCGCTTGTCGACGAAGGCGTGAACCGCTTCCTTGTGGTCGGCAAGCTGGCTGGAGATGCTTTCGAGAGCGAAGCCTGCATCCACCATGCTGGCGAGATCCTGGCGCAGCGGGATGTTCGCGATGGACTTTGAAAAACGCAGAGCAACCATCGAATTGCTGCGAAGGCGATTGATTACGCGCTCCACCTCGGCATCGAGCTGGTCGGCGGGAACGGCCTTAGCAATCAGGCCCATCTGGCGCGCTTCGGTCGCACTCACCAGATCGCCGGTGAGGATGAAATATTTGGCCAACGCCATGCCAATGTTCTTGGGCCAGAAAATCGCGCCGCCATCGCCCGCGGCAAGCCCAACGCGGACATGCGGATCTCCAAATCGGGCGGTCTCGTTGGCGATGACGATGTCGCAGCACAGGGCCAGCGTGCAGCCCATGCCCACTGCATCGCCGTTGACCTTGCCGATGATGGGCTTTTCGGTGTCGAGCATCATCTGCATGAAGCGCTTGCCGTTGCGATAACCGGCAAGGAAGTTCTCGATCCCGTCGAGGTTCTTCTTCATTCCTTCGAGGTCGCCGCCGGCCGAGAAGGCCCGCCCTTCGCCGGTCAGTACGATGATCTCCACCTCGGCACAGCGATCGGCCTCGAAGAAGATGCGCGGAAGTTCATCGTCCATGTGGGTGGCGATGGCGTTGAGCTGCGCCGGGTTGTTGATCGTCACGGTCAGCACGCCGTCGGTGAGGTCGAACTTGAACTCATCGGGATATGTCGAGAAATCCATTGCAAAGCCTTTCATCAAAATAGTCGTCACGTTCGCGATCGGGGCGCTTGCGCCTTGCCCGCTCGCTTATTGCCCCTTGAAACTTGGTTTGCGTTTTTCCTTGAAAGCGGATGTCCCTTCGAGGAAATCCTCGGATCGGATCATCAGCGGCTGCATCACCATCTCGGTGGACAGCGCTTCCTCGAATGTCTGGTTCTCTGCTGCCGCGAACTGCCTCTTCGTCATCTTGAGCGAGAGTGTCGGGCTGGCGGCGAGTTCTGTGGCGATGGAATGGGCCCGTCCAAGGACATCCTCGGCAGGAGCAAGTTCGCTGACAAGGCCAAGTTCGTTCGCTTCTGTTCCGGATACGAAACGTCCGGAATAGACGAGCCTTTTGGCCCGGATCGGTCCCACGTTCTGCGACAGCAGGTGGACCGCCCCGCCATCCGGGGCGAGGCCGATGTGGCGGAAGGCGAACTGGAAGCGGGTGTCCGGCGCAGCAATGATATAGTCGCTGGCCAGCGCCATCGACCAGCCGACGCCAATGCACACCCCGCGCACCGCCGCGATCACCGGGATATCGGTGCGCACGACAGACCGGACCATGCGGTGAAGGATCTCCACCCGAGCCATGGAATCCGCGATGCCGCCGCCGCCCATTTCGCGCACGTCGGCACCCGCGCAGAAATCGGTGCCGCTACCCGTCATGACCACGGCGCGTATCGAGACGTCGTCCTGGACCTGCTGGAACAGGCGCGGGATCAGTTCGCGCATTGGCCGGTCGAGCGCGTTCTTCTTCTCGGCGCGTTCGAAGGTGATCGTGGCGACTGGGCCGTTGCGGGTGAAAGATACGGTCATGCAGCGATCCTCATCACACGGTTTCCGGCAGGCCGAGAATACACGTCGCCTGGCTAGACATCGTGCCGCCATTACCGTGCGCGAGGGCAAGCTTTGCCCCCGCGATCTGCCGCTCGCCCGCTTCGCCGCGCAACTGGCGGATCGATTCGACGAGGGTGAACAGGCCATACATGCCCGGGTGGCAGAACGAGAGCCCGCCGCCATTGGTGTTAACAGGCAGGGTGCCGCCAGGCGCGATCGCGCCACTAGCTACGAACGGCCCGCCTTCGCCCTTGGGACAGAAGCCCAAATCTTCGAGGAACATGATCGTGTTGATCGTGAACGCGTCGTAGAGATTGACTACGTCAATATCGGCTTGCGTAACACTGGCCTGCGCAAAGGCGCGTTCACCCGATTCCTTCGCCGCCGACACGGTAAGGTCGGCCAGTTGCGCGATCTCGCTGTGCCAGGTCGCCGAGGCCGCGCCGAGCAGGGCAACGGGCGTATGACGCAAGTCCTTTGCCCGATCCGCCCTTGTCATGACGACTGCCGCTCCGCCGTCGGTGACGAGGCAGCAGTCGGCGACATGGAGCGGGTCGGCAACGAGGCGGGTCGCCAGCACATCCTCGATAGAAAGCGGCCCCTGCCGGAACGCCTCCGGATTGAGGTTGGCCCACTGCCGGGCAGCCACGGCGACCGATGCCAACTGTTCGGACGTCGTCCCGTACTCGTACATGTGGCGCGACGCCGCGAGCGCATAGGACGCCACCGGGTTGTTGGGCCGATAGGGAAACTCGAACGGCGAGGGTGCCTGCGCTGAAACCAGCTTGCCCGCACCGGTCCGCTGGTTTGCGCCGTAACAGATGAGCGCGTAGTCGATCAGCCCGGCGTCGAGCGCGAGCATCGACCATTCCGCGTGCGTCAGAAAGGCCGATCCGCCAGTGCGGCTATTGTTGGTCATCTTCGGCCGGATGCCGAGATATTCGGCAATGCTGAGGCCCGAAAGGAAGTCCGATGGCAGGCAGATTGACAAACCGTCGATATCGGCGGGCTTAAGCCCGGCGTCTGCGATAGCCAACCGCGCCGCTTCGGCCGCGATCTCTATCGGGGTATAGCCGGGAGCCTCGCCGCATCCGAACGTAGCAGCGCCGACAAAGGCGGTCTTGCCGCGCAGTTCGCGACCGCGGGTCATTGCGCGTTCTCCGGTTCGAAGACGACGATCTTGCCATCGTCCGGCCCGTCGACGACTTTGGCGCGAACCCTCATCCCGACGGCAACGTCCTCCGCCGGGATCGACTGGACGTGCGTCATCAGGCGCGGACCTTCGTCCAGCTCGACGATGGCGATATTAATGTTCGGTGCGGGAGGCTTAACCCGCTTCACCGTCGTCGCATAGACGGTGCCGAACCCGCTCGGTTCGACCCATTCCAGATCGTTTGCGCCCGATTTCGGTGCCAACATGCGGGGGTAGAACACCCATTCGCCCGTGCTGGCCGAACGCTGGATCATGAATTTCCCGTTCGCGAGGTAATCGAAATACATCTTGGTTGGGGGCGGCTGGGTCAAAGGCAGAACTCCTCGGCTCGGGCGGTCACGCGATCACGGCACGGCCGCGGTCGAGAACGACCTTGTCGCGCTCGATCGCGGTGCAACGGAAGGCGACGGTGGCGTCGTCGATCCACATGTCGGTGCGTATGGTCTCGCCTGGGAACACCGGCGCCGAAAAGCGACAGCCGATTTCCCTGAGCGCGGCGGGATTGCCCCCAGCGGCGCCCGCCAGGACCGCGAAGCCGGCCACGCCGAATGTCGCCAGGCCATGAAGGATGGGGCGCGGGAAACCAGCCGCCTCGGCAACCGCCGGATCGGCATGGAGGGGATTCAGGTCGGCCGAAAGCCGGTAGATCAATGCAGCCTGAGCCGGGATGAACCGCGTAATCGAAACGTCAGGCGTGGTTTCGGGAATGGAGATCTCGGGCTGGCTCTTGCCCGCCGACGGTCCGCCAAAGCCACCGTCGCCGCGGCAGAACATCGACATTATCTGTGTCGATTGCAACACACCGGTCGCTTCGTCAAACAAGTCGCGTCGCACCCGCAGAATCGCGCCGCGACCTTCACCCTTGTCGATGATCTCGTCGACTGTGTTCTTGGCGACGAAGCTGCCTTCCGCCGGTAGGGGCGTGTGGATGACCAGCGATTGTTCGCCATGCACCACCTTGCGATAATCGATCCCGGTATCCGGCTCGCTGATCCAGAACCCGGGATGGCCCAGTATAACAGGCATCGTCGGCAGAGCCTTCAGACCCCTCTCAAAGACGAACTGCAACTCGTCCGCATCAGTCGGGTTGGTACCAATGCCGAGACCAAGCGCGTAGAGTACGCTGTCCCGCCAAGTATAGCGATGCGTGCGCTCGGGCAACGGGCGCACCATGAGGCTGGAATAATCGATAGCCATGCAGTTCTCCTGGATGGTCGGCATAATCTACGTTCATCCCGCGGGGAACTGGGCCTCGAAAGATATTATATCCGTGGTTATACCGATCCGAGTGCCTCGATCCTGGCGATGGCGGCTGCGATGCCGGTAGCCTGAATCGGGCGGGGTAGGGCGTGCATGTGCGGACTGGTCATCGTGGCTACTGCGATGGCATCCATGTCGGCAGGGCCAGGCCGCAACACGCCAAGTTCTCCTAGCGATACAGGGAGCCCCGCGCCGGTGAGGAACGCAGCTAGGTCCTGGATTTCCGCATTAGGTCGGCCCTCTGCGGCAAGCTGCACCAGCGCGCCATAGGCCACGTGCTCCCCGTGCAGCCGATCCTTCGCGCCACGCAGCGTCATCAGTCCGCGCGTGACCGAATGCGCGATCGAGAGTCCCCCGTTCTCAAACCCCATGGCACTGAGGAGGACGCAGGCCTCGATCGTAGCTTCCAGATCCTCGGTCACCTCCTGCCGCTCGGCCGCCGCGATACCGGCGTGTGCGTGCGCCCGAAGAAGGTCGTACGCGGCCTTGGCGATAGCGCGACCTGAATGGGTCGGCCGGGTCCCGTGCTTAGTAAGTCCGCTTCCCGCCCAGCAGGCGTTAGCTTCGAACGTCTTGGCAATCGCGTCCCCTACGCCTGCGCGCAGCAAGCGAACCGGTGCGCGCGCGATGACCGCGCTGTCTACGATCACCGCTGCCGGGTTCGAGGGCATCTGGTCGACGCGGACAAGGCGATGGCTCTCCTCATAAATCGCGATCCCGCGGCTGGCCGGGCCGTCGTTCGATGCGATAGTGGGTACTGAGACGACCTGAACCTTGTGCCGCAAGGCGACCGCCTTACCGGCATCGAGCGCCTTACCACCTCCTGCCGCAATGACCACGTCACAGGCCGCGCACTGGCTGGCCAGTTCCTCGATAGCCGCGTCGGTGACTTCGCCGCTGAAATGCCAGATGATGCTGGGTTGCAGCAGTTCGTCGGTCAGCAGCGCATCGAACAGGTGCGCCACTTGTGCGTCGACGATCAACGCGGGAACCTCGCCCAGCTTCGCGACGACGGGGCCGATCTCGCGGAGCGTGCCTGGACCTTGCACATAGTAGGGCGTGGATGCAAAGATTCTCACCAAAAGGCTTTCTTGCTGTCGCGCGAAGGCATCAGTTGCCCGTAAACGACGTAGAGCGCTTTTCGCGAAATGCGTTGATCCCTTCGGCATGATCACTCGTCATGCTGAGCATCGGCTGCTGCTGCTGCTCGAGCGCAAGTGCCTCTGCCAGCGAGCCAGGACCTTGCGCGAACGCTGATTTCATCGCGGCGATCGAAAGCGGCGCGATTGAGCGGTATTCGGCAACCTTTTCTAACGCGGATGCCAGCGCGATACCGGCCGGGACTTGTCGGTCGACAAGACCAATACGCTCTGCCTCCTCTATCTTGACAGGTCGGCCGGTGAACATCAGATCTCGGGCGAGTGTCCGGCCCACGCGCTGCGGCAGCGACCAGATCAGGCCGCAATCCGCTGTCAGGCCGATCTTGCCGAAAGCCGCGCCGAAGCGCGCAGTTTCGTCGGCGATCACGAAATCGCTGGCTGCCGCAAACGACAAACCGGCACCAAAGCAGGCGCCCTCGACCGCGGTGATAACAGGCTTTGGCCCTGCGGCAATTAGTTCGACCGCACGATGCAGCGGCACCAGACGGCGACGGGACCGGAGCGGATCCGGATGGCCGGAAACCGACAATTGCCGGATGTCGGCGCCTGCGGTGAAATTGCCGCCTGCGCCCGTTAGCACCACGACCCGTACGCTGTTGTCCCACATAGCAGCTTCGAGCGCAGGCACGAGAGCGCCCCGCATCTCGTCGGACAGGGGGTTGAGTCGTTCGGGATCGTTTAACGTGATGATGCAAACATCGTTTCTACGCTCGGAAATGATGTGACCGGTCGGGATGTCTTCGGACATTTTTGCTCAATTCTCTGAGAATGCGGTGCCGACGGTGACGGCTTCCCACGTGGTGAGGTTTGCGGCCACACTGTCGAGCTTGGCGCGATAGCCCGCCAATGCGTCCGCGCCCAGCACGAGACGCAGAGGCGGTTCGGGAGCATCAACGGCGGTCAAGACGGCTGCGATGGCTTTGGCCGGATCACCGGGCATCATGTCGCCCGCGCCGGAAAGGTGCGACCGAGTCCTGCCCCCCGGCGTATCGTCATAAAGCGCCATCGGATTGCGGGCGATGCGTTCCGAACCCTTGAAGAAATTGGTCCGGAAACCGCCTGGTTCGACGATAGTGACACCTACGCCCAGCGGCTTCATTTCCGCAGCCAGAGATTCGCTGAAACCTTCCACGCCGTGCTTGGCCGCGCAATAGGCGGCCATGCCCGGAAGGCCGACCAGCCCCGCCATGGACGAGAAGTTAACGACATGTCCGCGGCTTTCACGCAAAGCGGAGAGTGCGGCGCGGGTCACGTAGATCGTGCCGGCAAGGTTCGTTTCGATGACGTGGTCGATCTCGTCCTCGTCCAATTCCTCGACAGTACCGGCAAGGCCATAGCCGGCATTGTTGACCAGGACGTCGATTCCGCCAAGAGCGGCAACGCCTTCGGCAACCGCATCACCGATGCGTTTGCGATCGGTCACGTCCAGCAAGATCGCATGCGCCCGGCCGGGAGCCAGGGCTTCGAACTCCGATCCTTGTCCGGCACTGCGCAAGGTGCCCGCGACGCTGTCGCCTCGTGCCAAGGCAGCTTCTGCGAGCAGTCGGCCGAACCCACTGGATACACCGGTAATAAACCATCGCCGCGCTTCTACCATCTGCAGTCCCTCCGGAGGTTTTCGTTACACCCGAGCGTCGGGCATCGGACCAGCCATGACAAGCTGGTCACCGGTTTATTGCCTATCTGATGCCGCAGCTTCGCTGTCGCGGGTTTCGATGACCGCATCGAGCGCGAGGACGCCGATTCCCTGTTCGCGCACCAGCAACGGATTGATTTCGAGCGAAGTGAGTACTCCGGCATTGGCCACGGCGAAGCGAGAGAGTGCAACGATGGCCTCAGCCAGTGCGGTGACATCGGCGAGAGGACGGCCGCGATATCCATTGAGCAGGGGAAAGCTGCGGATCGAGCGGATCATTTCTATCGCTCCGGTCAGATCGACAGGAGCGAGACGGGTGGCAACATCCTTCAACAGTTCCACCGTAACGCCGCCCAGTCCGAATAGCACGACGGGTCCAAGCACCGGATCGACGTTGATGCCCACGATGCACTCGATTCCGCCCGCGACCATCGGCGAAACAAGGCAGCCTTCGATTCGCGCATCCGGCAGAGCGGCTGCTACCTCGCGGAGCATTCGCTCGATCCTTTCTGGAGCGTCGTCGGGATGAATCCAGAGCGCCACGCCGCCCACGTCGGACTTGTGAAGGATGTCTGGAGAGACGATCTTGATTGCAAGCGGCGCTTCAATCGCGCTGGCCGCCGCCATCGCGCTGTCGCGATCCGTCGCCACATATTCGGCGGGGCTGACGATGCCCACTTGCAACAGCAGCGCCTTTGCCTCTTTCTCGGAAAATGCGGAACCGGCCGAGATGCGCGGCACGTCGTTCAGTGCTGTCGTGCCCGGCAGCGCACGATCCCAGGCTGCCGGAAAGTGAGCGAGCGCTGCCATCGCCGCAATTGCCCGCGCGGGCTCTCGCACGCAGATGTAGCCTGCATTGGAATAGGCGGCCACCATGTCCGGCGGTGCGGTGACAGATAACGCGACGGTTGCCTGCGCATGACGATTTGCTGCGTCCTGCATGCTGGTGAGCAGTGGATCACGGATGAAGGGCAGTCCGGCGATCAGGCCGACGTTGCAATAGGCCATGTCGAACTCGCCCGAAGCCAGCACTGCGTCGAGTGCCCTGGCAAACAACGGCGGATCGTTTGCCACCTGACCGGTGAGGTCAATCGGATTTTCGGTCGCGCCATGGGGAGCGAGGGCCGCTATAGCCTGTTGCAAGGCCGGCGAGGCCGGACTGACGACAAGGTCTTCGTCCGCTGCGAAGTCGGCCGCCTGCACACCAATGCCCCCGGAGTTCGTCAGGATCGCAAGCCGCCGCCCGCGGGGGTAACGCCCTAGGCTTGCGGCATAGGCGACGTCGAGCATTTCCTCCGTCGTGCGGGCGCGATAGGCGCCATAGCGCTCGAAAACAGCGTCATAAACCGGATCCGATCCCGCCAGCGACGCCGTGTGCGATGCCGCCGCCATGGCCCCTTGCTCGGTACGACCGACCTTTAGTAGGATCACAGGCTTGCGGCGTGCATGCGCTGTAGCCAGAGCAGCGATAAAGGAATCGCGGTCCCGCACCCCTTCGATGTAGCCGACAACAACGTCTATTTCGTCGCTTTCGACCAGAAACTGCAGTGCTTCGCCCAGCCCGACGTCGACTTCGTTGCCGGTGGTTATCCACGTTCCGAAATGAAGTCCGATGTCCAGCGCCGACTTCACAACTTCGCCCGCATAACCGCCACTCTGGCTGACGAGGCCGATGCGGCCAGCGGTTCCCTTTACGTCGTCGAAAATTCCCGAAAACGAAAGAAAAGTATTTGCGTGCATATTGTAAAGGCCAAGGCAATTGGGCCCGAGCAGGCGCATGCCGGCCTTGCGAGCGACATTGCGAATGCGGGACTGAAGCTCAGCACCTGCGGCACCCATCTCGGCGAAACCGGCGCTGAAGATCACCGCCCCCTTTACGCCCCGGCTCGCACAGGCCTCAATCGTTGGCAACACCGCTTCGGCAGGGAGCGTCAGCACGGCGCAGTCGGGCACAACCGGCAGGGACTCGATCGTCGGCCAGGCCCGAAGCCCCTGAACTTCGCTGCGAGCCGGATTGATTGGATAAATCTCGCCGGGGAAGCCGACTTCTTTCAGGTGACGCAGCGCCCGCCCACCAATGCGCGTGACATCGGCCGACGCGCCGACCATCGCCACCGACTTTGGCCGCAGCAGGGCATCCAACTGGTGCGGGTCAGGCATCTCTCCAGCCCCCCTTGCCTTCGTTGGTCAACCGCTCGAGCAGCTTGCCCGGACCCCATCGCGAACCGTTGCGCTTGGCCGCTTCGAGCGCGGCGGCGTAGATCCGGTCGAGCCCGACCTGCTCGCCCCAGAACATTGGTCCGCCCTTGTGTGCCGGAAAGCCATAGCCGTTGACCCAGGCGACATCGATGTCGCTTGCGCGCAGGGCGGTCCCGTCCTCAATTTCCTTGGCCCCTTCGTTCACCAATGGCGCGAAAAGGCGGAACTCGATTTCCTCGTCAGAGAATTCACGGCGCTCGATGCCAAGTTCGCGGGCCACGTCTTCGATGATCGCGGCAGTCTCCGGGTCGGGAAACTTGTCCCGACCCTCATAGCGGTAGAAGCCCTTGCCTGTCTTCATGCCCAACCGCCCCCCGTCCACCAGCCGCGCCAGAATCGGCGAAAAGCGCTCGTCGGGGGGCAAGGACGCGCGTCGCGCCTCTCGAACCAGCACGCCGACGTCCAGCCCGCTCATGTCGCGCATCGCCATCGGACCCATCGGCATCCCAAAGGCCATCGCCACGCGATCAATCTGTTCCGGAGTTGCCCCTTGCTCGAGCAAAAATTCTGCCTCGCCGGTATAATATTGCAACATGCGGTTGCCGATGAAGCCGTCGCAGTTTCTGGCCAGTACGACGTTTTTGCCAAGTGTCTTGCCCAGCGCCATGACCGTTGCGACCGTCTGATCAGATGTCCGCGCGCCGCGAATATTTTCTTGCAGTTTCATGACGTTGGCGGGCGAGAAGAAATGTACGCCCACGACGTCTTCGGGCCGCTTCGTCGCGTCCGCAATCGCATCGATGCTGAGCGTGGAAGTATTCGACGCGAGGATCGCGCCGGGCTTCATCACCTTGTCAAGGCGCGCGAAGATGTCTTGCTTGATGTCGAGCCGTTCGAACGCGGCCTCGATTACGATATCGGCATCGGCCAGATCCGCATAGTCGGTTGTGGTCGAGATCAACGCCAGTGCCCTGTCGGCGGCAGCGCGCGGCATCGATCCGCGAGCGACCGAAGTTTCATAGTTCTTCCGGATCAGAGCGATGCCCCGTTCCACCGCTTCATTGCTGACATCGGTAAGGTAGACCGGGATGCCGGCGTTGGCGAAGACCATTGCGATACCGCCACCCATTGTTCCCGCGCCGATGACTGCGGCAGAAGCAATGTCATTCGGTTCCGCCGACAGGCCGGGGACACGGCGCGCCTCCCGCTCGGCGAAAAAGTAGTGCATTAGTGCCGCGCTCTGGTCGCTGGCGTAGAGCTTGCGAAATTCTGCCAACTCAAATGCGAGCGCTTCTTCGGCTGGCGCATTGCAGGCCTTTTCGATGCAGTCGATGATGACCAGCGGCGCATTTTTGCCGCGGGCCTTGGCGGCGACCTTCCGGCGGGCTTCGACAAAAACTGCCGGGTCGATCGACACGATCTTGTCGTTCCGGGCGATGACGGGCAGGGGCGGTTGTCCGCCAGCCGCCATGTCGCGAGCGAAGGCCACCGCCCCGCCGGGTAGATCGTCGACGACCGCGTCGATCATTCCTAGGTCAAGCGCCTTCGACGCGGAAATATGCCGACCGCTCGTGATGATATCGATCGCTGCATCTATACCGACCAGCCGTGGCAGGCGCTGCGTGCCGCCTGCACCTGGCAGCAGGCCGAGGCTCACTTCGGGAAGGCCGACCTTTGCCGACTTCACCGCCACGCGGTAATGGCAGGCCAGCGCGAGTTCGTAGCCGCCGCCGAGCGCGGTGCCGTGGATCGCCGCCACCGTAACCTTTGGAAATTCTTCCAGCATCTTCTGCAATTCGTGCAAATCCGGCTTGACCTTCGATTTCTCGGTGCCCATCTCGGTGATGTCGGCCCCGGCGATGAAAGTCCTGCCCCCGCCCGTGATGACGAGAGCCTTGACGTTTTTATCGTCGCGGGCCTTGGTAAAGGCACTGCCGAGGCCGGTGCGGACCGCCGCACTCAGCGCATTGACGGGCTGATAATCAACAATGACGATCCCGACATCCCCGTCCATTTCGTAACGCACCGCGCTCATGGCAATCTCCGCAAAGGTCCTTCCAGCATCGAGGGCGTGATATAGTCGTGTCTCACCATTTCGGGGCCGGGGGATGCAACCACGGATGTGATTGATGGGCCGGTCGGACGATACGGACTTTCGTTCGATGACGTCGTAAAGCATGTCGTTTCTACACAATAATCGATGCAGGCGCTTTCTTTGCCGATCCGTTGAAATGCACCGGAGGGCAGCGATACGTCGCAAAGAGAGGAAACCGGCAGTGAAGATCGGCAGCGAAATTTCGGCAATCGTGACAGGCGGTGCGTCCGGGTTGGGGCGGGCTAGCGTTCTCGCCCTAGCGGGAGCGGGTGTGAAGGTGACGATCTTCGACATCTCCGATGAGTCCGGTGAGCGGCTGGCAGCAGAAGTCGGCGGACAATTCTGCCACGTCGACATCATGTCGGAAGAGAGTGTCCTTTCCGGTTTCGAAAAGGCCCGGAACGGGCATGGGCAAGAGCGGCTACTGGTGCACTGCGCGGTGGTGGCGACCGGAGGCAAGACGGTCCGTTTCGACAAGAAGACCGGTGCGTATCAGCGCACCGCGACCGAGGAATTCGAGAAGGCTATGCTCGGCGTTGCAGTCGCAACCTACCGCATGGCGTCGGTAGCGGCTCTTGGCATGGCCGGGTCGGAACCGCTGAACGAGGACGGCGAGCGCGGCGCAATCGTCCTGACCTCTAGCGTGGCCGCGCAGGATGGGCAGGTCGGTCAGATCGGCTACGCCTCAGGCAAGGGTGCAGTCAATGCGCTGGTCCTGCCTATGGCGCGCGACCTTATGGATCTGGGCATCCGGATCAACGCGATCATGCCCGGCACGTTCGCCACACCTCCGATGCTTCAGGTCAAGGAAACTAATCCCGAAGTCTTCGAAGGTCTTGGCAAGGCGGTACCGTTTCCCAAGCGCCTCGGTTTGCCTGCTGAATTCGGCAGCATGGTGCTTGAACTGGCCCGCAACAGCTACATGAATGGGCAGTGCATCCGTCTTGATGGGGCGATACGGATGCCGCCGAAGTAGCCGCGCCAAAGCAAAAATTGCTGTTAGTCGTTGCTCACAAATGCATGCGGACGAAGTTGACCTGATAAGAGTGGGAGAACTCAAATGCTCAAGTTCCTGAGTTCGACAGCTGCCATTGCCGTTTCCCTCGCTATGCCGCTCTGTGCCCAGGTCCAGAGCGCGAACGCCGACCCTGCCGGGACCATTCCATCGAGCTACCCGGCGGTGCCGCAAGCGCCGAAGGCCGCGCCGAACATCCTGCTGGTCCTGACAGACGATGTGGGCTTTGGCGCCGCTTCGGCGTTCGGCGGGCCAGTGCCCACGCCCAACCTTGAACGGCTCGCGGCCAAGGGGCTCACCTATAATCGCTTTCACACCACGGCGATGTGTTCGCCAACCCGCGCGTCGCTGCTCACAGGTCGCAATTCGCACGCGGTCGGCACGGGTGCGCTCACCGATCTTGCGATGGGCGCGCCGGGCTACACGGGCATGATGCCGAAAAGCGCTGTCACAATCGGCGAGGTTCTTCGCCAAAACGGCTACAATACTGCCTTTTTCGGCAAGCATCACAACGTGCCCAAGGGCCTCGAGGGATCCAGTCCGCAAGATTACCTGCCCAATGGCATGGGGTTCGAGTATTTCTTCGGCTTTGTCGGATCGAGTACGGATCAGTGGCGGCCGACATTGTACCGCAATGGAGTGCGCGTTACCGACGATAGGCCGCAGCCGATCCTTGATCAGCGCCTTGCCGACGATGCCATCGCATGGATCCATCAGCAACAGGCGAACGCTCCCGACAAGCCTTTCTTCGTATATTACGCGCCCGGTTCGGCACATGCGCCGCATCAGGCGCCGTCTGAATGGATTGCGCGCTTCCGCGGCCGATTTGCGCAAGGATGGGAGGCTATTCGCGAGGAAACACTTACTCGGCAGATCGCCAGGGGCCTCGTCCCCAAGGGGACTAAGTTGCCGGAATGGCTCGCTGATCTTCCGCGTTGGGCTAGCCTTCCTCCGCAGGAAAAGCAGTATCAGGAACGAGCGGCAGAAACATTCGCCGGAGAACTGGCGTTTCAGGATGCCCAGTTCGGCCGCATCCTTGCGGAACTCGAGCGGATGGGCTTGCGCGACAACACCTTGATTGTCTTCATCGAAGGTGACAACGGGCCTGATGCCGCTGCATCACCAAACGGTTCCCTGGCCGAAGCGGGCGAATTGGCGAACCGCCGCCTGTCCCGCGAAGAGCATTGGACGCTGACCGACCGGATTGGCGGCCCGCTGGTCAACAGCAACTATGGAAGCGGCTGGGCCTTGGCGATGGCCACGCCCTTTCCGTTCTACAAACAGATTGCGTCGCATCTTGGCGGAACGCGGAACGGCATGGTCATTTCCTGGCCGGACAGGATCAAGGATTACGGACTGCGTTCGCAATACAGTCACGCGATCGACCTTTTCCCGACCTTGCTCGCATCCGCTGGTCTTCAGGCCCCCGAATCAGCCAACGGCGTTGCGCAGCAGCCGGTCGACGGCATCGATCTCTCCTATTCCTTCGCGCAAGGCGACTCCCCTTCGCAGCGAACGGTGCAATATTATGAAATGTTGGGCAATCGTGCCATCTTCAAGGATGGCTGGCTTGCAGCGACTTTGCCGCAGGTGAAGCCGTGGGAGATGGTGTCGAGGCCAGGCGTGAATCTGGCCCCGACCTACCAATGGGCGCTCTATGATCTTGGCAAGGATTTTAACCAGACACGCGATCTGGCCAGGAAATACCCGGAGCGCTTGGCTGTCCTGAAACAGGTCTTTGCCGAGCAGGCTGCACTCTACAACGTCAATCCTGTGAATGACCGGACCGACCCGGTCCGCTCCAATAGTGCCGCGAGAGCGCTTGGCAAAACTCGCGATCGTTACGAGTATTGGGGCAGCGGCCTGTCGATACCGCTCGACGCTGCCCCGCCGATCACGGGGCGCGGGTTCACCGTGACCGCCAAACTCGGCGCGGGTGAGGGGACGATTGCTGCGCTTGGCAGCCGTCTGGGCGGATGGAGGTTCGCTATTGAGAACGGCCGCCCGGCAGTTCACCATTCGCTGACGCCCGTGCCGGACGATCTCTTTACGCTCCTATCACCCGTAGCGCTGACGCCAGGGCAAATGGCCGAGGTCGGGTTCGCCTTCGATTACGACGGCGGCGGTTACGGCAAGGGTGGGACGGTCAGGATCACCATCGACGGCAAGGAAGTCGCCAATGGCCGTCTGGAGCGGTCGATCTCCTATGCCGATCCGCATACCGAGAGCTTCGACATCGGTCTGGACAGTGGCGTGCCGGTGCTAGAAGCGCCGCCCGGCTCCTCCGTTTTCAAGGGGAGCTTGGACAAGGTAACCGTCGCCCTTGGCCCGGCAGGGCAAAAGTCGGGGCGATAGTCGGGCAAGGCGTCACGAAATCGGATAGATTTTCGGAATATCGCATTGCCAGCGGTTTCCTGTTTGCGAAGGAAATAACTTTGAAGATTGAACTGAAGGGACGTCGTGCCGTTGTCACCGCTTCAACCAGCGGCATAGGCTTTGCCATTGCAAGAGGGCTGGCGGGGGCCGGGGCCGATGTGGTGATCAACGGTCGAAATCCGGAAGTGACCGCAGCTGCCATAGGGCGGCTCAAGGAAAGCCATCCAGCGTGTGACATCCTTGGTATCTCGGCTGACCTGGGGACAAGCGACGGGGTCGACCGGTTTATCGATACCGCCGGTGACATTGACATTTTGGTAAACAACCTGGGTATTTACGAGCGCGTCGATTTTTTCGACATCACGGATGCCGAATGGCTCCGCTTCTTCGAAACCAATGTGATGAGCGGCGTTCGCCTTGCGAGGCGGTATATGCCCGGCATGATTGCAAAAGACTGGGGTCGACTAATCTTCATCAGCAGCGAATCCGGCGTGACGACGCCGCGCGATCGTATGCACTACGCAGTGACAAAGTCGGCCGTGCTGGCGGTAGCGCGCGGACTGGCGGAACAGGCGCGCGGCACCGCTGTTACCTCCAATTCGGTCATTGTCGGCCTGACCATGACCGAGCACGTCGAGCGCGATATCGCCCGTGCGGCTGAGGAAAAGAAAATGCCGGTAATGGATATCCAGCGTCAGATCGCTGCGACGTACCGCCCGACCCAATTGCTGGAACGACTGGCCACCAGCGAGGAGGTGGCGAACATGGTAACCTATATCGCGTCGCCGCAGGCTTCGGCTACGACCGGTTCGGCATTGCGCGTCGAGGGGGGCGGTATCACGACAATACTGTGAAATGATACCCGATCTAATCTATCGGACGCTAGACAGTATCATGCGTGTCGGATAGGAAGCGACGACAAACGCATCAGCCATCAAAATGAAAGTGGCACCCGCAACGAACGGGGCGCAAGGAGGATCGAGGCAATGCCGGTTCGTGACCGCGAGGATCTCATCAAGCCGTTCCCGTTGTGGGGTGCGCTTCCCCCTGGCACCAATCCGTTTCAACTGATCCCGGCGCTGCGCGACGGAGACGAGGTGTTTTATGCTCCGGACAGCCATGCCAGCGGCGCGGGCTCTTGGGTGTTCACCCGCTTCGGCGACATCAAGGAACTCTACACGCGCATCGAGCAACTTTCGGTGAAAGAGCAGACGGGGGTCGGCGCGCTGCTTGGCGAGGCACTGCGCATGGTCCCGACCGAGGCCGACCCGCCGGAACATTCGGGCTATCGCGGCGTCCTTCGGCGGTTCTTTTCGAACACGCCGCTCGACAATCTGGAGCCATCGGTCCGTCAGCTGTCCGATGAGTTGGTTCAGTCGGTGCGCGATCAGGGTAGCTGCGAATTCATGGCGCATTACGCGCGCCGCTTCCCAGTCGGCGTATTCCTGCGCTTGATGGGTCTGCCTGAAAGCGATCTTGGTCATCTCAACGATCTGGCCTGCACGATCACCTATCATCCGGAATACGGAGAGAAGGCGCGCGCGCTGCGCGATATTAAGCACTATCTTGAAGACCAGATCAGGCACGCCGAAGCTGCTCCGCGCAACGACATCATTTCGCATATCGCGACGGCACATATCGGCGATCGTCCGATCACCGAAGAAGAGAAGTTCGCTCTTTCGTTCAATGTATTTGTGGGCGGCATGGACACGGTTTCGGCGTCGCTCGGCTGGCATTTCCGCCATCTCGCGATGAACCCTGATTTGCAGGACCGGTTGCGCGCCGACCGGTCGATGATACCGGCGGCGGTCGAGGAACTGCTTCGTGTCTATTCGGTAGTCAGTAGTTCACGTACGGCGATTGCCGATTTTGAGATCAACGGAATTGAGATCCGCAAGGGGGACATGATCACCCTTGGCACCGAACTCGCCAACCGGGATTCGCAGGTGTTCGACCGGCCAGATGAAGTAGACATTGACCGATCGCCGAACCGCCACCTTGGCTTTGGTTACGGCCTGCATCACTGCCTCGGCGCGCCGCTTGCCCGGCGAGAACTGCGAATCGCGATGAACAGCTGGTTCGATCTTGTCCCATCCATCCGACCGGCCGGCGATCCCGACGACGGTATGCCGCACTGGGTCGGAAATATTTTCTCACTCGATACGCTTCACCTCGCTTGGTGACGTTGGACTAAGCCACCTTTTCAGGAGCAACATCGATGTCATTCCACAAACGGCATGCTGAGGCTGCCGTGCAGATTCCTGCACTGACGCACATCATCGACGGAAAGGAAGTTGGCGGAGGAACGGCCGACTCGCACGAACATGTCAATGCCGCGACTGGACAGGTCCAGGCGGTCGTGCCGATGGCCGGCGCAAGCGAGGTCGAGGCGGCAGTCGCCGCCGCCAACGCTGCGTTCCCCGCATGGCGCGGCATGGCACCCGAAGAGCGGCGGCGCATCCTGCAACGGCTGGGCGACCTGATCGGCGAAAATGCTGAAACGCTCGCCACGCTGTCGTCGCTCGAATTCGGCGGGGTGATCGGCTTCAGCCGCCACCTTGGAATGATCGCGCAAAAGTTCACCAACTATTACGCCGGTTGGGCGGATCGTTTGGAAGGCCAAGTCGTAACGCACGATCAGGAGTCGGGCTTCGTTTACACGGTACCCGAACCGCTCGGCACCATCGCGGTGATCGTTACCTGGAACGGGCCGCTGATATCGCTGGGCATGAAGGTCATTCCGGCATTGGCCGCCGGTAATACCGTGGTTCTCAAGCCTGCTGAAATATCGCCGTTCACCTCGCAGAAGTTCGTCCAGTTGGCGGAGCAGGCCGGACTTCCTCCCGGTGTGCTGAACCTCATCCATGGCGGGTCGGAGGCGGGCACCGCGCTCACTGGACATCCCGGCATCGCGAAGATCACCTTCACCGGCGGCCCGGCCACCGCGCACCGCATCCTTGAAGCGGCGGCGCGTAACCTGACACCAGCGGTGCTGGAACTGGGCGGTAAGTCGGCCAACCTTGTTTTTGCCGATGCGGATCTTGAGGCTGCATGCCTTCACACCACGCTGGTCGGACTGGCCAACGCTGGACAGGGCTGCGCACTGCCGACGCGGGTGCTGGTGCAGAATGAGGTCTACGGAAGGTTTGTGGAGATGCTTGGCGCGACGGTGCAGTCGATGGCGGTGGGGGATCCGCTGGACGACGCGACCGTGATCGGTCCAGTCATCAGCTGGGCGGCGAGCGAACGCATTCTCGGCATCGTGAACGAGGCGTCGGCTTTGGGCGAAGGTCGTATAGTCGTCGGTGGACGGCGGCTGGACGGCGACCTTGCCGATGGCTGGTTCCTTGCCCCCACGGTGCTGGCCGACGTCGATCCCAACAGTTCAGTCGCTCAGAAGGAAATCTTCGGCCCTGTCATCTCAGTCATGCGTTTCGGGTCGGAAGAGGAAGCCGTCGCGCTTGCCAATGGTACAGGATATGGCCTGTCGTCCTACGTTCAGACCCGCGACGAGCGGCGCATCCGGCGGCTCGTGACGCAGTTGCGATCGGGCACTGTCGGGGTCAATGGCGGCGATCCCTTGACCTACAACGCGCCGTTTGGTGGCCTCGGCCTCAGCGGCTACGGGAAGGAAGGCGGACGCGCAGGGATAGACGAGTTCATGCACCTGAAAACGGTACTCGTCCGCTGAGACGCGGCCGAAATCGAGTTGCTAGGTTCTGAAACCGGGAAAAATTGCGATGCGCCTATCTGCCGAAGACATATTCGATATCCAGCAACTGGTGTCAGAGATCACCTACATGGTCGACGAGCGCAACTGGGACGATCTCGAACGGCTTTATACGGAGGATGGGATATTTGACGCCTCGCTCGTCGGATATGCCTCGATCGAAGGGCAGGCCGCCTTGCGAAAGCACATGAAATCGGCCAATCATCCACTTGCGCACTACACGACCAACACGGTTGTGCGGCCGATAGATGCCAACAGTGCCAATGTTGTTAGCATGATCATTGGCGCTTGGCAGGACGGCACGATGACGGCTGGCGCTACCTATCGTGACCATGTCGTGCGGACGTCGAAAGGATGGCAGATGAAGTGCAGACAGGTTGTTCCAGGACCGGACTACACGCCCCGCCTGTGAACGCAGCGGGATCGGGCGATGTCGCAGGGATTAGAAGCATTGTGCCATAATGCCGCCGTCGATGGTGATAGTGTCGCCGGTGTGATAGCTAGACCTGTCGCTAGCGAGATAGACGACGATGCCGGCGAGATCCTCCGGCCGCCCGACACGTCCAGCCGGGGTTTTTTGCAGCAGCATTTCCACCATGGGTGAATCGGCTTCACCCAGGTCAGAAGCGAAATAGCCCGGGCAGATCATATTTACACGGATGCCATGCGGAGCAAGTTCCACCGCCAGACCCTTCGACATCGAATTCAGGCCGTCTTTGGCCGTGGCATAATGCTCCATGCCAGGCACTCCGGCGAAAACCGCAAGGCTGCCGTTGAGGATGATCGACTCACCCGGGTCCCCCGCTTGCGCCCGCTCGCGCATGTGGCGTGTTGCCTCCCGGCAAGTGTAGAAAGCGCCGTGCAGATTTACGCCGAGCAAGCCTTCCCAAATGTCGGTCGTCATTTCGTGAAACGGCGTGATGTCGGCAATGCCCGCGTTAACGATCACGCAGTCGACTCGGCCGAACTGTGCGGTTGCAGACGCGAAGCCGTCCACGACTTCATGTTCGTTCGCCACATCGACGGCGAGATGCCCAACCCGGCCGCCATGCACGCGTAATCGTTCGGCCGCCTCGAGGTTGATCTCCTCGCGTCGGCCCCAGATCACGATGTCGGCACCGGCTTCGGCAAGTCCGGTGGCCATGCCCAAACCCAGCCCGGCATTGCCGCCGGTAATCAGCGCCACCTTGCCGGTTAGATCGAATAGGTTGCGGGCCATGTGGGTTCACTCCACCTCGATGCGGACTTCGGGAAAACGGTCGAAGTAGAATCCGAACCGCTCGCGCAACCTGGCAGGGTCAAAGCCGAAATCGCCGCGCAAGTCATATTGCAATTGCCGGTGCCTGCCCCGGCTGTTGGCCTCAATAGTGGCCTGGATGGCGCCCCGCGTTGCCTCGTCGAAGCTGAGGCCTGCACGTTCATATATCGATTCCATCTCGCCCATCGGGTCGGCCATCAACTTATGGAAGTTTAGGTCGTACGTGCGCTCCGGGTCGAGCCGATCCCGATCCTCGACGCAGCGGCGCAGAAGATGTTCGTAGCGGTCGACCCAGTAATCAGCGATCTGGCCCAGATCGAGGGTGCGCTGCGTGAAGCGCGCGGCATAGCCCATCATCGTGATGCCGGACTGGATCGAGGCGACAGGGTCGCGGTGGTTGAGGATGAGAAATGCGCCGGGGAAGGCTTCCGCTATGGCGCAAAGCTGTTCCATGTGTTGTGGACATTTGCCCACCCAGCGGTTCGGCCCGCGTTGATGGACGAGAGCCTTAATCGCGCGGCGCAGATAGCCGAGCCATGGAGCTGGATCGTGGGTGCACTGGTAATCGCGCCATTGCGGGATATTGGCGAACCATTCAAAATAATACCCGCCGAAATCCATCCCGGTCAGCTCAATATCTTCGGTGATGTGATCGGGCGTGAATTCGTGGGTCAGCTTGGCGATCGGCGAGATCGCATCAGCCTCGATCCATTCCGCTTCGGCCAGTGCGTAGCGGGTGTCGAGGCCGTCCTTCCGATAATGGTCGCCGACCGGGCGTAGTCCTTCCCAATGTTGCAGCGAACGCAGCCGCTTGTCGGCGGCCAGCAGTTGCAGCGTGTAGGTGGTGCCCGAACGAGGCAGGCCGGCGTCGATCAGCGGCGGAGCCAGTTCGATGTCTTCTACCTCGGGGTGACGGCGGATAAAATCCTCAAGCTCCAGCCTTGCCCGCACGAACCGCGTCGCCAAGCTGAAGACGGCAGCCCGACCTGCCGAAGATAGGTTTACGTCTGCTTCGCAAGCGGACATGATGAGGTCGAGACGAGGCCGAAAGCCGCTGTCGCCGAGATCGTCAAGCCCCGTCTGCGCCATCGCGGCCGCGACGACGGCATCGGCGGTGAGGGTCACGGGATTTGCGTTCGTATATTCGAGCAACTGGTTCTGCGCGTCGATCAGCACAGGTGCTTTCATGTCGGTGATGCGCACCTTGTTGCCCAATCCCGTCAACTCCGCTGTCTGTGTTGCAGGTTGGATGGTCATCATTGGGCGACTACCCGGCACGCGATAGCGATGCGACCTTCAAGCCAGCCAAGCAGGTCAAATGCGTGCAGGCCGCTGGCATTGGCGAGCGTTTCCAGCACAGCGATCTCGACCTCGCGCACTCGTACGCTGTCGGGGGCGACATGGGTTGCCATCTCGATGAAGTGCAGCGCCCGTTCGGCGTCGCCCTTCGCAAGGGCCTGCGACGCCATCGCCGCGACCGTTTCGGCGCCGCCCAGCCCCGCCACGATGTCGGGCCATATTTCACTTTGCGACGAGGCGTAGAGCTCGCTCGTACGTTCGTGCCGGAACCACCCGGCGTATTCCTCATACACCGCGCGCACGACCCAGCGTTCGCGCGAGCGACCGTCACGCAGTTGCAATTCGGCGGGAAGGCAGATCTGCGCCATCATCTCGGATAGCGTGCGTCCTTCGTCCATCCCGCGCACGGTTTCGTTGTGGAGGTGGCGGACGGCATCGCGCACTTTGCCGAGTTCGGCGCGGATGCGATCCTTGCCGCTGATCGGCTGTTCGTGGCCAGTAATCAGCAATTCCGGCTCGCGTGCAAGCCGCGCGTCGCACTGCACCAGCCAGCCTGGCAGCGAGCGCTGCCGATCGCCTCGCGCAGTGTAGAAATTCGGCATGGCACCGTGGATCGCACCGGCCCAGTTGCCGGTGAAGACGGTCTGCTGCTCCGGTAGCCAGACGGCCACGGAATCGAGCGTCTCGCCTGCCCACAGGCGCTCTATCACGAAGCGCCGCCCCGACACAGTGAACTCGTGCCGATCGTTGAACGAGGTTATGTCGTCAGGGAAGATTTCGGGCGTACCCACCTGCTGGTTCGCGCCTGCCATCTTGACCGAAATGCCGTTCGTATAGCGGCGGGTGAAGAAATTCCCGCATGCGCCTTTCGTCAACCAGCTGCCGGGTCATCGCCTGGGCAAGGACCTCAGTCTGAGGATCGGCGAAGGCGCGCCGGCCGCCAATGTGATCGGTGTGGTTCTGGGTGAAGACGAGCTTGCGGATATCGAGCGGACGGCCCAGCAGTTCTTCGAACTTCTCGCGAATGCGCGCGCCCTGCTGCTCGGTGCCGGAATTAATCACGACATCGCCGTCTTCGCCTGCTACCAGATACACGTTCGAGATCGCGTGGACCATCGCGATATGGTCATTTATCCACTCGGCAGGCCGCGCTGGATCCCAGTGGATCATAGCAACCATCGGGTGATCCAGCGTTCGATACCGCATCATTGCGCTATGCCCTGTGCCGAGTAGTAAGTGGGAATAGATTCGGCGAAATGAGCGAAATAGGCCTCCTCGTACCACACATGCTCAAGCCATATGCCAAGGTTGGCGCGTTCATCGGTATATGCGAACCGCACGTCGGTGCCCGCATCACCCGTGTAGCGGACGGGGCTCTTTTCTTCGGCCCTGGCGATGTGAGTGCCCCAGTCGGCGAGAGAGCCGCATACTCTGACGCAGACATGATGGAATATGTTGGCGTGGCTGCCGTCGCGCGGCAAGGCGTCGCGATAAATGCGATCGAGACCGCCTGCCGGCTGGATCAGTTCGATCTGCATATTGTCGATATTGGCCAGCGCCATGCGGATCCTGATGTCGCCGGTCTCATCGAAATAGCATGCCGGAAACGTCACTTCGGTCGCGAAGAATTCAGGGATACCATATCGCTGACCGAACTGATCCATCGTGCGATCGAGATCGGGAGTAACCCACGCAACCTGCATGAGAACCCGATCCGAAACTAAGTTGAGTGGTATCAGCGGGTTAGCTTGACGCTTGCCGCAGTCGTTGATTCAGGGGTTTTGCAACAAACTTCCGGAGATCAACGATGTGGACCGATACCACTCGAGCGCAATATGCCCGCGAGGGGCTGACTTTGCCAAGCGATTTGACTGATGCCGAATGGTCGGTGCTTGAACCGCTCTTGCCACCAGCCTCTCACGTTGGTCGCCCACGCAAATGGCCGCTGCGGCGGATTGTCGAGGCAATCCTGTATCTGCTGCGCGGGGGGACTGCCGTGGCGAATGCTGCCGCCCTGCTTTCCGCCGGTCTCGACGGTACGGCGGTGGTTCTACTTGTGGCGCGATAACAAACTATGGCTCTCGCTCAATCATGCCCTGCTGTTGATGACTCGTGAAGCGACTGGTCGCGAAGCTTCGCCCAGTGCCGGCGTGATCGATAGCCAGAGCGTGAAAACGACTGAAAGTGGCGGCCCTCGCGGCTATGACGCGGGCAAGAAGATCAAGGGCCGCAAGCGCCACATCCTCACCGACACCGAGGGCAATCTGGTACATGCGGTGGTCCACACCGCCGACATTCAAGACCGCGACGGCGCGCCGCTGGTCCTGCGTGAAATAATCCGCCGCTTTCCATGGCTGCGCCATGTCTTTGCCGATGGCGGCTATGCTGGCGACAAGCTAAGAGATGCACTTCGGCGTATCGGCAAATGGACCGTCGAGATCGTCAAGCGATCCGATGTTGCAAAAGGCTTCGTGCTTCTCCCGCGCCGCTGGGTCGTCGAGCGAACACTGGCTTGGCTAAACCGCAATCGCCGGCTCGCCAAGGACTTTGAACAGACCATCGCATCGGCAACTGCCTGGCTGTTCATAGCTTCCATCCAGCTATTCGCGCGTCGCATCGCAAGATTATGAAATATAACCAGATAATTATGAATCAGTCTCTGAGATTCGAAAAGCCTGTCGGGTATGGAAATTGCACCGGCCTCTCCCCGTATGCCAGACCGGTCTCCTGTACTACCGCACTTCGGATTCGCATGCCTTGGAGGCTGCGATCCAGCGTCGTTAGCCGCGGCCGGATCTTTCTGGAACATTGAACCTATCGATCGCTTGATTGTCAGTCAATCGAGCGCCAGCCATCATTCAGCGGTGTTACATTTCTGATATTTGACCAGGCTGTTGACATGATATCCCTTCGCATGCATTCGGTATGTCAAAGTATTGCACAGCCGGAGAGAGCCCGATGGATTCGAGAATCGCAGAATTCCGCGAACCGGAAGCCCCACCTGTAGAGGACGTGCGTCCCGAGCGGGTGGAAGACATCTTGCGCCGCGACGCGATCGCGGCCAGCGACACCCTCTTGATCAGCACTGAGAATCGCCTTGGCACCGCGCCGGTTGATGCGTCGCGCTATTATTCGCCAGAGTTTTTCAAGCTCGAGATTGAGCGTATGTGGCCGTGCGTGTGGCAATATGCGGCTTGGTCTTACGACATCCCCGACCCTGGCGATGTCGCGGTCTATCGCAATGCTGGCAGGTCAGTGCTGGTCGTTCGCCAAAAGGACAAATCCATCAAGGCCTTTGCCAATTCCTGCCTGCATCGCGGGCGAGAATTGTGCACCGATGCGGTGCAGCACAAGGACGAGTTGAAGTGCCCGTATCACGGCTTTACCTGGAGCATCGACGGATCGCTCAAGTGGGTTCCTTGCCAGTGGGATTTCCCCAACGTGAAGCCCGACACGCACAAGCTTCCCGAGATCCGCTGCGAGGAGTGGAACGGCTTCGTCTTCATCAATTTCAAAAATGATGCGTCTAGCCTTGCCACATACATGGGCAAGATGGTCGAACAGTGGGAAAGCGTCGACAGCTGGAACTTCCACAAGCGCTATCGGCTCGTCTCGGTGATCCGTCCGATAGCCGTCAACTGGAAGGCGTGCATGGATGCCTTCATCGAAGTGCTGCACGCCTTCGAATCCCACACCCATACCCGCACCGGCGGTGGTGATGTCCAGACGCAGTATGACATCTGGGAAGACGAGCCCCACTTCAGCCGCATGCACACGCCTATGGGTGTGGCTTCGCCGCATTGTGTGCCGCGTCCGACGCCTCAGGAAACGGTCGACAGCTGGGTTGGGGGCTTCGCGGCGGAACTGTCTGGCCATCCCGACACAACGCTGCGCGAAGGCGAGACTCCTCGCGAAGCGATGCAACGTCTGGCGTCGTTCGTCTACAAACAGCGCATGGGCGTCGACCTCAGCGCCGAGCCGGTTTCACTGCTGGTTGATCCGATCCAATACACGCTGTTCCCGAATTTCGGGCCATGGTCGTCGCTGGGTGCACCGATTGTCTATCGCTTCTTGCCGGGCGAAGACGCGGACCACTGTATTTTCGAAACACAGGTTTTCCTGCCGTTCGAGGGCGAGAGACCGCCATCGGGCCGTACTGTCGTAGTAAATCCTGGCGAATCGCTGGCGAGTGTGCCGGAACTCGGCGGCCTTGGCCTGATCCTGCAGCAGGATGTCGAAAATCTGGAGGCCATGCAGCAGGGCATGAAGGCAAGTCTGACGAACCGACTGACCCTGTCCGAATATCAGGAAGTGCGCATCCGCCATTACCACCAGACGCTGGACAAGTATCTGTCGGGCGAACTCTCAAACCATACAATAAAATGAGGGGACAAGGTCATGGGTGAAGGACGCGAGAAGGCTGACAGGACCGATCTCAGCGGGCGCGCTGTGCTGTTGACAGGGGGAGGCGCGGGCATTGGACGAGCGATTGCGCTTACGCTGGCCGAACATGGCGCGCACGTCGCTATCGTCGACCGCGCACGCGACCGGATCGACGCGGTGATCGAGGAAATTGCCGCTACAAAGGGGTCTGCCGTTGGCGTCACTGTCGACATTACCGACGAGAGCTCGATCAACTCGGCAGTCGCAGCCGTGGCAAAGGGTGGGGCCGGCATCGACGTTTTGATCAACTGCGCCGGTATCTACGACGAGCTCAAGTCGGCGCACGGGACGCCCACTGATCTGTGGAGGCGAGTTTTCGCCGTTAATCTCGATGCCGCTTTCATGCTGATCCGTGCCGTGTTGCCGTATATGCAGAAGGCAGCTTCCGGTTCGATCATCAACATCGCATCGGTTTCCGGCATCCGCGGCGGATCGGGTGGGGCTGCCTATACAGCATCGAAACATGGTCTGATCGGACTCACCCGGTCTGTCGCATGGAGCTATGCCCAGGAAGGCATCCGCTGCAACGCGCTTTGTCCTGGAGCGATTGGCGATACCCGCATCATGGATGACACGGCGCTCGATCCGGTCAATGCGGCACGCTGCATGCCGGTCATGTCGCTCGCAGGCGAGCCGGGCAGGCCGTCTTCGATCGCCGACGCTGCTCTGTTCTTGGCTTCGGACCAGTCCAGTTTTGTTAATGGCGTGGTTCTGCCGGTAGACGGGGGATGGAGCGCCGGTTAGCATGGCCGGCAGGAGGGCCGCATTCTGGGTCGTGCCTGACGGGGAATGCTTGAATGCCAAAGGGCCGGGGAATCAGGGCGGCTCAGGCCGAGGCGACGCGCGCCGCGCTGGTGCACGCCGCGCGCAGGCTGTTTGCCGAGAACGGTTTTCACGCGACACCGACGATGGATATTGTGCGCAAGGCTGGCGTGACGCGCGGGGCACTGCAGCACTATTTTGCTCGGAAGGAAGATCTGTTCCAGGCGGTGTTCGAGCAGACCGGGCGCGAGTTGGTGGAGGAATCAGTCAGGCGTGTCGAGATCGGCGGTTGGGACGCGCTCCTCGATGGCTTTCGCAACTATATCCTCACGCTGAAGAGCTTCGACGACTATCGGATTTCCTTCGTCGATGGGCCGGCGGTTCTCGGCTGGGCCGAATGGCGCCGTTTGCAGGCAAATTATGGCCTGCGTCTGATGGAAATGGGGGTCGAGGACGGCATTGCGAAGGGCAGGATTGCCAAACAGCCCGTCCGTGCATTGGCCTACCTGATCCTTTCGGTCGTCGAGGAGGCATCACTGATGGTCCTCAACGCGGACGACCTCGGGGTCGACCCGGAAGATGTCGTCATTGCCATGATCTCGATGCTTTCGTCCATCGGCGGAGTACCGACCGACTGAGGGGAGTTGCGGTGCGGCATGGCCCTGATAGAAAGAGTGAATAATGAGCAATGCCTACCCGGCCACGGCAGCTGGTTTCGATTGCGATATCCTGACCCGCCTGTGCCGCACGGTCGACCAGCAAGCTGAAGTGATCGGATTTTCCGTGGTCGGCGGACAGGCATTCGGAGACGGGGCCAACAAAGTCTCGACCGCTGGCAGGGCCGAACTCGACCTGACATTTGCCGACGGCACGATGCGCCGTACCGTCATCAAGCTGTGCCGTCCGGACATTGCCCTTCAGCCGCTCTATCGTAATGAGGTCGCTTTTTACTTGCTTGCCCGGCCCGGCCTGGAGGTGGAAGCACCACAATGTCTGGGCGCGGAGTTCGATGAGATGTCGGGCACTTTCGCGCTCGCGCTCGAGGATCTGCGCGTGCGTGGCGCGCGCTTTGCCAATGTCATGAGCCCCGTTTCCCTGCAGGAATTGTACGCCCTGCTCGACCAGCTCGCCATGTTGCACGCACGCTACTGGCAAAGCAGCGAACTGACCGGGCGTTTGGCCGCGATCCGCCCGCATACCGAGGGGGAACTGCACCGCTTCTTCATGGTGCTCGATGCCGTGCCTGCGCTTGTCACATCGGAAATCCGCACCGAACAGTTCAAGCGCGAGATAGTCGAAGCGATCGGTACGAACGATTCGGGGCTCTACGATGCCGTGTTGCGGACACAGCATTATCAGTCGAGCCTCGATTACACGCTCTGTCACGGCGACTGTCACATCGGGAACACTTATCTGCTACCGGATGGCGGCGGTCTGCTCGACTGGCAACTGACCGCGTGGGGGCGATACATCCATGACGTCACCTATCTGATCATCACAGCGCTTGCCGTCGAGCAGCGGCGAGAGGTCGAGCGGGACTTGATCTCATATTATCTGGATCGCCTCGCGCATCATGGCGTGACCGATGGGCCGGACCTTGACGAGGCATGGTACGAACATCGTCTGGCAGCGAACTGGTGCCTCTACATCGGCTGGCTGACGACGCCGATCACCCATTACGGCTGGGAAATCAGCGTGTGCAACATCATCCGCCTGGCAACCGCCGTGGCGGACCTGGATTCGGTTGCGCTCGCCAAGGAACTGCCATCTGCACCATCAGTCATCTGATATCGTCACCGCCCAGTGAGAATGCGCGCAATACTGCGATCGTCGGCCCCGTTCAAACCTGCTGAGCGCGTTGACATCGTTCCTTTGGCATTTACACTGCATGCGAAAGGGAGAGCATTGTGCCTGAACATACTAACTCGCTTGCGTTTGCGCGTGAATTCAGCCGTGTAGAAGATGCCCGTATCGTTGCCGACAGCAACGAGATCATGTGGGACGAAACGGCCGACTTCGTTGTCGTCGGCTATGGTGGGGCAGGTGTCGCCGCAGCCAATCAGGCGCGAGACGACGGACTCGATGTCATAGCACTCGACCGCTACGAAGGCGGGGGCGCGACGCGCATGAACGGTGGCATCATATACGCCGGCGGCGGTACGCACGTGCAGTCGGAAGCGGGTTATGACGATACGCCTGAAGAGATGTATATATATCTCGCGCGTGAGCTGAAAGGTGCCGTTACTGATGAGACGCTGCGCCAGTTCTGTGAAACTGGTCCTGAAACGATCGAGTGGCTCGAAAAGCATGGCGTTCGCTTCAAGGCTAATGCTTATCCCAAGAAGATCAGCTACCCCAGCCCGCAATATTATCTCTATCACTCTGACAACAGCCTGCTGAAGCGTTTTCGCACTAATAAACGACCCTCGCCGCGTGGACACAAGGTGTCCGTCAACGTTGGCAACACCCCGGTAGGCGCGGGCATCGGCATCTTCGATCCGCAAAGCAATTCTGCAAACCAAGCTGGCGTGAGAGTCTTGAGCCAGTGCGACGTGCGCCAGTTAGTCGTCGACCGGAATGGCAAAGTCATCGGCCTAAAGGCGAGGCGGGTTCCAGCCGGAACGCCGGCCCACAAGGCACTCGTCAAGGCTCAGCAGGCAATGAGCAAGTGGCTACTTATCATCCCTAGTACGGCGCCGGGGGGGCAGGTTACGACCGCGCTCGGCAAGTATTTTGGACGCAAAGCCGCCCGGATTGAAGCCGAGCACAGCCGCGACTTTTTCGTCAGGGCTCGCAAAGGCGTTTGCCTGACGAGCGGCGGGTTCATTTTCAACGAGAAGATGGTGGCGCGCTACGCCCCGGCCTACCTCAAGACCATGCAATTGGGTACGCCCGCTGACGATGGTAGCGGCATCCTGCTGGGCCATTCGGCCGGCGGCCACATGAGCGAAATGGACCAGGTGTCCGCTTGGCGTTTCATCAATCCCCCTTTGTCGTGGCCCAAGGGTATGCTCGTAAATATGCAGGGCAAGCGCTTCGTCGACGAAGCGTCATACGGCGCCGATCTTGGCCGCGAGACGATGACGCCGGAAAATGGCGGGCGCGCTTGGTTGATCATCAACCACAAGCTCTGGCTTGAGGCAAAGGACAACATAAAGAACGGCAACCTGATGGCGTTCCAGAAGCTGCCTGCAGTTTTGTCGATGAAGTTCAGCACCAAGCGGGCACGCACGATCGAAGATCTCGCACGCAAGACGGGTATCGATGCTGCAGGGCTTCAGCAAACTCTGGAGGACTACAGGCGCGCCGCCAAGGGCTTGGCACCCGACCCGTTTGAGAAGGCCAGCGAGGACATGGACGAGCTGGCCGAGGGGGTTTGGTACGCCATTAACATGAACGGCGACAATCCGATGAACCCGATCTTCTCGATCACTGTCGGCGGCCTGCTGGTGGACGAGAATAGCGGCCTGGTCATGCGCGCGGACGGCACAACAATTCCCGGGCTCTACGCCGCCGGACGGACTGCGATTGGCCTATGCACTTATCTGTATCTCAGCGGACTTTCGGCGGGTGATTGCATCTTTTCCGGCCGCCGCGCCGGGCGGCACGCTGCGACCGCCGCTGCTGAGCATGACGCGCCATCCCAAGGAAAGAGCGCGGTATTTGAAAAACACAGGGCTGCTGGCTGACAAGCGTGAAAGTAGCAAAGCAAACAATATCGGGAGTTAAATATATGAAGAAGCGCGTCGTCCACTGCGGCACAGGTAACATCGGGGCTGATGGGCTTCGGGGCATCCTGCAACACCCGGACCTCGAACTCGTTGGCCACTATGTCTGGTCCGAAAACAAAGTCGGCAAAGATTCGGGCGAATTGGTCGGCGTTGATCCCGTTGGTGTAAAGGCAACCAACGACTGGGATGAACTTCTGGCGCTCAATGCAGACTGTGTTTCCTTCTTCGGAGACAGTATCGGCAAGGAAAAGGAAACCGCGGCGACCGTTTGCCGCTTCCTTGAACGCGGGACTAACGCGGTGACGCCTTCGGTCTTCGCTTGGGCCCATCCCGAAACTTGCCCGCCCGAATATCGCGACAATGTGCTGGAGGCATGCCTCAAGGGAAATTCGAGCGCGTTCTTCACTGGGATCGATCCCGGCTGGGCCACAACCGACCTTGCCATCGCGGCGCTTGCCGGCGCGAATCGGGTGGACTGCGTCCGCGTGATGGAACTGGGCAGTATGGCGGAATACACCGCCGAATACGTGTTCCGCGAATATTTCGGCTTTGGAAAGGAACCGGGACACCAGCCGCTCCTCGTCACCGGCGGGTTCATGAAAGAAATGTGGGCGCCTACGCTCTATGCAATCGCCGACGTGCTCGGCGTGGAACTCGAAGAAATCAAGATGGTCTACGAAACCGACAGTCTTGACCATGACATCCACGTCGGCATCGGTGAGATCAAGGCGGGCGAGGCGTCCGCTGTACATTTCATGCTGCAGGGCTTCTCGGGCGGTAAACCCATCGTTATCGTTGAGCACAACGACCTTGTCGACATGAATGCCGGAAAGCAGTGGCCGCGCCCCTATGGCCCGAAAAACATGGCTTATCGAATTGAGGTGCAGGGTGATCCGAGTTTCACCATCGAACAGAATTTCAGCCATTATGATGGATGCAAAATCTGTGCGATGGCAGTAATCAATTCGATCCCGGCAGTATGTGATGCTTCCCCTGGACTAAAAAATCCGCTTGAGATACCGCGTTACTGGTCGCGTAACATTCGCGCGGACGCCAAGCGCGCCTGACGGATCGTGACGGGGCGGACCGTCTCGGGAGCGATCCCGAAACGGCCGTCCCGGCCAGGAGCGGAAGGAGCACGCCTTTGGCTGACAAGGTCATCATAACTGGTGCCGCAGGGGGCATGGGGCGTGCCTGCGCCCGGCTTTTTGGCAATGCGCACGATCTGGTCCTGACAGACCGGCCTTCACCGGCACTCGACAGCCTCGTGCAGGAACTCGATGATGACGGTTACCGCTACGACCTCTGTTCCGGCGACGTCACGAATTCTGACCTGTCGGGTTCGATCATGGAGCGGGTTAGTGCTGGAGAGCGCTTTACGCTGATCCACGCCGCAGGGCTTGGTCCCTCGCATGCGGACTGGCGCACGATCATACAAGTCAACCTGATCGCGGTTGAGCAGATGGCTCGCGCCGCAAGTGTAAGGGCCTCTGCGGGTTCGGTAGCGATCCTGATTGCATCGACCGCAGGCTATATGATGCCCGCGATGTCCGGGGTCGACAAGCTAATCCAGAATCCCATGGCAGCAGGATTTCTCAATAATGTTGCGCCTGTCGTGGAGCAGATGTGCCAGCATGGCGGTGCGGTCACAGATAGTGCCATCGCCTATGTCATCAGCAAATATGGGGTGCAGAAACTGGCCGAGCGGTATGCCGCATGATGGGGGCGGAAGGGCGCACGGATCCTGTCGATTTCGCCGGGTCTCATCATGACCCCGATGGGCCGCCATGAGATGGCGCGTTCGCCCGATGCGGCGGCGCATGGGAGATCGGCAGCAGTCGGACGTGTGGGTACGCCGATGGACATTGCCCGGGTCGCGCAATTTCTGGCAAGTGATGCGGCATCTTACATTTCGGGCAGTGACATCCGGGTGGACGGCGGTTCGATTGCAGTGGAGCGCAGCATGGCCGATCGGGCTGCGTCCTGAAGCTGCGAACTGTCGGTCAAGTCCTACAAAAACCCGCATTTTCCTACCGAGATGATAGACCGCTCGCATGTTTAATGCAGGGCGGTCTATCCTATAAAATCAAGCGATCAGCTGTACGCCACCGTCGATGGCGATGGCTTGTCCGTTGATGTAACCGGCGCCTTCACTGGCGAGAAATGCCACCATCGGCGATACGTCTTCGTAGGGTTCGCCGAGCTTGCCCATCGGCGAGCGTTCGGCCGCGGAATTACCGGCTTCGATCCCCTGGGCCGAGAGCTTGAACGCATCGGACCAGTGCGCGGGCAGGAAGACATTGGTCGTGATGCCGTATTTCGCCCATTCCTGCGATGCGGTGCGGGTCAGGGCCTGGACTGCGGCCTTGGCCATTTCGTAGCCGCCAAAACCGGGCAGACCACTGAGGCAGGACTGCGAGCCGCAGTTGATGATCCGGCCATAGTTGCGTTCTTTCATGTGCGGGAAGCATTTCTGCATGAACAGTAGCGACTGGATTGGACCGCCCATATAGACTTCGACGGCGTTCGCCACTTCGATGCCCTCGAGATAGGCATGCTTGTCGAGCGAGCCCTGACCGATGTTGGCCAGGATGTCGATCCTGCCGAATTGTTTGATCGTCGTGTTGACTACCTTGTCGATGTCCTCTTCCTTGAAGAGATCGCACTCCAAGGCGATCGCCTTGCCTCCGGCGACTTCGATTTCCGCCACGAGCGCGTCTAGCCGGTCTTTACGACGAGCAGTGGCGACGACGATTGCGCCCTCTTCGGCAAAGCGCTTTGCGGCGCCGTAACCCGCGCCCGAGCTGGCACCCGTCACGATCGCGACGCGGTCTTGAAGAATCCCCATATCAATCTCTCCTTTTTGTTGTCCGATGCCGGCGACATTATTGGCGCTGGCCGATCGAATTCCTGAATGGCGGATCGCTCTGTTTGTGACGAATCGGAATTGACTTGAGCAGCAATAAATCCTGGTTGTGATGTACGGGGGCGCAGCCGAATGCGCGGTTGCAAAGGCCATCCCGGTGGCATGGAATGTTTGCTGGCACGCCCAAGCGAGGCTTGCCGCCCGATGAGGTGGGGAATGGAGCAACTGGCTGTCGTCATTGGCGTGGGTGGACTGGGTACCGCTCTCGCGCGCGGCCTGATGAGGGGACGACGACTCCTATTGGCGGATGTGGATGGCGAGCGCGCCGCAGCGGTGTCGCGCGACCTCGGCGGCCCTGTGGAGCCGGTACAATGTGACGTAACCTCGCCCACATCGGTGAAGGCTTTAGCCGAATCGGTTGCCCAGCGCGGTAAGCTTGATGTGCTTGTCCACGTCGCCGGCCTGTCACCTGCGGCTGGCGATTTTGACAGTATCGTGCGGGTCAACATGGTCGGTCCTGCGCTCGTGACGGATACATTGTTGCCGCTGGCCAATTCAGGAGCGTCAGCGGTGATGATCTCGTCTCTGGCGGCGAACCTCGGCAGAATTCCGGCGGCGGCAATCCCCGTACTGCGCGACTATGCGGCTGCACATGAGCTTCCGGCACGCCTTCGCAGCGTGCTAGATCCGGGCAGCGACGACGCGAACAGCGCCTACAGGCTTTCGAAATACGGCTTGCTGATGCTTGTTCGGCGGAGCGCGAAGCTCTGGGGTCGGCGCAATGCCCGCATCGTTTCGCTGTCCCCCGGCCTTATCGCCACGCCAATGGGGGCGCGGGAAACCGCGACCAACCCGGCAAAACGCAAGCTGGTCAAGGCATGGCCGTTGGGTCGCGAGGGGAAAGTTCAGGAGATCGTCGACGTCGTAGAATTTCTCGTCTCTGACCGCGCCTCCTTCATCTCTGGAACCGACATTCTGGTCGACGGCGGATTAGCGGGATCGATCTGCGACGTGCCGTTCGGATGGCCCGAGCCCCATTAGTGTCCAATACGCACCCAGTCATTATGTCCGTAATTTCTGGTAAATGATGCTGCAAGCGGCTCGACGTCCGCCCCAACAGTATTAGGAATGGCGCGGAAAGGCCGGGCCGTGTTGCCGTCAGAACAGATCGCAACCGCCCCATGGTCGCAACGGAGAAAGCTATGTCGAAGAGGAGCGTGATTGTCTGGGGCACTGGTCCGATCGGTATGCCGGGGCTTCGCCATCTGATCGGGCATCCCGAATACGAATTGGTCGGGCTTCATGCGTGGTCGCCCGACAAGATCGGCAAGGACGCAGGCGCGATCGCGGGTATGGACGACACGGGCGTGATTGCAACCAGTGATGTCAATGAGTTGCTTGCGCTTGAGGCCGACTGTCTGGTCTACCAGGGCAATTACGCCCAGCGCGAGGCAAAATGCATCGCCGATGTCCTTCCGTTTCTTGCGGCGGGGACCAACTGCGTGACGCCTGCCCTCATGGATCTTGTTGCGCCGAAATACGGGCGTCCCGAATTTGTGAAACCCGTCGAGGAGGCCTGTCGCAAGGGCGGCTCATCGATATTTTGCGGCGGCACCGATCCCGGCTACATGACGATCGGCCACCTGTTCTCGCTGCTGGCGGGTGCCGGTCAGATTCGTTCGGTCAAGGTGGCGGAGATGGCCGATCTGGGCAAATATGCGGGGCTGGATTCGCTCGCGCAATACGGCTTTAACCAGCCGCTCGATTACCTGCCCGAGATGTACACGGGCGAAACGGGCCGCGCGTGGCATGAAAGCACGCTCTGGGCGATCGGCGACTATTTGGGTGTGCAGCTTGATGAGATCACGTCGAGCTGGGAAACAGCCGCCCTGGACAACGATGTGGAGGCGGCGTTCGGCACTATCAAAGCGGGGATGACCGCTGCGATCCGCTGGACTATGATCGGCATGTGCAAGGGCGAACCACTCGTCATCTATCGCAAGATCGAGCGTCTTCACCCCGATGCCGGCCCGAATTTCGAACAGCCCTTGCACGGGGCGGAAGGCGCCTACCAGATAGTCATTACCGGCGCGCCGGACATCCGGACAGAAATGGCGATGACGCTCTACGACGGCTGTTCGATAACTGCGCTCCACCCGATCAACGCGATCAACGTGATTTGCGATGCCGCTCCGGGAATCTACGGCCAGCTCGACCTGCCAATCTTCTATTCGAAGCGCGTTGCTCGGTGAACAGCTAAGGTGTCAGCAGAGGGGGAGCCGTCGGCAAGCCAGTCGCTTTGCCGATGCCGGTGGGCAGTGCTCCGCGAACCCAATCAGGTATCACACAACTGATTTCTCGAAAGAGAGGCCGGACGCGCATGGTGCCTTTGATTGGGATTGGATAACGCAAAGGCGACGTTCTCGGAGATTGATTGATGATCGCAACAGCCACCGGACCCTTGTCGAACCTGAAGGTCATCGACATGACGCGAGTGATCGCCGGTCCTCTTTGTGGCCAGATACTTGGTGATCTGGGCGCCGATGTCATCAAGATTGAGCGTCCGGGCGAAGGTGACGATAGTCGCCGCGTAGCGCCGCCCTGGTTCCGCGAGCCGACCGTTGATGCTGCTGGTGAATCGACCTATTACCACTCAGTCAACCGCAACAAGCGGTCGCTTTCGGTGGACTTTGCCAGCGAACAGGGTCAGGCGCTAATCCGCAAGCTGGTCGTCGATGCCGATATCCTGATTGAAAACTATCGTACCGGTACTTTGGCGCGATATCAGCTGGGCTACGAGGAACTTAAAGTTATCAATCCGCGGCTTGTCTATTGTTCGGTCACCGGCTTCGGACAGAGCGGGCCTTATAGCGGGCGCTCTGGCTACGATTTCCTGGTTCAAGGGATGGGCGGCTTGATGGCGGTGACGGGTTACCCAGATGGTGAGCCGGGGGCTGGCCCACTGCGAATTGGCGTGCCGGTTGCTGATACTTTTGCAGGCATGAACGCCGCGATTGGCATCCTTGCGGCGCTCGAGTCTCGTCACGCGACTGGTCTTGGTCAGCATATCGACATCTCGCTGTTCGAGTCTGCGGCAGCCTCGCTGCTGAACACGGCTTCGGCTTGGCTAAACGCCGGGGTCAATCTTGGCCGCACTGGCAACGATCATCCCAGCGCCGCCCCGTACGGAGTGTTCGAGGCATCGGACGGCTACATCATTATCGCGACATTCAACGACCGCGAATTTGACCGGTTGGCCAAGGTTCTCGGCCACCCTGAATGGCTTGAAGATCCGCGCTTTAGTCAGAACTGCGAACGGGTGAACAACCGTGCCGCGTTGAAGGCGGCTGTCGCCGCCGTTGTGAAGCAGAAGACACGAACCGAATGGGTCAAGATCCTCAACGATGCCACCGTCTCCGCTGGCGCTATTAACGAGATGAGTGACCTCGAGCACGACGAGCATGCCGTGATGAGAGAAATGTTTGTGACGATCGGGTCAGTGCACGGCGATGTGCGGAGCGTGGCATCGCCATATCGGCTGTCGCAAACGCCGCCAAATTATCGCCGACCGCCGCCTTGTGTTGGCGAGCATACCGATGAAATTCTTGATGAAATGGGCTATTCCCATACCGAACGTGACGCGCTGCGGGCTGCTGGCGTTGTCTGAAGGCACGAGCGTCGAAAAAGATCAAACATGCGATGAGGTTCGGTGAGCAGCCTGATCGCCGCGAAAGGACTTTCAGCAAGTGTCGAATTCACTGAATATCAACCCGATGTCCCTTGAAGGACGGACTGTCATCGTGACGGGCGCCGGTCAGGGCATAGGCAGAGCCATCGCCGATCTGGTCGTGGCACTCGGCGGGAATGCGGTTATCGCCGACATGAACTCCGAGACGCTCGCCAAGGCAGAAAGCGACTATCCCGAGGGACGTTACCTTGGCGTGGCCGCTGACATTTCCGACGCCGATGCAGTCCAGTCGCTGGTCGACAGCGCAGTTGAGAAATTCGGGGCCGTGCACGGACTCGTAAATAACGCCGGTATCACTAGGCCGGCGATGATGAACAAGCTGACGCTGGAGCAGTGGAACCAGGTAATAAGCGTCCATCTGACCGGAGCGTTCCTGTGTTCCCAGGCAGTCGGTCGCCACATGATCGAGCGCGCCCAGGCAGGAGACGCAAACCCCGGCTCGATCGTCAATATTTCGTCCGATGCGGGCGTGCAGGGCACGATCGGACAAGTCAATTACGCAACTGCCAAGGCTGGTATCATCGGCATGACCATGTCAACAGCACGCGAATGGGCGAAATACAGCATCCGCGCAAATTGCGTCGCGTTCGGAGTGGTGGAAACGCCGATGACCGAAACGGTGCGCAGCGAAAAGTTCGCAGACACTTACCTGTCGCGCATCCCGCTCGGCCGGTGGAGTTCGCCCGAAGAGGCGGCGCGACCGGTCTGCTTCCTTCTCTCCGACGCTGCCGCATACATCACCGGACAGCGTATTTCCGCCAATGGCGGCATGCAGATGGCGGGCTGACATGGGCTGGCGCGTCGACGATGAACTCAAGCAGATGCTGCGCGACAGTGCGAGGCACTATCTTGAAGATGCTGGAGGTGAAGGCCATTTTCGCAAGGTCCGGGCGAGCGGCAACGGGTTCGACGCCCAGGCATGGTCGCAGATGGGCGAGCTTGGCTGGACCGGCATCCTGCTTCCCGAAAGCGCCGGCGGTTCGGACTTGGGTCTTGATGCGGCGCTGACGCTTAACGAAGAACTGGGCAGGGCGATTGCGCCCGAACCGTTCGTCGCTTCGGCTGTTATCGCTGCGACGGTGCTCGCGGCCAGTGATAGTGAGGCCGCGACCTCGCTGGCGTCGGATCTGGTGATGGGAGGGCGCACCGTCACCCTAGCTTGGCAGGAGCGGCGCGGTAGTATCGGGATCGAGCCTTTCGGCTGCACCGTTAAGAAAGGGAGGCTGAGCGGGACGAAATATCTTGTGCCCGCGTGGCATGATGGCACCGGACTACTGGTCGCAGCGATGCGCAACGGCGAGACGGTTGTGCTTGTGGTCGATCCCATGGCCGATGGCCTCACCGCCCATGCCTCCCGCATGACCGATGGCACGTTCGCTGCTGATCTGTCATTTGACGACGTCATCATTGAAGATGCTAATGTGATCCTAACGGGAGAGGCCGCCGACGCGGCGCTGCGCAAGGCGTACGCCCGGGGCGTCGTCGCCCTGTGCGCGCAGATGGAGGGTCTTGCGAGCCAGTTATGGCAGATCACGCTCGGCTATATGAAGCAGCGATCGCAGTTCGGATCGAATCTCGCAGATTTTCAAGCGCTGCGCCACCGCATGGTCGACCTCTACAGTGAGATAGAGCTTGCTGGTGCCAGTTGGCGGCGTGCAGCGATGGTTGTGGAAGGCGGCGACCATACACACAGCGCCATCCACGCAGCCAAGGCGCGCTGTTCCTACGCGGCGCAGGAAATGGGGCGCTGGGCGATCCAGTATCACGGAGCCTTTGGCTATACTGATGAGGCGATCGTCGGCCTTTACCTTCATTCAGCGCTGCGCTGGTCGACCTGGCTCGGCAACGCGGCCGCGCACCGGCGCGCCGCTCTTATCGCGCATCGCCGCGAAAGGACTGTACATGTCTGAAGATCTCGATGCACTCGATGCCGAGACGTTTCGTCAACGCTGGCGCTCGTGGTTGGCGGAGAACTACCCTCCGGAATGGCGGATTCCAATTATTCACCGCATCTCCGGCGATGATGAGCGTCGCTGGCACCGTATGACCTACGAAGCGGGCTGGCGGGCTCCTGCCTGGCCCAAAGAGCACGGCGGCCTTGGCCTCAGCCTAGAAAAGCAGCTCATCATGCATCACGAAATGGAGCTGCATCAGTGCGCGCGGGTGCTCGATAGCGGGGCGCTGCTGTTGGCACCGGCTCTGATGCATTACGGCACGCGGGAGCAGCAAGAGCGCTACCTGCCCGCGATCCTGCGTGGTGACGACCTGTGGTGTCAGGGCTATTCCGAGCCCAACGCAGGCTCCGACCTAGCCAGCTTGCGGACTACCGCGGTTCGTGCCGGTGGCGATTGGGTCATCAACGGCCAGAAGATATGGACCACGCTCGCCAAAGAGGCTGATCGTATCTTCGTGCTCGCGCGCACCAACAAGGACGTGAAGAAGCAGGCAGGGATCAGCTTTCTTCTGGCCGACATGGATACGCTTGGCCTGACGGTCCGCCCGATCATGAATCTGGCGGGCGAGGATGAACTTTGCGAAATCTTCTTCGACAATGTGCGTATCCCGGCGGGTAATATCGTGGGCGAAGTCGATCAAGGCTGGACCGTGGCCAAGGCGCTGCTGGGCGACGAGCGCATTGCCAATGGCGCGCCAAGCCTGTCGCGGCAGTCTTTCGATGTGCTCGAACAGCTGATTGACGGGGTAGGGCTGGCTGATGACCTCGGCCAGACCGACCGTGCAGCCCAATTATTCTGCGATGTGCAGGATCTTGCCGCGCTGCATTCGCAAGTGGCCGATGCGGCGATCCGCGGCGAAGTCGACAATGCTGCGCTCAGCCTGATGAAGGTTCTTGCGACCGATGTCTTCCAGCGCATCTCGGACGAACTGTTCACCGTCGCGAGCGAAGCTGCCGGCTTGCACGATGCGGCGGGCGTAGGCGGCGTCGAACTCGATTTGCGCAAAATTTACATGATCGCACGCCCCTCCACGATCTATGCGGGAGCGAACGAGGTTCAGCGCAATATCGTGGCGACGATGCTGATGGGCAAACCCAGTTCCTGACCGGTTCGGGCGGGCGCGATGCCGATGCTTGCGCTCGCCCGGGCTCCTACCAAATCCTGTCGCCGCGCAGGATGGCCTCGGTTCCACGATCCGCGAATATGCATTGTCCGATCAACAGGCTATTCTCGGGTGAAGCAAGGAAGCGTGCCAGCACGCCAATCTCTGACGGTTGAGAGCGAATATCCTCGGCCTGTGGATGGGCCTCTATCATCCACTTCGCCGCAGCGGCATCTTCCATGCCGGTGCGTGTGCGCTGGGTTTCGATAAAACCTGGCGCGATGGCGTTGATGCGAATACCCGCCTCGTTCCACACAGGCAGTATTGAGTTACGCCGCATCCAACGCGCCACGGCCGTCTTGGCGGCGACATAGTAGGATAGCGGCACCTGTTCGTCGCCATAATCAGCAACGATCCGCGCCTCGTCGTGCGTGAGCAGGAGATCGACGAGCGTTTCGTCCGCCGGTTCGATGGTCATGCGCGAGCTAGTAACGACGACCCGCGGGGCGGCCGACCGGGCGAGCAATGGGCGTAACCCGTCGACGATGTCGGTGGTGCCGAAATAGTTGACGCACAGCATCGCGACCGTTTCGCCACCTCCGCCAGCCCAAGTCACCACAGCGTCAATCCGGTCAGGCGCGAGTTCGGCGATCCTGCGCAGCGCGTCCTGCCGCCCTTCGGGCGTTGCTAGATCGGCATTAACGTCACTGTTGGCGATATCTACGCGGATCACGCGGTCGCCATCCGCTTCCAGCGCCGCGCAGGTCGCCTCGCCAAGTCCACTAAGCGCGCCGGTGACCACAGCAATTCGATCCAAAGCTTCTCTCCCGTTGATTTCGTGCTGAAAAAAAGGGGCCGGGATCGTGTGATCCGGGCCCCTGTCTGTATTTTCTGGTCTCAGATGCCCCAGAGTTTCGCCGCGTTGCCGCCAACAATCTTCTTGAACCGCTCTTCGCCGGCCTTGTCGTAGATCTGCTTGGCGATTTTCATTGATTCCCCAAATACGCCCTCGGGGTGTGGATAGTCGATCGACCACATCATCTTGTCCTCGCCGATCCAGTCGATGAGGTCGAGCGCTACCGGATCGTCCATGAAGGTGGTCCAGCAGTTCTGGTGCCAATAATAACTCGGCTTGTGCTCAATGCGCGGCTTGATGGCCGAGATGTAGTCACGATAGATCTTGTCTGCGCCGGTAATGGCCGAGGCCGCCCAGCTCGCGCCACCTTCGGTAAAGACGATCTTGAGATTGGGGAACCTGTCGAAAAGGCCTGAGAACACCAACTGCCCAAACAAAGGGTTAAAAGGCTGCAAATTGCGGTTGAGGTTGATCGCGAGCGCGCCTGTGCCAGTATAATCGATCGCCACGCCGATGTGAATGGACAGGGGCAGCCCGGCTTCGGCGATCGCTTCCCACATTGGCAGCATTTCCTTGCCGTTGTAACGCACGCCACGCGGAGCCGACGGAATTTCGACCGCCTTGAAGCCAAGATCCTTGATCTTTTGCATGTAATCGCGTGTCATTTCGGGCTTGTAAAAGGTCGGCAGGTAAGCAACCGGAAACAGCCGGTCAGGTGCCGCCATGCGCCATTCGGCCATCCACTCGTTAAAAACGTCAATGCACTTGAACCACAGGTCCTTGTCCTGCATCCGGATCAACGCCGCAGCGCGTGAGTGGAAAACGATCGAAGCCTCGATGCCTTCGGCGTCCATATCCTCGAGACGCTTCTGCGTGTCCCAAAAACCGGGACGGCCTTCGGGGAAGGAGAGGTCGAAGCCTGGCGTGTTATACGAAACGCCATCGACCTCCAGATTGAAGATGCCGTTCTCGTCTTGCCAATACTTGGGCGCGCGGTCCTTGTCGGGGCCGGTCAGACGTTCTTCCCACAGATGCGCAGCTTCCATGAGGTGGTCATCGGACGAAATGAAGCGCGTGCCAACTGGTGGCGTCCACTCGCCCTTGTTCAGCACCCTATTCTTCGGCCAGAATTCGGTCAGATCGTTCATGTCATCTTCCTCGCTTGCCTGTTCTATCTGTTGTTCTTCGAAAGTTTCTGGATCATCGCGGCGATCAATCCTGTGTGCTCGTCCCCTTGGAACAGCAGGCTGTTCGCTAGCCGCTCGATATTGCGGGCCTGCTGCTTGTCGAGATCCGCGACCAACTCGATCGCGAGCTTTGACAGGGCGACGGCTTCGGGCGGGCGCGATGCCAGTCTATCACAGAATGCATCGACCTTTTCGTCGAAATCTGCCTCGGAATAGACGTCGTGGAGAAGGCCCATCGACAGCGCTTGAGCGGCGGTGGCGGTTTCGCCGGCCATAACGAACCAGCGTGCCCAGTGCGGGCCGACCAAGCGGGTGAGCCGACTGGTCCCGCCAGAACCAGGAAGGCAACCGATATCAATCTCGGGCATGCGATAGGTCGCTGCGGACGATCCAAGGCGGAAATCGCACGAAAGTGACATTTCAAACGCCCCGCCAAAACATGGCCCCTGGTGCGCGACGACGATCGGCTTCTCGACCGCCTCGATCTCGTCGAACATCGGGTGAAAACTGCCCTTGCCCTGACGGTACCAAGTGCGCTCGGCGGAGGTGCTGCCTTTCGCATCAGGACGGACCACGTCGGTCAGGTCTGCGCCAGCCGAGAAATACTTGCCGTTGGCGCGGATCAGCAGCAGGCGCAGGTCAGACCGGTCGCGAAGTTCCGCCACCGCAGCCATCAGACCATCGTTGATAGCATTATTCATCGCGTTGTATTTGGCGGGCCGGTTCAGCCTGACCTGAAGGACAGGGCCGCGCTCGGAACGGAGGAGGTCATCTTCCATCTGGCATCAACTCCGGGTTCGCGGCAGGCCAAGGGCGGATTCGGCTATGATGCTGCGTTGTATCTCGCTCGTCCCTCCGTAGATTGTAGCCTGGATCGCCTTGCGGCTTTCCAATTCGACCACCCCGAGGTCGGAATGCGCTTGCAGCAGCGAATACGGTGCAGCCAGGTTCACAAGATCCGTCGAGCACGTCACCAGCGCTTCGGACGCGAATAGCTTCGCCATCGAGCCGAAATGCTTGCCTGGCACAGAGTTTACGAAAGCCCACTGGCAGCGACGATCGAGCACATCGGCCACAAGCATCCGCGCTTGCGCCGCGGCGATGCGTGAGCGCACGACTGGGCGGTCGATAGGGCGTGTACCGTCGGCGCCGGAGGTTTCGGCCCACTTAACGACATGGCGCAGCATGATGATCAGCGCACTCACGAAAAATTCCGCTCCGCCCTGTTCGAGCTTGAGCGCGGTCCCCAGTACGCGCGTGCCGCCGTTAACTTCGCCGATGCGATAGCGGTCGGGAACGCGCATATCAGTGTAGTAGGTGATGTTGGTTCGCTCGCCGCCAAGTGTCTCGATCTGCTGCACTTCAAAGCCGGGCAGGTCAGTAGGCACGAGAAACAGCGAAAGCCCCGCGTGCTTCGGCAAGTCCGGATCGGTCCGCGCGATCAGCAGGACATAGTCGGCGAGGTGACCCTGGCTGGTGAACATTTTCTGTCCGTTGACCACCCAATCGTCGCCGTCGCGTACCGCGCGCGTCGCCGCAGCAAAGATATCGGACCCGCACGAAGGCTCGGAATAGCCCAGCGCAGCGAACGACTTGCCCGACGCCATACGGGGCAGGACCTCGCGCTGCACGCTCTCGTCGGCGAAATGCATGATGATCTTGCCGATCATGTGCGTCACCGTCCACGGGATGCGAGGCCAGGAAAACTCGGTATAGACTCCGGCGAGAGCCGTCATCTCATAGGGCGTGCGTCCGGCTCCGCCATAGGCTTCGGGCCAGTCGGCGTAGAGGAAACCGGCCTTGGCCAAATCCGCGATGAAGGGATGATTGCCGTCGTCCGTGTCATGGGTGAAGGTCCACATTTCAGGCGTCATCCGCTCCGCGAAGAAGGCGCGCGCCCCGGCGGCAAAGGCCTTGGCCTTGTCGTCGTAATCAAACGTGATTGCGCTTTCGCCGGGTTCGGGAGAAGGGTCGCTGCGGCCGCCCCACAGGCGATCGCCCAATGTTTGCAGTTCCTCGGCCGGATCCCCCGTCAGCAGCATGATGGCACGAATGCGGCGCAGATAAAGCTGGGCGTCGTGCTCCATCGACATGCCGTAGCCGCCATATGTGCGCATCGCGCGGATGGCGGCGGTCGTGCAGGCCTCGCTAACCCACCACGAAGCCGCAGAAATATACGTCGAACGGGCGTTGTCGTCAGCCTCGGTCGCAGCGCGCCAGCACAGCAGGCTGCCGCCCTCGACATCGGTAATCGAGTCGGCCAGCGGGTGGGCAAGTCCCTGGTAGCTTCCGATCGGCTGGCCGAAAGCAGTCCGTTCGTTCGCATAGACGGAAGTTTCGGTCAGCGCCTTACGTGCCATCGCGAAAGTTGCCGCGGCGACAAACAGCTTCCATTCGTCGAGGCTGGCGGTCCAGTTCGCGATCGCCGCCGGGCCGCGCCCCAATTCGATTGCGCCCGTCGTGTTAATCGCCAGAGAGGAGAGCGGCAGCGCGCCCGTGTTCTGAAGTAGCGACTTGTCCGGGTTTTCAACCAGAAAGACCGCTTCGTCTTCTCGACATACTATCCAGTCGGCGATCGCCCCTGCGGGAATGATCTGCGGCACGCCGCTGCGTACGGGCTGAAGCGCGAGTGTGAAGATTTTCTCGCCCTCGGCGAGGGCCGCAAGATAAGGTTCTGCGGCGTCATGCCCGATCTGCGCTACGATGCGTGCGGCGACAATGCTCTCGATCAAGGGTACGGAGGCGAGGTGAGTACCGGCCGTTTCGGCGATGAGGACCGCATCGATTAGGCTAAGCCCCGCGCCGCCCCATTCTTCGGGCACGCGCAACAGGGGCAGGCCCATTTGCGTGATTTCATTCCAGAGATCGCCATCGAACCCGAGAGACTCGACCGCACGGACACGGGCGGTCGTCGACTCCTTTAGGAGTAACCGCTCAAGGCTGTCCCTGAGCATCTGCTGCTCGTCGGCCAATTCCAAATTCAACGCTGTCTCTCCGTTGTTTACCTGCTAACGTCAGAAAACCTTACCGCGTAATGTCTGTTCCTCCTAATCACCAGTCTAATGATTGCTAGGTGCCGGGTTTCTTAGCCGACATGTGCCTCGATCCCCTTGTCGAGCTCACTAACCATCGCCGGAACATCGGCGAGCGAGCGCAGGACGTCGTTAAGGTGTGTGCAGCCGAGCGTACCTGGGAGCACGTCGAGCACCACATTTCGGAACTCGGCGACATTGCGGCCGACCACGCGCCCGGCCTTCACGGATGCGCCGGGACATTCGGCAAACGGCAGAATCATCGGCAGCGCCTGAAGCGAAAGCATGGTGTAGGTTGCGCCATCGATTTCGGCATGGACGCGATATTCGTGAACTCCGCGCCGTCCGCCGGCAGGGGAAGTGCCGCTGTCCTGAAAAAAGGCATCGACGATTATGAGATTTCCGTCGCGCCAAGCGTCGATGCGCCGCGCCCGTCGCATGGCCGGTCCCTGTTGCTCGGCCATCTTGTGCCAGCTGTTCGGATCATCGGGGTTGGGCAGGCCCCCTACATGGGGCGCATCGGAGAAGTTCCTGCCCGACATGTCGATCTCGTTCAGTGCCGTCGATCCCTTTGCAAAACCGGTGCAAACGTCAAGCATTTCTCCGTTGCGACCGTGCGACTTGTCGATCTCGGTTTCTTTTCGGAAGGCTTGCCAATCGTCTTTCCATTGGGACCAGATCCAGCGCGCGACGAGGCTGGAGCCCGCAAAATCGTCGAGGATCTGGTAAAGCGGAGCGCCTGCCAGTTCGCCAAGGATTGAACTTATCTTGCTGCGACTCTCGCCACCCGCCCGTACACCGATCAACTGCGCGATGCGCGCATCCTCCGGCCAAGCGCTCAGTTCGAGAATCTCGCGGCGAGGGGATATCCGCATCATATAACCGGCTTCGGCAATGACGACCGCCGTTCCGCTCCTGATTGGCGCTATGACATCTCTTGCCCGCGCTTCCATCAGCCAGGCGGCGGCGGCCCCATCGGGCCAAGTCGAATCGATAGAAGTCGTGCGCCTGATTGATCCTGCCCTGCGAAGCGGCGCCACGCCGCCCGATTGCCGGGCCATCGTATATTGTTGCGGAGCATTCATCGTATCCGTCTTTCTTTCGGAATGGCGCGCGCGCGCAATCGTGCGGCAAGCGCGGCCAGTTCCTCGGGGTTTCCAGCCGTCTGACTGTGCACGCCAAGGGGTTGGCCTGGCCATCGGGGGATGAGGTGGACATGAACATGGAACACGGATTGGCCGCCCTGTCCGCCATTGAACTGCATCAATTGCACACCGTCAGGCTGCAACTCGTCGATGAGAATCTGCATGAGCCTTTTGGCGCAAGTGAACAGCGGCGCGATCGCCACGTCGTCCAGTTCGATCAGATTACGTGCTCGTTGGTGCCGTGGAATGATGAGAGTGTGGCCGAGGGACTGCGGGAAACCGTCTAGGAATGCGAGGATATCCTCATCTTCATAAACATAATGACAAGGCGCGTCGCCGCGAAGGATCTTCGCAAATACGTTTTCGGCATCGTAATCACCATAAAGGCTCATTGCCGCCGCTCCTTCCTGCTCTTTGCCCGGAACTCGCCAAGTTCACACTATTTCGTACAGCGAAGCCGCGCCCATCCCGCCCGCGATGCACATCGTCACTACGACATATTTCGCCTTCCGACGCTTGCCCTCGATGAGGATATGGCCAAGTTGCCGTGCGCCAGTCATGCCGAACGGATGGCCAATCGAGACCGACCCCCCGTTCACGTTGAGACAATCGTCAGGAATGCCCAGCCTGTCGCGGCTGTAGATGACCTGACAGGCATAGGCTTCGTTCAACTCCCAAAGATCGATATCTTCTATCTTGAGGCCGTGCTGCTTGAGCAGCTTGGGAATGGCATAAACCGGTCCGATGCCCATTTCGTCTGGTTCAAGGCCGGCGATCGCGAAGCCACGATAAAGCCCCATCACCGGCAATCCGCGCTGCGCTGCAAGGGCGCCGTTCATCAGGACACTGGCTGATGCACCATCGGCCAGCTGGCTGGCGTTGCCCGCGGTGATGGTGCCGTTCTCACGCACGACAGGCTTGAGCGTGGCGAGGCTCTCCAGCGTTGTGTCGGGACGATTCGCTTCATCCTTCTCGAGCAAGACGCCCACTTCGCGGGTTTCTCCGGTAGCCTTGTCGGTTTCCAGCTTGATGGATGCCATGGGGACAATCTCATCGTCGAACAGGCCGTGTTGCTGGCCATGGGCGGTTCGCATCTGGCTCTGATAGGCGTAGGCGTCCTGCGCTTCGCGACTGATGTTGTAACGCTCGGCCACAACTTCTGCCGTTTCGTTCATCGTCAACAACATCCCGGGAAATTCCTTCCGGATGGTCGGGCTGCGTCCGTTCTTGGGCTTGTGTTGCGTGGGAGCAACCATACTCACCGATTCTACTCCGCCCGCGACGACGATCGGGACGCGGTCCACGATGATTCGCTGTGCTGCAAAGCTTGCCGCCTGAATGCCTGAACTGCACGCGCGCGCGATGGTGACGGCACCTGCAGACAAGGGCACACCGCCGACCAGCGCCGAATGGCGAGCAATGTTGTTGCCGCTATCCCCTTCAGGCACGGCGCAGCCAAAGATGACGTCGTCGATCTCGGCTCCGTCGATCCCCGCGCGCTCGACGGCATGGCGAATCGCATGACCGCCCATATCAGCGCTGTGCGTGTTGTTGAAGGCGCCGCGAAATGCCTTGGCAAGCGGCGTCCGGGCGGTGGCGACTACGACTGCATCCGTCATGCGATTCCTCGAATTTAAAACCAGCACTCGCAAATCCGCGCGAGGCCGGAGGGATGGGGTGTCGCCTTTGTCAGGCCACGCGGAAGTTGGGAAGTACCCAACCGTCATTGATGGCGGTCCATTCGATCTCGACCGGCATGCCGATCGTCACATCCTCTGCGTTGCAGCCGGTAAGGTTGCCAACGAGGCGCGTTCCGCCAGCTCCGTCGATCTCGACGACAACCGGCACATAGACGAACTCGTCGCCCGTCGCCGGATTGCGGCTGCAGATCGCGAAGCTGAAAACTTTGCCCGTTCCCGCCAGTGTGGGCCACTCACGTTCCTTGCTGGAACAATTCGGACAGTAAGGGCTGGGCGGCATGCGAAACTTGCCGCAAGAACTGCACTGGCAGGCCGTCAACCGATGTTCCCGGGCGGCCTGCCAGAACGGTTCGGTGTCGGGATTGGTTGTGACGTGAATCTGCTCGCCGGGAAGCACGCGGGCAGGACCATAGGCTATGGGAGTGGCCATCACGCGCTCCTCAGAATTAGGCTGGAAATCGGGATTGGCGCGGGGCCGCCGGTAACGAGTGCAAATTCGCAGTCGGCCACCTGATTGATCGCCGTGCCGCGCAGTTGCTCGACGGCCTCGACCACGTGCGTCATGCCGATGATGTAGGCCTCGCTGAGATTGCCACCATGGGGATTAACGGGGATCCCCCCATTCACGCCGCCGCGGGTATTGGCATCATACCTGATCTTGCCGCCAAGGACATAATCATTGCCCTCGCCGCGTTCGCAAAATCCATAGTCTTCCAGCTGCGCAAGAACCATCGAGCTGAAATGGTCATAGATCAGGGCGACGTCCATGTCTGCTGCGCGCAGTCCGGACTGTGCCCACACACGGTCGGCCACGAACTGGTGACCTGAACTGGAAAACTCAGGATCGGGCATGCCCATCCACCCGAAGGCGCGGCCCCACTCGCGCGATGCGCCATGTGCGCACGCGTGAATGTAGGCAGGCTTGTGCCGGCAATCCTTGGCGCGATCGGCGACGGTCGTGATGACTGCGACGGCTCCGTCGGTTTCCAGGCAGAAGTCGAGGCGACGGAGCGGATCGGCCAGCATGACCGAATCCAGATAGTCTTCTTTCGTCAGCGGTGTGCGACGGATCGCCTTGGGCCGGTTCAACGCATTCTGCCGCGACGACATTACGATCTCGGCAAAGGCATCTTCCGTCGAACCGTAAAGATGCATGTGCCGCCGCGCCAGTACGCTCATCAAGTGGCCGGGGCCGACGAGGCCGGAAGGCTGGAGAAAGCTATTTTCCGGATCCGGTTTCATCGCCCCGAAGATCGCGCCGAGCCGTGCGTTGGGCGTCTGCTGCACAGCCATGACCGTCACGGCATAGCGGCAATCCTCGTTCATAAGCCCGGCGGTCGCCAATCCGACTGCGCCTGCCGACCCGCCACCGCCCGACGTGAGCGCTGCCGTGAAGCTGACGTTGCGCATGCCGAGCGTTTCCATCAGCGAGCCGCTGTCGAACTTGTCAACATAGCCAGCGCTGGCGCTGGCATAATAGGCGAACCCATCAATGTCCTTCACGCTGATCCCGGCATCGTCGCAGGCCTTGAGTATAGCCTCGCCGGTCATATCGTTGATGGTGCGCGGCCAGCTTTTGCCGCGTACGTAATAATCGGTGGCTCCAACGCCGACGATCGCACACTTATCCTGATGAGCCCAGGTCACGGACATCCTTTCCACTTGCGTACCCTGACGGTGCGCGACCTCACGCCCGCGATGGTCGCCAAAGCACCAATATATCTAATTTCCCTAACGGTCGATAGATCAATATAAGATCGTATCGCAAGTGATAATTGCGTTTTTGCAGTCACCAAGTCGGGGGCGTCGCGGAGCGGGACAAATTCTCACTCAGGAAGATCGCAGGCAGCCATCCCCGTGTTCAGAGGTAAGCAGCGTCGCCGACGATCGTTGCTGGGGCAAAGTTTCGTGAATCCAACCTGTGTTCAGGTTGATGCGTGAGTTGTCTAGCCAGTAAGTCACTGTTCCTGCGCGACTTGCCGGTGAGTTCGTTGGAGAGCCAATGCCTCAGCAATCCAGTCGGCTTTGGTCGGGCGCTAGAATAGGCGGCCCTCGTTCAGGCGCGCATGCCATCGATAAAAAGACTTGAAAACAGCGCGCCCACTTCGTCCGTCGTGCTGCGATCACTTTCGAACCATTCGGCGACGAAAGTTAACGCGCCGACGATAGCCATCGAAGCCACTGCATCCGGCAGGTCTTTCCGGATTTCGCCCGTGCGTTTCCCTTCTTCGATTAGGTCGCGCCAGAACTGATTGTAGGCTTGGCGGTGGCGCACCTGTTCCGAATACTCGGGCTCTTGCAGGAAAGATAGCGTCTGCGCTGAAGCGACTGCCATGTCGCCCGAATCCGAAATAATCTTGACCGAGGCTTGAAACGCCTTGTCCAGCTTCTGGCGGACGGTGGAATTGGCTGGCAGGTTGTCGACCGCCTCTTTCAATATCGCCAAATGCGCATCGATCGTGTCATTGAGGATCGCGGCGAGCAGCGCTTCCTTAGAATCGTAATAGTAATAGAGGCTTCCCGACTTCATCCCGACCGCGGCGGCAATATCGCGCATTGAAGTCGCCTGATACCCGTTGCGACGGAAAAGATCCGAGGTAACGTCAAGAACGCGCTGCCGCGTGGCATCACTTTTTTTGAGAATGGGCACCTCGAGACCCTTGCTTTTCGCCTTTGGTTTGGCCTTGGCAACGGCAGCCGTCATTTTGATTTCCATCCCTAGATCGGTACGTGAGAGGCCATCACCTGACGCGGAAGACCCCGTCGCAATGCATCTGACCGCATCACGATTTGCCTTAATGTTCCAACGGGTTGTGAGAGTGCAAGCCTTTTTACTGCTTGGCGGCGCATACTCGTGGAAAACGCGTAACCATTTGCGCGTCTTAATTTCAAACAATTAATTGAATATGCTGTATAAATTCTGTCGCTGGGGTAGGTCTTGCGGGCCATTGGCTCGCTTTAGGCTAATGCGGCATTTCCTGCGTTTCGGACCATTCTCGCGTTGCGCGTCGGGTAAGAGCGCTTGATCTACCCAGTCAAGAAGAGGTTGCGGAGCGCCGCACGATCAATCTTGTACGCGCTGTTCAGCGGCATCGTCTCGACCACTTGCCACCGGGCCGGGACGTAGGGTGACGGCAGGTGCGCTCGCACATGTCCCTCCAACTCCGCGATGTCGGGTAGCACGGTCTGCGGTGTGAACTGGATTACGGCGCCCGGCACCTGATGCAGGACGCGATCCTCGATTCCGACGACGCCGGCAAACGCGACGGCCGGATGCTGTCGGAGCACTTGCTCGAGCGTTTCTGGCAGGACCTTGAAACCGCCGCGCATGATTGCGCCGTCTGCCCGTCCAATGCAGTACAGGAATCCGTCCGCATCAATGCGGACCAAGTCAGATGTTTGAATCCAGTCTGTTCCGATCCGCGGTGATACAACTTCTAAAAGCCCGATCTCGTCCGCCGGCAGGATGTCGCCTGTTTCTTGATCGCAGACGCGGAGCTTGACGCCGGGGAGGGCGCGGCCCGAACTTCCAAGCTTGGTATCGCCCCATTCCGCGTCAAGAGCGGGGGTCATCGCGGTGACGGGTCCGCCAAACTCGGTAGCACCATAGACCAGAAGAATGCGCGCACCGTAAGTATCTTGGAACGCCTTCTGCAGTTCCACATCGAGTGGGGCGGCGCCAGTCGTTACGTACTTGACCGAGGCAAGGTCGTCCTTGGAAAGCTTCGCATTCAAGATCATTGGGACTGCTGCGGAAGGCAGCCCCACGCTTGCAGGGCGATAGCGCACGACGTAGTCGCGCCAGACGTCGAGCGAGAAGCGATCGAGCAGCATGATCGGCTGCCCTTGCAGGAAAGATCCAATCAGCATCGACAGGCCCGCGATGTTGCCGAATGGAAACGCCATCAGGAATGGCGGCGCGGAATTTTGCTGAAGGACCGGAGTGTTCTGGTTGATCATCATGTGCGCGAAGACTGCATGAGAGATCGGGTACTGCTTTGGTGATCCGGTCGTGCCACTGGTCAGGATGTCGATGGTCGGCGACGGATCCGGGGATGAGTTGGCGGGGATATGGCCGCGCCTGACGAGGGTTGCGCCATCGTCGCTCAGCGCGATGCAGGTGACGTCGGCGGCTTCGATCGCGGTGACAACCTCCGGCGTTAGGTCTCCTTCCATCAGCACTAGGGCGGGCGAGGCAAGCTTGGCTATGGAGGCGGCAATCGCGGCCGGCGACTGAAATGCGTAGATCATGCGGATTGTGCGATCCTGCGTGATCAGGCCAACGAGCCCGGCAAGGGCGGCCGGATGATTGCGGGCAACGAAACTGACAGGAACGTGATTTGCGCCGCTATTCGCTAAGTGTTCACCGATCTTGCGGGCCAGATCCTGCACCCAGCCCCAAGTCCGCCATTCACCTTCGAACTGGACGGCATTTCCGCAAGGATCGAATGACAGCAATTTGCTGCACAGTTCGGAGAACTTTGGTTGATCATTCATGGCTCAGACAATCCCGCTTCCCGTAGCCTGTGCGGCCGACTTTACCGATGGATCGCAGCGTCACCGGCGGTTGACAATCGTCCCGGACCCTCTAGCGTAGCTGCGAGCGGATAAATTGCATCCGTGATAGCCGGAAAGTCAGGCTAGCCGTCCGAACGCGTAATCCCCCGCAATGCTGGTTCGGTGCACTTCGCGATACATTCCTTCCGGCACCCCGCGCGCGCAATGGATCATGCGCCAGTTGTCCCACAGCACTAGGTCGCCCGGCAGCCATTTGTGATCATAGACCCGGCTTTCGTCAGTAAGATGTCCAGCGAGCGTCCAAAGCAGTTTATGGCTCTATTCAGCGCCCATCCCGACGATTGAGCAAGCGAACATCGGAGACAGGTTCAGCACCTTGCGGCCCGTCTCGGGCTGCACAAATACTAGCGGGTGAACGACGGCGGGATAGCCGCCGGCCGCGATGCGCTGCTCTACACCCGACTGGAAGGGGTGCGCACGAACCGAGTTGATCTGCTGTTGTGGCAGGTAGCGAAAATTCGGCGTCACGCCCGATTGCAGCGCATAGAGGACTTCGAGATCATCGATCGTCTTGCGCAGGTCGTCGGGTAGGGCGTCATAGGCCGAAATCTGGTCGACGAAGCCGGTAGTGCCGCCCTGATCGGGCTGATGCGCGACACGCAGGATTCCGCCATGGTTGGTCTCCACCGTGAAGACTTGATCGGAGTGCCATGGAATATAACCGCCCAGCACTGTGCCGTTGACTTCTAGCAAGGCACCGTCGCCGCCCTTGGCCACGAACAACTCCTTGCAGTCGGGATGCAGCATCTCTGCCACCGAATGAACCTGAAGTTCGCCAAAGCAACGCGATAGTTCGACCTGAAAGACCGGATCGCTGGGTCCCCCACGAAAAACGACAAGGCCTTCGCGGATCCACAATTCGCGCAGTTCCTGCCGTATGCTTGCATGCTGGATCTGGTCGGCGTCAAGTCCGTGTACCGTTAATCCGAACGGCATATCATCGGCGAGGCGGCGCAAGTCCATGTTCAATTCCTTTGTCCGCGAACCAGCCGACCCGGCAGCGCGCCGGTGTGTTCGCCCTCGCGATAAGTAACCTTGCCCGAGACAATCGTCGCGACATACCCGTCGGCGCGTTGTGACAGGCGTCGTCCACCGGTGGGAAGATCATATGTGGGCAGCGGTGCATATAGATGCAGTGCGTCAAGGTCGATCACGTTAAGGTCGGCCTTCATGCCTTCGCGCACAAGTCCGCGGTCAAGCAGGCCCATGGCGACCGCGGGCTGCCGGCTCAATTGATGGATGGCTTCGGGCAGTTCCACTTTTCTGTCCGGCGCCGCATCCCGCGACCAGTATGTCAGAAAATAGGTCGGGTAGGCGGCGTCGCAGATCGACGAATAATGTGCTCCGCCGTCGCCAAGGCCAAGTATCGTATGTTCGCTCTTGAGCATGTTTCTGCCCGCGCTTTCGAACCGCTCGCCCTCTAGGTTGCCAAGTGGCCGGTACAGGATTTCCCGACCGTCGCGTAGGAGCAGAAGATCGTAGACGACATCGAGCGGCTCGCGACCTTGCCGCCGTGCGATTGCTCCCACGCTTTCCTCCGCCGAGGGGTGATAGTTGGGCGGATCGCCAAGCGGGAACAGGAGGTCGTGTTCAGCAACGATGTTGAGGAAGTGGGGATTGCTGTCAACTGGCTTTTCCGACAAAAGCCGTCGGCGCATTGCCGGGTCGCGCATGGCTTCGACCTTGTCGGCCAAAGGCAGGTCGATCAGCGGCTGGAATGATGGATGCAGCGAAAACGGGTGGAACAACAGTTCCAGCCCCATCATGATCGCGGGCGGTCGCGGAATAACTTGTCCGCGGATTTCCATGCCGTTGCGGTTCGCCTCCGCCAGTTCCGCTAGCGTCCAGCGCCACTCCCCCGGTTGCTGCGGCGACTGCGCGAAGGTGAAGGATACCGGCCGGCCCGAGGTCTGCGCAATCCGGCGCAGCATGTCGAACTGATCCTCTTTCGACAATTCGCTGTTGCCGATCAGCTGAAAGACGCCCGACCCGGCGTCACGCAGTCCTTGTGCCAGCGCGAGCACTTCATCTGCCTGGGTCAGCACAGAGGGAGCCGAACGCCCATCGCGGAAACGGTGCACCATGTTCAGCGAAGTGGAGACGCCGATCGCCCCCGCGCGAATGGCGTCGGCGGTCAAATTGGTCATTTGGTCGAGCTCGTCCGAAGTCGGCGCTTCCATGTCCGCGCCGCGCTTGCCCATCACGTAGACCCGCAATGGCGAATGAGGCACTTGCGTCGCAAAATCGATGTCTGTCTCGCGCTCGGCAAGGGCGTCGAGATACTGGGGAAAGGTTTCCCAGTTGAAAGGAACACCTGCGGCCATGACCACCTCGGGAATGTCCTCAACCCCTTCCATCAGTTTGATCGTTATCTCGCGCTCGTGCACGCGAACGGGTGCGAACCCGACGCCGCAATTCCCCATCACTACGGTTGTTACCCCGTGGTTGGACGATGGCATCAGCCTGTTTTCCCAAGTTACTTGGCCGTCGTAATGGGTATGCACATCGACGAAGCCGGGTGTCACCAGTTTGCCCGTTGCATCGATTTCTTCTGGCGCGGTGACGTAAACCCGACCCACGGCTGCAATGCGGCTGCCGGCTATTGCCACATCGCCGACAAAGGCCGCGCCGCCACCGCCGTCGACGATGGTGCCGTTGCGCAGGATTAGGTCGTAGAGTTGTGACACGGAGTTCTCCTGCCCAGTATTTCGGTACTTGCCTCGACTGCCGGTTTCCCGTCGAAGACGAGGTGTAGAATGTCGGGCGGTATCAATCCTTTACAGCTGGCGGGGTAGGCGCAACCGACGGTGTAGTCCTACCGATGCGGCGAAGGGCGTCCTTCAGGAACTGGCCTTCCCAGGGTTCGAACTGGTCGAGCATGGTCTGCTCACTGTCCTTGCCGATCGCGAGAAGGCGCAACACCAGGATATGCCCCTTTTCGGTCAATGTGATTTTGCCATCGGCACCTTCGTTGACGTCGATCAGGCCGATGTCGGTCATGTGATCGATTGCTGCATGATCGACAATGCAGGCGTAAAACTGGCCGATCTCGTTCATCTCACCGATGGTCAGCGGGCGAACGCCCAGTGCGGTAAGCGCGAAATACTCGTTATCATCCAGATCCGCCCGGGCGAGCTCCTTGTGAATCTCGCGAGACGCTGCGAACTGCGCACGGACGAGCAGGAAGTCCAGCGACTGCCCGGCCAGTTCGCGCTCACTTGCCGCCGGTGCGACTGCCGAATACCTGCCGCGGTGAAAGACGAGCGGATGCTTCTCGAAATGATCGAATTCGAGCACTTCGCCCACGATGATGTCGTGGTCACCACCGTCGTAGCGATAGGCGGTGCGGCATTTGAACCGGGTCGCGCAACCGTCGAGCAACGGCACATCTCCCGGCCCGCGCTCCAGCTCCAGCCCAGCGAACTTGTCTTCGCCCCGCCGTGCGAAGCGATCAGACAGCGATTGCTGATCGGACGCGAGGATGTGCACCGCAAAATGCCCCGCCGTGGCAAAGGCCGGTTGGCTGAGTGCGTTCTTGCCGATGCTCCAGAGCACGAGTGGCGGGTCCATTGAGACGGAATTGAAGCTGTTGGCCGTCATCCCGACATCGGTCCCGTCCGGTGCGACGGTGGTAACGATCGTGACCCCGGTCGCGAAAGAGCCGAGCGCGGACCGGAAATCCTTAGAAGCGAGATTATTGGCGGTCATTTTACGGCTTTCCTTTCAGGCTGCGCTTGCCAAAGGGCTTGCGATAGGAACGGTGCGCGTGTCGCGGCCCGAGCGGAGCACCGTGCCTGGAAGTGCGCCGGTGCTGTGCCCTTCGGTTACGATGAGTTGGCCATTGACGAGGACATGATGAACCCCGATGGCATCGCAATAAAGGCGTCCTGCGCCCGCCGGCAGGTCATTTCGGGTGTGAAGCGGTCCGCAGGCGATTGTGTCCGGGTCGAATACCACGATGTCGGCATAATAGCCCTCCGCCAGACGGCCCCGATCGCGCAAGCCGAACGCGCGGGCGGGCAGGTCCGTCATGCGATGGACCGCTTCTTCCAATTCGAGCAGACGGCGTTCGCGCACACCCTGCTGCAGCACTTGGGTCGAGAAGGCGAACGTGTCGATCATGTTGAGGTGCGCGCCAGCATCCGATGCACCGATGATCGCGCGATCGTCACGCCACGCCGCGCCGCGCATCTGCCAGCTTTCGTGATCAGCTCCCGACAGGTTGGGCATGAAACGTGTCTTCAGGTCTTCCTCAATGGCGAGGTCGAGCATGGCATCGAGCGGCGCCTTGTTCAGGCGAGAGGCTAGTGCGCCGACCGTCTGCCCTTCCAGCGCCTTGTTCTCCTCCCGCTCGGTCTCGACGATAGTCCACGAGCTCCAGTCGGCCAGATCGCCGATAGGGCCGCTGGCCTGGTGGGCTGAATGGCTGAGTTCCTTGCGTATCTCGGGATCGGAAAGTTTCGCGATCCGCTCGGGAACCGGCAAAGCCATGACCGGTCCCCAGCCATTCATCGCATCGATCACCATGCCGGCTTCGAAAGTAAGCACTAGGCCAATCGCCTGCGGAGCCACAAGGGCGATGACTTTTGCGCCGCGCCCAGCGGCATAGTCGCTGGCTGCCAGCTGGTTGTTGTAGATTTCGCGGTAACGGGAATTGGGCGAGAGGACGTTCCAGTTGAGCGACCGCTCCGCAGCAAGCGACATCTGCGTCATGCGTTCGACGTTCTCCAGCTTGAACGACGTACCCGTGTCGGAAACCATTTCGAGCCAGGTGCCTTCGTGTTTCCTGACCACTGCGGCCAGCGCCATCAGTTCGGTATCGCTGGAATGACGTGACGGCACCGGCTGCCCTTCCGCATCGCTGTGGGTCGCCGACAGCGTTGTTGAAAAGCCAAGGCCGCCGGATTGGAGCGAGGCATCGAGCAGATCGCACATAGCCGTAATCTCGTCTTCGCTGGCCGTGTAGCCGATTGCGCGGTCGCCCATGACGGCACGGCGCAATGCCGAATGACCGACCAGGAAACCGGCGTTGACCGCCACGCCGCGTTCGACTTCGGCCAGATAATCGGCAAAGCTGGTCCAAGACCAAGGCACGCCGGCTTCTAGGCTTTCAAGCGGCATGCCTTCGACCCGTGACAGCATGCGCATGAGATATGTTGCATCTTCCGGTTTTCCGCTCAGGGGTGCGATGCTGAAACCGCAGTTGCCGCCGAAGACCGTCGTCACGCCGTGATTGCTCGACGGTGACAGTGTCGGATCCCAGAAAACCTGGGCGTCATAATGTGTATGGACGTCGATAAAACCCGGCGCGACATTGAGGCCACAAGCATTGACTTCCTGCCGGGCTGGGCCGACGTCGTCACCGATCGACACAATCCGACCGTCGCGAACGCCGATGTCGGCGCGGAAAGCCGGATTTCCCGTTCCATCGATCAGCGTTCCATTTCTGATCGCCAAATCAAGCGTTCTTGTCATTTTCCTGTCCTGTTTTTATTGTCATGATCGTTCGAAAATTTATCGTGATATCCAGCGCTTAGTTAGAAACGCCCTCGACGCCTTCGCCGATCTATGAAAATCCCATAGGAATTACGATGGCGTTTGGGCCTTCGTGCGATTGCTCCCACGCAGCCTCTACCGCGCTTTTCGGATCATCCGCCGGACCGAGCTTGCGGCAAGCTATGCCAAACCCTTCGATGATGCCGCCAACGGTTGACCCGGTAGCGCGGAAGTCGCTGCCATTGTAACTTGGCTTCGCGAACGGCGCTTCCTCGCCAAGATTAGCCAAAAAGGCGCGTTCATAATAGCGTGTCGAACCGTAGCCGCCATTGTCCAGCACGACGATTGTGATCGGCAGGTTTCGTTCTCGGATCGACCACAAACCCAGAGCACCAAAGCGCAGCGAGCCATCGCCGATGACGAGGGTGACGGGATCGCCGGACGCAAGCGCCACCCCGGCAGCCGCGCCAGTGCCCCAGCCCAGCGCGGCGCCAGTAGTTGAAACATAGCGAGAGCCATCCTTCGACTGCAGGCCATGCATGAAGGCGACCGAGCCCATGACCGATTCATCGACCAGCCAACCGCGATCGAGTGCGCCCTGCAGCGCTTCTACCGCTGGACCGTAAGGTGAGTGGATCGCCTGTTGCGCAGGAAAGAGTGGTGCCAACTTGATCTCTTCTACATATCTGGCGCGAGCCTCCAGCAAGGCGGGCGTGACTGGCCGTTCCGCGAGAGCCGCCTCCAGCGCCTCCGCCGCGCTGCCGGGATCGTGCGCGAGGCTGAAGTCGGCCGTAACCGTTTCTTCCAGCTTCGCTGGATCATTGTTGATCTGCGCCACGAAATTCGCGGCATCGAACCACCCACTGCGCGGATGCGCTTCGTTTAGCGATCGCGCGCCGATCATCACCACCACGTCGGCCTTCTTCTCTGCCGCCATGGCGTGAGCGCCGACATTGCCGATAGTGTGCGAATGTCCCGGAGCCACGCCGAGACGGTCGTTGAAGCCGCTTTCATAGGCGACCGCGATTTCGTACTTCTCCGCGATCCTTTCGACTGCAGCGGAGCCGCCGAACCGGCGTAACTGTCCCCCAACCACTATCAAAGGCCGCGACGCGCCGGCGAGCGCGTCGGCGATGCGTGTCATATCTGGCGCCACCGGGCGCGGGTGTTTGGACGTACGACCGGGCACCGCGGCTGCCTTGTCCTGCAGCACGTCTTCTGGCATCGAGAGCAGTACCGGCCCTGGTTGCGGACCGGTTGACGCACGCCGCGCGGCTTCCATCCACCGCCTTACCGGGGCACCAGCCGACAGTTCGTGCGCCATTCGCGTATAGGGCCTGACGAGATTGACAACATCGCCTTCGCCGATGGTCCACCCCGGCGTCCTGAGGTGCGAGGCCTGCTGCGACGCTATGACCGTTACAGGGCTTTCGTCGCGCCAGGCGTTGTAGAGGTTTGCTAGGCCGTTTGCGACCCCATGCAGCAGGTAAAGCATGGTGATCGACGATCCGGCGACCCGTGCATATCCGTCCGCCATGGCCACCGCCACGGATTCATGTATGGCCGGCACATATTCTATCGTCGAACCCTGCAATTCGTAAAGGATCGATACCATCGAACTGCCGGGCAAGCCGAAAATGTGCCGGTGGCCATGATCTGAAAGAAACCTGACCACTTCCTCCGCGCCGCGTCGCGGGCTGTCTGTTTCAAGCATAGCTTTCCGATCTTTTTGCTTTTTGTTTCTGCCGGGCAGGGGATCAGTCCCAGCGATATTCGACCATGCCGTCGCCGAAAGCGGCATCGCGCCGCCGGACGGCTTCCTTCAGGCCGAGATCCTCGATTGATTGCCGGAACTTCAGGCGTCCCGCTGAGAGATGGCCGCGGGCATCCAGTTCACTGGCGAGGCGCTGCAAGGTCTTTGCACCCATCAACTCGAGGCCCAGATTAACGACCCGCTTGTTGCAGGCGAGGAGATCGGGCGAGATCGCCGCGATTCGCCTAGCTAGTGCCTCGACATGGGCGTCCAGCTCATCGGCCGGTACCGACTCCAGAGCCAGTCCCAGCCGGGCGGCATCGGTGCCGCAGAGCAGATCGCCGGTCAACAGCATGCGTTTCGCCCACTGCGGACCCATGTGATAGAGCCACATGTGCGATGGGGGCGAACCTTGTGCCCGCACCGGCGGATAGCCAATACGGGCATCGCTGGCTACGATGACGAGGTCGGCCAGCAGCGCGATGTCCGTGCCGTTGGCGAGGCAGTTGCCCTGAACCTTAGCAATCACAGGCTTGTGCATTTCGAACATCACCATGCGCAGTTCGTTCATGCGACCGAGCTGCCAGATGTCGTCCTCCAGCGTAGCAGTCTGGCTTCGGTATTCGGCTTGCTGGTTGCCGCTGTGCGCTTCCTTGACCGGGCTGGATTCTCCGCTGGTCAGATCCCAACCTGAGCAGAAGTCGCGGCCGCTGCCGCCTAATACGATACAGTGGACGTTGGTCAGGTCATCGGCCTCGATCAGGGCGTCGCGCAACTCGCGCAGGCCCTGCCAGTTCAACGCATTGCGCTTCTCCGGGCGGTCGAAGGTAATCCAGGCGATCCGGTCGCGAACTTCGAACGTCAAGGTTTCGGTGGACTGAAGCCATTTAGCCATTTCGGGTCTCTTTCTTAGCGGATCGGGGACCAGGCGGTCGGCATGAGCAGGCGGTTGCGCTGGCGGATCGGAGAAGGGCAGCGGACTGCGAAATCGAGCCATTCCGCATCCTGCCACAACGCCGCGCGACGAAGCGCACGATCGTTGAGATCCTTGAATCCCCACAGGTGCACGACTTCGTTTAGATCGGGGCCGACTTCGGTGCGGAAATAGCCAAGCAGGTTGCCCAGCACTCGCGTTGCGATGTGAACACCCTCTTCCTCGTAGATTTTGAGGAATCCGGGCAGGTCGGTCGGTGCAAAGGCATAATTGCGTTCTTCGACGATCATCATCATATCCCCTTGAACACGGGCGCGCGCTTGTCCTTGAAGGCGGCGATGGCTTCCTTCGAATCTTCGGTCTCGAAGCAGCGCAGCATGTTGCGCGCTTCTTGGTCGAGATAGGCGTCCATGTTGATGCCTTCGGCAGCGACTAGGTTGTTCTTGATATAGCGGATGGCCACGGGCGGGCCATCGGCAAGGCGGCGGGCGAAGGCGGTTGTTTCGGCGAGCAGGTCGGCGTCAGCGACTACCTTGCTGACAAGGCCGATGCGCAGCGCCTCTGCCGCATCCACCCTATCAGAGAGCATCAGCAATTCACGGGCCTTCGTCGGGCCGACGAGTTGCATCAGATAATAGGCGCAGCCAAGATCGCCAGAAGCGCCGATCCGACTGAAAGCGGTGGTGAAAAAGGCGGTTTCCGATGCGATGCGGAAGTCGCACGCAATCGCCATCGACATGCCTGCTCCCGCAGCCGGCCCGCGGACCATCGCGATCGTCGGTTTGCCCATGTCGTGTAGCAGCGTCGCAGTGTCCGCATTGCCCCTTATGCGCAAGTTACGCTGTTCGAAGCCCTGCATGATCGGGTCATCGGCATATTTGGCCATGACCTTGTCAGCTGGATCGAGTACGCCCAGCTTACTAACATCGGCCCCCGCGCAGAACGCTTCGCCGACGCCAGTCAGGATGACGACGCGAACGCCCGGATCGTTTGCAGCGTCCCGCAACTCGCACTGCAACTGCGCACCCATTGGTTGGCTCAGGGCATTGCGAACTGACGGATTGTTGAGCTGTACAGCGAGGATGCCGTCGTCGAGCGAAGTCAATATTACTGAATCCATGATCCTGCCAGTTCGATGTTAGCCAAAGACGATTCACAGACCCTACACGGTGCCGCCCACGACCGCATCCGGTGACAGCAGAAAATCAGCGGGCTGGTATTGGCATCGCGGAAGCGGATCTGACTGGTTGCCAACCGGTCGTTAGACCGGCATGATGGCAACGATTGCACGCTGAACGAAGGCGATCAGAAAATTGGGATCGGACCTGTCGTAAAGGAACATTATCATGGGCATTCTTGGTGTCACAGAGCCGGCCTTCATGCAGGATCAGGACATTTCCATGTTCACCGCCGCAGTCGAGAAATTCTACGCTAGGCATGCAACATCGGAAGCATGCGAGCGATGGCGCGAGCAGGGTTTCGTAGACCCGGAACTGTGGCAGCAGGCTGCGCAAGCAGGCCTGCTCTGCGCTTCGATCCCGACCGAGTATGGCGGGGCAGGCGGCGACTTCCGGCACGAAGCGATCCTTGCTATGCTGGCCATACGCCTTGGCGTCGACGGATTCGCCGTGTCGTTGCACAATGTCATTGTGGCGCCCTACATTCTGAATTACGGCACCCAGGCGCAGAAACAGCGCTGGCTTCCGCGTATGGCGACTGGCAAGTTCATCGCTGCTATCGCGATGACCGAGCCTGGAACGGGATCGGACTTGGCAGCCGTCCGGACAACCGCTCGCAAGGATGGCGACGGCTATGTCATCAATGGTGCCAAGACTTTCATTTCCAATGGCCAGCTTGCCAACCTGATCTGCGTCGTTGCGAAGACCGATCCTGAGGCCGGTGGACGCGGTATTTCGCTTTTCATGGTCGAAACCGATGACGTCGCAGGTTTTCGTCGCGGCCGCAATCTCGACAAAATTGGGTGCGAGGCGCAGGATACATCGGAATTGTTCTTCGACGATGTCCGCGTTTCCGACGACTGCCTATTGGGCGAAGTCGAGGGTATGGGGTTTCGCCAACTCACGACCCAGCTTGCCAAGGAACGCCTGCTGATCGCGTTGCAGGCGGTTGCGGCCATGGAACGCGCACTTGAAGAGACGTTGTCCTACGTAAAGGACCGTCAGGTGTTCGGGCAGCGTCTGGTGGATTTTCAGAACACGCAATTCAAGCTGGCTGAATGCAAGACCAAGGCGGTACTCGCCAAGGTCTTTTGCAATCATTGTATGGGACTTTTGCTGGAAGACCGGCTCGATGCTGACACAGCAGCGATGGCCAAGTACTGGACGACCGAGGCGCAGGGAATCGTGGTTGACGAATGTCTGCAGCTGTTCGGCGGCTACGGCTACATGAACGAATACCCAATAGCGCGGCTTTACCGCGATTCCCGAATTTCGCGCATTTTCGGCGGAACTAACGAGATCATGAAGATGCTGATCGCTCACACCATGATGTCATGATGCACGGGCGAACGGGCGGCACCCCCGCCGCCCGCCGATCAGTAAAAGGTAGTGTTGTTCTGGGCCATCGAGCGCAACATCTCGCCTGGCCTAAACCGCTCACCATAACGTTCCGCAAGGTCATCGCATTCTTCAACGAATTTGGCCACTCCAACCTGTTCGATCAGCGAAATGGGGCCGCCCGTCCATTTCGGAAACCCAAAGCCAAGCGTCGCGCCGACGTCCGCTTCGCGCGGGTCCGAGATTACGCCTTCTTCCATGCATTTCGCGGCCTCAAGCGACATGCGGTACAACAGCCTCTTCTTGAGGTCGTCCTTGACCTTGTCGTCGAAGGCATCCGTCAGCGTCAGCTGGGCCAGTTCACTTAGGCCGGGCCATAGCGTCTTGTCCTTTCCGTCAGCGGAATAGTCGTAGAAGCCCTTGCCGTTGCGACGGCCGAGCCGACCATGCTTATCGACCATCATCTCTAGCACCTTATCGGTTGCCGAAGGCTGATAGGCGTCGCCAAGGTCACGCCGCGTCTGCTTGAGGACGTGCAGGCCGAGTTCCAGGCCGATCGCATCGGGCAGCGACAAAGGCCCGACCGGCATCCCTGTCATCTGGCCGACGTTTTCGATGATCGCGGGCGAAATGCCCTCTACTAGCATCTCGCAAGGCTCGTCTAGATAGCGGGTGATCGTGCGCGATGTGTAGAAGCCGCGCGAATCCTGCACTACGATGGGCGTCTTGCGGATCATCGCGATGTAGTCGAACGCGGCCGCCAATGTGGCGTCCGACGTCGCCTCGCCACGGATGATCTCAACCAGGTCCATCCGCTCGACCGGTGAGAAGAAATGAAGTCCGATGAAATTGACCGGGCGAACCGACGCGGAGGCAAGGCCGGTGATCGGAAGCGTTGAGGTGTTAGACGCCATGATCGCGTCAGGGCCAAGGTGCGCTTCGGCAAGGCGAGTCACTTCGGCTTTGACATCGCGGTCCTCAAACACCGCCTCGACGACGATCTCCGCGCCTTCAAGCAGGGCATAGTCGGTTGTGGGTACGATGCGGGAGAGGATCTCGTCGGCGGCGTCCTGCGTCATGCGACCGCGTTGGACCGACTTGCCCAGCGACTTGACGGCATAGGCCTTGCCTTTTTCAGCCGCCTCCTGCGTACGATCGATCAGGATGGTCACGATCCCGGCCTGTGCCTGGACAAGTGCGATTCCTGCGCCCATCAACCCGGCGCCAAGGACGCCTGCTTTCCGATAGGTCCGCTTGGAAAAGCCGTCCGGCCGGTTTGCCCCCGATTTGATCTCACGCATTGAGAGGAATTGCGTGCGCATGATCGCCAGAGCCTGCGGGGTGCGCACCAGTTGGACGAACAGGCGCATCTCGATGCCGAGGGCGACATCGAATGGCACTTGCGTCCCTTCGTAAACGGCGGATAGGATGCTTTCCTGCGCGCGCAAGTTGCCAAAGTGCGCCTTTCGCGAAATCGCGGCGGCGACTGTCAGCGCCTCGCTGTTTGCCTGCACGTAAGGTCCGCCGCCTGGAGTCTTGAAACCTTTCTTGTCCCACGGCTGAACCGGGTCGCCAGTTTCTCGTATCCAGCGGCGCGCGTGTTCGATCGTGTCGCCTTCCGGGACGACTTCATCGACCAGCCCTATTTCTCGGGCTTCGGCGGCGGACTTGTTGACGCCTTGCAACAGCATTGGAAGGGCATCACGGATGCCGACCAACCGGGGCAGGCGTTGCGTGCCCCCACCGCCGGGCATGATGCCGAGCGAACCTTCGGGCAACGCGATCGTGACGGCCTTGCCGTCTGCGGCCACCCGGTAATGGCAGCTCATGATCAGTTCGGCCCCGCCGCCCAACGCGGCGCCCTCGATAGCGCAGGCCACCGGCTTTCCCGAAGTTTCGAGACCGCGAAAAATCTGCATGTCCCGCGTCATGCGTTCGAGATCGGCGGCAAGCGTCTCCGCTTCGCGGCCTGGCTCGGCTGGGCCGGCAAACTGGCGAATGTCGCCGACATCGCCACCGGCACAAAAGTGATCAGGCTTGGCTGAGGCGATGATCACGCCCTTGATCGCATCGTCGGACCTGACCCGGCCTACGATTGCGCGCAACTCATCCAGCGTCTCCAGCCCGAGCGTGTTGACCTTGCTGTCTGCCATGTCGAACGTGATCAGCGCGATGCCGTTTTCGTCCAGTTCGATGCGCCAATGCTTCATATCTCTCATTTCCAATGTAATCGACCGGGTCACAGGCGCTGGATCAGCGCGGCTGTACCCATGCCGCCGCCAACGCAAAGCGCAACAACGCCGAATTCCTTGTCGGACCGCTCCAACTCGTCGAGCATTGTCCCGACCAGCATCGCACCGGTCGCGCCGAGCGGGTGGCCCATGGCGATTGCGCCGCCGTTGACGTTCATCTTCTCGTGAGGGATGTCGAGTACCGACATCATCCGCAGCACAACGGCGGCAAAGGCTTCGTTCAGCTCGAACAGGTCGATGTCCGAAGCCTGCATGCCTTGCATGCGCAGCAATTTCTCCACGACCAGAGCAGGCCCGCTCAGCATCAGGGACGGGTCGGAACCGATTGAGGCGGCACCCCGGATCAGGCCGCGCGGTTTCAGTCCTCCTTTCTGACCACCTTCCGCTGAGCCGATCAGGATGGCGGCAGCCCCGTCGACGATGCCCGCGGAGTTGCCAGCGTGGTGAATATGTTCGATCCGGTCGATCTGCGGATAGCGTTGGCGCGCGATACTGTCGAAAAGCATTTCGCCCATTTGCGCGAAGGCGGGTTTCAAACTGGCGAGGGATTGGGTGGTCGTTTCCGCCCTGACATGTTCGTCACGATCAAGAACGATGAGGCCGAGCCGATCCTTGACCGGAATTACCGACTTATCGAAGCGGCCTTCGGACCAGGCCGTAGCAGCCCGGCGCTGGCTTTCGGCCGCGTAGCTGTCGACATCGTGGCGTGACAGGCCATCGAGGCTAGCGAGCAAATCGGCGGCGACGCCCTGCGGAAGCGTGTAGTTTTCGAACATGGAGATCGGGTCGGTGGCAATCGCGCCACCCTCCGCACCCATCTGCACCCGACTCATTGAGGCAACACCGCCGCCAATGGCCAATTCCGCCTGCCCCATAACAACTTTCGAGGCAGCAATATTGCACGCTTCCAGCCCGGAGGCGCAGAAGCGGTTGACTTGCGCACCTGGAACTTTCTGGTCGTAGCGCGCCCTTAACAGGGCCGTGCGGGTTATCACGCCGCCCTGCTCGCCGACTGCATCGACGCAACCGTAGATGACGTCATCGACCAAGCCGGTGTCGAGATCATTGCGGTTGCGGATGGCCTCAAGCGTTTGCGCGGCCAGCGACACGGACGTGATCTCGTGAAGGCCGCCGTCCGATTTGCCGCGGCCACGCGGCGTGCGCACTGCGTCGTAGATGAACGCTTGTCTCATTATGCCTTCAAGCTCCGATAATATTGATTTGATCTAGCAGTTGATCGAATATCTTTGCAATAGCTACCCCCTACGATCACAGTGATGATATAGCGCTCCTCGCAGTTTCTCGGTCGAGATGCAGGATAGGCGCTCAATTGGCGGGAGGCAGGATGCTAAAGAACGAGAAGATTCTCGTAACCGGGGCGACGGGCACGCTGGGTTCCATGGTGGGGCGAGCGCTTGCTAAGGAAAACGAAGTCTGGGGTCTTGCACGTTACGCCGATCCCCTCACCATAGAGCGATCTCAACGCGATGGAATAAGGCCGCTGGCAGTCGATATGGCGCTGCCGGATTTTGCATCGACGCCGCAGGATTTCACCTGCCTCCTGCATTTCGCGCATACCCGGCTTGGCGCCGATGCCTTTCCTGAGGCTGTGCGCGTGAACGCGGTCGGGCCGGGCCTGCTTATGCAGCATTGCCGTAAACTGAAGGCCACGCTCGTGGTTTCGTCTACAGCAGTCTACACGCCGCAGGCCGACATCTGGCATCCGTTGGCCGAGGGCGATCCCATCGGCGGTGCGTTTGCGCCTTGGGCCCCGACGAGCCCAGCGTCCAAGCTCAGCCTTGAGGCAACGTCGAAACTTGCGGCGGAGGCCTTCGGCATCCCCACTGTGATCGCGCGGCTCAACACGACTTACGGGCCGGGGCGCGGCGCCAAGGGCGGGATGCCGGTGATGGACATGGAGACGGTATTGCGGGGCGATCCAGTACGCACGTTTGCGGATCCCTACCCGCATTCACCCATCCATTTCGAGGACATTGTCGAGCAGATTGAAGCTCTTTTGAGTGCTGCATCAGCGCCGGCGACGCTGATCAACTGGTGCGGCGACGAAGTCGTCACGCAGCGTGAGTGGTGTGAAATGGTCGGTTCGTTCGCGGGAGTGACACCCGATTTGCAGGTTCAGCCGCTCGCGGGTGCGCCCTGCGGCAACGTTGGAGACAATCGGCAACGGCTTGCTCTGACCGGCCCATGCAAACGCCGGTTCTCTTCCGCCTATCGCGAACTCTATGATGCCCTGATCACCGGCGCGGCGAGAGTGTGAGCGTCGCGCTCTTAACGCACGAAACGATCCGAATAAAACGCAAAGCGATGCTCCAACTCATCCAGCGAAATGCCCAGTTCGGAGAAATCAACTTTGCCCGTGCACTGGCGCTCTTCGGCCTGTGCAGTCCACCATGAGCGCATCCGGTTCTCGGCGGTTTCGCTGAAGGGTTCGCCAAGCCAGTCGTAGAGGCGGCGAATTTCCTCGAGCGGATCTGATTGAAAGTCCGAAAACTGGATGTCGTGGAAACGATGCTCGTTACCGGCTTCACGAAAAGCAATCAGCCGGCGGAGCGCCGCCTCCCAAAAATCGACCATATGGCATGCCATAGCCGCCAGATCGCGTTCATTGCTGAAGCCTTGTGACAGCGACAGGACCAAGGTCATGTTCGACGGTATGACTTTGGCAATATCCCGGTGCGTCATCACGAAACGGGCGTCGGGATAGACTGCGTCGATCGCCGGCAAAAATGCTGCATGGGCGGGCGTCCGAAGAAACCAGCGATTGGGCGGGCAGCGCCATTGCAACAGTTGGAGCGCGCGCTTGTGAAACTGATAGGTCGGCTCCATGTCCATCTGGAGCAGGCCTTGGTCATAACTGTTAAGCCGACCGTAGGCTTCGAACTCCTTGGAACAAAAATCCATCGACAAAAGCAAAAGGCATTCGGTGGCTGCGTCGGCCGCCATAGGAATCATAGCGCCCAGGCTAGGATATGCCGCGAGTGTAGCGTCCAGATTGGCCTGCGCTTCGGCGATCCGGGGATCGTTCGTCTGATGCTCCGCGAGCGGGGGTGGGCAGGGTTGCCGTGCCTCCCATGTCCGCAGAACGCGGCAGGCAGGGTCTTGTCCCATCATTACTCCGAGCGCGGTCGAACCAGTACGCGGTAGCCCGATGCCAAATATGGGCCTGTCGATGCGTTCGTTGGCGATCCCGGGATGGCGGCGATGCCAGTCGTCAATGTGCAGCCTGTTGAGGAGCTTGTCGGTCAACATGGCCAAGACGTGCGCTTCGCCCGTGGCATTCAGCGCTGCATCCTGGTTGAACGCCGACACGATGCGGTCGAGATTCGCGCGCACATCCGGAGCGAGTTCGGTTTGTAGCCCTGCCTGTTGCATGGCTGACTTCACGATGACGGTTGAATACAACAATCGTTCGGGTCACCGGAATTGAGGTTGTTGGAATGTGAAGGCCGGGTGGCATTGCGCCACCCGGCCGGAAGCTCAGAACTTGATTTTCACGTCGACGCCGTAAGTTTCCGGGTCACCGTAACGCACCGAGTCATACCCGGTCAGGGCTAGAGCATTGTTGCGATAGCTGACATAGCGCTTGTCGCCGATATTCTGGGCCCACACGCCGGCGCTGATTTGACTGCCGCCGATGTTATTAAAGTCCAGTCGAGCGTTGAAGATCGAATAAGGGCGAATCGCGGAGTTCTGACCTTCGGTCGGGCTACCGACCCGGCGCCCGCGGTGATAGAAGTTTCCGCTCAGCACCAGTTCGCCCATATCGTCGCTCAGCGGCAGGGTGTATGATCCGTTCAGGCCCACAGTATCCTTTGCGATATTGCCAAAGTCCGTCCCATTAAGATTGATGCCGGAGCCGACAACAAAACAGCCGGCGGGCTCGACCAGACCGAAGGTTTTGAACTTGCCCAGCGTGCGGTTGTAAAAGCCACCCAAGCGCAAGTTCTTGGTAATACCTGCATCAAGTTCGAACTCAACGCCCTTTGGCGAACCCTTGCCCGCATTAACCACATACGACGCAACCGTTCCGCAATTGGCGAGCTCCTGGAACTGCATGTCCTTGTACCACCCGCGATAGACGGCAAGGTTGGCTCGCACGAAAGCTTCTTCACCAACGCGAACGGTCGACTTGATACCAGCTTCGACATCGGTCAATTTTTCTGGACGGAAGGTCTGCAACTCAACCGGTGAGACAGACGACACCAAGTTAAGCCCCCCTGCCTTGTAACTATGCCGGCTCGCGACATAGAGCAGAAGATCTCTGCTGACCTGGTAATCGAGGCCGAGCGTCCAGCTCCAATTCTTGTACTTTTGTTCGTTGCGTACCCGTGGAGAAGGAATGAAGCCGTTGGCCGAGTTGTCTTCCACGTCCTGAATGCCGACCCGGCTGTCCCAGGTATGACGAAGACCGGCTGTGAAACTAAGGCCTTCTATGCCCATTTCGCTAAAATTGTAGGTTCCCTGTGCGAACAGCGCCTTCGAGGAGTAGCGGTCGCTCGTCCGCTGCCTGGTCGCAAGGCCTCCGAACAGCCAAGACTGCTGCTTGGTTCTGGTATTTTCCTTGGAATAGAAGCCGCCAACGATCCACTTCAGCGACCCCGTGTCTCCAGAGAGCTGCAACTCGTTGCTGATCGAGTGTTGATCCTTGTTCTGTTCCACGTCCACCAAGGGCAGGTTGGTGCTGGTCTGGCTTAGGCGTACTCTCGGCTTCTGATTAATGTATCCGAAGATATTCTTCAGCGTCATATCGCCGAAGTCGTAGCTGGTCGTATTGGTGATGATGTGAACGTCGTTGTCGTCGTTATTCCTGCCGAACGAGTAATCGATCGTGCGATCGCCCAGTTGCTTCTGCCGGTCGAACTGCGCCTGCGCAACATTTGCGGCTGGGACACCGGCGACGAAGGCGATCAGTCCGTAACCGATCTGATCGTAAAACAGCGGGTTTTGCTGCTGACGACCGTGGAAGTAGCTGTAGTATACTTCATTTCGGAACTCATCGCTTGGCGTTGCGACGAGCGACACTCGGGCGACTTCGTTGCGCTTGTTAGCCCCGTCCGGGCCGGAGAGGTTTTTGATGAAGCCATCCTGCCGCGTGATCTGGCCCGATACCCGGACGGCCAGCATACCTTCGACGAGAGGGACGTTCACCCCACCGGCGACGCGCAAGAAGTCGTAATTACCATATGAAGCGTCGGCAAATCCCGACACTTCCGTACTTTCAGCAAGGCGCGGCGTGAAGATAACCGCACCACCGGTGCTGTTCTTGCCGAACAGGGTGCCCTGCGGGCCGCGCAATATCTGCACCGACTGTAGATCGAACAGGCCACCAGCAAATGCGCGCGAGTTGACCGGTACGTCGCCGAGGTAGGTCACGACGGTGTCGTCGGAACCCTGCGCCGGGATCTGGCCGCGAAGCTGGAAGACCGGTGCTGTCGAGCCGCCAAGCGGATCGTCCGAAACGACGAGGCTGGGCGCGTTATACTGCATGTCCTTCGCGCCAAGGATCCGCTGCTTTTCGAGATCGTCAGAGCTCAGCACGGAAATCGCGACCGGAACTGACTGCAGGTTTTCATTGGTCCGGCGGGCGGTGACGATGATGTCGCCCGTCGGATCGTTGCTCGCAACGGGTTGTTGCGCACTCTGAGCGATCGCAGGCTGGCTGACGACAATCGCGCAAGTCGAAATCGAGGCGATAAGTCCTGCCTTGAGTATTTCTTTCATGGGTCCTCCCTTTATATTTTATCCAAGTTGGCCGCGAGGGACCAACTTACGCAGAACGGTAGGGGCGTTCCCCTTTACCTATCAAGCGCTCAATCATTTTGTGAATTTTAACCCGGCCGTTGTCAATCGAGCAGTCTTGAAGCATTCGCTGAATGCCAGGGGCAGCCCTGCCGTTGGTAGCGCATCGTCCCTTGTGATTTCCATGTAGAACTGTCGCAGGGAAAATGGGAAAAAACGAATAAAAAAAGAGATCTAACTATGATGGCGGTGTACGATCTGTCGTTGGATCAGGGTCATTAGAGGAGGGTGCAGCACTTGCGGAGAGCGCCGGATCACTGTCCTGCGCAATCGTCAAGACCCCATAATCACATCTATGATCACGCAATTGGCCTAGGCTGGCCGGGCCGCTTGGCAAAATGGCAAAGTAGCGGCCCGACGCAGATCGGCGGGTCTATTCGAATGTAACCAGAATCTTGGCGCTCGATGGTTGCTTGGCCACGATAAAGGCCTCGTCGAATTGTTCGAATGGGTAGGTGCCGGTGACATATGCGTCCAAAACCTCGCCATTCACGTGCGGAAGTTCCGCCAGTACATCGCGCAGTTCCTGTTCGTAGGGACCAGCGGTCGTGATCTCCAGTTCGCGCAGGATAAGTTCGCGAAAATTGATCGGAACCGGCTCGAAATAGATGGCGCCGACAACCACGCGCGAACGGAGCTTAGCCATGTTGATGACCTGATCGAGGATGCCCGGTCCTGCCGCCAAGTCATAGAAAACGTCAGTGCCGACAGTGGCCTTCGTCTTCACATTTGGACCATTTCCGTGAAGTTCAACCAGACGGGCCTCGACATCCTCGAGCTTGGGATTGATCGTCGCGTGTGCGCCCATGCGGCGGGCGAACTCCAACCGCTCGTCTGCGATGTCGATGGCAACAATATGGCTCGCGTTGCGCCGCGACAGCCAAAGAATGGCGGCAAGACCAATCGGGCCACAACCGTAAACTACGGCCTTGGTTGTCTCATCGGAATTACCCCGGTTGACGGTGTGAAGCCCTACGGCCAACGGCTCGACCAGCGCAGCCCGGCGCAAATCGAGATCGTCGGGAATAGACAGGAGGTTTTTCCCGAGAACAGCATTGCGGATCGCCACGTGGCTGGCGAAGGCTCCGTCGTGTATGCCGGCTCCGATGGTGCTGCCGTCATGAGCGGTCGGGCTGATGAAGACGCGCATGCCCGGCGTCAACGTGTCCACTTCGCTACCCACGGATTCGATGATGCCCGTTGCCTCGTGACCAAGTGCCATTGGCAGGCCGTCGTCCCGCAGCGTTCCCCATTTCACGAAATGGATGTCGCTGCCGCAAATCCCGCAAGCCGCAACTTTCACCAGCGCGTCGCGCGGCCCGCACGTCGGCATCGGCACATCGTCGATCGAGTAATTGCCTGGTGTGAGAACGCGAACTGCCTTCATGTCTTTCCCTCTCATGATGCGCGCAGCCCATACACGACTTGGCGTGCGCACGATTTTCAGTCTATCGATCGTTCGGTTCTACTGGGAGCATGGATGTGAAGCAATATCGGATGATTCAATACGGCGCGGGCGCGACAGGCAAGTTTGCGCTGCGCAGCATCCTGACTCATCCGCAACTCGAACTCATCGGTTTGGGTGTGCACAGCGATGCCAGGGTCGGCGTCGATGCCGGAGCGATATGCCGCATGCCCCTTACCGGTGTGCTTGCCAGCAACGATCTTCCGGCGCTGCTCGACCTGAAGGCAGATTGTGTGCTTTTCATGCCCTGGGATCCCTATGCTGGCGACGTGTCCGACCCAACGACCCATTCCGGCCAGCTTTTCGAGACGTTGTGCCGCTTTCTGGAAAGCGGCAAGAACGTGATCGCGTCTGCACCCAATTCGCTGGTCTATGCGCCGCATCTGGGTGCATTCACGATGGACAGGTTAGAGGCTGCATGTCGCAATGGGGGGGCGAGCTTTCTCTACGGCGGCATCTCGCCTGGTTTCGCGTCCGATCGGTTGGTGCTTGCGTTGACGCAGTGCTCGGCCCGGATTGATACAATCCACGTGCGCGAGATCATGAATTACGCCAATTATGGGGACCGCGACACGATCATGGGGCTTTATGGGTTCGGGATGGAGGCAGGCGCGTTTGATCCGTCGGGTATCCTCGAAAGCTTCCAGCGCGGGCTGGGCGGGTCTGTCGCGATGATTGCCGATGCACTCAAGGTATCGCTCGACCGGATCCAGATGGAATTCGACCATGCCCTTTCACCGCATAACGTCGAGATCGCGGCGGGGCTGGTGCGTAAGGGCACGATTGCGGCTGAGGTAATTCGCGCCAAAGGCATCGTCGGCGGCGAGCCGCGCATTGTTGCTGAGCACGTTACGAGGATCGACGACAATGCCGCGCCCGACTGGCCGCAGTTCGGCGGGGACGGCAAGGAGGGCTACCAGATCGAAGTGCGGGGCGCACCTGCGATGAAGGTGGATTTCGAACTGGGTGCGTTCGGCCGTAATCCGATGGCCGACGCGGGTTGGGCGGTGGGCGGCCATTTGACGAATTCCGTGATAGGTCTGTGCGAGGCGGAACAGGGCGTCCGCACGTTTATGGATTTGCCGCTGGCGCTGGCCGCCCATCGCATGACGGTGTGATTACTACAGGATCGTCGTAATGCCGCCACCATCGACACGCAACGCCGATCCGGTCGTCGCCGAAGCCTGTGGTGACGCGACATAGACAACCATGTTCGCGACTTCCTCCATCGAGAGCAAGTGAGGAAGGAGGTGGGTGGGGCGATGTTCGGCAATGACCTCGCGCTGGGCTTCGTCGAACGAAATGCCCTTCGCCTGCGCCAATTGCTCGACGCCGCCAGCGACAGCTTCCGTCAGCGTTGTGCCGACGACGATCGAATTGCTGGTGACTGCCGTGCCGCGCGCAGTTTCCGCAAGACCCCGGGCGACCGCCAAAATCGCAGTCTTGGTTACGCTGTATGGCAGGCGTTCGGCCCGCGTGGTCACGCCTGATTCGCTGGAGATGAAGATCAGGCGGCCATAATTCCGCTCCAGCATGCCGGGCATGTAGAAACGCGAAAGCCGTATGCCGCTCATCACGTTGGTGTCGAAGAAACGCAACCATTCGTCATCGGGGACCGTGAAGAAATCGCCATCGTCGTATATGCCGAGATTGTTCACCAGGATGTCGACCTTAGGCACTTCGGCGGTAAGCCTGTCGATGTCTTCCTTTTTGGCCAGATCGCCGACGATTCCGGTCACCTTCGCTTCGGGAAACAGCTCCGACAGTTCGGTTACGACCTTTTCGGTCACTTCCGGGCGGCGGCCGTTGACGACGATGTCGGCGCCGGCACCGGCAAGACCGACGGCGATGGCGCGGCCTATTCCGCTAGTCGATGCACTGACGAGCGCCGTTTGGCCGGTGAGGTCGATCTTCATTTCATAAGTTCCGCTTGCAGGCGGGCACGGCACGGCGTCCGGCCCGCGTTGAATTACATGTGGTCGACCATCCGGTCCGAGATGTCACGCGCGCCCATCAGCAGCGCGCCGGCGTCGATCAGGTGCTCGCTGCCGGTAATCATCGTCGAATCGTCGGACGCCAGGAACGATACCAGCTTGGCGACCTCGGCAGTGTCCATGATCACGCGCAGCGGCAGCAGGCTGGCGACCCAGTCCTGTGGCACCATTTCGGTCTGGGGCGTTTTCATCCAGCCGGGATGGACCGAGTTCACACGGATCTTTTCGGGTCCGAGCATGTGTGCAGCCGTCTTGGTGAGGCCGGTGATCGCGAACTTGGAACCGGTGTAGGCCAGCCCGCCGGACGAATGAACCCCGGCGGTCGATGAAATGTTGACGATCGAGCCAGCGCCGACACGGCGCATCGCTGGAACTGCCGCACGCATGCCGAGGAAAGTGCCACGGGCGTTCACGGCGAAAACGGCATCGAAAAGTTCCTCGGTCACATCATCGAAGGGGACCTGTTCGATCAGGGCGGCATTGTTAACGAGAATGTCGAGCTTACCGAACGCAGCCTCCGCCTCTGCTACAACCGCTTGCCATTCTTCCGATTCCGTAACGTCGAGGCGCCTGAACGTAGCGCGGCCGCCAATGCTTTCAGCGACCTCCTGTCCCAGGTCCTCCAGAACGTCGCACAACATTACGGCAGCACCTTCGCGCGCCAGATCCCGGGCGATACTTGCCCCAAGGCCCCGTGCCGATCCGGTCACGATCGCGGATTTATCCTTCAGTCGCATCCAGTTTTCCACTTTGCTTTGTGTTTGGTTTCAGCGGCCTTTTCGCAATGTTGCCTGTGGCTGCCCGACATCCCTTGCTTGCGATCAATTCTGCCAACCGTCAAATAGAAAACTTGACACCCACCCTGTTCTGCGGTGCCCTGTCGTGACACAATTTATCGGGCCGTTCAAAGGCTGCGGAGAGGTAAGAATGACATTTGACTATGTGATTGTTGGCGCAGGTTCTGCCGGTTGCGTGCTTGCAAACCGGCTTTCTGAAGACCCTGCGGTGCGCGTCGCCATTATCGAGGCTGGGCCTCGCGATTCCAATATGGCGATTCACATGCCGCGTGGCTTCCCCAAGATTTATCAGCATCCTGATTTGCTATGGCGTTACGATGCCAAGGTCGGCGGCGGCAGCAATCGTGATGAGATGTGGATTCGGGGGCGCACGCTAGGCGGATCAAGTTCGGTCAATGGCATGGTATATGTTCGCGGGCATCCGCAGGATTATGACGGCTGGCACGATGCGGGTTTGACAGAGTGGGGCTGGTCACAGATGCTGGCCGCCTTCCGGGCGATTGAGAACCATGAACTCGGCGGCGACGAAATGCGTGGGTCCGGTGGGCCGCTTGACATCTCGGTATATTCGGGCCGGAACGAACTCGCCGAAGCTTTTATCGGTGCGGCTGAAGAACTTGGTCTGCCGCGTCGCGACGACCTCAACCGAGAAGCTCGCGACGGGGCGGGATACTATTTCCGCACGATCCACCGGGGAAGCCGCAACAGCGCGGCCAAGGCCTTCCTGAAGCCGATACGCAATCGTTCGAACCTGACCGTGATTACTGACTTGACGATCGACCGGATCCTCTTCGATGGCCATCGTGCGGTCGCGGTTGCCGGCCAGCGAGATGGAGAGGAGGCCAAGATCGGCGGGCGCGAGATCGTCTTGAGTGCGGGCGTCCTTAACTCACCTCTCTTGCTACAGCGTTCAGGCGTGGGACCTGCAGATTTGCTGCGACGCCACGGGATTCCGATCGTAGCCGACCGGCGCGAGGTCGGCAAGAACTTGCGCGATCATCGAGGCACGATCGGCATCCAACTGCGCGTCAACCGTGGCAGCCTTAACCGGGAGTTTTCAGGACCACGTCTGATTGCCAATGTGTTGCGGCAACAACTGCTGGGGAAGGGGCCGCTCGCCGACGCAGCCTTCGAGGCCGGAGCCTACTTCCGCACCAGGCCCGAACTCGATCGACCGGACGGACAGCTGTTCATGGGAGCGTTCTCGGTCGACGGCACCAAATCGTTCACCGAAACAGTTTTGGAACGCGACCACGGCATGATGATTGGCGGATATATATTGCGCCCTCACAGTGCCGGCAGCATCGAGATATCGTCCCAGAATGCCTTCAAAGATCCCTTGATCGAAGCCAATGTCCTTGGCGATCCGCGCGACCATCAACCCGCGATAGACGCCCTCAAATTCGCGCGCCGACTTACCGGCACGAATGCACTGCGGCGCTTGGGGGCCAAAGAGACGGCTCCCGCCATCGATTTTGCCAATGACGAGGAAATGCTGAACTATATCCGCCAGACATCGCAGCCCGGCATCCACGCTACAGGAACATGCCGCATGGGCGTCGATGCTGACGCGGTGCTGGACGGTCGCTTGCGCGTAAAGGGTGTCGAGGGCCTTCGTGTGGTCGATTGCTCGGCAATGCCAACCCAAGTTTCGGGAAATACAAACGGTCCTGCGATGGCCTTCGGTTATCGTGCTGCCGAATTACTTCTGGAAGATCAGAAGGCGGTGCTGACGGGCTAAAAGACTGTGGCAGGTGAGCGAGGCGTTCCTCGTGCCAATACTTCGCAAAACTTAAAAAGGCCGGCAGACTTATCGTCTGCCGGCCTTTTCGATGACCCGATTATAGGTACTGGCGGTTCAGAATGCGATCTTGCCGACGACGCCGAAGGTGCGAGGATCGCCGAACTGCCAGACATCGTAACCTGCACCCAGCGCGACGTTGCGCGAGATGCCATAAATCTTGCCTGTGAGGTTCTGTACGTAGGCACCCAGGCTGAACCCGGAACCGCCGATGTTGTTGAAATCGACGCGTGCGTTGTAGATGGTATAACCAGGCATAGGCGACATGAAGCTGAGCAGGTCGTTGCCGAGCCGCTTGCTGCGGTAATACATGTTACCGTTGAGCTGGATCTCGCCGCCCTGGTCGTCGATGGGGATAGAATAAGTCGCGTTCAGGCCCACCGTGTCCTTGGAAATATTGCCAAAGTTCTGGCCGGAAATGTCCGGCACGGCCGCGATCGTGCAGCCCGACACCGTGGGTACCACGAACTCGTCGTACTTGCCGAGCGTGCGGTTATAGAAACCGTTAACTCGCAGAGCCGGCGTCAGGCGTGCCTCAAGCTCGAATTCCAGACCTTTGGGCGAACCCTTGCCAGCATTTATGATGAGTGAGGTTTGGCCCTCTGCGCCACCGCAGAAACCGGTCACTTGGGTATGGATATTCTTGTACCAGCCGCGATAGAGCGCAACGCTGCTGCGAACGGGCACCGAACCAACCTTGCTATCAAGCTTGGCGCCGATTTCGATGTCGGTCAGCTTCTCCGGAGCATAAACAAGGCTGGACGCCGGCAACAGCGGAGAAATCAGGTTGAAGCCCCCCGCCTTATAGCTGTGGCGGCTGGCGACGTAGAGCAGCAGATCGTCATTGACCTGGTAGTCGAGGCCGAGCGTCCAGCTCCAGTTTTCACCCTTTGTCGTCAACGGGACGGGCACGTTCTGTTCGTTTGAACCGACGCGCTTGTCCCAGCTGTGCCGTAGGCCAGCGGTAAACTTTACCCCCGCAAGGCCGAGGTTTGTAAAGTCATAGGTTCCTTGCGCGAACAGCGCTTTCGAAGTGTATTTTTCAATCGAGTTCGAAAATGTGTTTACGGTTGGGGAGAAAATGCGGGCTGCCTGGTCCACTTCGTTCGTCTGTTTCGAGTAGAATCCCCCGACGATCCAGTTCAAGGCATCGTCGAACGACTTACCGAACAGCTGCAGTTCGTTGCTGAATTGATAGAGCAGGCGATTTTGTGCGACGTCTACGTAGTTGAACTCGATCGCTGGCTGATTCTGCCGCATATACATTCGAGTTTTACTGTAACCAGTCGTATTCTTCAGCGTCATCTCGCCCAATTTCAGCGTAGATGTATTGCCAATCAGATAGCTTTTGTTGTCGTCAATGTTGGGCGAGATGGCTTCGGACATCGAAAAGCGGCGAGGACCAAGCTGTTCTTGCAACGCCAGTGCATCCACGACGGTTGGGATGAAGGTGGCAAACCCGTTTATGCCACGCAGGATGTTAGGGTTCTGCCGCTGGCGTCCGTTGAAATAAGTGAAGATAGTCTCGTTCGAGAAATTGCCTTCTGGCGTAAAGCTGACCATCGCGCGGCCTGCCTGCCAGTGCTTGTCGTTGCCGTCCGGGCCGGCAATATTGTCGACAAAGCCGCGCTGGTCAGTCACCTGTCCTGACAAGCGGACGGCAAGCGTATCTTCGATCAGCGGAACGTTCAGTGCCCCGGTGAATTGCTTCAGGTTGTAATAGCCGAAGGTGGCTTCAGCAAAGCCCTTGACCTCGTCGGCCGTTGCCTTTTGTGGCGAGAAAAGAAGGCCGCCGCCGGTGCTGTTCTTGCCGAAAAGCGTCCCTTGCGGACCGCGGATGACCTGCACCGACGCAAGATCGAAAATGCCGGCGGCCACGACACGTGCATCCACCGGAACATCAGCAAAATAGGTGACGACGGTATTGTCGGTACCCAACGGCGAAGTCTGACCGCGAAGCTGGACAATCGGAGTGCTCGACCCGCCAAGAGGGTCGGGTGTTATAACAAGGCTGGGCGCGTTGAACTGCAGATCGCGGGTCGTCGTGATATTGCGCCGCGACAATTCATCGCCCGACACGACCGACGCTGCAACAGGCACATCCTGAAGATTTTCGTCCGTGCGCCGCGCCGTCACGATGATGTCCTCAAAGCCGCTGTTGGCAACCTGAGCGTCTGCCGCCGGGACATCATTCGCGACACCCTGAGCGGAAGCGGGCCGAGCGGAAATCAGTGAAGCGAGCGCGACGGAACAATATAGAATATTAGCATTAAACTTCATTGTGAACTCTCGTCTAAAATAAGATCTGACATTTAATCCAGTAGCGATATCGTGCCGTCACATGCTCAGCGCGAGCGCAGTCTATCGTCACATCAGCATACCGGTCGATATGTCGCGTACTTTTCGGATAGCAGTACGATTTTAAGCTATGAAAAACCCTGGTTTCATTATCGACTGGCGTCAGCCGAAAACGCCTGAACGCAAATACCCAAGCACGACAGGAGCCGATCTGGCAATTGAGAATCTGGGCACCTGAGAATGCATCCAGATTGTGATTGCTTTCATGCCACGCGCAGGCGTTCAGCTGTGCTCAATTCAGCGTGGCGGTGCTTTGCAATAAAAGCTGCGCGCTGCTGACGCTCATGATCCTCGTTCACTCGATCAAGGCGAGGACCGTACCGACCTGATAGACTTCGCCCGCCTGTTTCAGGATGCGGAGGGTTCCTGAACCCGGGCTTTCGACTTCGTTGGTTGATTTGTCGCTTTCCAGAGAGAATAGTGCCTGACCCCCGGTAACGGTTTCGCCGTCACCAATGAGCCATTCGGCCAGTTGACCCTCGTTCATGGAAAATCCAAGCTTGGGCAGAAGTACTTCGATGGCCATGGGTTACCCTCAGCTATTGTAAAGCGAAATTGCCCGCTCAGCTATCTTTGCCGCGTTGGGCGCGAATGCATCTTCGAGCGGTTTCGAAAACGGCACGGGTGCATAAGGCGCGCCTAGACGGTCGACAGGAGCCTTCAATTTCCCGAAAAACTCGGTGTGCAAGGTTGCTGCGATCTCCGCGCCGACCCCAAATTGGGTCACCGCCTCATGTGTGATAAGACAGCGTCCCGTCTTGGCGACCGACGCGAAGACCGTTTGCCGGTCCCAAGGCGAGATCGTGCGCAGATCGATGACTTCCGCCGACACGCCAGCTTGCTCGATTTGCTGGGCGGCTGCCATCGCTTCGTTGACGATGCGCGAATAAGTGATGATCGTGAGGTCGCTGCCTTCCTTGATGATTTTTGCTTTACCCAGCGGTACGACGGAGCCACTTTCGGGGATGTCTCCGGTCTGCCAATATCCGGGCAGATTTTCGATGAAGATGACCGGATCGGCATCGTTGATCGCGGCGCGCATCAAGCCGTAGGCATCGGCAGGATTGGAAGGGGCGACAACCTTCAGTCCCGCCGTGTGGGCAAACCATGCCTCGAGATAGTCGGAATGCTGTCCGCCCGACGCAAAGCCCGTGCCGGTCATCGTGCGGATCACGATCGGAACATTGGTTTGTCCGCCAGACATGTAGCGCAGCTTTGCGGCATGGTTGACAATCATGTCCATGGCGATGGTCGTGAAGTTCATCAGCATGATTTCGGCGACTGGTTTGTAGCCTGCCAGGCTGACTCCGATTGCGGCTCCTATGATCGCCTGTTCGGAGATCGGTGTGGATCGGACGCGCTGTTCACCGAACCGCGACGACAGGCCCTTGGTAACGCCGACAATTCCGCCGTCCTCGGGGTCTGCTACGTCTTCACCCAGCACCAGGACCGCATCGTCGGCCTCCATCGCGTCCGCCAACGCACGGTTGATCGCTTCGAGGATGGTGATCTGGCCGCCATTGGCCTTGGCGTTCGTCATGCCGCGTCTCCCTCACCGTAAACATCGGTCGTCAGTTCCCCGAGTTCGGGGAAGGGCGAGGCTAGTGCGAATTCCACCGCCGCATCGATCTGCCGTTCGATGTCGGCCTCGATCGCGGTGAGTTCGTCTTCAGTCGCAATACCGTCGGCCACCAGACGGCTTCGGAATATTGGAACCGGGTCGTTCGCCATCGCAGCCTGCTTCTGCGCCTTGTCCATATATGCGTCGGCATCGCCGAAAACGTGGCCGTGAAACCGGAAAGTCATCGCTTCAATCAGCGTGGGTCCGTCACCGGCGCGAGCACGCGCAACGGCTTCTCGAGCCGCGGCGAGCATTGCGATCGGATCGTTGCCATCTACGTGGATACCCGGCATGTCGTAAGCGGTCGCCCGGTCCGCGATCCTTCTGACAGATGTCGCCTTGGCATAAGCCGTGTGCTCTCCGTAGAGATTGTTCTGGCACAGAAAAATGACCGGCAGTTTCCAGACCGAGGCCAGGTTCAGGCTTTCATGGAATGCGCCGATATTGGACGCTCCATCACCGAAGGTGGCAACCGTGACCCGGCCGTCGCCGGATAATTGCGATGCCCAGCCAAGGCCGTTCGCAATCGGCATGGAGGATCCTACGATGCCGGTCGTGACCATGATGCCCTTTTTGGGATATGTCAGGTGCATGGGCCCGCCCTTGCCCTTGCAGGTGCCGTCGACGCGTCCGGCAATTTCCGCCCATAGGTCATTAAGCGGCATACCCTTGGCGAGCATGTCATGAATACCGCGATAGATCGTGACCCAGTAATCGTCGTCCGACAATGCGGTCGCCATCGCGGCGGGGATTATCTCCTGGCCGCGATAGCTGTAGTACGGCATCATAAGGCGACCAGTCATGATAACCTTGCGGCTTCGCTCGTCATTTGCCTTGAGAAGGGCGGCCTTCTTGTAGATCTCCAGATGGATCGCGCTGTCTGGCGCTTCGCCCGTCGTCATGCCTATGCCCCTTAATTCTGCAAGCGTATCAGGAGGAGGCGCCATTGCCAGCGCTCCTCTCTTATTATGGGTAAGTTGCCCGGTTGGCCGCTCCCTGTCGAGCAAGCCGCATCATCCATCCTATTTCTGATTGTTTGTCCTTGGCGGCATTCAGACTGCTTGATCGTCTGCCGGTCGATAGTGCGATATGGAACTAGCGATCAGTGCAATAAGCAGCCCGCTGATGGCGACAGCGCAAAAGATGCCAATATAACCTGCTTCAGTCGGGTAACTGCGTCCGTTCGGCGAAGGCATGACCGACATGGCCATCAACATCGCGACCACCTGAGCCCCCACAGCAGAGGCAAGGCGCATCGTGACCATCGCCAACCCGGTGGCCTCTCCTGCTCGGTCGGCAGGGCTGAATTTAAGCACGAGATTAGGAATGGATGCGAGCAATGTGGCACCACCTGATGCGGCAAAAACGGCCGTGGTCATCACCTGCCAAGGCGTGTCTCGAATGAAGATCATCGAGAACCACGCTGCTGCGCAGAGCAAGGCTCCAAGTTGGATGACGCGGTGTCCGCCTATCCGTCCGCACATCCAACCGGCGAACATAGCCGCGAAGAGGGAGGCAACATTGGATGGCAGCTTCAACAGGCCAGCCACCGTGGCGCTTAGGCCCAAGCCCACTCCGCTTGCCACTGGTTGCTGCAGATATTGCATCATGACGATCGGGAACTGCATAACGCCAAGGCCAGCGATGGCGAAACTGAGGTTGCCGATCAGGATGGGCCGCTCGGTCAGGAGCCGGACCTGGATGAGTGGTTGGGGGTGAAACCATTCAGCCCGCCACCACCAGCCCAGCAGCAGGGCACCGATTGCTCCGAGAAATAAGGTCGGCGGCTCGATTGACCCGGACCCGAAAGCCGTTCCGGTGGCATAAAGCGTGGTTGCAAGACCTGCCGGCAACAGCGTCGCCCCCAGCCAGTCAATGCGCTTGTCGGTGGAAACGCCCGGAAACCTTGGGACAAAGGCCAGGAACAGCGCGATGCAGATCAGGCCATAGAAAAACGTAAACCAAAAGATCATGCGCCAGTCGCCAAGGTCGGAGATATATCCGCCAAGGACGAATCCACCAGCGGCAGAAATCGTTACGCCGCCGGTCAGTGTCCCAATCCAGAACGGAAGTTCCTTGCTCGGTGCAGTTTGTTTTGCGATCGCATAGGCCAGCGGCAGGATCGCACCCGACAGACCCTGCAAACCGCGGCCGACGATCAGCAGTTCGATACTGTGGCTAAGTGCGCTGAGCAGCGAGCCCGAGACAGACAACACGAGCAGGATCGGTATTATGCGCGCATGGCCCCAGATGTCGCCCAGCCGCGCGCCAATCGCGGCGGTGCTGCCCTGAACGAGCAGGAAGGCCGTCATTGTCCAGCCTGCGGCGGAAAAGCCGAATTCCTCTCCGATCAGAGGAAATGCGGCGATCATCATCACATGCTCGAAACTGCTGAGCACTTCGACCAGCACCAGCACGGCCATCACCAGCAGAAAACGTTTCCTTGTTAGCGACACCGTAGGCATATTCAGCACTGCTCCTATTATCCCGCCGCGGTTTGCGTGCGAGCTTTCGTCTATCGGGGCTTCAAGACTGGTCGTTGCACCGAGATTGTTTTGTCGCTGGTTTAGCCGGATTATGTGCCAGTGATGCGTTTTTCAAACTATCGGTTGGCCAACTTCCTTGCAAGGTGGAATTACCGCACATCACGCTCTCAAAAATCTATCGCTTGACCGGTGAACTTGGTCGTATCACTCTCTGCTCCATGCGGCAGCAGTAATGCCATTCAGGCGAGGTACCAAGACGAGCTGAATGAGCGGGAATCCATACAAGGCGGCATTATTCCGGGGGGTGGGCAAGGTCGACGTCGTCGAAATGCCGTATCCCGATTGCGGCCATGACGAAGTGATCGTGCGCAATGTCTTTACCGGGATATGTGGTCCGACATCTATGCATTCCGGAAGTACGGCCCGGAAAGTTTCATCTGGATCGACGAGGAGTTCGGTCACGAAGCGATCAGCGAAGTGGTCGAGGTCGGGGGGGATGTCACTGGATTGAGCGTGGGCGATCGTGTCTTCGTCAACCAGGAGAAGGCGTTTCGCGATCCGCGACGCATGTCTGCTACTGGCGGATTCTCGAACTACCTTCGAATCCCGCAATGCGAGGCGGGATACAGTCTGCTGCCAATGGACAACGATCTTCCGTTGCGCGCGGCGGTGCTTTTCGAGCCATTCGTAATCAGCACGCGCGGCGTTAATGCACTGCGCCCGCAACCGTCAGATCGGGCCATCGTGTTCGGCGCAGACATCATTGGGATCACCAGTGCGATCATGCTCGACTGGCATGGTTGCGAGCTTGTGATGGTTTGCGACTATTCGGAATATCGGCTGGCGAATGCCGGCATCTCGGCTTCGCAACCTGCAACCTTGCTACGGAAGACCTGAAGAAAAAGGCCTTTGCGACCTTCGGATCGCGCCCCGGCTACTCCGAGAAAATGTGGGGCGCGGCTGTATGTCGGTGCCGTGGGGATGAAGTTGGTCCTCGAAAACTTCATGATGCTGGGATGCTGGCGCCGCGCAATGGTGAGATCACGGTAATCGGCGTGCACAAGGAGCCGGTGTCACTCGACTACACACAAGTCGCGTTTAGGGTCCGGACTCACTACAGCCACCAGATGACGGCAGCGGCGAAGCGATGGCGCCCATGAATTTTTTGATGTTGCGATCGAAGCGGGTGGCGATGCGCCGCCAGTCTTTGAAGCGGCAGAACATGCGCTCGACGACGTTGCGCTGCTTGTAGATAGCGCGGTTATAATCATACTGGATTTTGCGGTTCTTGCGGGGTGGAATGACGGGCTCGGTGCCGCGCTCGACCAGCCATTCTCGCAGCGCCTGGCTGTCGTAGCCTTTGTCGGCGACCAGTTCGGCAGACGGCGGCATTGCCTCGATACAGAGCTTGGCGACCTTGCAATCGTGCACGTTTCCGGGCG
>NZ_JAVDWV010000017.1:0-83332 GCF_031457465.1 Sphingobium xenophagum
CCCGGACAAGGGATCAATCAAAGGCAAAATCAAACGAGCAGGGTGGAACGATGCATTCCTTCTCTCAATGCTTGGTCATATGCGATAGCCCTGCCGTGCCGGGGAGGAATTAGGGGTAGCTTACCGTTTTGGGGCGGCCCTGGGGAATGGGGATATACTCCTGATCGTCGCCGGGGATCAATGGGAAGCGGAGGGCTTCCCAGTCTTCGCGCGCCTGCATGAGGCGGTCGGGGCGGGATGAGACGAAATTCCACCAGACATGGCGGGGCGAGGTGAAGGCTTCGCCGCCGCACAGCATCACGCGGCCGCCATCGACGCTCCTCAGCGTGGCGCGGGTGCCGGGACGCAGGACGTAGAGCGTCTGCGGCGTCAGCATCATGCCATCGAGTGCGGCATCGCCGCCGGAGACATAGATGGCGCGTTCGTCGGCTGATGGGTCGATCGGGATGCGGCCACCGGGTGCCAGCTGGATGTCGGCGTAGATGGTCTGCGCATAGGTGGTGACCGGGGAGGTTTCGCCCCAGAGGGACCCCATGATGACCCGCGCGCGGCTGAGGCCGTCCTCGATCACTGGCAGGCGGCCTTCGCTGACATGTTCGAAGGCGGGGTCCATTTCTTCCAGCGCGTCGGGCAGCGCCAGCCAGGTCTGGATCGCGGACAATTTGGAGGCCTTGGCCCGTTCGTCATTGGGCGAGCGTTCGCTATGAACGATGCCCTTGCCCGCCGTCATCAGGTTGATCGCGCCCGCTTCGATCAGTTGCTCGGTGCCCAGCGAATCGCGGTGGAGGAAAGCGCCTTCATACATATAGGTGACGGTCGACAGGTTGATGTGCGGATGGGGGCGCACGTCGATGCCATGGCCTGCATCCAGCTTTGCCGGGCCAGCCTGATCGAAGAAGATGAAGGGGCCGACCATCGTGCGCCCCTTGGTCGGGAGGGAGCGGTGGACCTTGAAATCGCCCAGATTATGGGTGGTGGGCGCGATGCTTTGCAGGATGAGGTCGTCCAGGGTCATCAGGCTTCTCCGGGGGCGCGGGCCTTGATCGCCAGCGCGTGGACTTTATCGCGCAGCAGATCGGCCAGCGCGGCGTTGACGAGACGCTGACGCGCGACGCGGCTTTGCCCGGTGAAGCGATCAGCGACGATGTCGACGGTGAAATGGCTTTCGCCCGACCCGTCATGCCCGGCATGGCCGCGATGCTTTTCGCTGTCGTCGATCACGGCGAGCTGTTGCGGGTTCAGGGCGTCGCGCAGCCGCGCCTCGATTTCGGTGGCCACGGGGCCTTTCAGAATCTGGGTCATGCCCCCTATATAAACGCTTTGCCGCATCATGCATCAGGACAAGTTTGTCGACCGACCCTTTCTCGAACCGTCGTTTCAACCGCTTTCATGGCCGGGTGGAAGGCGACCGCCCCTGTGCGGCGCCCGGATGCCCGGAACCCGGCGAATTCCGCGCGCCCCCGGCAGAAGGCAGCGCCCGGCCGGGCGATGAGGGGCCGCGCTGGCGCTGGTTCTGCCTCGACCATGTCAAGGCGTTCAACCAGGGCTATAATTTCTTCACCGGCATGACGCCAGACGAGATCGCGGCGGCGCAGCGCCCCTATGCGGGGTGGGAGCGGGAGACGCGCGCCTTTTCCGCCAACGCGCATAGTCCTTCTCCCAAATGGGCCGATTTCGTCGATCCGCTCGATGCGATCGGCGCGAAGTTCAAGGAACGGATGGCCAAGGCGCGCGCCGATGCGCAGGTGCGGCAGGATGGCCAATTTCTGTCGGCCGAGGATCGCAAGGCCTTGGGCGTCATGGGGCTGGGCATCGATACCGACCGCAAGGCGCTGCGGACGCGCTACACCCAGTTGGTGCGCCGCTATCACCCCGACCATAATGGCGGCGACCGCAGCCATGAGGGCGCGTTGCAGGGCGTGATCCAGGCCTATGCCCATTTGCGCAAGGCGGCGGTTTTCGCTTAGCTTCGCATATTTCCCGCTATTTTCGATATTTTCGTTCGCCGTCTCGTAATTTTATTACGTTGCCTCTGGCCTCGACACCATATGCTTATAGCGATCGGCGGCCTTGTAGGACAGAGGCTAGCCTTGCGGGCACACGGCGCTGCTGTCATAGCGCGCAGCCCCCTTCCCCGGAGATGAAACATGCAGGATGTGCCGCGCGCGCTGGGCCTAGATTTCGGCACGACCAACAGCGTCGTCGCCATCGCGACCGGCCAGCAGTCCGATCTGGTGGACTTTGTCGGCGATCAAGCGACCGGCGCGGTGTTTCGATCGGCCTTGTGCTTCTGGCATGAGGAAGGGGCCAAAGGCGGTTTGGCGCATGAGGCGGGGCCGTGGGCGATCGCCGAATATATGGAATATCCCGAAGACAGCCGTTTCCTCCAGTCGTTCAAGTCGGTGGCCGCCAGCCCGATCTTCGAGAGCGCCAACGTGTTTGAAAAACGGTTCCGGTTCGAGGAACTGGGCGCGATGTTCCTGGCGCGCATGATCGACCATGCAGGGGGTGCGCTGGCAACCCGGCCGGAGCGGATCGTCGTCGGGCGACCGGTGGAATATGCCGGATCGCGTCCCGACGAAGCGCTGGCGCGCAAACGCTATGACGCGATGTTCGCCGGGTTCGGCACCGACATCCATTATGTCTATGAGCCGCTGGGCGCGGCGTTCAGCTATGCCAGCCGCCTGACCGAACCCGCGACGATTTTGGTCGCCGATTTCGGTGGTGGCACCAGCGATTTTTCGATCGTGCGCGTGGAAGCCCCCGGCGCGGCGCGACGGTGCGTGCCGCTGGGGTCGGCGGGCATCGGCATAGCGGGCGACCGGTTCGATTATCGGATCATGGACCATCTGGTGCTGCCGATGCTGGGCAAGGGCGGCAGTTATCAGTCGTTCGGCAAGACATTGGAGATACCGCGCAGCCATTTCGCCGATTTCGCCGACTGGTCGCGCCTGGCGCTGATGCGCAACCGGCGGACGATGGACGAGCTGGCGCGGCTGAAGAAGGCGGCGACCGACCCGGCGGCGATCGGGCGGATGATCACCGTGATCGAAAAAGAATTGGGCTATCCGCTCTATGATGCGGTGGGGTCGCTCAAGCGCGCCTTGTCCGACGCGGACAGCGCGACGTTCCGCTTTTCGGGCGGGGGGCTGGAGATCGAGCAACAGGTGCAGCGGCGCGATTTCGAGGCGTGGATTGCGCCCGATATTGCGCGGATCGAAGCGACCGTGGACGCGGCGCTGGCCAAAGCTGGGGTGACCCCGGATGCGATCGACCGGCTGTTCCTGACTGGCGGATCGTCGCTGATCCCGGCCATTCGCGCGATCTTCCGCAAGCGCTTTGGCGAGGGGCGGATTGCCAGCGGCGGCGAGCTGACCTCCATCGCCCATGGGCTGGCGTTGATCGGACAGGAAGCCAATCTGGCCGAATGGGCCGCTTGATCCGGCTGGCGGCAGCCCCCATTGTCTCGACATCGCCTTCCTGGATCGGTTAGGGCTGGCATGACTCGCAGGAAGATGATGACCCGATGAACGATATTTCCAACGTCCAGCCCGATACCCGCGCCGAAACGCTGCTGGATGCCCCCGATCGGTTTGTGAACGCGCGCGATATGTTCGGCATCGATGTCGACATGCAGATCCCGGCCTTTTCCCAGGCCGACGAGCGCGTGCCCGACCTCGACCCCGCTTATGTGTTCGATCCCGACACCACGCTGGCGATCCTGGCGGGCTTTGCGTTCAACCGCCGCGTCATGGTGCAGGGCTATCATGGCACCGGCAAGTCGAGCCATATCGAGCAGGTCGCTGCGCGGCTGAAATGGCCGTGCATCCGCATCAACCTGGACGCGCATATCAGCCGTATCGACCTGGTCGGCCGCGACGCCATTGTCCTGAAAGAAGGCCAGCAGGTTACCGAGTTCAAGGAAGGGCTGCTGCCCTGGGCCTTGCAGCGGCCGGTCGCCCTGGTGTTCGACGAATATGATGCGGGGCGCCCCGACGTGATGTTCGTGATCCAGCGCGTGCTGGAAACCGACGGCAAGATGACCTTGCTCGACCAGAATCGCGTGATCCGGCCCAACCCCTATTTCCGCCTGTTCGCGACCGCCAATACGGTGGGCCTGGGCGATACGACCGGCCTCTATCATGGCACGCAGCAGATCAACCAGGGTCAGATGGACCGCTGGAACCTGGTCGTGGCGCTCAACTATCTGCCCGCCGCGACGGAAGCGCAGGTGGTGTTGGCCAAGTCGGGCGAATATGATCATGAGGGCGGCCGCAAGGAAGTCGAGAATATGATCAAGGTCGCCGAACTGACGCGGCAGGGCTTCATCAACGGTGATATCTCGACTGTCATGTCACCGCGCACGGTCATTAGCTGGGCGCAGAATGCGCTGATCTTCAAAAATGTCGGCTTCGCCTTCCGCTTGAGCTTCCTCAACAAATGCGATGAGGCGGAGCGGGCGCTGGTGGCGGAATATTATCAGCGCGTGTTCGGCAAGGATCTGCCCGAAAGCGTCGCGGGTCGGGTAAGTTGAGCGAGTCATGCAGAGCCTGAGGAAGGAAGACCTTAAAGCGCTTAGTGCTGCAAAATTAGCTGATGCTCAGCTTTTATTTAGGCACGATCGGTGGTCAAACGCATATTACTTGGCTGGATACGCAGTTGAGCTAGCCATAAAGGCATGCCTTGCTGGACAATTTTATGCAGACGCGATACCGGACAAAAAGCTTGTCCTAGATTTGCATACCCACGACTTACCCAAGCTGGTATCGTTAGCAGGATTACAAACTGAACTGAAGAATCGTCAGGACCAGGATAACGAGTTCGCTCAAAATTGGGGTCTTACCGCAGAATGGAAACCCGATTCTCGGTATGAGACAAATGACAAAAGTTCAGCAGATTACCTCATTCAAGCGGTCGGTAACGACGCGCACGGAGTCCTGCCATGGATACAGATATTTTGGTGAAAGAAGGCCAGCGGCTTGTTCGCTATCTTGATGACAGCAAGTTGCGTCCACTTGGAGCTGTATGGGTTTATAGCTCTGACACAAGCAATTGGAAATTATGGATAATTCCTTCTTCTGATGTAACAGACAAGAGGGAATTTTATCGCATCGTGGCACAAACCATCAGCGAACATCGAACAGATTTACCTAGCTTGGATGTGGGGCTTGTGGAGTTTAAGAAGGCCGATCATCCGGCAGTCAAAGGTCTCGGCAAATTCATGCGCATGGAAGGTATCGGAGCCGTTACATTGTCGAACAATCGCTTCAATGGCTTCTTTTTGCCCGATGGCGTCATATTGCGCATGGCGGTCTGAACATGATCGTCGTCGAGCGGATCGCGCCGGACGGGACGGCGCATCGGATCAGCATAAGGGGGCATGAGATCGTCGCCGACATGGCCGCGCCCGATGGCGCGGATGAAGGCCCGGACCCGCATGACCTCTATGATGCGGCGCTCGGCACCTGCAAGGCGATGACGATGCTATGGTATGCGCAGCGCAATGCGATTCCGGTGGAGGGCATCCATGTCGGCGTGATCCGCGATGCGAGCGAGGAGCGCAAGGGCGTCTACAAGCTGACCACGCGCATTGCGCTGACCGGGCCGATGACCGACGAGCAGCATGAGAAGCTGATTGCGGTCGCGGCGAAATGCCCGATCCACAAGCTGATGGCGCAAGTCGAGACGCAGATCGAGACGATCGCCGTGCCGCGCACCGGCGACCCGGAAGGCTGATGACCGAACGCTCCCCCATTGATGCCTTCAAGGATGTGCTGTCGGGCACGGCGCGGTCGATTGCGCGTGATGCGGAGGTGGAGGTGGGCTTTACCGCCGATGCGCCGCATGTGGCGGGCAAGGCGATCAAGGTGCCGACGCCGGGGCGCAATCTGCCCGCCGATCAGGTCGCGCTGGCGCGGGGTTTTGCCGACGCCAATGCGCTGAAGCTGCGCTATCATAACGCGAAGATTCACGGGTCTTCCGCGCCGGGCGAGGCGGTGGCGCGGGCGGTGTTCGATGCGGTCGAGCAGGCGCGGGTCGAGGCAATCGGGTCGCGGGCGATGGCGGGCGTGCGCGCCAACCTCAACCATGCGCTCGACATGCGGCTGAAATCCGATGCGATCCGCCGGGCGCGGTCGGCCGACGAGGTGCCCTTGTCCACCGCGCTGGCGCTCAAGGTGCGCGAACGGCTGACCGGACAGGCGATCCCCAAGGATGTCGCGGCGGGCGTGGCGATGGTCGATCAGTGGATCGAGGACAAGGCCGGGCATGACCTGGACGCGCTGGCGCTGGCGATCGATGACCAGCGCGCGTTCCAGAAGCTGACCACGGCGATGCTGGAACATCTGCAACTGATCGATGCCGATGTGCCGCCCGATCTGGACGAGCCCGAAGCGCAGGATGAGGGCGAGGATCAGGAGGATCAGTCCGAGGACGGCGACAGCGGGCAGGACGAGTCCGGCGACAGCGATGTGAATGCCGAGGCGCGCGCCGAGGACCAGGGCGGCGATACCGAAGAGGGTGAGACCGACTATAGCGACGAGTTCGAGGCCGACAGCGATGCGGGCGCGGACGATATGGGCGAGGAAGGCATGATGCCGGTCCGCCCCAATCGGCCGATGTCCGACCTGCCGCCGGGCTTCGATTACAAGGCCTATACGCTCAAGCATGACGAGATCGTCACGCCCGACGAATTGTGCGACGAGGATGAGCTAGTGCGGTTGCGCGGCTTCCTCGACCAGCAATTGGTCAGTTTGCAGGGGGCGGTGACCAAGCTCGCCAACCGGCTGCAGCGGCGGTTGATGGCGCAGCAGTCGCGGTCATGGGATTTCGATCAGGATGAGGGGATGCTGGATGCGGCGCGGCTGGCGCGCGTCATCATCGACCCGACCCGATCGCTGACCTACAAGATCGAGCGCGATACCGAGTTTCGCGATACGGTGGTGACGCTGCTGATCGACAATTCAGGCTCCATGCGCGGGCGGCCGATCAGCATCGCGGCGATCAGCGCTGACATCATGGCACGCACGCTGGAACGGTGCGGGGTCAAGACCGAGATATTGGGCTTTACCACGCGGGCGTGGAAGGGCGGGCAGGCGCGCGAGGAATGGCTGGCGGCCGGACGCCCGCCAATGCCGGGGCGGCTCAACGACCTGCGCCACATCGTCTACAAAAAGGCGGATGATCCGTGGCGGCGGGCGCGCAAGAATCTGGGCCTGATGATGCGCGAAGGGCTGCTGAAGGAAAATATCGACGGCGAGGCGCTGCTGTGGGCGCATAGCCGGTTGATCGCGCGCCAGGAGGAACGGCGCATCCTGATGGTGATTTCCGATGGCGCGCCGGTCGATGATTCGACCCTGTCGGTCAATAGCGGCACCTATCTGGAACGGCATTTGCGGCAGGTGATCGACTGGATCGAGAATAGGTCGCCGGTGCAACTGGTTGCGATCGGCATCGGCCATGACGTGACGCGCTATTATAAGCGGGCGGTGACGATCATGGATGCCGAACAATTGGGCGGGACCATGGTGGAGCAACTCGCCGGGTTGTTCGATGAGGATTGAGGCGTGAGTGTCGCCTTTCGCCGGGAAGGCGACGACGAGCATATGGAGCCCAAGTTCGAGCTGCCGCTGCCGCCCGGTCCCAATTGGGTGACGGCGCGGGGGCTGCGGCTGACGCAAGAGATGGCGGCGACGCTGGAGGTCGTCGATATTGGCGCCATGGAGGAAGATGCCGCCAAGAAGCATAAGCGGCTGTTGCGCTATTGGCGGACGCGGCGGGCTACGGCGCAGTTGCAACCGGTTGCCGATGGCGAGGCGGTCAGCTTTGGGTGCCGGGTGACCTATCGCCTGAATGGGCGTGACAAGAGCGTCATGATCGTCGGCGATGACGAGGCCGATCCCACCGATGGGCGGATCAGTTTCTCCTCGCCGCTGGCGCGCGCGATGATGGACGCGGGCGTTGGCGAGACGGTGGATTTTGCCGGGAAGGCGGATGCGGTCGAGATCGTCGCTATTTCGGTCGTCACAGAGGCCTGACTTCCCCCGCCGTTCGGCTCGAGCCTGTCGAACCGAACGGTTGAGGACTAAAAATCAGGCGCCGCGGCCTGCTTCGAACAGGAACCAGGCGCGCTGTTCGGCCTGGTCGGTCCAGTCATCGACGACGCCTTCGGTGGCATTGTCGCCTGCATCCGCCGCCGCTGCCTTCACGACGCGGAAGGTTTCGACCAGCGCCAGATTGTCGTCGCGCAATTCCTTGAGCATGTCGACCGGGCTGACGAAATCGGCGTCATTGTCCTTGAGGCTCTGATGCCGGGAGATGTCGCCGATCGAGCGCAGGGTGACATTGCCGGTCTTGCGCACGCGCTCGGCAATCAGATCGGTCGTAGCGAGGATTTCGGCAGCCTGCTCGTCGAACATCAGATGATAGTCGCGGAAATGCGGGCCGGAGACGTGCCAGTGGAAATTCTTGGTCTTGAGGTAGAGCGCATAGCTGTCCGCGAGCGCACCGTTCAGCGCCTGCGCGACGGACTTGGTCTCGTTGCTCTTGAGGTCGGTCGGGGTCTTGAGATCGGGGGCTGTCATGGATGTGCTCCTGTTTCGCGAAATGGTTTCGGACATATAATGATCGGCGATCCATAAGGTGCCACCAAAAAACGCGATCAGCCTTATGAAAGAAAGCGATCAGAGCAGGCCGAGCGCCGTAATCGCCATGATGCCGCCCGTCAGCAGCAGGATCGCCGCCCCCACCCCGCGAATGAGGCGCACCGGTATCGACGCCAGCAGGCGGTCGCGCAGAAGGACGATGGGCACCAGCGCCGCGATGACGCCGATCGCGCCGCCGATCGCGGCCAGCGCCGGGTCGCCGGTGCGGGTGGCGATGCCCAGGATGAGAAATTGCGGACCATCGCCGAAACCCAGGATGAAAAGGCCAAGCGCGGTCGTCAGGAACGCGCCGGTCGGCCAGCCGGTGAGCGTGTCGGGCATCTTGACCCGCCAGAGCAGCCCGGCGCCCAGGAACAGGACCGACAGCGCGAGGAAGAGCAGCCGGGCATCCGCGCCCAGCATCGGGCCGATCCATGCTCCGGCGAAGGCGGAGATCAGCGCATTGGCGGTCGCGGCGACGATGATCCCGGCGATGACTGCGCCATTGCGGTTATAGCGCGTCGCCAAAGCGAGAATGAGCAACTGGCTCTTGTCGCCGATTTCGCCGAGCAGGCAGCCAAGAAGGGCGAGCAGCAGAGCGTCCATCAGCGGCGCGCGTTCAGGCGCGCAGCGCGATAGGCGACGGGGTGCGGGCGACGGGCGGCATCATGGTGGCGACCGGCATCTCGGTCGCGATCGCGTCGCGCATCAGGTCGAGATAGGACAGTACCACCGGGCCAAGCCCGTGCAGCGACAGCGCCGATTCGAGCGTGCCCGCCAGCCCTTCGACTGCATCGAGGTGAAAGGCGCGGGCGATATGCCGGATCTGGTCGACTTCGTCATGCAGGCGCACCACGGACACATGGCCGCGTTCACCCGCAATCCCATCGACCCGGCGCATCAGGTCCGCCAATATGGCCAGCATCGGATCATGTCGCATGGGAAGCCTTCCCTCTTCTTGCCCCGCTAGCGATCATGCGCGCATGGGGTTAAGGCCGCGTAAACCGATAAAAATTTCTGTAATTTCGCGATTGACCGACAGCATATATTGAACAAATTCATTGGTAATGTTCATCATTACTTGGACCGAATTGACTTAAAATCACTTGTGTCGATTACTTCTATGTAGTTATGATCTTATTTAAAGTCGAATCAGGAAACAAAATTTTCCCAATTGCCGAAAGGACTTAGCGCTATGGCGGTCATCCAAGGTACAAATTTGTCGGAAACAATCAACGGCACAGCGGCAGGTGAAACGATACTTGGTTATGGCGGCAATGATGTGCTCAACGGGATGGACGGGGATGACGCCCTTTCAGGCGGCGCAGGCTATGATACGCTAACTGGTGGGGCGGGTGCTGATCTTTTCGTATTCGACGTCCGGGGTTTCAGCACTGATGTCATAACGGATCTGGAAGCCGCCGACCGGATCGATTTGCGCGCCCTCAATATCGGCAGCTTTTCGCAATTGACCCCGTTCATGAGCCAGGCGGGATCGAACGTGCAGATTAACTTTATGTGGGGCAGCGGTGTCGAGCGGATCGTTATAGCGTTCAAGCAGATCGCTGACATTACGGCGGCACATTTCCTGTTCAACACGGCTAGCGACCCCCTGGTCGTCAGCGGCACATCCGGCGCCGACACGCTTTTTGGCGGCGCGGGGGCCGACCAGCTTTTCGGCGGATCAGGCAATGACAGCCTGAGTGGCGGCGCGGGCGATGATGTGCTCATCGGCGGGGCCGGAAATGACAGTCTGCGCGGCGGCAGCGGTAATGATCGCTTCCTTTATACGGATAGAGGGTTTGGCACTGATACTATCCGGGATTTCGCGGCGGGCGACCGGATCGACCTTAGCGCTCTGCATATTGGAGGGATGGCGCAGCTAGCGCCCTTCATGAGCCAGGTTGGGTCAGACGTGCATATCAACTTTAGCTGGAGCAATGGTGTCGAGGGCATCATCATCGCCAACAAGCAGATAGCCAACATGACGGCCGCGAACTTCTTGTTCGATACCGCCAATGACCCCTTGCTGGTCAGTGGCACATCAGGTGCAGATACTTTGTTCGGAGGGCCGGGCGCAGACACTTTGTCCGGCGGATCGGGAAACGACAGTCTAAGCGGCGGGGCAGGGAACGACATATTGATAGGCGGCGGTAGCGATGACACCCTGCGTGGCGGCGGCGGGTCAGACCGTTTCCTCTATAACGACCGGGCCTTTGGTGTCGATACGATCCTCGATTTTACCAAGGGTGACGTAATCGACCTTAGCGCCTTCAACATCGGCGGCATTTCACAACTTGCACCCTTCATGAGCCAGGTTGGGTCAGACGTGCAAATCAACTTTAGCTGGAGCAATGGTGTCGAGCGCATCATCATCGCAGGCAAGCAGATCGCCGACATCACGGCGGCAGATTTTCGCTTCAAGACCGGGAATGACCCCTTATTAGTCAATGGAACGTCCGGCAGCGACACCCTATTCGGCGGCGAGGGCGCTGATCGGCTTATCGGTGGGTCAGGTAATGACAGATTAAGTGGCGGAGCCGGTAGTGACATATTGATTGGCGGTGATGGCAACGACATATTGCAAGGCGGCGGTGGAAATGACCGCTTCCTCTATGATGAACGCGGTTTTGGCGTTGATACGATTATAGACTTTGCAAAAGGTGACGTAATCGACCTTAGCGCCTTCAACATCGGCGGCATTTCGCAGCTTGCACCCTTTATGAGCCAGATTGGGTCAGACGTCCAAATCAACTTTGGCTGGAGTAATGGTGTTGAGCGCATCACCATCGCAGGCAAGCAGATCGCCGACATCACAGCGGCAGATTTTCGTTTCAAGACCGGTGCCAATCCGCTGGTGGTTAGCGGTACGTCCGGCGCAGATACCCTATTCGGTGGTCCAGGTGCGGATCAGCTTTTCGGCGGATCAGGCAATGACAGCCTGAGCGGGGGAGCCGGCAACGATGTGTTGGTTGGCGGCACCGGGATGGATATGTTGCGCGGCGGCGGTGGCGCGGATCGCTTTGTCTTCGGTGCTGGGGACAGCAACATAGCCCAAGCTGACAGCATTCTGGACTTTTCTCAGGCCCAAGGGGACAAGATCGACCTCCGCAGCATCGACCCATTTCTGGAAGTTGGCGATCAGGCGCTGACTTTCGTCTCCGGGGCATTTACCGGCGTGGGCCAAGTGCGCATTCAGCAGGTGGGATCGGACTTTCAGGTCCAAGTCAATCTCGACGCAGATCTGAATACCGTCGAACTGGGTGTAAATGTCATAGGTGTGCCGTCTTTGTTCGTGACGGACCTGATGCTTTAAGGCGTCGCTCCTTCGGGGCTTTGGGGGTGCCACCAACGGACAATTGGTAGTGGTTGATCATGGCCCAGCCTTGACATCAACCCGAATCTGCCCCAAGGGCGGGCGCTGAAACGGGGCAGCCCTCCTCGATACGCTTGGGGGGACGCTTTTTCTTTTACATGATTCGACCAGGGATTTTGGGCCATGGCCAAGCCAGCAACTGTCAAGATTCGCCTCGTCAGCACGGCTGACACCGGCTTCTTCTACGTCACCAAGAAGAACCCGCGCACCAAGACCGAGAAGTTCAGCTTCAAGAAATATGACCCCGTCGTGCGCAAGCATGTCGAGTTCAAGGAAGCCAAGATCAAGTAAGCCGTTGCGGGCCTTTCGTCCGCACGCCTGATCGCTTTTGGAAGCAGCAAAAGGCCCGTCCCTTATGGGAACGGGCCTTTTGCTATGGGCTATTCCCCTGCGTTCGCATCCTGCAATAAGGCGCTGACCTGCGCGATGAAGCGCAGTACCGAGATCGGCTTTGACACATAGGCCTGCGCTCCGGCGGCACGAATCCGGTCCTCATCACCCTTTCCGGCATAGGCGGTCACCGCCATGATCGGTACGTTGCGCAGTCGTGCGTCGCCCTTCAGGGAAATGATCAGATCCAGCCCGCTGACATGCGGCAAGTGAATGTCGGTGATGACAAGGTCGGGCAGGAACGCCTGCGCCTGCGCCAGCACGTCGCGCCCGTCGCGCAGCGGCAGCACGTCATAGTCATGCGCCCGCAGCAGATCGCAAAAAAGTTTGAGATTGAGTTCGTTGTCCTCGACAACGAGCACGCGCTTTGTCACCAGTCACCCACGATTTTAACGATCATCCCAAGGCTAGCACGCCGTCAACGCGGCTTTCCCGTAGAGAAACACCCATGCGACCCGACCAACCGAATGGCAAGCAGGATAGCGTTAACGACGCGATGACGCTGGCGCTGATGGCGCTGGGCTGGACGCTGGCGGAGGAATCGCGGGCGGACCGGTTGCTGGCGCTGACCGGGATCGACGTCGAAACCTTGCGCGCGGGCGTGGGCGATCCGGCGATCATGGCGGCCATCCTCGCCTTTCTGGCCAATCATGAGCCGGACCTGATAGCCTGTGCGCAGGCGATCGACACCACACCCGCCGCGCTGATCGCGGCGCAGGAGATTTTGAGCCGATGACCCGCCCCCTGATCATCACCGATTGCGACGAAGTGCTGCTGCACATGGTCGTGCCGATGCGCGCCTGGCTGGATGAGACCCATGCCGTCGATTTCGACATGCGCGAACGCGGCTTTGCCGAAGCGCTGCGCCACAAGGATAGTGGCCTGCTACTGGAACGCGAACATGTGTGGGAATTGCTGATCGCCTTTTTCGATACCGAAATGCACCGCCAGTCACCGATCGCGGGCGCGGTCGAGGCATTGGGGCGCCTGGCGCAGGTCGCCGACATCGAAGTGCTGACCAATATCGGCGAACGCCATCATGCGCAGCGCGTCGAACAACTCGCCGCCTATGGCCTCGACATGCCGGTTCACTGGAATAACGGGCCGAAGGGTCGCCCGCTCGCCCGCATCGTGGCGGCGCGTGCGCCCAGCGTCGCGCTGTTCATCGACGACCTGGCCGAACATCATGAATCGGTCGCGCGCCATGCGCCCGACGTGTGGCGGCTGCACTTTGTCGGCGAGCCGGATATCGCCGCCGACGTGCCCGACGCCCCCCATGCCCATGCGCGGATCGACAATTGGGTCGCGGCCGAAGCCTGGATCATGGACCGGCTGGCCCACAGTCCGGCCCCCCTTCCCCTTATCCCCACTGATGGAGCCTTACCATGAGCATCGACGCCCGCCTTGCCGAACTCGGCATCACCCTGCCCCAGGCCGCCACCCCGGTCGCCGCCTATGTATCGAGCGTGGAAGCGGGCGGCATGCTGCATATTTCCGGGCAGATTTCGCTGGCACCCGACGGCCTGATGACCGGCCGCCTGGGTGAAGACCGCGACCTCGACTATGGCGTCGCCGCCGCGCGCATCTGCGGCCTCAACCTGATTGCCCAGATGAAGGCGGCGCTCGGCAGCCTCGACCGGGTCGAGCGGGTCGTAAAGCTCGGCGCGTTCATCAGCAGCGCGTCGTCCTTCACTGATCAGCCCAAGGTCGCCAATGGCGCGTCCGAACTGATGGTCGATGTGTTCGGCGATGCGGGCAAGCATGCGCGCAGCGCCGTGGGCGTGCCCGTGCTGCCGCTGGGCGCGGTCGTCGAAATCGACGCGATCGTCCTTGTCCGGGCGGCCTGATCGGCTGTCCTGGCTGACCGCCCGCCCCTTTGCCCATCGCGGGCTGCATGGGGCGGGCGTCAGCGAAAATGGCATGGCGGCGTTTGAGGCCGCCATCGCCGCCGGATACGGCATCGAATGCGATGTGCGGGCGAGCCGGGATGGCGCCGCCTTTGTCTTTCATGATGCGATGCTGGCGCGGATGACCGGCGTGGCGGGAGGCGTCGGCGAGCGTGAGGCGGCCGATCTCGATGCTATGGCCTTGCCCGATGGCGGTGTCATCCCGCGATTGGCGGCGTTGCTGGAGCGGTGCGGCGGTGGCGTGCCGCTGCTGGTCGAGATCAAGGTGCGGGGGCGCATCGTTGCGCCGCTCTGCGCGGCTGTTGCGCGCGATATAGCCGCATGGACCGACGCCCCCGTGGCGATCATGTCCTTCAACCCCCTGGTGTTGCGCTGGTTCAGACAATATTTGCCGCAGGTCGCGCGCGGATTGGTGGTGACACAGCAGGGCAAGGGAATGATGCGGGGCAAGATCGGCCGCGCCCTTGCGCTTTGGTCGGGGAAACCCGACTTTCTCGCCTGTGATATTCGTGACCTCCCCTCCCCCTTTGCCAGCCGCGCTCGCGCCAAAGGGCGGCCCGTGCTGACCTGGACGGTGCGCAGCGACGATGAGCGGGCGCGCGCGGCGCGGCATGTCGATCAGATCATCTTCGAGACGCCCCATGACTGAGTGGGTCGCGCGCATCGCCGCGGGCGTTTCCGAGCTGCCGCGCGACCAATGGGATGCCTGCGCCGGATCGGCCAACCCCTTCGTCAGCTGGGATTTCCTGACCGCGCTGGAACGATCGGGCAGTGTCGGGGAAGGGACTGGCTGGCAACCTTTGCCATTGGTGATTGACGGGCCGGACGGACGGATCGCCGCCGCTGTGCCCGCTTATGGCAAAAGCCATAGTCAGGGCGAATATGTGTTCGACCATGGCTGGGCCGATGCCTGGGAACGGGCGGGCGGACGCTATTATCCCAAGATCCAGATCGCCGCGCCCTTCTCGCCCGTGCCCGGTCCCCGGCTGCTGCTGCGTGACGAGGCCTTTGCCCCGGCGTTGATCGCGGGGATCGAGACACTGGTGGAACGCAACAGCCTATCGTCGGCGCACGCGACTTTTGTCGAGGTCGATCAGGTGCCGCTGTTCGAAGCGGCAGGCTGGTTGATTCGCGAGGACAGTCAGTTTCATTGGACCAATCGCGATTATGGCGATTTCGGCGATTTTCTGGCCGATCTGTCGAGCGAGAAGCGCAAGAATATCCGCAAAGAGCGGGCGCGGGCAGTCACGGGGCTGGAGATCATTCACCTGACCGGCAGCGCGCTCACCGAAGCCCATTGGGACATATTCTGGGATTTCTATCAGGATACCGGCGCGCGCAAATGGGGGACGCCCTATCTTACGCGATCCTTCTTTTCGCTGCTCAGTGAGATGATGGCGGACAAGGTGCTGCTGGTTCTGGCATTGCATGAAGGGCGAGCGATTGCGGGCGCGCTCAACCTGATCGGCGGCGATGCGCTCTATGGCCGCTATTGGGGGTGCAACGAGGACGTGCCCAACCTGCATTTCGAGCTATGCTATTATCAGGCGATCGACATCGCCATATCGCGCGGGCTCAAGCGCGTGGAGGCGGGCGCGCAGGGCGGGCACAAGCTGGCACGGGGCTATGCCCCTGAACCGACATGGTCAGCCCATCATATTCCCAATCCCGGTTTCCGCCGGGCGGTGGCGGATTTCCTGGCCGCCGAGCGGGCGGGCGTGCGACAGGACCGCCAATGGCTGGCGGAGCGAACGCCGTTCAGGAAGGGATAGCGGTCAGGCGACGCCGATCTGCGTCGTCACCATCCAGGCGCGGGCCTGACGCTGCGCTTCGGCAATTTGGCGCGCGGTCATTTCCTCGGCGATTTCGGCGCGCATCGATTGGCCTTCCTCGCTGCCGCGCAGAGCGGCCAGGTTGAACCATTTATGGGCTTCGACAAGATCGACCGGCATGCCGCCGGTGCCGCAGCTATAGGCGACACCCAGGTCAAAACAGGCTTCTGCCGATCCGCTCGTCGCGTGCGACAGGCGGCTTTCCATCAGAAACTGCGCGCTCTTGCTACTATTGCCCATAACCCCTGTTTCCTTTGCCCCGGCTAATTCAATGGATCGACCCTGTGCTTTTTCATTGCGGGCAGGTTGGACCAGCATCCGATAAAAAATGGTTAACGGGTCCGGCACCCTTTTTTCTGAATGCGCGATAGTGCTGGGCAAATTAGCGTTAACACGGTCAATGACGAACCGCTGCGCAGGGCAGATAAGGGCTGGCATCACCGCGCTATCATCCCCATAGCCCTCGCATGGCCCAAAAGTCTCCCCAGCCCGCAACGCCGCGCGAAAAGCAAATTGGTTTCCGCGAGTTCGTTTTACTGTGCGCTTGCCTGATGGCGATGAACGCGCTGTCGACCGACCCGATGCTGCCCGCCCTGCCCGCCATCAGCCTCGACCTGGCGATCCCGCAACCCAACGACCGGCAACTGATCATCAGCCTCTATTTTCTGGGGTTGGGACTTGGCTCCTTGTTGTTCGGCGTCCTGTCTGACCGATTCGGGCGCAAGAGCGTGTTGGGATGGTCGATGGCACTGTTCATCATGGCTTCGATCGCGTGCGCGGTGGCACCGAGTTTCACCATGCTGCTTGTCGGCCGCACCTGCGCAGGCTTTTTTGCAGGTGCCAGTCGAGTCGTTACTGTCGGCATCGTGCGCGACCGGTTCAAGGGCGATGCCATGGCGCGGGTCATGTCGCTGATCTTCGCGGTGTTCATGCTGATCCCGGTGATGGCACCGAGTTTCGGACAGCTCATCTTGTGGATTGCGCCATGGCGCTGGATCTTCTGGGCGCTGGCGATCCAGGCGAGCCTGATCCTGCTGTGGATGCTGATCCGCATGCCCGAAACGCTGCACCCCGATAACCGGATGCGGATCACCCCGCGTGCCTTGTTCGCGACAGTTGGCATCGTCATGCGGACGCGCAGTTCGATCGGTTACATGCTGGCCAGCGGTGTCGTGATGGGCGGCCTGATCGGATTCATTCTCTCGGTGCAGCAGATTTTCTTCGATATATTCGACGCGCAGGCCTTCTTTCCCATCGGATTTGCGCTGATTGCCGGTTCGATGGGCGTCGGCAGCCTGATCAACAGTCGCCTGGTCTCGCGATTCGGCGCTCGCAGGTTGAGCCAAGGCGCGTTGCTTATCTTCGTCCTGATCGCACTGGTGCATAGCATTGTGATCTGGGCAGGCCGGGAAACCCTCTTCACCTTCATGCTGCTGCAAGCCATGACGATGATGACCGTCGCCTTCACCGCCTCCAATTTCAGTGCGATTTCTATGGAGCCATTCTCCAAAGGCGCAGGCATCGCCTCGTCTTTTCAGGCATTTCTTACCACGGCGCTGTCCAGCGCTTTGGGGACGCTGATTGGACGGGCCTTCAACGGCACTACCTTACCGTTGACGCTCGGCATGCTAGTATTTGGCACACTCTCCTTTTTCATCGTCGTCTGGGCGGAGCGGGGCAAGATGTTCACCCGACCTAATATGAGCAGCCTGCGCGATATTGAGTTCAAGGCTTTGCACTGAACCGACGGGTTGGCAGGCTGGGCGCTCGCTGACAGATATCCAATAAAAAGGGGCGGTTTCTCGCCCCTTTTTATTGGATCAGGCATCTTTTCCACCCGGCGTATGCGCGCCAGGCATCGGCGGCACGGGCTGCGGCGGGATGCCCGCATCATGCTCCGGCACGTCCCCATCATTACCGCGTCCGACATGACTGCGGCTACGGCTGTAGGCGAAGTAGACGATGAGGCCGACCGTCGCCCAACCGACGAACATCAGCTTGGTTTCGACGCCCAGGCTCCAGAACAGATACATGCAGCCCGCAATGGCGATCGGCGCGGTGAACATGATCGCAGGCGTGCGGAAGGGGCGCTTGCGGCTGGGATCGGTCCGTCGCAACATCAGCACGGCAATCGACACAGCGGCGAAGGCGAAAAGCGTGCCGGAGTTGGAGATGTCCGCCAATATGCCGACCGGGAAAAAGGCCGCGAACAACGCCACGAAGATGCCGGTCAGAATGGTGATGACGTAAGGCGTCTTGTAGGTCGGGTGAACCTTGGAGAACATCGCCGGCAGCAGGCCGTCACGGCTCATGACGAAGAAAATGCGGGTCTGGCCGAACATCATCATCAGGATGACCGATGGCAGGGCAAGACCAGCGGCAAGGCCGAGCAGGTTGCCGATCTGCGGCCAGCCGATTTCACGCAAGGTCCAGGCCAGCGCTTCCTTCGAACAGGTGACCGCTTCCGTTCCGGCAGCGGCCAGCGCCGCACATTGCTGCGACAGCGCCGTCGATCCGGGAGCCAGCGCGATGCCGCCCTGTGCGATCGGAATGCCTGCTTCGGTCACGGGCTGGGCACCAACCGTGCCAATCACACCGGCGGCGACGAGCATGTAAAAGATGGTGCAGATGGCGAGCGAACCGATCAGGCCGATCGGCATGTTGCGCTGCGGGTTCTTGGTTTCTTCAGCGGCGGTGGAGACGGCGTCGAAACCGACATAGGCGAAGAAAATCGACGCGGCCGCCGCCGATATGCCGGAGAAGCCAAGCGGTGCGAACGGGGTGAATTTCTCCATGTTCATGACTGGCAGGGCCAGGACGATGAACAGCGTGAGCGCCGCAACCTTGATCAACACCAGAACGGCGTTGACCGAAGCGCTTTCCTTCGTACCGATGACCAGCAGCCAGGTCACAAGGCCCGCGATCAGCATGGCAGGCAGATTGACCATGCCGCCATCAAATGGTCCGCGCGTCAGAAGATCGGGAATGTCCATCGAGAATGTATGTTCGATCAAGCCGACGACATAGCCGGACCAACCGACCGATACCGCACCCGCCGCAACCGCATATTCCAGAATCAAGGCCCAACCAACCATCCAGGCGATGAGTTCGCCCATGACGGCATAGCTATAGGTATAGGCGGAGCCGGACACCGGCACCATCGCCGCCATTTCAGCATAGCATAGAGCGGCCACCGCGCAGACAAAGCCTGCGATGATGAAGCTGATCATCATGCCTGGCCCGGCCTTTTGCGCGGCTTCGGCCGTCAGCACGAAAATGCCGGTGCCGATAACCGCGCCGATACCCAGCATGGTGAGCTGAAATGCGCCCAGCGAGCGATGTAGCGATTTTTTCTCGGCCGTCGCCAATATGGCGTCGAGAGACTTTACGCGCCCGAAAATCATGAATGGAACCCTTTATCGATATCTTGCCCTGGGCAGCCGGTGGTCCCGCCCCCCTTCGCTCTGATAGGGGAGACTATCGCCTAAATCGCTCCGCGCAAGTATGTTGCGCGGCGATGACATGAATGACGATGGCCAATAAAGGATCAGATGTGGTCGAACTGATGAAAGCGCCGACGCTGGCGGGCATTCCCCATGGCTTTGCCGGGCGACGCGGCGGCGTATCCACCGGGCTTTATGCCGGTCTGAATGTCGGGATCGGATCGCAGGATGACCGCGCGGCGGTGCAACGCAATCGCGCGCTGGCCCGTGACGCCGTGCTGCCAGGGTCTTGCCTCATAACGGCGCATCAGATTCATTCGGCCGAAGTGATAACGGTGCAGAACCCAATAAGCGATGACGCACGGCCAATGGCCGACGCTTTCGTGACGGATCGGCCGGGTCTGTTGCTGGGTATCCTGACAGCGGATTGCGTGCCGATTCTGTTCGCGGACCCCGATGCGGGCGTGGTCGGCGCGGCCCATGCCGGATGGAAGGGCGCGCTTGCCGGGGTGACCGACAGGACGATTGCCGCGATGGAAGAATTGGGCGCGCAGCGCGGCACCATCCGCTGTGCGATCGGCCCCTGCATAGGCCGTGCCTCCTACGAAGTAGGCGATGATTTCGCTGATCAATTTATTGCATCGGATGCCGCCAACGCGCATTTCTTTTCAGAAGGGCGTCCCGGCCATCAGCAATTCGACATTGCGGCCTATGTGGCATCCAGGCTGGCGGCAGCGGGCGTGAACCGTGTCGAGATGCTGGATGAGGATACCTACAGCCAGCCCGATCGGTTTTTCAGCTATCGCCGGTCATGCCATCTGGGCGAAACCGACTATGGACGGCAGATGTCGATGATCGGATTGGCCGGCTGATGGCAGTCGTCACGCGCATAGGCATCTTCACCACAATACGCCGCGCACTGGCTTGAGCGGGTCGGGCGCAGGGTCGCCGATCGACTGAAGCAGGTCGATCTCGATCGTGCGGCACATGGCGCTCAGGGAAACGTCATGAACATTATTGGCGAAGGGGTCGACCAGATCGTCGCCGATACGAAGAACGGCCAGGAACATGAGGCCCGCCACCGTCGAACCGAGCGGTGTTGCCAAGCCCAATGTTTCGACAAGCCCAATCGGCAGAAAGATGCAGAAAAGATGCGTGAATATCGTTGGTAGGTAGCGATATTGGACTGGCAGTGGCGTGTTTTTCAGCCGCTCCATGCCCCCTTGGGCGTTGGCGATATCGACCAGCACGGCCTCCATCTGCGTCTGCTGAATGGTGTCGATCCAGCCTGCTTGCCGGGCCATATCAATACGGCGGCCGGTGCTGTCGAGCAGGCCGTTAGCGGAATTGGTGCGGGCCAGTGCCAGCCCCTTGTCCTTTTCCTCCAAAAAGCGCGTTACATCGTCGTCGAGCGGCTGCCGTCGCAACTGGCAACGCAGCGCATTCACATAGGCGATCTGCCGCTTGACGATCTCGCGCTTCAGATCCCGGCCATCGGGATCGGGCAGAAAGTTGCGGGTCGCGCGCGCAAGACTGCGCGAGGCGTTGATCATCGCGCCCCATAGCACTCGCCCTTCCCACCAGCGTTGATAGGCGGAGTTGGACCGAAAGCCCAGGAACAGCGCCAGCGCCGAACCGAAAATCGTAAGCGGGAGCGAGGGTGCCTTGAACGGCAGCACATAATAGACGATCGTGACGAGGCAGTCCCAGATGAACAACAGGGTCAGTGGTTTCCACACTTCAGATGCCATGCGGCGCATGGAGGGAACGGGATCGACAATCATGCAGGTCTCCAAAAGAAGAGACCGCGCCAACGCGAGGGACGTGCAAAGGCTCCCTCGATAGCCTTGACGCAAGGACCGGCCGGATCGCGCAACCAGCGCCGGGCCGAACCGTTGGGAGAGGAACGAAAGCCATGAGGATAGGCCATTGACCGGCACAACGCCCACCACGGATAGCGAAACCGGCAAGACGTCAGCGGCGCTATCCCTGCAATGGCAGATGCTGGCGGGCTTCATCATCGGCCTGTCGCTGGGTCTTGTCGCCTATGTTGCCGCACCCGACGCGCGTTGGATCAACAGCATCACCACCTACATCACCGGGCCGATCGGTCAGCTTTTCCTGCGACTGCTCTTCATGCTGGTGATACCTTTGCTGGTATCGGCATTGATCGTGGGCATCGCGGAAATGGGCGAAATCCGGGCGTTGCGGCGGGTGGGGCTTCGCACGCTGGTCTATACTTTTGTCGTGTCGGCCATTGCGGTCGCGGTCAGCTTGTTGGTGGTGGACCTGTTGCGGCCCGGCGCAGGCATTGATCCGGTAGCCGCGCGCGCAATGCTGAGCGATGCAGGGCCGGGCGCGCAAGCGATACTGAACCGGGGAGAGGATGCGCCGCAAGGGATGGCCGCCTTCATCGCGATCGTTCCCGACAATTTTGTCGCAGCAATGGCCGGCAACGACATTTTGGCGGTGATGGTTTTTTCGCTCTTCTTCGGCATCGGGCTGGTGCTGGTCCAGACGCCGCAAACGAAATTATTATTGTCGGCCATGGAAGGCGTGCTGGCGGTGACGATGCGGCTGATGGGGCTGGTTATCCGCCTCGCGCCGATCGCTATCGCCTGCTTCATGTTCAACCTGGCGTCGCAATTTGGCTGGGACTTGCTGATCCGGCTGTCGGCCTATGTCGGCGTCGTGCTGCTGGCCCTCGCGATCCAGATGTTCGGCGTCTATTCGCTGCTGATCGCCTTCATCGCCAAACGCTCACCCTTGCGCTTTTTCGCGGACGTGCAGGAGGCCACGGTCATGGCCTTCGCCACTGCCTCCTCCAATGCGACATTGCCGACGGCGCTCCGCGTGGCGGAGGATAATCTGCACCTGCCGCGCCGCATCGCCCGCTTCGTCCTCACCATCGGCGCGACCGCCAACCAGAATGGCACGGCGATGTTCGAGGGGATCACGGTGATCTTCCTCGCCCAGTTTTTCAGCATCGAGCTGAGCATCCCGCAACAGTTGATGGTCATGATGATGTGTATATTGGGTGGCGTCGGCACGGCCGGGGTGCCGGCCGGATCATTGCCGGTGGTGGCGATGATCCTGGGCATGGTCGGCATTCCACCCGAAGGCATCGGGCTGGTGCTGGGCGTCGACCGGTTGCTCGACATGTGCCGCACCGCGCTCAACGTCACCGGCGATCTGGTCGCGGCGACGGTGATCGCGGCGGGCGAGGAGGAAACGCCCGCCGCTGCCTCGTAGCCTTGCGGGAGACGGTTACCTGGCGAAGGCCGGGCCCCAATTCTGACCGTGGGACTGGACCCCGGCCTTCGCCGGGGAACAGCGGAATCACCGCAATTTAGCGATGTTCAGTCCGTCCTCCTTGGCGCGGGCCTTGGTCGATTCCTCGGTGCGCGTCAGCGCCTTGGCGATGGCTTTGAGGCCCATGCCCTTCTTGGCCAGCGTGTGCAGCTTCTGGATTTCATCCTGCGTCCAGGGCTGCCGGTGCCGTTCGAATTTCTCGCCCGCCATCGCCCTTAATCCGCGAAAGGATCGCGCACGAGGATGGTATCCTCGCGCTCAGGACTGGTGGAGACGAGCGTGACCGGGCAACCGATCAGCTCTTCGATCCGGCGGATATATTTGATCGCCTGGGCAGGCAATTCTGCCCAGCTGCGCGCGCCCGCCGTGGTGTCGTGCCAGCCTTCGATGCTTTCGTAGATCGGCTGGGCCTTGGCCTGATCCTGCGCATGAGCGGGCAGATAGTCGTAGGTCTGCTCGCCGATCTTGTAGCCGACGCAGATTTGGAGCGTGTCGAAGCCGTCCAGCACGTCGAGCTTGGTGAGCGCGATGCCGGTTACGCCGGATACCGCGACCGACTGGCGCACCAGCACGGCGTCGAACCAGCCGCAGCGGCGCTTGCGCCCGGTGACGGTGCCAAATTCATGGCCGCGCTCGCCCAGCCGCTGGCCGGTGGCGTCCTCCAGCTCGGTCGGGAACGGGCCGGAGCCGACGCGGGTGGTGTAAGCCTTGACGATGCCCAGCACGAAGCCAGCCGCCGAGGGACCAAGGCCCGTGCCGCTCGCTGCCGTCCCCGCCACGGTGTTGGACGAGGTGACGAAGGGATAGGTGCCATGGTCGATGTCGAGCAACGTGCCCTGCGCCCCTTCGAACAGGATGCGCTTGCCCGCCGCCTTGGCGCGGTTGAGCGTCAACCAGACCGGCTTGACGAAGGGCAGGATGAAGTCGGCGATTTCGGTCAATTCCGCCATCAGTGCGGCACGGTCGATCGGCGGTTCGCCAAAGCCGGTGCGCAGTGCGTCATGATGGGCGGTCAGACGATCGAGCTGAGGACCAAGATCGTCGAGATGCGCAAGGTCGCACACGCGGATGGCGCGACGGCCGACCTTGTCTTCATAGGCAGGACCAATGCCGCGCCGGGTAGTGCCGATCTTGCCCGCACCGCTGGCATCTTCACGCAGCCCGTCGAGGTCGCGGTGGAAGGGCAGGATGAGCGGGCAAGTTTCGGCGATCTGAAGATTGTCGGGCGTGATGGCAACGCCCTGCGCGGACAATTTCGCGACTTCATCGCGGAAATGCCATGGGTCGAGTACCACACCGTTACCGATGACGCTGAGCGTGCCGCGCACGATACCCGACGGCAGCAGCGAGAGCTTATAGACTTTCTCGCCGACGACGAGCGTGTGGCCGGCATTATGACCGCCCTGGAAGCGGGCGACGACATCGGCGCGCTCCGACAGCCAGTCGACGATCTTGCCCTTGCCCTCGTCGCCCCATTGGGCGCCGATCACGGTTACATTTGCCATGGATACAGATCTCCGCCCGCCGCGCGGACCGGCCATGCCCTTCGACGGGACTCGGCATGCCGGTAGGATCGATTGGACGCAAAGCCGCCCTGTTCGCGCGGCGGTTAGCCCTGTGGCGGCCCCCAAGTCAAGTCAGAAGGGGCGAAGCTCCGTGCCGTCGAGCCAGTGCGAACAGCGCAGCTTCGCGCCATCCTCATCCCCGACCAGCGCCGCGACGGTGTGCCAGCCTTCGGCGCGCAGTTCAGCGGCGCGGGTCGCATCGGCACCCAGCGGCAGGAACAGGCGCTTGGGCGTTTCGCCGCCAAAGCCCGCGTCGATCAGCGGATCGGGATAAAGCGAGAAGCCCATTGCCGGTTCATCCTGCCCATTGGCATGGCAGATCGCATAGCTGCCACCCCGGCCGATTTCGCCGATAAAGCCTTCGGCGAAGATCGAGAAGCCAAACCAGTTCTGATATTCAAAGCCGTGTCGCTCGGTCGGGTCGAGCGTCAGGGTAATGTCCCAGCCGATCGGTTTCGCGATCGCGCGCAGACCAGCGATGCGGCTGTCGATCGCGCCGCCCAGGCTGGCGTTGAAGGCTTCCAGACGCTCCATCGCGGCGTGGAAGGGGCCGGTCGCTTCGATGAGGGGCAGATAGGCGGCGGCCTGCGGGCCAAGCGCAACCAGCGCGCCCGCATCCTTGGCGTCGAGTTCAGTACGCACCGCTTCCAGTTCGCCCGCCGCCAGTGGCAGCGGCCCGGCGGCCAGCATGTCGATCAGGTCGGGCAGGGTGAAGTCGATGGTGAGGCCGGTGACGCCCGCCGCCTGCAAGGCTTCGATCGCGACATTGACGATCTCCACGGCAGCGGCGACGCTGTCCGTGCCGATCAATTCAGCGCCGACCTGCAATTTCTCGCGCTCCGGGCGCAACTGGTTGGCCTTGAGGCGGATCACTGGCCCGGCATAGGACAGGCGCAAGGGGCGCGGTGCGGCGGCAAGGCGCGTGGCGGCGATGCGGCCGACCTGCGCGGTCATGTCCGGGCGTAGCGCCAGACTGCGCTGCGACACAGGATCGACGGCGCGGACCAGATCCTGCGCGCGCATGGATTTGAGGCGCTGGGTCAGCGTATCTTCAAATTCCGCGAGCGGCGGCATGACCCGCTCATAGCCATGGGTCGCCACCGTATCGAGCACGCGGCGGGCAAGCCGCGCGGAAGCTTCGGCCTGCGGCGGCAGGCGGTCGGATAATCCTTCGGGAAGAAGGCCGGGCGGGATCATGGGGGACGTCATGGTCATGGCCTTTGCTCCCTCTCCCCTGGGGGAGAGGGTTGGGGAGAGGGGGACACGCGCAACGCATCGGCAATCACGCTCAGAACACCCTCGATATTGTGCATGACATCGGGATTGGCAAAACGGATCACAGTATAGCCCAGCGATTCCAGAAACTCGGTTCGTCGGGCGTCATAGCGATCTTTGGCGGAATGTGTATCCCCATCAACTTCGATGATGAGGCGCGCGGCCTTTGAGGCGAAATCAACGATATAGGGGGCGATAATCGTCTGGCGCGTGAATTGCTGATTTTCGAAGCGGTTGGCACGCAGGGCGAGCCATAGCTTTTGTTCGGCGGGGGTAGGGTTGGCACGCATATATTTGGCGCGCTGCTTCAGTGTGGGATCTAGCCGCACCGTTGCTCCCCCTCTCCCAACCCTCTCCCCGGAGGGGAGAGGGCTTTAGGGCTTCACGCAAAGCGCAGCAGCTTGACCTGCTTCACGCCGGTCAGGTTGCAGATTTCCCAGCGCAGCGGTTCGGTGACGGTGCCATCGACCGAGAGCAGCAGCACCGCTTCACCGCCCTGGTTGCGACGGCCGAGGTGGAAGGTGCCGACATTGACGCCCGCCTCGCCCAGCGTCGAGCCCAGACGGCCGATGAAGCCAGGCGCGTCCTGGTTGACGATATAGAGCATGGTGCCGTCGAGATCGGCCTCCACCTTGATGCCGAACAGTTCGACAAGGCGCGGGCTGGTGGGGCCGAACAGCGTGCCTGCGACCGACTTGTCGCCATTTTCAGTGGTGACGGTGACGCGGATCAGCGTCTGATAGGCGCCTTCGCGGTCATGGCGCACTTCGCGCACGTCGAGGCCGCGTTCCTTGGCAAGGAAGGGCGCGTTAACCATGTTCACCGTGTCCGAATAAACGCGCATCAGGCCCGCCAGAACCGCCGCGGTGATGGGCTTCTGGTTCAGTTCGGCGGCATGGCCTTCGACTTCGACGGCAACGCCGGTGATCGCGTCGCCTTCAAGCTGGCCGACCAGGCTGCCGAGCTTTTCGGCGATCGCCATATAGGGCTTGAGCTTGGGGGCTTCTTCGGCCGACAGCGACGGGACGTTGAGCGCATTGGTGATGCCGCCGTCGAGCAGATAGTCGGACAGCTGGTCGGCGACTTGCAGCGCGACATTGACCTGCGCTTCGTCGGTCGATGCGCCCAAATGCGGGGTGCAGATGAAGTTCGGCGTGCCGAACAAAGGCGAATCCTTAGCCGGTTCAGTCTGGAACACGTCGAGCGCAGCGCCCGCTACCTGGCCCGAATCGAGCGCATCCTTGAGCGCGGCTTCGTCGATCAGGCCGCCGCGCGCACAGTTGATGATGCGCACGCCCTTCTTGGTCTTGGCCAGATTTTCGCGGCTCAGGATATTGCGGGTCTGGTCGGTCAGCGGCGTGTGCAGCGTGATGAAGTCGGCCTTGGCGAGCAGCGTGTCGAGATCCGCCTTTTCCACGCCCATTTCGATGGCGCGTTCGGGCGTCAGGAAGGGATCGAAGGCGACGACCTTCATCTTGAGGCCCAGCGCGCGGCTGGCGACGATCGAGCCGATATTGCCCGCGCCAATGAGGCCCAGCGTCTTGCCGGTGACTTCCACGCCCATGAAGCCGTTTTTGGGCCAGAGGCCTTGCTGGGTCTGGGCATTGGCTTCGGGCAATTGGCGGGCGAGCGCGAACATCAGCGCGATGGCATGTTCGGCGGTGGTGATCGAATTGCCGAACGGGGTGTTCATGACGATCACGCCCTTGGCGCTGGCATAGGGAATGTCGACATTGTCGACGCCGATGCCGGCGCGGCCGATGACCTTGAGGTTGGTGGCGGCGTCGAGGATCGCCTTGGTCACCTTGGTCGAGGAGCGGATGGCGAGGCCGTCATAGTCGCCGATGATGGCGATCAGTTCTTCGGGCGTCTTGCCGGTGATTTCATCGACTTCGACACCGCGTTCACGGAAGATTGCGGCGGCGCGGGGGTCCATCTTGTCGGAGATTAGGACTTTGGGCATGGATATGATCCTTAATATTACACCGTTCGGGCTGAGCCTGTCGAAGCCCTGCCCTTCTTGAAACGGTCGAAAGAAGTGCGGCCCTTCGACAAGCTCAGGGCGAACGGATGTTGGGCGTTCAGGCAGCCTTCACGGTCGCATAGGCCCAGTCGAGCCACGGACCCAGCGCTTCGATATCCGCCGTTTCCACGGTCGCGCCGCACCAGATGCGCAGGCCCGCCGGGGCATCGCGATAGCCCGCAATGTCATAGGCTGCGCCTTCCTTTTCGAGGAGGGCGGCGAAGGCCTTGATGAAGGCTTCGTCGGCACCTGCGACGGTCAGGCAGACGCTGGTCTTCGAGCGCGTGGCTTCATCGAGCGCGAGATGGCCGAGCCAGTCGCGTTCGGCCACGATCTTGCCGAGTGCAGCGGCATTGGCGTCGGAGCGGGCGATGAGACCCTGCAGCCCGCCCAACGACTTGCCCCATTCCAGCGCGAAGATCGCATCTTCGACCGCCAGCATGGACGGGGTGTTGATCGTCTCGCCCTTGAAAATGCCTTCGGCGAGTTTGCCCTTGGCCATCAGGCGGAAGACCTTCGGCAGTGGCCAGGCAGGCGTGTGGGTTTCGAGCCGTTCGACCGCGCGGGGGCCGAGGATCAGCACGCCATGGCCGCCCTCGCCGCCCAGCACTTTCTGCCAGGAGAAGGTGGCGACGTCGATCTTGGCCCAGTCGATGTCATAGGCGAACACCGCGCTGGTCGCGTCGGCGAAGGTCAGGCCTTCGCGGTCAGCGGGAATCCAGTCGGCATTGGGCACGCGCACGCCGGACGTGGTGCCGTTCCAGGTGAACAGCACGTCATGGGCGAAGTTCACACCGTTCAGATCGGGCAACTGGCCATAGTCGGCGCGGATGATCGTGGGGTCGAGCTTCAACTGCTTGGCGGCATCCGTGACCCAGCCTTCCCCAAAGCTTTCCCAGGCAAGCGTCGTGACCGGGCGGGCGCCCAGCATCGTCCACATGGCCATTTCAAAAGCGCCCGTGTCGGAGCCGGGCACGATGCCGATGCGGTGGGTGTCAGGCAGGCCGAGCAGTTCGCGCATCAGGTCGATGCAATAGGCCAAGCGGGTCTTGCCGATCTTGGCGCGATGCGAGCGGCCGAGCGACTCGGTTGCCAGCTTGTCCGCGCTCCAGCCCGGTGGCTTGGCGCAGGGACCGGAAGAAAAGAAGGGGCGGGCCGGACGGGTGGCGGGCTTTTCGGCGCGCGCAATGGTGGCGTCAACGGCAGTCAAATCAGTCATGTAGCGTCTCCTTACAGAGAGCAGCGCGGCGTTGGGGCCGCGTGGCCCGCCGATCGCCCTAGAGATTTCGGCGGGCCTGTCAAGGATGTTGCGAAAACGGGACGAGCTGATCGCGGCGTTAACTATCGTAAAGATTCGGGCTGCTACAGTGACGACTCATGACAGAGCGGGCGACATATATGACCCTATTGCGCAACATGGTCCTGGCCATGTTCATGGCAACGATGCTGAGCGCGTGCGGTAGCAATCTGGTCCCACGCGGCCGGGTAGCCAGCGTGTCCAAACCCGTGCGCCCGGCCCCCGTGCCAACGATGGAGGCGCGCCAATGTTTTGCGAAACTCCAATCGCAGGACGTGGCTTTCACGCCCCTGCCCGACCGCACCTTTGGCGGCGGATGCAGCGCGTTGAACAGCGTCAAGCTGCTCGACATCGGTGTGCCTGCCACCAATTTGGGGGCGATGACCTGCCCCTTGGCGGCCAATTTCGCCGCCTGGGCGCGCTATGGCGTGCAACCGGCCGCGCGCAGTATATTGGGGGCGGAAATCGTGCGGATCGAAACCTTTGGCACCTATAATTGCCGCCCGATCGCAGGCAGCGGCAAATTGTCCGAACATGCGCACAGCAATGCGATCGACATTGCTGCCTTCGTATTGGCCGACGGCCGCAAGATTTCGGTGCAGCAGGGCTGGCAGGGCGACCGGGATACAAGGCAGTTCCTCAAAACCGTGCATGCAAGCGCGTGCAAGCGGTTCAATACAGTACTTAGCCCCGATTATAATGCGGCGCATCACGACCATTTTCATTTCGACATGGGTGGCAAAGGTGGCTTTTGCCGGTAATCCGTCTTGGCAATGTCATCTCCACTCCTTAAATCGTGGGGATGACTAAGAAAGAGATTGAAGAACGCAAATTCCGTCCGGCCCGCGAAGAGGCCGACGATGCCGCCAAGCAGGTCGGCACCCCGCAAACCCAAAGCGCCGCCTATCGCCTCGCCTTTCAGGATACCGAATTCCTGTTGCGCGAAGATTTGCGCCCGGTGCGGTTCCAGTTGGAATTGTTGAAGCCCCAACTGCTGATGGACGAGGCGCGGATCGAGTCGACCTTCGTCTTCTACGGGTCGGCGCGGATTCCCGAACCCGACCAGGCGCAGGCACGGATCGACGCGGCCACCACGCCGCAGCAGCGGAAGATCGCGGAAAATCTGGCGGCCAAGGCGCGCTATTATGAGGAAGCCCGTGCGCTGGCGCGGATCGCGGCGCAATATCCGGTGAACGAAGCGGGATGTCGGCATTTCGTGGTCTGTTCGGGCGGTGGCCCCTCGATCATGGAAGCCGCCAATCGCGGTGCGACCGATGTCGGCCAGACGACGATCGGCATGAATATCGTCCTGCCGCATGAGCAGGCGCCCAATCGGTTCGTGACCCCGGAACTCAGCTTCCAGTTCCATTATTTCGCGCTGCGCAAGATGCATTTCCTGCTCCGCGCCCGCGCGCTTGCCGTCTTTCCCGGCGGGTTTGGCACATTCGACGAGATGTTCGAGCTGTTGACGCTGATCCAGACCGGCAAGATGAAGCCCATCCCCATCCTGCTGTTCGGCAAGGATTTCTGGAACCGGGTCGTGGATTTCGAGGCGCTGGCCGATGAAGGCGTGATTTCGCATGCCGACCTCGACCTGTTGACCTGGGTCGAGACGGCAGAGGATGCCTGGCAGGCCGTGCAGGCTTTTTATCATGACAGCGAACCGCTGGGATGCTGACGGTTTGCATCTAATAGTCGCTGGCCCGTCGATCTGAGATGAGAGGTGGGGCGATGGGGGCCCGCCTGCGCGGGGATGACGGTGAAGGGGAGGTTTTGACGCCCCTCGCCCCCTTGCCCTTACCCGCGCACCGGATTAGGGCGCGGCGATGCTTGGCGCACTGGACCATGTCGACACCTGGATCTTCGATCTGGACAATACGCTCTATCCGGCGAAGACGGACCTGTTCGCGCTGATCGATGTGAAGATGGGCGAATTCATCCAGGGCTTGCTGGGATGCGACCCGCAAGTCGCCCGCGAAACGCAGAAGCGCTATTTCATGGAGCATGGCACGACGCTGTCAGGGCTGATGCATCACCATGGCATCGCGCCGCATGATTTCCTCGACTATGTGCATGACATCTCGATGGACCGGCTGGAGGTCGACGCCGCCCTCAACGCGCATATCGCCGCGTTGCCGGGCCGTCGCCTGATCTTCACCAATGGCGACGCGGCCTATGCGGGCCGGGTGCTGGACAAGCTCGGCCTGGGCGACGCATTCGAGCTGATCCACGACATTCACGCCTGCCAATATGTGCCCAAGCCCGATCCGTCGGGCTATGCCGAACTGTGCCGGGTCCATGCCATCGACCCGACCCGCGCCGCCTTTTTCGAGGATATGGCCCGCAATCTGGCACCCGCCAAGGCGATCGGCATGGCGACCATCTGGGTCAATAACGGGTCCGAAGCGGGCAATCACGATCATCATCCCGATTTCATTGATTTCGAAACCGACCATCTGAGGCCTTTTCTGGCCAGCATTTTTGGGGAAACCGCATGACCGACCTTATCGCCACGATCGACGCCGCCTGGGAAGACCGGGCCAATGTCAGCCTTTCGACGCAGGGCGCGATCCGCGATGCCGTCAATGAGGCGCTGGCGCTGCTCGACAGCGGCAAGGGCCGCGTCGCCGAACCGACGGCGGACGGTTGGCAGGTCAATCAGTGGCTGAAGAAGGCCGTGCTGCTGTCCTTCCGCCTGAACGACAATGTGCTGATCGAAAACGGCCCTGGCGGCGGCTTCTGGTGGGACAAGGTGCCGAGCAAATTCGCTGGCTGGGGCGAGGCGGAGTTCCGCGCTGCCGGTTTCCGCGCTGTGCCGGGCGCCTTCGCGCGGGCGGGCGCGCATATCGCCAAGAATGCGATCCTGATGCCCAGCTTCGTCAATATCGGTGCGTTCGTTGATGAAGGCACGATGGTCGATGCTTGGGTGACGGTGGGGAGCTGCGCCCAGATCGGCAAAAATGTCCATTTGTCGGGCGGCGTGGGCATTGGCGGCGTGCTGGAGCCGTTGCAGGCCGATCCCGTCATCATCGAGGATGACTGTTTTATCGGCGCGCGGTCCGAAGTGGTCGAGGGCGTGCGCATCGGCAAGGGTTCGGTACTGTCAATGGGCGTGTTCATCGGCCAGTCGACCAAGATCATCGACCGTTCGACCGGGGAAATCTTCATGGGCGAAGTGCCGCCTTATTCGGTCATCGTGCCCGGCAGCCTGCCTGGCAAGCCCCTGCCCGACGGCACGCCTGGTCCCAGCCTCTATTGCGCCGTGATCGTCAAGCGGGTGGACGCGCAGACCCGCTCCAAGACCGGTATCAACGACCTGCTGCGCGACTGACGCAAAGCCGGTCGGTGCCCTTCGCGGTGCCGACCGGTCGCCGGACGCCGCTTAGTAGCCGGCCTCGATCGCCAGGCGAATCGCTTCGGCCCCGGTACGCACGCCCAGCGCCTTGAGCATGGCGGCGCGGTGCATCTTCACCGTGCGTTCGGTCAGACCCATGTCCCAGGCGATCTGTTTGTTGAGCTTGCCCGCCGTCATCGCCACCAGCACGTCGCGCTGGCGCGCGGTGAGCGCGTCGATCCGCAGACGCGCTTCGGCGGACCGCTGGGTCGCCTGCCCGTCCGGCTCGCCCACCGCCATTTGCGATCCCAGGAAATATTCGACCTCGCCCGTTTCGCCGAAGATCGGCGCGACCATCACGGCATTGCGGAACGGCGTGCCGTCCTTGCGATAATTCCACAATTCCACGATCGCTGGACGTTTCTCGCGAACCGCCTGGCGCAATTCGTCGGTTCGTTCCGCTTCGGTCGCCGGTCCTTTGAGGAAGCGACAATTATGCCCGATAATCTCGTCGCGACTATAGCCGGTCAGCGTCATGAAGGCTGCGTTGCAATCGACGATCGGATTGTCAGGCAGGCGCGGGTCGCTGATGACGGCGGGGATCGCACTGCTGGCAATCATTTCGGAAAGAGGCATGGACAAACGCACTCGCATCGAGGGGAGCGGGTTACAGAGAATGAACCGCACCCTTTGGTGCATATTGCCCCATATGGAATGGTTTCTGCAAGGGCGGGGCGAGAGGGAGACGGAATTTCCCAGTCCTGTCAGGGGATTCCGCCAGATCCACGCTCTTACTCGCGACGGAAACGCCATCCCTATGGTGCCGTCTGAATTTTTCCGCTGTCCTACATATAACCATATAGGATAAATGATTCGCCTCTTATTATGAGGAGGCGGATATGGACGTTGCGGACCTAATCGACGAAGTCATTGCGCGCGAGGGTGGCTATAGCAATCATCCCGCCGATCGCGGTGGGCCGACACATTGGGGGATTACGCAGGCCGTGGCGCGCGCCAATGGCTATGTCGGCCCGATGCAGGCGTTACCCCGCGCCCAGGCGGTGGCGATCTATCGACGGCTCTATTGGGACCAACCGGGCTATGGCTTCGTTGCCGAACTCGCGCCCACCATTGCCGCCGAACTGTTCGATACCGCGGTTAATATGGGCGTTTCGACGGCCACCGGCTTTTTACAGCGCGCGCTCAACGCGCTCAATCGCAACCAGCAGGATTATCCCGACCTCAAGCTTGACCGGGTGATTGGCGCGCGCACCCTTGGTGCCTTGCGCGCCTTCCGCGCCCTGCGTGGGGCAGCGGGAGAGCGCGTCTTATTCAAGGCGATCGACGCGATGCAGGGCGAACGCTATATCGCGCTCGCCGAACGCCGCCCCGCCAATGAAGCCTTCCTCTATGGTTGGCTCGCCAACCGTATCGGTTAGGGAGGGGCGTATGACGCAAACAAGCGAGGCGGCCGACGCGGCTGATCCCTGGACGCGGCGGGCGCGGCCGACCTTCCTCTATGTCATCTATGCGCTGCTGCTCTGGTCGGTGCCGATGGGCCTGATCGCAGGCTGGCGACCAGCAGTGGCGGACGCGATCATCGCCGGGATGCGCGCCTATTTCAACGCCCTGCCCGAACCGCTCTATGCGCTCTTTGGCACGGGCTATCTGGGCTATACTGCGGCGCGCGCCTGGGGGAAGGCGAAGGGTGTTGAGCGCTGAACGCTCAACGCCCTAAAGTAAGCAGCGCAATTAGAATAGCCGCCGACAAGGCGGCGACAAATACCAGGATCGCGCCGCCCCATGCCCGCAAAGGGCGCATATACAACATGGTGCGAAAAAGCATGGATTGAACCCAAAGATACCAGAGCGTCGCCAATCCGACGGCGCTCTGCCCTATTACCCACCGTTCCGGGCTGGCATGCTGCGTCGTCATCGTGGCGATCGCGACCATCAGCGCATAGACCGACACCAGATAGCATTGGCCGAAGAAGGGCGGCCGCAGATATTTGCGTTCGAGCGGCTGCCGCTTGCGCCGCACAACATGCAGAGCGGCGAACAGTGGGAGCAGACCATAGACGAAGGATCGCCACAGGATGAGGTTCTCATCCGAACCGACCACCATTGCGCCCACCGCATTATGCGCCTGAATATGTTGTGTGTTGAGGCCCAGTTCCAAGCCGTGCAACAGGCCTAGCGTGATCAGCAGCAGTAGGGGCGGACTGAGCGTATCGGTATATTGCTCTTCGTCGGCATCAGTCTGTTCGTGATTGGAATAATCGATCATGCGCAGCGGGTGCCGCACCACCAACCAGAGGGTGCGGGGATAGTAGATCAGCCAGCACAGCAATTCGAAGAGCAGATCTTCGAACGAGCGGATGAGCTTGAGAAAATCCAATCCCCGTCCCTTTCCTGGTGCGATCGTCAGAAGCGTCGATGCGCTGCGGCATCCACGGTGTCGCAAGTGCCGCGAAAGGCGTAGTCGGCCAAACCCTTGATGCTGATCTGTCCACTGTTGCGATTAATCTCGATCCGGGGCTTGTTAAGGCCATTCAGCCGATATTCGCCGGTAATCCGGTCAGGCTGCATCGAGACGTTATAAATGTCCCACCAACCATCGTCGGTGCCGCGCGAATGGAGCGGCGGGATGAGTTTCCTGGGCAGCTTGATATGGCCGCCCGCCTCCCAGAACTGGATCATGACCGAAGCGTCGAACTGCTCCGCCGTCATTTCGACGCGATTGCCATAGCGATAGCGCTTTTTGTCGGAATCCCAGGTCCAGCCATAGCTGTTGGCAACGCCAGGCCGCTGTCCATCGCCGAAACAGACCAGGCCGAGTTGGACCCGATCATTCGGCTGGGCGCTGTCATCCGCAGCATAGCTTGGTGCTGCACGGTCAGGCTGGGTCCGCGCATAGCCGATATCGGGCCTGTGGGGTGCCCCACCATGGCCACCTGGCGCGCTGGCAGATTCGCCGCAATCGAGCGCGGGGGATTCGGTGATGGCCTGATAGCGGCCGTCATAGGTGACGACGCTGAGGCATTGCCGACGATCGCCATTCCACCAAAAGGTCCATTTGCGGTCATCGCCGGTTTCGATCCGCACGAAGCGGTAGCCGCGCGCTTTGAGCTGGGTCTCGCCGCCTGCACCCTTGGCACCGACCAGATCGGCAACGTCGGCGGGCGTCTGGGCCATCGCCGACGCGGACAAAGACAGACCGAGGATGAAAAAAATATGGGACGCACGGATCACGGACATGGAGATACTCCCTGTTTCGTCCGCCCGCCGATCACAAGCATAGCGACTTTAAGCATAGGGAAAATAGCAAAAAGATGCGGTGCACTGAAAATGAGAGGGGCCGCCGAACCCACGGTTCGACGGCCCATCATTGACATGGTCAGCGGCCGAAAGTGCCGCCCAGGGGAAATGATTGTCGCGCTATCCTGCCTGCACGGGGATGGCCTGTCTGTTGGCGCTTGAAATCCCGTTTGCAGGGAGGATCGACGGCACAGCGTCGCTCAGCGGCGCATTTCCCGAATGGACTTGACCGACCCCATTGCTGAACCATGAGACATCGGATCACCTCCTTTCGCTATGTTGAAGCCCGCGTGGCCCGCTTCAGGCGTCTGCCCTTAGCCTGTCCACACCGCGAATGTGAATCAGGTGGGGAGGATGATCAAGCCTTGTAAAATTCTTTTTTCGAATCATACTTCTTCGTCCGCGCTTTTCCCAAGTGCGTCGAAATTCCCTATCCCCGGCAATCCTCGATCACCCGCGCAACCTCCGCCCAGGCAGGCAGGATCAACGGGGCGAGCCCTTGCACCTCCACCGCGAACTTGCCCCGGCTATAGGCGATCTGGTCCAGCGTGACGTCGGACGCGGCGCGGACGGCCTGGACCTGCGGTTGCGGCGCGGCAACGCTGGTGGTCGGCCACAGGACAGCGCCATAGCTCGTGCGCAGCGTCATCGCTCCCTGCCCGGTTCCCATGCGCATTATGACGATCCGGCTCGTCGCCCGGTCGCAGCGGAAGGCGAGCTGCGGAGTAGTCGCAGCGGGGCCGAATGACGCGACCGATCCGGTCGGTTCTGTCCGGTAGGTCCAGGTGCCGGGCGTCGTCGGGCGATTATGCCATTCCGTAGCTACCGGCGCGGGGCTAACAGGCGCAATCGGCTGTGTGGTCGGACCGGGTCGCGGGGTGGGCGTCGGCGCTGGGGCGGGTGCGCGCTGCGCGGGGCCGACACAGGAGCCGAGCAGGACCAGCAGGGGGGACAGGGCGGCAATGGAAGGAATGAGGCGCATCACCAACCCATGCCGGAGCCGGGCGGGCGGCTCAAGGCGAAAAGGCCAAAGTGACGCTTAGCGCCGCCAGCGCGCCCAGATGGCGGTGGGCAACAACAGGCCGCGCGCTTCCTCGCGCACCGCCAGTTCCCCGACCTCGACCGTGCCGGGCAGGTCGGCGAACGCCTGCCGCAGCAATTCGCCGATCGCCAGCGCCGACATGCGGACGGCATAGACGGTCAGGAACAGGAAACGGCTATCGGCATCAAGCAATTGGCGGCAATTGGCGATGAGGGCTGGCAAATCCTCCTCCAGTCGCCACACTTCGCCGTCGGGGCCGCGCCCATATTTGGGCGGGTCGAGCAAGATGCCGTCATAGCGGCGGCCGCGCCGGACTTCGCGGGCGACGAATTTGGCCGCATCCTCGACGATCCAGCGAATCGGCTTGTCCGCCATGCCGGAAAGATCGGCATTGGCACGCGCCTGCGCCACCGATTTCTTCGACGCATCGACATGGACCATGCGCGCGCCACTGGCCGACATGGCGAGCGTACCGACGCCGGTATAGCCGAACAGGTTCATGACCTCTGCCTCCGCCTTGTCGGCGGTGCGTTCCCGCATCCAGTCCCACACAGGCGCCATGTCCGGGAAGAAGCCGAGATGGCGGAAGGGGGTGCAACTCGACTGGAAGGTCACTTCCTGCCAGCGCAGCGGCCAGCCATCGGCCGGGACCGGCTGGTCATAATACCAGCGACCGCCGCCATCCTCGTCCGATCCAGGGACGAATTCGGCGTCGGCCTTCCAGTCGTCGGTTGCGGGTGCCCACATGGCCTGCGGTTCGGGGCGGATGAAACGGTAGCGGCCATAGCGCTCCAGCTTGCGGCCGTTGCCCGAATCGATCAGGCCATAATCGGCCCAGGGTTCGCCGATGAGGGTTTTGAGTTCCATAACAATTTCCCGTTCGGTTCGAGCCTGTCGAGAACCCTCGCGCATCCGGTTCTCGACAAGCTGGAACCGAACGGAGTTGGTTATGCCCTGGGCGTCGCGCGCTCGGCGACATAGGCGGTTACCGCCTCGAACGTGCCGGGCAGCTTCACATAGCTTTCCTCACGCGCGAACAGGTCGCCGACGCGGGCGGGCAGCGGTGGACGGGTGCCGGTCGCGCGCTCGACCGCGTCGCGGAACTTGGCCGGGTGCGCGGTTGCCAGCGTGACGACCGGGATCGACGCATCGACGCCAGCCTCGCGCGCGGCGGCAAGGCCGATGGCGCTGTGCGGGTCGATGATCTGCCCCGATCCGTCATAGGCCCAGCGCATCGCCATGGTCATGCTGTCGGCATCAATCCGGGCCGACGAGAAAAGCGCCGCCGCGCCGTCGCGCTGGGCGTTGGTCAGGCGCATAGCCTTGCTGGCTTCGAACCCGCGCATCTGATCGGCGAGCGCTTGGCCATTCCGACCGCCCGCGTCGAACAACAGCCGCTCGAAATTGGAGCTGACCTGGATGTCCATGCTGGGCGTCGCGGTCGGCACGACCTGACCCTGGCTGTAATCGCCGTCGGACAAGGCGCGATGCAAGATGTCGTTGACGTTGGTTGCGACGATCAGCTTGGCGACGGGCAGCCCCATCTTAGCCGCGACATAGCCCGCAAACACGTCGCCGAAATTGCCGGTGGGGACCGAAAAGGCGACTGGCCGTTCGGGCGCGCCCAAACGAACCGCGGCGTAGAAATAATAGACGACCTGCGCCATCAAGCGCGCCCAGTTGATGGAGTTGACCGCAGACAGGTTGAAGCGGCGCGAGAAATCCACATCGTTGAACATGCGCTTCACCAGCGCTTGCGCATCGTCGAAACTGCCGTCGATCGCGATATTATAGACGTTGGGCGCGCGCACCGTCGTCATCTGCCGCCGTTGCACGTCGGACACCCGGCCATCGGGATGGAGCATGAAGATATCGATTTTCTCACGACCCGCCACGGCATCGATCGCCGCCGACCCGGTATCGCCCGACGTTGCGCCGACGATCGTCAGATGATCGTCACGGCGCGACAGGAAGCGTTCGAACAATTGCCCCAGCAGTTGCAGCGCGACGTCCTTGAACGCCAGCGTCGGGCCGTGGAACAGTTCGAGCAGCCAATGCTGATGATCGAGTTGCACCAGCGGCACGACCGCCTGATGGCTGAACCGGCTATAGGCAGTGGTGCAAAGCTCGCGCAGTTCTTCTTCGGTCAGCGATTCCGCGACGAAGGGCGTCATGACCCGCACCGCGGTTTCGACATAGGACAGGCCGCCAAGGGCGCGAATGTCGTCGGCCGAGAAACTGGGCCAACTTGTCGGCAGATATAGCCCGCCATCGGACGCCAGCCCCGCCAGCGTCACATCCTCGAAACCGAGCGACGGCGCGCTCCCCCTGGTGCTTTGATATTGCATGATGGGAAAGCGCGGTAGCGACCCACGCGCCGCTGGGCAAGTATTTACGGGGCTTTGGCCGCGTTCCGGCGGCGCAGCGCGAGAATATAGATGATGATGGCGATTGCGGCGAAGAAGAACCACTGCACCGCATAGGCGAGATGATTGTTGGGGACGTCGGCCGCGCTGGGCGGCGCGCTGGCCTTCATGCCCGTTGGCGCGGTGCGCGCGATGAGCATGGGTCGCAGCGGCGTCGCCTTGCCGCCTATGCGCGAAATGAGGGCGCGATGGTCCGGCTCTTCGCTGATCCATCCTGCGATCTGGCCGCCGGTCCAATCGGGCTTGGCATCGGGCCGCTGCGTCACGCCGATCGCGACGAGTGCGCCCGGTCCTTCCGCGCCGGTCGCACATTGCGCGATATGGCGATAGCCGGTGCTGCCGTCCGCCGCGCGGCCAGCCTCCACCTGCCAGCCGACCACGCGCAGGCAATGGAGCGACGAAGGGCGAAAGAGCAGGTCGGGTCCGACCGGGGGCATCGCCGGAAAGGCGACGGGCGGCTTGCCGGGATTGCTGGCCGCTAGGTTCAACGCCGCTGTCTTTTCGGCACGCCGATCAATCTGCCAGATGCCGAGGCCGATCATGACCAGGACGGCGAGCGCAACGATGATGGTCGGGATCAGGGGGATGCGCGTGGTGCGCGGGGCGGGATCGGGCAAGGGGTCCATGGGCTGGATGCATAGCGCCCCGCGGCGCAAAAGAAAACGGCCGGAGCGATGCCCCGGCCGTGCGTCTCATTATCGGGGATGGTGCTTAGCCGTGAACCGGCGCGCCCCAGCCACCCCAGACATAGATGGCGACGAAGAGGAACAGCCACACCACGTCGACGAAGTGCCAGTACCAGGCGGCCGCTTCGAAGCCGAAATGCTGACGCGGGGTGAAGTGGCCCTTATAGGCGCGCGCCAGGTTGACGATCAGGAAGATCGTGCCGACCAGAACGTGGAAGCCATGGAAGCCGGTCGCCATGTAGAAGGCCGAGCTATAGGGATTGCCGCCGAAATCGAACGGGGCGTGGGCATATTCATAGGCCTGCACGCAGGAGAAGACCGCGCCCAGGATGATCGTGCACCACAGACCCTTGATCATGCCATCGCGATCGCCGTGGATCAGCGCATGGTGCGACCAGGTGATGGTCGTGCCCGAACAGAGCAGGATCAGCGTGTTGAGCAGGGGCAGTTCGAAGGCATTCATCACTTCCACGCCCTTGGACGGGAACAGGCCGTCGATCGGGGGAAGTTCGCTGGGGAACAGGGCGAAATCGAAAAAGGCCCAGAACCAGCCGACGAAAAACATCACTTCGGACGCAATGAACAGGATCATGCCGTAGCGCAGATGGAGTTGCACCACCGGGGTATGATCACCGGCATGGGCCTCGGCGACGACATGCGCCCACCAGCTGTAGAAGGTGAAGAGAACGCCCGCGAAACCGAGCATGAACACCCAGCCGCCGCCGGCGGGCAGTGCATCGGGATGCATCCACATGATCGCGCCGAACGCCATGATCAGCACCGACATCGAACCGAACAACGGCCAGATGCTGGGCGGGAGAATATGATAATCGTGATTCTTGGCGCCTGCCATGACGTGCTCTTCCCTGTTCGCGTTATCGTTGCTTGCCTTAGCTTGCCTTCTTGCCCGGCTCAACCGGGTAGAATGTGTAGCTCAGCGTAATCTGTTGCGTGTCCTTGTTGTCGGGATCGTCGAGGATCTTGGGATCGACGAAATAGAGGACGGGCATCCGCACCTCCTGGCCCGGCTGCAAGGTCTGCTCGGTGAAGCAGAAACACTGGATCTTGGTGAAATAAGCGCCCGCCTGGCTGGGCGTGACGTTGAAACTGGCGGTGCCGGTCACTGGCTTGTCGGACATGTTCTTCGCGATGAAGATCGCCATGTCCTTGCGCCCGACGGTGACGGTGTCCGTCCGATGTTCGGGGTAGAATTGCCAGGGCATGCCTGGCTGGACGTTCGAATCGAAGCGGATCGACATGGCGTGGCCAGCCGCTTCGCTGACCTGCACATTGGCGTCCGCGCGCATGGTGGTGCCGCCGAACCCGGTCTGTTCACAAAAGATGCGGTAGAGCGGGACCGACGCGAAACCGAGCGCCAGCATCGACAGGCCGACGCCCGCCATGGTGAGCATCGTCCGGCGGTTGCGCCGGTCGCGATCGAAGGGGGACGGCGGTAGTGTTGCCATCATAGCGTGTCGCTCGTGCCGATCTTCGCCAGGGTGATGGCGAAGAAGAGGATGACGAAAAAGCCGAGCAGCAGGCCCGTGACGAGCGAGCGCGACTTCTGCCGGGCGCGGATGATGTCTTCTTCTTCGGGGGTCATGCCATTACCCAGCGGTCGACGACCACTGCTCCAAAGAGAAGGAAAAGATAGAGGATCGAATATTTGAACAGACGCCGCTCCGGCCCCATCCGCGTCTGATCGCTTTCACGGCGGCGATAGACCTGGAAGGCGAAAACCGCGAACAGTGCCGTGCCGAGAAAGGCGACCGTGCCGTAGATCGGCCCGGTCAGGCGCAGAAGCACCGGGGCCATGGCCGCGACCGCCATGATCGCGGTGTAGAACCAGATCTGGCGGCGGGTGACGACTTCGCCGGACACGACGGGCAGCATCGGAATACCGGCAGCGGCATAATCGGTCTTCACGAACAGCGCGAGCGCCCAGAAATGGGGCGGTGTCCAAAAGAAGATCAGCATGAACAGCGCGATCGGCAGCGCGGTGATATCGCCAGTGACGGCGGCCCAGCCGATGACTGGCGGGAATGCGCCCGCTGCGCCGCCGATGACGATATTCTGCGCCGTACGGGGCTTGAGCCAGATGGTGTAGACGAAGACGTAGAAAAGGATCGAGACGGCCAGGACCGCAGCGGCGAGCCAGTTGGTCGCCATGCCCATCAGGATGACCGAGAAGAAGGACAGGCCGACGCCGAAATGGAGCGCCGACTGGCGATCCATCCGCCCGGCGGGCAGCGGCCGATTGGCGGTGCGCTTCATCTTCGCGTCGATATCCGCCTCATACCATTGGTTGAGGCTGGCGGCCGCCCCTGCGCCAAGGGCGATGCAGAGGATGGCCGTAAAGGCGAGGACCGGATGGATGGAACCAGGCGCGGCGAGAAGCCCGCACAGACCCGTGAACACCACCAGCGTCATGACGCGCGGCTTGGTCAGCGCGAGGAAGTCGCGCCAATGGGCCGTAATCGGGGTCGAGGTCATCGTCGCGGTCGTCATATCGGTTCCGGCCCCACCATTTGGGGGCATATAGCATAAGGGGGGCGGGCGACCATCACCCGCCCCCGATCATGTCAGTCCGTGCTGCGATCAGTGATGCGCGGCATCGTCGATCACGGGCAGGGTTTCGAACTGGTGGAAGGGCGGCGGGCTGGACAGGGTCCATTCCAGCGTCGTTGCGCCTTCACCCCAGGGATTGCCTGCGGCCTTCTTGCCGGCCGCCAGCGACCAGAAGATGTTGATGAAGAAGATCAGGATACCAACGGCCATGATTTCATAACCATGGCTGGCGATCTTGTTCCAATAGGCGAAGGCTTCCGGATAATCGGGATAGCGACGCGGCATGCCCGACAGGCCCAAGAAGTGCATCGGGAAGAACAGCAGGTTCACGCCCACGAAGAACACCCAGAAATGCAGGTGGCCGAGGAACTCGTTATACATGCGGCCCGACATTTTCGGGAACCAGTAGTAGAAGCCCGCGAACAGGCCGAACACGGCACCCAGCGAGAGGACGTAGTGGAAGTGCGCCACGACATAATAGGTGTCGTGCAGCACGTCGTCCACGCCGCCATTGGCCAGCACGACGCCGGTGACGCCGCCCACGGTGAAGAGGAAGATGAAGCCCAGCGCCCAGACCATGGGGGTCTTGAAGCTGATAGACCCACCCCAGATGGTCGCGATCCACGAGAAGATCTTGATGCCCGTGGGCACCGCGATGACCATCGTGGCGGCAGTGAAATACATCTTCACATTGACCGACATGCCGGTGGTGAACATGTGGTGCGCCCACACGACGAAGCCGACGACACCGATCGCGACCATGGCATAGGCCATGCCGAGATAGCCGAAGACGGGCTTGCGGCTGAAGGTGGAGATGATCTGGCTGACGATACCGAAACCGGGCAGGATCATGATGTAGACTTCGGGGTGGCCGAAGAACCAGAAGAGATGCTGGTACAGTTCGGGATCGCCGCCGCCGGCTGCATCATAGAAGGTGGTGCCAAAGTTGCGGTCGGTCAGCAGCATGGTGATCGCGGCAGCGAGGACCGGCAGCGCGAGCAGCAGCAGGAAGGCGGTGACCAGCACCGACCAGACGAACAACGGCATCTTGTGCAGGGTCATGCCCGGCGCGCGCATGTTGAGGATGGTGGTGATGAAGTTGACCGCACCCAGGATCGAGCCAGCGCCCGCAATGTGCAGCGAGAGGATCGCCATGTCGACGGCCGGGCCAGCCGAACCGCTGGTCGACAGCGGCGCATAGACCGTCCAGCCAGTGCCCGCGCCATAGCCGGTGCCACCAGGCACGAAGGCCGAGCCGAGCAGCAGCGCGAAGGCGGGGATAAGCAGCCAGAAGCTGATATTGTTCATCCGCGGGAAGGCCATGTCCGGCGCGCCGATCATGATCGGCACGAACCAGTTGCCAAAGCCGCCGATGATCGCTGGCATCACCATGAAGAAGACCATGATGAGGCCGTGCGCGGTGATCAGCGCGTTCCAGAGGTGATAGGCCTGATCGAGCGAGGCAGGCTCGGCGCCCAGCATCGCATGCTGGATATTGGCCCAGCCCTGCAGATACTGGATGCCCGGCTCTGCCAGTTCGACGCGCATCAGGCCCGAAATCGCGCCGCCGACAACGCCGGCGAAGATCGCGAAGATCAGATAGAGGGTGCCGATGTCCTTGTGGTTGGTGGACATGAACCAGCGCTGGAAGAAGGCCGGCTTGTGATCGGCGTCATGATGATCATGAGCATGATCGCCGTGATGATCTGCGGTGATAGTGGTCATGGCGTATCTGCCCTCTTAAAGCGCGTTGTTGCCGATGTCGCCGGACGGCGGTGCGGGCAGCGAGCTACCCTGCTGCGGGCCCATCGGCCCATCGGGCGCGGCCGTGCCATTCTGCAGCGTGCCACCTTGCGACAGCACCCACTGGTCAAATTGTTCGGGCGGCAAGGCTTCGATCGCGATTGGCATGAAGCCATGGCGCGCGCCGCACAGTTCCGAACATTGCCCATAATAGACGCCAGGCTTTTCGATGGTGAAGCTCTTTTCGTTCAGGCGACCCGGAACGGCATCCATCTTCACCCAGAGCGACGGCACCGCAAAGCTGTGAATCACATCAGCAGCGGTGATGATCAGCTTGACCGGACGACCGGCGGGCAGGATCAGGCGGTTGTCGACGGCCAGCTGGAACGGTTCGCCACCGGCCGTCGCCTGCTCCTTGGTCAGCATGTTCGATACAAATTCGGGGACGCCGACATCGGGATATTCATAGCCCCAATACCATTGATAGCCCGTAACCTTGACGGTCAGCGCATCCTTGGGCGCAGGCTTATACTGGTCGGCGAGCAAACCGATCGAGGGCACCGCAATCACCAGCAGGATGATGACCGGGACGACCGTCCAGATCACTTCGATGAAGGTGTTGTGCGACGTCTTGGATGGCACGGGGTTGGCGCTGCGGCGGTAACGCACCATCACATAGAGCATCAACACCAGCACGAGGATGGAGATCAGCGTGATCAGCGGCAGCAGCATGACATCATGCAGCCAGCGCGCGCTCTTGCCTGTCGAGGTAAATTGTTCCTGCAGGGTGATCTCGCCCGGCTTGGGCATGCCGATGCCTTCGGTCGGCTTCATGCGCGGCGGCGCGGCGACCGTCGCTGCGGGCGCAGCCGAATCAGCAGGCGCGGCGACAGTCTCCGCCGCCGGTGCGGCGACGGCGGCATTGTCCTGCGCGAACGCCGGACCGTTCATCGCCATTGTCGGCGCGAAAGCCAACAATCCTGCGAGAACGAGCGATTTGACCTGTTTCATAGCGTCTTCTTACCCCGTAACCCCTTGGCGCCGCTGCAACGAAGACGCGCGAATGCGCATCGTCCCCGCCCGGTCGGTTCTGCCGCGGCTTATAGGCATGGTTTTTTGATGCCTCAAGCTAGCAGGAGCAGATTTTCTTCGCTGTTGCAACGTTCCCTTCCGGCCCCTATTTCGCTGCTGCGCGCACAGGGGCGCGATCATGGCGCGCCTGTGCGTGCCGTGCCGACAGGGAAGCGGGCCGTGCCAAACAGGGGGCGGACCGCGCGACAGGATAGATAAACGGCATGACCGACGAAGAAGTTTTGGCGGAATTCCGGGCAGCAGGGGCGCTGCTCGAAGGACATTTCATCCTGTCTTCGGGCCGCCGCAGCGCCAATTATCTGCAATGCGCCCGCGTTCTGATGAGCGCCGAGCGGGCGGGCAGGCTGGCGTTGGCCGTGGTGCAGAAGCTGCCACGCGAATTGCGGCAGGAGATCGACCTAGTGGTTTCGCCAGCCATGGGCGGCCTCATCATCGGTCATGAAGTCGGCCGGGCGCTGGGCAAGGACGCGGTATTTCTCGAACGGCCCGAAGGGACGTTCGAACTGCGCCGGGGCTTTGCCATATCGCCGGGACAGAAAATATTGATGGTGGAGGATGTCGTCACCACCGGCCTGTCTTCGCGACAGGCGATCGAAGCGGTCGCGGCCGAGGGCGGCGTCGTCATCGCCGAAGCCGCGCTGGTCGACCGCTCGGCGGGCGAGGTGGATCTCGGTGTGCCCTTCTATCCACTCGTGTCGATCAATTTCCCGGTCTATGACGCCGATGCCCTGCCGCCCGAACTGGCGGCGATCCCGGCAATCAAGCCGGGCAGCCGGAAGGTCTAGCCAATGCCGCATTCCCCCGCACCGCTGCGCCTGGGTGTCAATATCGACCATGTGGCGACCATCCGCAATGCGCGCGGCGGGGATCATCCCGATCCGGTCAAGGCGGCTCTGTTGGCGGTGAAGGCGGGGGCCGACGGGATCACGGCCCATCTGCGCGAGGACCGGCGGCATATTCGCGATGAGGATGTCGCAACGCTGATGGCGGCGCTCAGCGTGCCGCTCAATCTGGAAATGGCAGCGACGGCGGAGATGCTGGACATCGCGCTGCGCTACAAGCCGCACGCTGCCTGCATCGTCCCGGAAAAGCGCGAGGAACGCACGACCGAGGGCGGGCTGGACGCGGCGGGGCAGTTCGAAACGCTACGGCCGATCGTCGCGGCGCTCAATGATGCCGGCATTCGCGTCAGCCTGTTCATCGAGGCCGACGCAGCGCAGATTGACGCGGCGATCCGGCTGGGTGCCCCGGTGGTGGAGTTTCATACCGGCGCCTATGCGCATCTGAGCGGCGAAGCGCGCGCGGTGGAATTGCGCAAGCTGGCCGATGCTGCTGCGCTGGCGGCCAAGAACGGCATCGAACCCCATGCGGGCCATGGCCTGACCTTCGACAATGTTGCGCCGATCGCCGCCATCCCGCAGGTCGCTGAACTCAATATCGGCCATTTCCTGATCGGCGAGGCGATCTTCGGCGGGCTGGAAGGCAGCATTCGCGAAATGCGGCGGCAGATGGATCTGGCGCGGTGATGGGTTGTGCGCATTCCTCCCCGGCACGGGGAGGGGGACCAGCCAAAGGCTGGTGGAGGGGGAGTGCCTCTTGGTGCGACATCTCGAAGGAGCGCGCGCTCCTCCTGCCCCCTCCACCACCGCTGCGCGGCGGTCCCCCTCCCCGTGCCGGGGAGGAATAATGATCATCGGTCTCGGCTCTGACCTCTGCAATATCGAGCGTATCCAGAACTCGCTCGACCGCTTCGGCGCGCGCTTCGAAAGCCGCGTGTTCACCGATGTCGAGCAGGCCAAGGCCAATCGCCGCCCCTTTACCAAGGCGGGAACGCTGGCCAAGCGCTTCGCCGCCAAGGAGGCCTTTTCCAAGGCGGTCGGCACCGGGTTCAAGGCAGGCGTGTTCATGAAGGATATCGGCGTGGTCAATGCGCCATCGGGCGCGCCGACGCTCAACCTTACCGGAGGCGCGCTAGCCCGGCTCGACAGCCTGGTGCCGGCGGGGCATAGACCCGTCATCCACCTGACCCTGACCGACGATCATCCCTGGGCGCAGGCCTTTGTCATTATCGAGGCGCTTCCCCTGTGACGACCGATCCCACCAACGCGCACGACACCACCGCCGATCCCCATGACCCGCCCGAGGACGTGATGCCCAAATCGGACGTCAACTGGTGGCAGGAGATCAAAAGCATCACGCTGCTGATCCTGGCGGTGCTGGCGTTCCACAGCTTCGTCGCCAAACCCTTTTATATCCCGTCCGAATCGATGATGCCGGTGCTGCTGACCGGCGATCGGCTGGTGGTGAGCAAATTCCCCTATGGCTGGTCCTATGTCTCCCCCAGCTTCCATCCGCTCCCTTTTATGAAGGGCCGGATCTTCGGACGGCTGCCGGTGCGCGGCGACATCGTCATCGTGTCGCCGCAAAATAGGCGCGAAGATTATATTAAGCGGGTGATCGGCCTGCCCGGCGACATCATCGAAGTGCGCGGTGGGCAGGTGCTGCTCAACGGCGTGGCGGTAAAGCAGCGGATATTGAAGCCCTTGCGCTTGCCGGTCGATAGCAATGCCCCCTGCCCCCCGCTGCAATTCCCCGGCGCGCGGATGCAGGGCGCAGACGGCAGGGATTATTGCGAATTGCCGGTGCGGCAGGAAATCCTGCCCAATGGCAAGACCTACCTCACCATCGACATGGGGCCAAGCGCGCTCGACTGGTATGGCCCGGTGCGCGTGCCGGAAAACCACGTCTTCCTGATGGGCGACAATCGCGACAACAGCGCCGACAGCCGCGCGCCGCTGGAAGAAAATGGCCTGGGCGGTCCCGTGCCCTGGGAAGCGATCGGCGGCCGCGCCGAGTTCATCACCTTCAGCCTGGACGGCGATTCAAGCTGGAACCCGCTGACCTGGTTCGGTGCCTTCCGCAGCGGGCGGGCTGGCAACAGCCTGCGGCCGGAGAGCGTTACCAACCCGCAATAGCTATTTCACAGCTTCGCCGCGTTCGCGGCCAAGTCGCTTAGCCAGCAGTTGCCGGGATCGGTCGGCATAGCGACGGCACCCTCCCGGCTTGTCGTCATATCGCCCTTCGCCGGCATTATCGGGGTGGGCGGATATCAGAATGTCGCATGGCAACTTGTTCATACGCGCATAGCTCGCCGCAAAGCCGTTAAGGATCGCCGCATTTGATGCTGCGGTATAGCGATAGCCATCGGCCGATACCGGATTGAGGCTGGAAGCGAAGAGCATCGTCTTGCAGGCCTTCTTGTCGCAGGCCCGCCAGCTCCAGCTCATGCTGCCCATCGTATGCCCCGGCGTCGCGTGCGCGGTGATGGCCGTGCGGCCCAGCCTCAACACCTCCCGGTCCTTGACCACGCACACATGCGTCACGCGCGGCCAGCGGCCACCATAGCCCAATTGCGGATCGTCCTTGGCGTGGACTCCCGACCGTAACCCTTCAGCACCGCGCGCGCTTGCGATCACCGTCGCGCCGGTATCACGGGCAAGCGCGGCCAGCCCGCCGCTATGGTCAAAATGCGGCTCCGTGCTCAGAATAAATTTAATGTCTTTCGGGTCAAACCCCAGTTTGCGGACATTGTTCAGTATCGCTGGTGCCGCTTGTGGCAGCGCACCGTCGATCAGTATCAGACCCGCCCCTGTATCGATCAGCGCGACGCTCAGCCCACCAAAACCAACGAGATAGCTGTTTCCGAAGATTTTTTCCGGCGGCAATGGCACAAGCCATTCTTTGGCCTGTTCCACAGCCATCGGACGGGTCAACGGGTCGGTCGCGCCCGGTGCCGGGTCGCGCATTTTCGTCACGCCTCCGTGCGCCTGGGCTGTAATCATCTTAGGTTGCAGCGCGTGGCCCCCGCCTGCGGCCATGATGGCGATTGCCATAGTTGCGATCATTTCGGTCTCCCTTCGCTAACGGGATGCCAATCGGGACCGTGCGTGACAAAGCATGATTTCTCGACAAAGCCATGAGATTAATCAATGTCAGGGCCATGGATCGTGCCCAACTCCCGCTCAACGCCCTGCGCGCATTCGAGGCGGCGGCGCGCCACCTCAACTTCACCCGTGCCGCGATCGAACTGTGCGTCAGCCAGGGTGCCGTCAGCCATCAGGTCGCACAGCTCGAACGTCGCCTTGGCACCCGCCTTTTCCACCGCTTGCCGCGCGGACTGGCGCTCACCGACGAGGGTCAGGCGCTCGTGCCGGTGCTCGCCGACGCCTTCGATCGCGTCGGCGCGACGCTTGACCAATATGCCGATGGTCGTTTCCGCGAGACGCTGAAAGTTGGTGTTGTCGGCACTTTCGCAACCGGTTGGCTCCTGCCGCGCCTCGACACGTTCGCGCGCGCGCATCCATCAATCGACCTGCGCATCTCGACCAACAATAATCGCGTCGATCTGGCGGGCGAAGCGCTCGATTTTGCGATACGCTTCGGCGATGGTGCCTGGCACGGAACGCATGCCGAGCCATTGCTTGCAGCGCCGATGGCTCCGGTCTGCGCGCCCGTCATCGCCGCACGGCTCAAGTCGCCTGCCGACCTCGTCCACGAACAGCTATTGCGTTCCTACCGTCCCGACGAATGGGCGCTGTGGTTCGACGCTGCGGCCGTGCCCGTACCTGTATTTCGCGGTCCCATTTTCGACAGTTCGGCGCTGATGGCCTCGGCTGCAACTGCCGGGCTTGGGGTCGCCCTCGTGCCGCTCGCCATGTTCACCCAGGCGCTTGCGTCGGAGCACCTCGTCCAGCCCTTCAAAATCACGATCGACGCTGGCCGCTACTGGCTGACGCGCCTGATATCGCGTCCCGAAAGTGATGCGATGCGCCGGTTTCGCGACTGGCTGATGGAAGACAGCGCAGCCACGCCTCTCCCGCAATCTTCATAGCGGAACGGTTCAACGGGATCGCGACGACCGACCTACGCCATGTCCTCTTTCATCCCCGGCTACGCGCCTGGTGGGGATATCTCGATTAAACACTGTTTAATGGAATAAAAATGGTGCTGCTGGGGAGGATTGAACTCCCGACCTCGTCATTACCAATGACGCGCTCTACCACTGAGCTACAGCAGCACTCTGTTTCTCATCCGCAAGCGCTCGTCGCGCTGGGAGCCGGGCCTATGGCTGCGTGCGCTGCCCTTGTCAAGGCGGGTTGCGGCGGATGATGCAATTTGCTTAGGGCGTCGGCATGGCCGAGACACAGGATGACAAAAAGGCGCGACTGGCGCAGGCGTTGCGCGACAATCTGCGCCGTCGCAAGGCGCAGGCGCGGGAGACGCCACCCGCCCCCGCGCCCGATCCCGCCAAGGATTAACCCGCCGTCAGCGGCGCGCAGGCCGCCTTGAGCCACGCCAGCGCGTCGCCCTCCAGTTGCGGCCCGACCACGTCCAGCACCTGGGCGTGATAGCTGTCGATCCACGTCTGCTCTTCCGCGCTCAACATGTCGGTGGCGATCAGCGCCCGGTCGATCGGCGCGAAGGTCAGCGTTGCAAAGCCCAGCATCGGCTTTTCCGCCCCCGGCACGGCGCGTTCCTCGACCAGCACCAGATTTTCGATGCGGATGCCATATGCGCCGGTCTTGTAATAGCCCGGCTCGTTGGACAGGATCATCCCCGCCTGTAACGGCTCGTCGCCGCCGCCGAAGGTCGCGATCCGCTGCGGCCCTTCATGCACCGACAGGAAGCTGCCGACGCCATGGCCCGTGCCATGAGCGTAATCCAGCCCCTGCGCCCACAGATATTGCCGCGCAAGCACGTCGAGCTGGCCGCCGCGCGTCCCCGCCGGGAACACGGCCCGCGCCAAAGCCACATGGCCCTTCAACACCAGCGTAAACCGCTCCTGCATCTCGCGGGTCGGCGTGCCGATCGCCAGCGTGCGGGTGACGTCGGTGGTGCCGTCGCGATATTGGCCGCCTGAATCGACCAGATAGAGCGTGCCCGTCTCGATCGGGCGGTTGGTCTTGTCCTCAACCCGGTAATGGACCACCGCGCCGTTCGGCCCGGCGCCGCTGATCGTGTCGAACGACAGGTCTTCGAGCAGGCCGGTGTCTTTGCGGAAGGCTTCCAGCCGGTCGGCGGCGGACATCTCCGTGAGGCCACCCTTGGGCGCTTCGACCGACACCCAATGGAGGAAGCGGCTGAGCGCCGCGCCATCGCGCGCCTGCGCAGCCTTGTGCCCGGCAATCTCGACGTCGTTCTTGATCGCCTTGGGCAGCACGGCGGGATCGCGCAGCGGCAGCACGGTCGCGCCGCCCTGTTCCAGCGCATCGAAGATCGCGGCGACCGCCCGTTCGGGGTCGGCCACCACCGTCTTTCCGGCAAAATCCTGCAGCGCGGCGGCGAAGTTCACACCGTCGCTGACCCGCACCGCATTGCCCAGATGCTGGGCGACGGCATCGTCCATCTTTTCCGGCGCGACATAGAGGTCGGCGGTCGCATCGGCATGGATGATCGCATAAGCGAGCGCGACGGGCGTGCGATCGACATCCTTGCCCCGGATGTTGAAGGCCCAGGCGATCGAATCCAGCGCGGACAGCACCGCGGCATCCGCGCCTGTCTCCACCAGCCAGTCGGCGATCGCCTGTCGCTTGTCGGCGGCGCTGCGCCCGGCAAAGCGATCCTCATGCACCACCAGCCGCGCGGCGCTGGGCGCGGGGCGGTCGGGCCAGACCGCGTCGATCGGGTTGGTATCGACCGCGACCAATGTCGCGCCCTTCTTCGCCAGTGCAGCGCTCGCCGCCTTCACCCAGGCGCTGGTATGCAGCCAGGGGTCGTAGCCGATCCGGCCACCCTGGGGCGCATGGATGCCCAGCCAGTCGGCGATCGAGGTCTGCGGCACGCTTTCATAGGCCCAATGCTCCCCATCCACCTGCTCGCGCACCTGCAGCGTATAGCGCCCGTCAGTGAAGATCGCCGCCTGTTCCGGCAACACCACCGCACTGCCTGCCGATCCCTGAAATCCCGTCAGCCAGGCAAGCCGCTGGGCATAGGCGCCGACATATTCGCTCATATGTTCGTCGGTCAGCGGCACGACGAAACCATCGAGCCGGTCCAACACCAACTGCGCGCGCAGCGCCTTCAGCCGGTCTTCATAGGTGGACATTCATGCTTCCTTGTCTATCGGCCCTTGCGCAGGCCGCAAAGGCGACAACATAAGCAGGCAAAGGCGCTTATGCCAGCGCCCCCGACCAGATCACATCGACCCGATCATATATGGACACTGAATGACCGATCTTTCCCAGCCGCCCGTTGCCGCCCGCCGTCCGCACAGCTTCACCCATCATGGCATCACCCTGACCGATGATTATGCCTGGCTGCGCGACCCCGGCTACCCGGAGGTAACGGACAGCCAAGTGCTGGACTATCTGGCGGAAGAAAACCGCTATTTCGAAGCGGCGATGGCCCCGCACAAGGCGCTGACCGACACGCTGTTCGCCGAGATGAAGGGGCGGATCAAGGAAGACGACCAGTCGGTGCCGCAGAAGGATGGCGACTATATCTATTGGCGCGCGTTCGAAATCGGCGCGCAATATCGCAAATGGTATCGCAAGCCCGTGGCGGGTGGGCCTGACCAGCTGATCCTGGACGAAACCGCCTTGGCGCAGGGGCATGATTATTTCCGGCTGGGCGCGATGTCGGTCAGCCCCGATGGCCGCTATCTCGCCTATGCGATCGACACCAACGGCTCCGAACGGTTCGAGGCGCGGATCAAGGATCTGCTGAGCGGCGAGATTCTACCCGAAATCATCCCCGACACGCTGTCATCTCTGGTGTGGACCAGCGACAGCAAGGGGCTGCTCTACGGCATCGCCAATGACAATTGGCGCACCGACAATACGCGGCTCCATTGGCTAGGCCAGAGCGTGACGAGCGACGTCGAACTTTTCCATGAGGATGATGAAGGCTTCCGCGTCTCCGTCGGCCTGACCTCCTCGGAAAAATGGATCGTCATCGCCACCGGCGACCATGTGACGACCGAAGCCTGGCTGATCCCCGCCGACAATCCGCTGGCCGACCCGATCCTGGTCGCGCCGCGCCAGCCGGGTCGCGAATATGATGTCGATGAGCATGAGGGCACGCTCTACATCCGCACCAACGATGCCCATCCCAATTTCCGGCTGGTGACAGCGTCGCTCGACGCGCCCGACCAATGGACGCAGGTGATCGCGCCCGACGATCATTTCTACCTGACCGACTTCACCCTGTTCCAGCGTTTCTACGTCACCGAAGGACGGCAGGATGGCCTCGACCAGATCGAATTGCGCGATTACGCCACCCATAGCCCCAAGCGCATCCCCTTCCCCGAAGCCAGTTATTGCGCGGGGTTGGACGATAATCCCGAATATGATGTGACGAAGCTGCGCATCGGCTATGAATCGATGGTCACGCCCGACACCATCTATGATTATCATCTGGATGACGGACGGCTCGAAGAGTTGAAGGTGCAGGCCATTCCGTCGGGCTATGACGCCAGCCTTTATACGACCGAGCGGCTGATGATCCCGGCGCGCGACGGCACCGCGATTCCCGTGTCGATCGTCTACCCCAGGGATCTGCCCCGCGACGGCAGCGCGCCGCTGCATCTCTATGGCTATGGTGCCTATGGGCTGGCGATGGAGCCGGGCTTTTCGACCGGGCGGCTGTCGCTGCTGGACCGCGGCATGGTGTTTGCGCTCGCGCATATTCGCGGCGGCGATGATCTTGGCCAGCAATGGTATCTGGACGGCAAGCTCGACAAGCGCACCAATACCTTCACCGACTTTGTGGATATCGCCAAGGGACTGATCGACTTGGGCTATACGGCGGCCGGCAAGATCGGCATTTCCGGTGGCTCGGCCGGCGGCGAGCTGATGGGCGCGGTGATTAATAGCGATCCTGACCTATGGGGCGCGGTGGTCGCGCATGTGCCCTTTGTCGATGTGCTCAACACGATGCTGGACGAGACGCTGCCGCTGACGCCGGGCGAATGGCCCGAATGGGGCAATCCGATTACGGACAAGGCGGCGTTCGAGACGATCTTGGGCTATGATCCTTATAATAATGTGACGGCGCAGGCTTATCCACCCTTGATGGTGACGGCGGGCCTCAACGACCCGCGCGTCACCTATTGGGAACCGGCCAAATGGGTGGCCAGGCTGCGCGCCAACAAGACCGACGACAATATCCTGCTGCTCAAGACCAATATGGGCGCGGGCCATGGCGGCAAGTCGGGCCGGTTCGAGAGCCTGCACGAAACGGCGGAGGAATTCGCGTTTCTACTGTGGCAGTTGGGGGTGGTCGAGGCGTGAGGGGGCCAATCGCTCATCCGTTCGGGCTGAGCCTGTCGAAGCCTCTTTCTTCCTTCCAGGAAGTAATGCCCTTCGACAAGCTCAGGGCGAACGGAGGATAATATGCCCTCATCCTACACCTGCCAGATCACCGCTAGCCCCGATGACATCGACATCCTTGGCCATGTGAACAACGCGGTCTGGGTCCAGTGGATGGAGCGGGTGTCGGTCGACCATTGGAACCGCGATGCCGACCCGGCGCATGTCGATGCCTATATCTGGGTCGTGACCCGGCATGAGATCGACTATCGCGGCAATGTGACGGCGGGCGACAGCGTGACCGCGCGCACCTGGATAGCGGAGGCACCCCGCGGGGCGCGCTTCGACCGGATGATGGAATTTACCGGCACCGACGGCAAGGTGAAGGTCGCGGCCAAATCCACCTGGGCGATCATCGACAAGGCCACCGGCCGCATCCTGCGCGTGCCGCCGGAGGTGGCGGCGAACTTCGTGGATTGAGGCCATGACGCGGTAACGACGAGAGGCAGACCGTTCCCCGGCGGAGGCCGGGGTCCAGGGCGACTCGGCACCGCGCCTGGGGCTTCTGGACCCCGGCTTGCGCCGGGGAACAAGTCAGGATGACGGCACCACCACCTCGAACACATCGCCAATCCCCGCCTCGCCCGGCAGCGATTCCCGCTCGCTCGCCTGCCGGTTCCACATCAGCGCGTAGAGGCCATCGGCGCGCACCAGATCGGCGTGGCGGCCGCGTTCGACGATGCGGCCTTGGTCCAGCACGATGATCTCTTCGGCATCGACAACGGTGGACAGGCGATGCGCCACCACCAGCGTGGTACGCTTGCGACTGATGTCGCGCAGCACGGTCTGGATTTCGGTTTCGGTGCGGCTGTCGAGCGCGCTGGTCGCTTCGTCCAGCACCAGCAAGGGCGGGTCTTTGAGCAATGTCCGCGCGATCGCCACGCGCTGCTTTTCGCCGCCCGACAGCTTGAGGCCACGCTCGCCGACGCGGGTGTCATAGCCTTTGGGCAGGCTGAGGATGAAGTCATGGATCGACGCGGCCTTGGCGGCGGCTTCGATTTCGTCCTGCGATGCGCCTTCGCGGCCATAGCCGATATTATAGCCGACCGTGTCGTTGAACAACACCATGTCCTGCGGCACGATGCCGATCGCGGCGCGCAGCGAGGCCTGGGTCACCTCGGCGATATCCTGGCCGTCGATCGTCACCTGGCCCGACTGTATATCGTAGAATCGGAACAGGATGCGCGCGATGGTGGACTTGCCCGCGCCCGATGGCCCGACGATCGCCAGCGTATGCCCGGCGGGCACCTCGAAGCTGACGTCATGCAAAATCTCCCGCTCAGGGTCATAGCCGAAGCGGACATGGTCGAACCGCACCGCGCCGCCCGGCGCCCGTAGCACCGTCGCGTCCGGCGCGTCGGCGACTTCGGCCTGGGTGTCGATCAGTTGATACATCGCCTCCATGTCGATCAGCCCCTGGCGGATGGTGCGATAGACCATGCCGAGCAGGTCGAGCGGGCGGAAAAGTTGCGCGAGCAGCGTGTTGACCAGCACCACGTCGCCGGTGGTGAACTGGCCAACGCTCCAGCCCCATACGCTATAGGCCATCGCGCCCGCCATCATCAGGTTGGTGATCAACGACTGGCCGACATTGAGCCAGGCGAGGCTGTTCTCGCTCTTGATCGCGGCCTTGGCATAGCGGCGCATCGCCCCGCTATAGCGATCGGCCTCGCGCTGTTCCGCGCCGAAATATTTGACCGTTTCGAAATTGAGCAGGCTGTCGACCGCATGGGCGACGGCGTTGGTGTCCATGTCCACCATGTCGCGGCGCAGCTGGTTGCGCCATTCGGTGACGGTGCGGGTGAACCAGATATAGGCGACCACCATGACGAGCGTGGCGGCGACCAGGCCCCAGCCGAACTTCACCAGGAAGATCGCACAGACCGCGACCAGCTCGATGATGGTGGGGGCAATGTTGAACAGGAGGAAATAGAGCATCGTGTCGATGCTCTTGGTGCCGCGCTCGACGATCTTGGTGACTGCGCCGGTGCGCCGGTCGAGGTGGAAGCGCAGCGACAGGCGGTGGAGGTGGACGAACACGTCATCGGCGAGGCGGCGGCTGGCCTCCTGCCCCACCTTCTCGAACACGGCATTGCGCAGATTGTCGAACAACACCGCGCTGAACCGCGCCCCGGCATAGACCAGCACCAGCGCCATGGCGAGGCCGACCGCCGGTTCCATGCCCGGTGCCATCCGGTCGATCACGCCCTTATAGGCAAAGGGCATGGCGATGCTGATGAGTTTGGCGAGCAGCACCAGCAGCATGGCGATGGCGACGCGGCGACGCAGCGCCGGCGCATCGGTCGGCCACAAATAGGGCAGGAAGCGGCGGAAGGTCGCCCAGACGGGCGGCAAGGGAGCGGTTTCGGGCGTTTCGGGAGGCATGGGCCTGCTATGTAGGGCTTATGGCCGGGCGGTCCAGTGGCAAGGGTGGTGCGGGCCGAAGGACAGGCGGCTTCAATTCCTTAACTTCGCACTTTTCCCGCACATTGCGATAGTATGTTGCGCCGCCTTGGTCCTATCGCAAAGCGGAGCTGGAACCATAGCAGCGGTGCGGCCGGTAGGACAGCGCGCTTGCGCAGGCGGGTCTGCCATGGCAGCTTCGTGGGCGTCTCGAACGAGCGAAGGACGGCCCGATGCAACCCTTCACCATGGCGCTTGCACCCGAAAAATTGTGGCAGGCGATCAATCCGCTTTATTGGACGCAAAATGGCGGGCAGATCGGCCTTGTCAACATCACCCTGGGGCAGACGGCGCGCCCCGACATCGAACGCACGGTGCTGGACGAAGTCGGCAGCTATGGCCGCCAGATCGGCCGCATCGGTGATGCGCTCGAAATATTGATCCGCCATTTCGACACGACCGACCTGCCCCAGCCGGAGCGCGACGCGCTGGCGATTTTGATGGGGCAGCTGGCCGACGTCCGCAAAATCAAGGCGCGCGAGCGGGGATAAGGACCGGCGCGGTCAGGCGGGGGCGAGGTGCTGGCGGAACCAGTCGGCCATATCATCCTCCGACAGATTGCCCGCCGCCAGCTCAAGGAAGGCGACGACCAGTTCGGCGTCGGTCGCGGTCAGGCTATGGCCGTTGAGCAGCAGGAAGGTTTCGCTGACAACCGCCGCGATCCGCTTGTTACCGTCGATGAAGGGATGGTTGCGGGCGAGGCCATAGGCATAGGCCGCCGCCAGCGCCGCCGCGTCGGGGTCTCCATAGCTGACGAGATTGTGCGGCCGCGCCATCGCGCTTTCGAACAGGCCGCGATCACGCAGCCCATCGCCACCGCCGCCATGTTCGGCAATCTGTTCGGCATGCGCCGCCTCCGCCACGGCGAGCGTGACCCAGATCCAGCCCTGATCCGCCATTATTTGGCCAGTTCGCGCAGCGCCCGCTTGCGCCGGGCCATGACATCCCGCGCGGCCGCCATCTGCGCATCGAAATCCGGCTCAGCCGCCGACAATTCGATCCCGCGTGGCGTGAGGACGACAGACAGCGTGTCTCCCGCGTTGGCATCGAGATGCGCCAGCAATTCCTTGGGCAGGATGACTCCGGCGCTGTTGCCGATCTTGGTGATTTTGAGGGGCATGTTCATACCGGCGTTATAACATAGGTTGTTGCAGCAGTGCAACGGCCACTCTTCTTGTCAATATTAGCGCAATATTGTATATATTATAGCCATGGCTCAGATGAACATCTCCCTCCCTGATGGCCTCAAAAGCTGGATAGAGGCCCGCGTCGCCGAAGGCCGCTACAGCAGCAGCAGCGATTATGTCCGCGACCTGGTTCGGCGCGAGCAGGAGGCGGAGGAAAAGCTGCGCATCTTGCGTGCCGCGATCGAAGAGGGGCTGGCGTCGCCGGAGACCAACGCGACCATCGCCGACATCATCGCTGAAGGTCGCGCCCGACGGGCCGCCCAATCACGCGCGGGATGATACTGCGTATCAGGGCGAAGGCCCGGCGCGGCATTTTTGATTGGGGATCATCGCGGTGCCGGCTGCGCAACAGCGGATAGTAGCTCGATGATCTCCCGGCCTGCTTGAAATAACCCAACCGATAGGTTATTTATCGCCATGGTTACGATCCATCGTGCGCATGGCATGCGCTTCGTCATCTACACGCACGATCACGAGCCGCCGCATGTCCATGTGCTGGGCAATGGCGAGTTGAAGGTCGCGCTGTCGCCGGATGGCGCGCTACCCCAACTCATATATGCGATCGGCATGAAAGCGGCGGATCGCAGGCGGGCGATGGATGTGGTGCTGGAGCGGCAGGCAGCGTTCATGACGCACTGGCGCGCGATACATGGAGATGAGGAATGACGGATCACTGGTCCGATGCGCAGATCGACGCGGCAGAGGCGCGGGGCCGGGACGCGCTGGCGAACGAACCACGCGCGCTAGCCGCGCGCTATGACCGCAAGGCGGCGCGCATCATCGTCGACCTCGCCAGTGGCGCAACCTTCGCCTTTCCGCCCGGCCTGGGGCAAGGGCTGGAAGCGGCAACGCCCGATCAACTGGCGGAGGTGGAGATTGCGGGCGCGGGCTTTGGCCTGCACTGGGAAGCGCTGGACGTGGACCTTTCCGTCCCGGCGCTGATGGCCGGATCGTTCGGCACCAAGGCCTGGATGCGCGAACTGGCGCGGCGGGCGGGCAGCGTGACATCGCCCGCCAAGGCTGCGGCGGCGCGGGTTAATGGCGCGAAGGGTGGGCGACCGAAGAAGGTGGGGTGATATCAGTGACAACCTATATCCAGAAATGGCGTGATCTGTTAGTTTTGCAGACCACGCCACTCAGAGATCGCGGCCTAACCGCAACACGTTGTTTCACAAACGTGATGCAGCCCATTTAGCACATCGATCACGTTGTGTAACAACGTAGGCATTATTTTTTATTAATCCTTTGATTTACAATGAAACATTTTGATTTGCTCTTAAAGGCACAAATGGTAAACAAAACAGGGGTCAAGTGTACCAGCACTTAACCCCTGTTCGGAGGCAGGCAACCTACCTCGTGCTTTTGCAGCGTGCGAGAATCTAGAAGGCCTCTACATTACAGTCAACCGATCCTCCGGTGCCTAGGTCGGTTTTTTGAAGGCCAAATGATATGGGCAGCGGGCATAACGAGGCGAAGTTCAAAGCAGCTATTCTTTCGCGTAGTACCTCAAATGATTGGGATGAAGCAAAAGCGGAGTGGAAACTTTACACCGTTTATAATGACCCCGCAGATCGCTTTTGCGAGTGTGATCATTCGCCAATCCACCAAATCTGCGTGATTTTAAATACAAAAAACGGCCAAAAAACTGACGTAGGAAATGTCTGTGTAAGACGTTTTTTACGACTTCTTTCAAATCGTATTTTTTCAGTCATTAAACGTATAAGAGCCGACATAAGTAAATCTCTAAATCCTAAGGCACTCGAACTTTTCAAAGAACGTGGCCTGATTTCTCACCAAGAAGAGCAGGAATACCTGACATACTGGCGAAAACGAAAAAATATGACTGAATATCAACGTTCTCAAAAACTAACGATCAACGCACGCATTATAGAGTTTCTTGACGAAGAAGCTTCAAGGTTGATCGCAATGGCTCGCGCGCACGGATTGAAAGTCCAGCAGACATAGAACATGGGTGGGGACTGGGGGCTAATCCCGCTCCCTATCCCCAGCGCCCATATACAGTTCACTCCCCGTTTCCCTGAACACCTTGCTCATCTTCGCCATGCCCTCTTCGGCAAGGACCGCGTCCAGAGGCTCGCCCCCTCCACCATTCGGCTGCGCCAACGGCTCGCCTTGCGAGCCGGCTTCGCGGCTGCGACTTGCCCCCGGCAAGTCGCTGGTCGCCGCTACGCCCCCCTCCCCGTGCCGGGGAGGATTGGCGGCGATGAAGGCGTCTGCTTCCTGATTCTGCTTCGCGGCGAAGTCCCGAACCTCCTGCGTGATCTTCATCGAGCAGAATTTGGGGCCGCACATTGAGCAGAAATGGGCGCTTTTCGCGCCTTCCGCGGGGAGCGTCTGGTCGTGATATTGTTCCGCCGTGTCGGGGTCGAGCGACAGGTTGAACTGGTCCCTCCAACGAAACTCGAACCGCGCGCGGCTGAGCGCATCGTCGCGCACCTTCGCCGCCGGATGCCCCTTGGCCAGGTCAGCGGCATGGGCAGCCAGCTTATAGGTCACCACGCCGACCTTCACGTCATCGCGGTCGGGCAGGCCCAGATGCTCCTTGGGCGTGACATAGCAAAGCATCGCCGTGCCGTACCAGCCGATCATGGCCGCGCCGATGCCTGAGGTGATATGGTCGTACCCCGGCGCGATGTCGGTGGTGAGCGGCCCCAGCGTATAGAAGGGCGCTTCGCCGCAGGCTTCGAGCTGCTTTTCCATATTCTGTTTGATCTTGTGCATCGGCACATGGCCCGGCCCCTCGATCATCACCTGCACATCCTGTTCCCAGGCGCGCTTGGTCAGCTCGCCCAGCGTATAGAGTTCGGCAAATTGCGCCTCGTCATTGGCGTCAGCGATCGAACCGGGACGCAGGCCGTCGCCCAGCGAATAGGCGATGTCATAGGCCTTCATGATCTCGCTAATCTCGTCGAACCGCTCGTAGAGGAAGCTTTCGCGATGATGGGCGAGGCACCATTTCGCCATGATGGAGCCGCCACGCGACACGATGCCGGTGACGCGCTTGGCGGTCATCGGGATATAGGGGAGCCGCACGCCTGCATGGATGGTGAAATAATCGACGCCCTGTTCCGCCTGCTCGATCAGCGTGTCGCGGAAAATCTCCCAGGTCAGGTCTTCGGCAACGCCGCCGACCTTTTCGAGCGCCTGATAGATGGGCACGGTGCCGATCGGCACGGGCGAATTGCGGATGATCCATTCGCGCGTGTCGTGGATGTTGCGACCGGTGGACAGGTCCATCACCGTGTCCGCGCCCCAGCGGATCGACCAGACAAGCTTGTCGACTTCGGCGGCGACGTCGGATGCGACCGCGCTGTTGCCGATATTGGCGTTGATCTTGACCAGGAAATTGCGGCCGATCGCCATCGGTTCGGATTCGGGGTGGTTGATGTTGCTGGGGATGATCGCCCGGCCCCGCGCCACTTCGTCGCGGACGAATTCGGGTGTCACATAATCGGGGATGTCCGCGCCCCAATCCTGCCCGTCGCGGACATATTCGGAAAGGCGCGCGCGGCCCAGATTTTCGCGCTCCGCCACATATTCCATTTCCGGCGTGATGATGCCGCGACGGGCATAATGCATCTGGCTGACATTCGCGCCCGGCTTGGCACGCAAGGGGCGACGCGCGCCCAGCGGGAATTGCGCCACACCGCCGCTACGATCCGGGCCTTTCAGCCCATTATCCTCCGGCCGCACTTCGCGCGCCGCATAATCCTCCACATCGCCCCGCCCGACGATCCAGTCGTGGCGCAGCGTCGGCAGGCCCGCGCGAATGTCGATCTGCGCGGTCGGATCGGTATAGGGACCGGACGTGTCATAGACGCGCACCGGCGCTTCGCCGCTGCCCGGCTCCAGGGTGATTTCGCGCATCGCGACCTTCAGCGGGCCGACATGGATTTTGCGTGATCCCCGGATGGGGCCAGTGGTGACGCCGATTTCGGTGCGGGCGGGAACATCTGCCATATTAGTCTCTCCTTCATGGGCGAGGAGAGCGACGGCGGGCGGTGTGAAAGCGCGCTGACCCTCCCTACGCCGGTGTTAGCCGGATCAGGTTCAACGGGTCGCAGCCACATAGCTGCCTCTCAACCGTCTGCGGACGGTCCCCCGGGGATGCTGGACAGGGTAAGCTGTTCGCGGCATGAGTCCAGCCCTTATGTCTCACCATCCCCCACCCGATCTGTCGACTAAGGAAGGCCGCAAGGCATGGCGGCATGAATATCGCATGGTCGCCGTGCGGCCGCGTCGCTGGGGCTTGTGGCTGCTGACCGCCGGATTTCTGCTGCTGCTCGCGCCGTCCGCCTTTGGGCTGCACAGCATAATGGGCTGGTCGCCCAGCCTGATCGGCATGGCGCTGATGCTGGGGGCGACGCCGCTGCTGATCGCAGGCGCGGTGCTGAGGCGGCGCTATCGGCGCGGGCGGCTGGGCACCGGCTAGAATCTGCACGGCCCGCGCGATTGCCTGTTGCATTGCAGCAGGGGGTAGCGTTTGATCGCGGCCATGCTCAAAGCCGCACTCCACCACCTCACCGCCTATCGTTACAATCGCCCGATCCGCCTGGGGCCACAGGTCATCCGCCTGCGCCCCGCGCCGCATAGCCGGACCAAAGTCCCCAATTATGCGCTGAAGATCGAACCGGCGAACCATTTTCTGAACTGGCAGCAGGACCCGCACGGCAACTGGCTGGCGCGCGTGGTGTTTCCCGATCCGGTCGATCATTTCCGCATCCAGGTCGATCTGCTCGCGGACCTCGACATCATCAATCCGTTCGATTTCTTCGTCGAGCCTTATGCGGAGACCTATCCCTTCGCCTATGACGATCAGCTCAAGACCGATCTTGCCGCCTATTTCGATATCGAACCGCAAGGGCCGATGTTCGAGGCGATGGTGGCGCAATATGACGGCTACACCAGCCGCACCGTCGATTTCCTGGTCGAGGTGAACCGCCGCCTGCAGCAACAGGTTGGCTATGTCATCCGCATGGAAGCGGGCGTGCAGACGCCGGAAGAGACGCTGGAGATCGGCACCGGATCGTGTCGCGATTCGGCCTGGCTGCTGGTGCAGTTGCTGCGCCGGCTGGGCTTTGCCGCGCGTTTCGTGTCGGGCTATTCGATCCAGCTGGTCGCCGATGTCGAACCGATCGAAGGGCCGAAGGGCGTTACGCAGGACGTCGTAGACCTCCATGCCTGGGCGGAGGCCTATGTGCCCGGCGCAGGCTGGGTAGCGCTCGATGCCACCAGCGGCATGTTCGCGGGCGAGGGGCATATCCCGCTCTGCGCGACGCCGCACTACAAGTCCGCCGCACCGATCAGCGGCATGGCCGAACCCGCCGAAGTCGATTTCGAATTTGCGATGAATGTCAGCCGCATTGCCGAAGCGGTGCGGATCACCAAGCCCTTTACCGACAGCCGCTGGGACGCGGTGATGGCGCTGGGCGCACAAGTCGATGCCGACCTGATCGCGCAGGATGTGCGCCTGACCACCGGGGGCGAGCCGACCTTCGTGGCGGTCGATGGCGGCGATGCGGGCGAATGGAATGGCGATGCGGTGGGGCCGACCAAGGCGGCCTATGCCGACCGGCTGATCCGCAAGCTGCGCGCGACCTTTGCGCCGGGCGGCCTGCTGCATCATGGGCAGGGCAAATGGTATCCGGGCGAAAGTCTGCCGCGCTGGGCCTATGCGGTCTATTGGCGCAAGGATGGCACGCCGATCTGGCGCGACGAAAGCCTGATCGCGCCCGACGATGCGCCCGATGGCGCGCGCATGGTGACGCCCGAAGACGCTCGCGCTTTCCTCAGCCATATGGCCGGGAATATGGGCTTTACCGACGAATATACCCATGCGGTCTATGAAGATCCGGCGGTCTGGGCGGTGAAGGAAGCCGACCTGCCGATCAACGCCAGCCCCGATGATCCCAAGATCAGCGACCCCGAAGCGCGGGCGCGGATGGTCAAGACGTTCGAGCGCGGCCTCGACCAGCCGGTCGGCTATGTGCTGCCGGTGCAGCGCTGGCAAAGCCAGGTCGCCAAGCCCCGCTGGCAGAGCGAAATCTGGCAGTTGCGGCGCGGCAAGCTGTTCGCGGTGCCGGGCGATTCGGCGCTGGGCTATCGCCTGCCGCTGGGGTCGCTGCCTTATGTGCCGCCCTCCGACTATCCCTATATCCACCCCCGCGACACCAGCGAACCGCGCGAACCGCTACCCGATTTCCGCACCCAGATCGTCGAACAGGCGAGCGTCGAGGAAGTGCGCGCGCAACAGTCGCAGCGGGTCGCCGGTCCCGAAGGCGGCATGGCCGCGCAGGAACGGGTCGAGCAGGTCATCATCGAAGGCGCGGTGCGCACCGCCGTGACGGTCGAGCCGCGCGGCCATTATCTCTCGGTCTTCCTGCCGCCGGTGCAAGCGCTGGAAGATTATCTGGAACTGATCGCCGAGGTCGAGGCGGCCGCCGAAGCGCTGCGTATCCCCGTGCGGATCGAGGGCTATTCGCCGCCGCCAGACCCGCGCATCGACGTGCTGAAGGCCACGCCCGACCCCGGCGTGATCGAAGTGAATGTCCAGCCCGCTGCAAGCTGGGACGAGACGGTTCACATCACCCAGCAAGTCTATGACCATGCCCGCGAATGCCAGCTAACCGCCGACAAATTCATGGTCGACGGCCGTTCGGTCGGCACCGGCGGGGGCAATCATATCGTGCTGGGCGGGCCGACGCTCAATAACTCGCCCTTCATCCGCCGCCCCGACCTGCTCAAGAGCTTCGTCCTCTATTGGCAGCGCCACCCTTCGCTCTCCTACCTCTTTTCGGGCCTGTGCATCGGCCCGACGAGCCAGGCACCGCGCATCGACGAGGCGCGGCATGACGGCCTGTACGAGCTGGAAATCGCGCTGGCGCAGGTGCCCGACCCGATCCGGGAGGGGGAAGACAAGCTGCCGCCGCCCTGGCTGGTCGATCGGCTGTTCCGCAACCTGCTGGTCGATGTAACGGGCAACACCCACCGCACCGAAATCTGCATCGACAAGATGTTCTCGCCCGATGGTCCCACCGGGCGGCTGGGCCTGCTGGAGTTTCGCGGGTTCGAAATGCCGCCCGAAGCGCGCATGAGCCTGGCGCAGCAATTGCTGCTGCGCGCACTGACCGCCTGGTTCTGGCGACAACCGCAGCAGGGCCATCTGGTCCGCTGGGGCACGACGCTGCATGACCGCTTCATGCTGCCCCATTTCGTCTGGGCCGATTTTCTCGAAATCCTGTCCGACCTGCGCGGCGCGGGCTATGATTTCGACCCCAACTGGTTCGAGGCGCAGCGCCAGTTCCGCTTCCCCGTCCATGGCACGGTGGATGCGGGCGGCGTGGGACTTGAAATCGCCCATGCGCTCGAACCCTGGAACGTGCTGGGCGAAACCGGGGCGATCGGCGGCACGGTGCGCTATGTCGACAGTTCGACCGAACGGTTGCAGGTGCGCGCCACGGGCCTGGTCGCCGGACGCCACATCGTCGCGTGCAACGGGCGGCAGGTGCCGATGACCGCCACCGGCGTTCCGGGCGAAGCGGTGGGTGGCGTGCGCTACAAGGCGTGGGCACCGGCCAATTGCCTCCACCCCCATCTGCCCGCCAATGCGCCGCTGACCTTCGATGTGCTGGACAGTTGGAGCGGCCGGTCGCTGGGCGGCTGCGTCTATCATGTCGCGCATCCGGGCGGCCGCAATTACGACACGCTGCCGATCAACGGCTATGAGGCCGAAGCCCGGCGTAAGGCGCGGTTCCAGGATTATGGCCACACCCCAGGCCAAGTCGACATGCCCGCCGCCGAAACGGCCAGCGAATTTCCGATGACGCTGGACCTGCGCTTCAAACAACCGGGGCTGTGATGGCCGCAGACGCCGCGGCCCCGCCCGGTGCGGCGGGGGGATGGGCCGACGCCTATCTCGCCGCCGCACCGGCGGGGGATTTGTTCGCCGACGCCGCGCCCGCCATGGCCCCGCGCTGGCGGACGATGCTGGAACGGCTGTCGGCGCAGGCGCAGGGCGACCCCGCGACGCTCGCCGACCATGTTGGGCGGCAGGCGATCGACCTGGGCATGGCGTTCCGCCTGACCGGCGACGAACAGGAACGCGCCTGGCCGCTGGGGCCAGTGCCGCTGCTGATCGGCGCGGACGAATGGGCGCATATCGAGCGGGGCCTGGCCCAGCGCGCCGACCTGCTGGAGCGGGTGATCACGGACATTTATTCCACCCAGTCACTGGTGATGGACGGCAATCTGCCCGCCAGCATCGTGACCGGCAGCGCTCATTATTGGCGCGTCATGAACGGCGCGCCGCCGCCGCAGGGGCATCAGCTCCATTTCTACGCCGCCGACATCGGCCGCGGCCCGGCGGGCGAATGGCGCGTCCTGTCCGACCGGGTGCGGACCCCGGTGGGGGTGGGCTATGCGCTGGAAAACCGGCTCGCTTTGTCGCGCGCCACCGGCGACCTGCTCGGCGCGATGAACACGCGGCGGCTCGCGCCCTTTTTCGACGAATTGCGCCGGGGGCTGGCCGCCGATTGCGCCCGGTCCGACCCGCGCATCGGCCTGCTGACGCCCGGCCGCTTCAACCAGAGCTATGCCGAACAGGCGCACCTCGCCCGCTATCTCGGCCTGTTGCTGGTCGAAGGCGAGGATCTGATCGTCACCGACGGGCAATTATTCGTCCGCACCATCCAGGGATTGAAGCGGATCGACGGGCTGTGGCGCTGGCTCGACAGCCGCTTCCTCGACCCGCTCGCTTTCGACAGCAAATCGCGCATCGGCGTGCCCGACCTTTATGATGCCTGCGCGCGTGGCGGCCTGATGGTCAGCAACTGGCCGGGCGCGGGCGTGATCGAATCGCGCGCCTTCGCCGCCTTCCTTCCGCAACTGGCGCGCGCGGTGCTGGGCGAGGAGCTGATCCTGCCCAATATCGCGACCTGGTGGTGCGGACAGGGCAAGGAGCGCGCCTATGTGCGCGAGCGACTGGACGAACTGGTCGTGGGTTCCGCCTTCGATCAGACGGTCGCGGGCCTGCCGGACGCGCATTTCGCCCCCGGATCGGCGCTGGACAAGGATCAGCGCGCCGCCCTGCTCGACGCGATGGCGCGGCGGCCGATGGACTATGTCGGGCAGGAAGTGGTTAAATTATCGACCACCCCCGCCATCGTCGACGGGCAATTGACCCCCCTGCCCTTCACCCTGCGCGTATTCGTGGCGCGCGATGCACTCGGCCAGTGGCGCGTGATGCCCGGTGCCTTCGCGCGCCTCGCGGGCCATGGCGACATTCGCGCCGCGCTGATGGGCCGGGGCGACATGTCCGCCGACATGTGCGTCATCGACAGCCAGCCCGTGCCCCCCGACACGCTGCTGGGATCGGGCGGCGCGCCCGCGATCCGGCGCGTGGGCGGCATGCTGCCGGCCAAGGCGGCGGACAATCTCTTCTGGCTGGGCCGTTATATCGAGCGCACTGAAATGACGCTGCGGCTGATCCGCGCGATCGTCGGCGGATCGATCGAGGCGGACATCGGCCCCTCGCTTGCTTCGCCCACCATGGCGCGGCTGGTCGGGCAACTGGCTTTGTGGGGCGCGATCCCCGGCAGTCGCGGCGCGGTCGGCCCGCTCTGCGCCATCGCACTGGGCGACGCCCAGCAAAGCGGCAGCGTGCGGACGCTGATGGGCCGGGTCGCCAATATCGGCGAAGGGCTGCGCGACCGGCTGGCAAGCGATGTGTGGCGGCTGGTACGCCTGCCGCTGCCTCGCTTCGACGGTGCGGTGACAGAAACGCTGCTCGACGCCACATCCCGCATGATCGAGCGGATTTCCGCGCTGTCGGGGTTGGCGGCGGAGAATATGGCGCGCACCGACGCCTGGCGCTTCCATGATATGGGCCGCCGCATGGAGCGCGCGATCAATGGCTGCCGCCTCGTCAGCCTGTTCGGCGGCGATGGCGCCAGCGCCGACGACCTGACCGTATTGCTCGACCTGCAGGACAGCCAGATCAGCTATCGCACCCGATACCTGACCGGCCCCGCGCTGCCGCCGGTGCGCGATCTCGTCGCGCTGGAGCCGCATAATCCGCGCGCGATCGTCTATCAGGCGGCACGGCTGGCCGAGCATATCGCCGCGCTGCCGACGCTGCGCGCCGACGGCATGCCCGAAGAACCGCTGCGCCGCGCCGATGCGCTGGTCGCGCGGCTCGCGCCGCTGACCGGCGACATGCTGACGATGGCCGATATCGCCGATGTGGAAAGCAGACTACTCGGCCTCTCCGACGCGATCGGCCAGCGCTATTTCCTGCAGGTGCGCAAGACCGAGACGATGGACCTGCTGTCATGATCTACCATGTCCGGCACCGCACCATCCTGCGCTATGCCAGCCCGATGCGGCTGGCCCGCTTCAACCTGCGGCTGCGGCCCGCGCCGTGGCCGGGCCAATGGACGTCCGACTATGCGCTGGAGGTCGATCCGCTGCCATCGGCGATTGATTCGCGCCCCGGCGCCTGGCCGGTCCATGTCGCCCGGCTGGTGATCGAAAGCCCGATCCGCCAGCTCACCATCGAAAGCCGCTTCCGCATCGGCGTGCAGGGCGGGGCGATCGTCCCGCAAGCGGATGATCCCACCATCGGCGCGGTGGCGCAGGCGGCGCTGGCCGAACGCGACATGGGACCGGCCGCACCCGCCCATTATCTCTATGCCTCGGTGCGCGCGCCGCTCTTGGCGGACATCGGCGCATGGGTCGGCGATGGCCTGTCGCCTGACCGGCCGATCGTCGCTGCCGCGCTCGACCTGGCGCAGCGCATCCGCGCCGAATTTCGCTATGAACCGGGCAGCACCGACGCGGCGACACCCGTCGCCGACGCCTTTGCCGCGCGCCATGGCGTGTGCCAGGATTTCGCCCATGTCATGGTGGTCGCGCTGCGCCTCGCCGGACTGCCCGCCGCCTATGTCAGCGGCTATCTGCGTACCTACCCGCCCCCCGGCAAGCCGCGCCTGATCGGGGCGGATGCGATGCACGCCTGGGTCATGCTATGGTGCGGTCGCACGCGCGGCTGGATCGGCTTTGACCCCACCAATGGCGTCATCACCGGCGACGGCCATCTCTTCGTCGCCATGGGCCGCGACTATGCCGACGTCGCGCCGATGGACGGGCTGTTCGTCGGCGGCGGCGGACAAAGCCTGCAACTGATGGTCGATGTGGTGCCGGAGGAGGAGATGGCGTGACGTCGGTGCGTCGTTTGCTGCGCACCAGGGGCGCTCATGATACCTCTCGACCCGTTCGTCCTGAGTAGGCATTGAGCGAAGTCGAAGTCGCAGTCGACCGAAGGGCAAATGCCGTATCGAAGGACATTGGCGCGGATGCTTCGATACGAGCCTTCGACAAGCTCAGTCTCTACTCAGCACGAACGGTTACACAAAAAAGCCCTGCGCCGTGATTACGCGATCGCCCCAAATAACAACGGCATCCCCGTCCTTGGCCGGATGGTGAGGCGGCTGATCGGTTCGGGCTTGAACCCCGGCGGCACGCTCAGGGCAAAGCGCCGCACGACCGCGGCGATCACCGTCATCACCTCCTGCTGGGCAAAACCCGCCCCGACGCACACGCGCGGTCCCCGGCCGAACGGGAACCAGGCCTGTTTCGCCATATCCGCATTGGCGGGATCGTCGAAGCGATCGGGGTCGAAGGCATGGGGGCAGGCCCAATTATCCTTGTTGCGCTGGGTGAGCCACGGCGCGACCACCAGCATTGATCCAGTCTCCAGATGCTTGTCGCGCATGTCCATCGGACAGGTGACTTCGCGCGGCAGGAAGGAGACGGGCGGATAGAGGCGCAGCGTCTCGCGGAAGATGTTGCGGAGCTGCCCCATCTCCTTGAGCATCGCCGCTGTTAGCGGCGCGTCGCCCGCAACCGCGCTGATTTCCGCCCTAACCCGGTCCTGAATATGTCGGCATTCGGCGAGCATATAGAGCGCCCAGGTCATGGTGCTGGCCGATGTCTCATGCCCCGCGAGGAAGATCGTCGACACCTGCTCCATCACCTGATTGCAGGTGAAGGATTCCCCGGTGTCGGGATGTTTCGCCTCGATCAGCGACTGGAGAATGTCGCGATGCGGCGCTTCCCCGCGCGCATGCCAGCCTTCATAGCGCGCCTCCACGATCGGGCGGAACACGTCATGGATGGCGCGTGCCGGGCCTTTCGAGCGCGTCTCGAACCAACCGGCGGGAATGCCGTACAGCCGCAGCATCGACGCGCTGTGCGCCAGCCGCTGGAACTTGCCGAAGGCGGTGTGGATGATGTTCGACCGTGTCGCGTCCAGCGCCTGCGAAAACAGCGTGCGAAAGATGATGTCGGCCGCGACATGCGTCATCATGGGATCAATATCGACCGGCGCTGCGCGATCGGCCGCGTCCAGCCGCGCGACCAGATCATCGGCCGCCGCGACCATCAGCGGCATGGTCCGCCCCAGCGCGGTATGGGCAAAGGCGGGATTGACCATCGCCCGCTGGCTTTCCCAATCCGCGCCATTGGCGGAAAAGACGCTGTTGCCGATCAGCGGATCGAGATTGCGGACCAGTTCGCTATGCTTGGGGAATGCGGTGCCGCCGCGCAAAATCTGGTCCACCAGGCTCAGCTCATTGGCGATATACATGGTCCGGCGCGGCAGGCGGATTTCGCCCATCTTCATCGTATAGCTTTTGTCGAACAGCACATGGATCCAGCTATGCCAGCCGCGCAGGAACCGCTTTATGAGGCCGCGCTTGGTGCGGGGTGGCTGCGGATAGGGCGGGGTGAAAAGCGGGTCGGTCAAGGGATCGTCCTGAAGGCAGCGACGGCTTCGTCCACGGTGCGGGGGCCAGCGGTCAGGCTGATGAAATCGAGCGGCGAAAGCCGGTCGCCCACGCGCAGATAGTCGAAATGCGCCTCATATTTGTTCGACCAGCCGCCATGATAATTGTCCGGCTGATAGAAGAGATGGAAGCGCGGCGATAGCATGTCCACCCGCGCGGCATATTGATCCGCGACAAGCCGCAGCGGATTGACGTTATAATAGGCCGCGCCATCGGGGGGCGAGGAAATATCGACATAGCGGAACGCCTTGTCCGCCAGCGCCGCCAGATCATCATGATACCAGGCCGCGTCGCGGCGCAGGCCGATCACCGGCACCACCTGCCCCATGCCCACCATGACGGCATGGTCGGGCATCGCCGCGCCGCCGCGCAAGGCAAACACACGACGCAATATGCTCATGCCCAATATGGTGCCCGCGCTATGCGTGACGATCTGCACTTCGTCCCAATCGCCGTCCAGTTCCGCTGCGATACGGACGGCAAACTGGTCGAGCCGCGCGTCCAGCTCCGCGCCCGGCCCATCGGCGGCCAGCGCGCCATGATAGGTCATGAACCGCAGCAGCCAGGGCACGACCAGCTTGGCCAGCAAACGCCCCGACAGCAGCGCGCTGATACCGATGCCGACCAGCGTACTGACCCAGAAAGGCAGCAGCAACGACAGCAACAGCGCAGGCACCAGCGCCAGCAACAGCGGGATCAGCACCGCGAACAGCGGCGGATAGAGGATGGTGATGACCGGCCCGGACCGCAGCTTGCGCATCTGCCCGAACTGCATGAAGCGCGCATGGCCGAAATAGGCCCGCGCCGCTCGCAGCGCCAGCGGCAGCGGACTGCGGATCCACACTTTCGCGATCAAATCTTCCCAGCGCAGATACTCATAATCGACCGCGACGCCCGCCTGTTCATTGGCGACGTCCCATTGCACCGACACCAGCGACCCGTCCGGCCCGGCCCGGCGCGCGCCGACGGTCACATCCTCCCCCGTCAGTCTATGATAGCGCGCCGCCTGTTCGCGGTAGAGCTGATGATAAAAACGCACGCCGCGCGGATCGAAACCGCCGAGGTAGAAGACTTTACGCTTGAACTTTTGCACTGACCCAGCCCTAATCGGGGCATGAGCACACCCGAACGCGACTATTGCTATTTCATAGACCATCGCAAATACAACCGAAACATCGGCTGTAGGAAACATGACAACGCCTATGGCATTAATGGCGGCGGCAGCGAGCGGGACCGCTGGCGCGCCGACATGGCCTTTTACCGCCATATGAAGGGACAGGGCGACCCAATGGCGCTGCCGTCCCTCATCGCCTGCCTCGCCTTTGGCTGGTTCTGCTGGAACTATCATCCGGGCAAGGGCCTGTGGCGCGGGCAATTGTTGCGCCGCTTCGCCAAAGCGCCCAAATGAGCGCCATGACCAGCCCAAACCATATCTCCACAGGTTCCGTCACCTTCGGCAACGACCTGCCCTTCGTCCTCATTTCCGGCCCCTGCCAGATCGAAAGCCGCGACCATGCGCTGTTCATGGCCGACGCGCTGGCACAGGCGGCGCGGCAAGCGGGCGTGCCCTTCATCTTCAAGAGCAGTTTCGACAAGGCGAACCGGACATCGGTATCGGGCCAGCGCGGCGTCGGCATCGACGCAGGGCTGGCGATCCTGGCGGAGGTGAAGGCGACACTCGGCTGCCCGGTGCTGACCGACGTGCATGACGCAGGCCAGGTGGAGGCCGCCGCGCAGGCGGTGGATATTCTGCAAATCCCGGCGTTCCTCTGCCGCCAGACCGACCTACTGCTCGCCGCCGGGCGGACGGGCGCGGTCATCAACGTCAAGAAGGGCCAGTTCATGGCCCCGTGGGACATGGCGGCGGTCGCGCAAAAGGTCGCCTCGACCGGCAATGACCGCATCCTGCTGACCGAACGCGGCGCGAGCTTTGGCTACAATACATTGGTCAGCGACATGCGCGCCCTGCCCGTCATGGCGCAGACCGGCTATCCGGTCGTATTCGACGCCACCCATTCGGTGCAACAGCCCGGCGGCCTCGGCTCCGCATCCGGCGGCCAGCGCGAATATGCGCCTTTGCTGGCCCGCAGCGCGATCGCAGCCGGCGTCGCGGCCATCTTCGCCGAAGCCCACCAAGACCCCGACAACGCCCCCTCCGACGGCCCGGTCATGCTCCCGCTCGACTGGGTCGCGCCGATGCTCGCGAAGCTGAAAGCGATTGATGAAGTGGTGAAGGCGTAAGGCCTAGACGCAACCTCGCCCTCTCCCGCCTTCGCGGGACTGCCTTTGTTGTAACTCATTGGAAACGGCAATTTGAACCAGTGCAACTTGGTTTGAAGTCGTAGGGGGGGCCATTTCGCGACGCGACGCCATCTGATAGTGCTGGCGAAGGGCGAAGATTTGTAGTTGAAATGGTAAGATCGACAGCACTGAGGCAAGCGTCGCGGCTTCCAGTAACTTCAAGACCGTGGCCGACAAACCGCTGGCCAAGATCGGACGAGAGGGGCCAATCAAAGCCCCTCTGATCCTACCCCACTTTCACGAACAGCGGATTGCCGTAGAACCACAGGTCGCTCCACGGATCTTCCCCTTTGGGATCGGAGGACGGTTCCGCTTCCTCGGTGCTGGTACCGCGCACCCGCAGGTAGATCGGCCCGCGCACATCTTTGAGGGTGTGACGCATCGTCAGCACTTCGCCGTCCCTTTGCCAGTCATTGGCGGTGAAGCGCCGTTCGACCCTGGTGGTCGCGTTGCGATCCGCGCTGCGGTCTGAGACCGGCCCGGTCACGTCCCCCATGATGAGATCGACGCGCGCCACGTCAGGCGTCCGTCCACCATGGTTGGTCCCTGCCGGATCGCGCAGCCTGATCACCACGTCGACATCATCGCCCGGCTTCACCATGATCGTGCCGCCCATGGACGCCGCCTGTTTGCCGCCTTTGGCCTGCACCGCGACGTCGAGTTCGCTGATGAGGTCGCCGGTGGTGACGAACACCCGCCCGCTGCGCAGTCCGTCCAGCACGTCGGCATGATCGCCACGGGCATGGACATAGGTTTTGGAATATTCCCCCGGCCAGAAATCACTGCCGCCATCGCGCCAGTTATAATGGGAATCGGACGTGGCGGTAATCCACCAGCGCCGCCCTTCACCCAGCATCGAATCCCAGAAACCGCCAAGGCGCGCGGTCATCTGGTCAAAGCCGCCCATCGTCGGCGAATTGCGATAGCCGCCACGCGCGCCTTCGGGGTCGTTGCTGCCATCCGGGTTGATGGCACCTGCCTGATGGCCGGGCGCGCCCTCCATGCCGACCGAGACATTGGGCGCGGTATCGTTCCAGTCGCGGAATTCGCGGGGCGTATATTGCCCATAGACGCCGACATCCTTGGCCGAACGCGACGGATGGTTGGCGATCAGGACCGGCAGCTTCTTCTGCTCCCGCATATAGCGCAGCGCTTCGATCATCTTGGGCTCGGTATCGCGGGCCGGATCGCTCGGATGCGCCTCCCGCTTCGAAAAGCGCGATTCGATATCGCGCAATTGCTCACGCTCACCCCGCGTGAACGGGATGATCAGGCTGCTATGGTCGCCGCCTGGCGTGTCGAACTCCATGCCGTAGAAGATCAATATCTGCGGCACGGCCTTCCGCGCGACGAGCAATTGCGGATAGGCCTGTTCGAAATTGAGCCGGGAATGGAGCGGGCCACCATGATCGGTAGACACCATCCAGCGCAGGCCGAAACTGGCCCCCATCTCCGCATTCTTCGCAATGGCGTAGCGGCCATCCTTGCCCAACAGCGGCTTGGGCGGTGTTTCCGGCGCTGCCGGGTCGACTTTATAGCTGGCGCTGAACTCGCTGTGGATATGATGGTCGCCGGCCATCCAGCGCCGCCCCTTGGACGAGCCAGGCTTTGCCGCATGATCGCTCGGCGGTGCCTCGGCCAGCCCGCCATGGCGACTATGGTCATCATGGGCCAGCACCGCACTGGCCGGGAGCAGACCAGCCAAGGCTAGAAATAGGAAGAGTGGCTTCATTTTACATCCTTGAAACTGGCCGACCCGGCCCTTTGACGATGGTATTCGCGCTCGCGTCAGCGACGCGATCCACTGCCCCCCAAGTTGATGCGAACACCGCCCATGAAGCGCGCGCCGAACTTCTCAAACTCGATCGTGCGCGACGGATTGCCGACATAACGGATGCCCGGCTCGTCCAGCAGATTATTGGCATCGACGAATAATTCGACCCGTGGGCTGATGGCATAGCGGGCCGACATGTCGAGACGCCCGACGCTGCTCCAATAATTGTCGCCAACCACCGCATCACCACCAAGGCTGTCGAGCCAGGCGTCACGCTTCTGCCAACTCGCGCGCAGCGACAGCCCATATTGTTCGTAGTAGAGCGAGGCGTTGTAAATGAGGTCAGACGCACCGGGCAACTTGACGTTGCGACCATCCGGCGTTTTCGCGGTTGAATCGTTGAGCGTCAGGTTGCCCTGGAAGCCGAAGCCCTGCAGCCATTCGGGTGCACCGATGCTCTTGAGCAGGCCTTCAAACGGCTGCGAATAGGCCAGCTCCAGACCCTTGATCTCGCCTTTGCCACCGTTGATCGTCGTGTTGTAGAGATAGACCGAACGGTCGATCCCATCGCTGTTGAGCACGTTGCTACCGAACTGGGGCAGTTGCGAGTCGAACAGAACGTCGCGGATTTTCTTGTAATAGACGCCCACGGACAGGAAGCCGCGATTGGCCATATACCATTCGAAATAGGCATCGACACCAACCGCCTTTTCCGGCGTGGCGAAAGGATTGCCACCCGAAACGGTTTCCGCCTGATCGGAGAAGGTGAAATTGGGACGCAGCAGCGTGTAATCGGGCCGCGCCGCACCCGTATTGAGCGAAAGCCGCAGCTTGATCTCGTCCGTTGCATCATAGTTGAGGTGGATGCTGGGGAACACCATCGTATTGCCCGAACCAGTCGTGGTCGGGACGAAGGTGCCACCGAAATTGACCAGTGCCGTCCCCGTATTGTCGACCCGCTCGACACGGGCACCAGCAACGATATTGCCCCGATCGAAATACATCGTGCCCATCAGATAACCGGCATAGACTTTTTCGGTCACGACATAATTGTTGTTTTCCGAGGTGTTGGGCTGAATGCGCGAGGCTCCGGCGGCAATATAGCTGTCGAGCAGGGCTGCACCAGCCTCGCTATCGAAATAGCGGAAGCTATAACCCAGCGGAATGCCGACTTTGAGGGGATCGTTGGACGCAAATGCTTCCTGGCGTGGCAGGGCGATGCCCTTCGCCAGAAGATCGGCGGCGCGCGCTTCGATTACCGTGCGGTTCGATTCCTTGGTCCGCTTGTTATACTGGCCGCCAAACTGGATCTTGGTATCATGGCCGAATAGCTGGATGACGCGGTCGAAATCGAGCCGCGCGGTATAGGCATCGGTCTGGTCCCGCTGATTGTTGCGCGTGAAGGTCACAAATTCCAGCTCGGTCGGCGTGATGGCATCACGCAGGCGGCCAAGCGAATAATTGCCATTGGCATCGACCAGCGTATCATAGAGCTGGACCTTGTGCAGATCGGGATTGCTCAGATCATAGACGATGCTGGGGCGGAGCGCCCGGTTGGCGGGGCTGCGCCAGGTTGAACCGAAAGGCGGGCGGCTATCCGCCTGGGCACGGGTATAGTTGAGCCGCCAGGTGGCACCCCAATCCCCCAATATATGGTTGCCGCCCAACGTGTTGGTAAAGATGCGCTGACGCGAGGAATTGCTGTTGAGCGTGCTGTCGATTTCGCCGCCATAGATGGTGCCGTTGAGCGGCGTGTTGCCGGTGCGAATATCGGCATAGCCGGTGCGGCGCGCCGTCAGTTGCGGCGCAGTGTTGTCCGTGCGCACCGCGCCGTCATCAAAGTCGAACACATAAGCGCTGCGCAGTTCGTCGTCCCGGAATTCGGTATGCACCGAACTGAGGAAAAATTCATGCTCGCTGGATGGACGCCAGTCGAGGCGGCCGCTGAACGCGGTGTTCGAACGGGTCAGCCGGTATAGCTTGTTCTGGGTATTATGAGCCCAGATACGCGATTCCGACCCGGCCTCGCGGTCTTCGGGGGCAACCTCCCAGCCCGCTTCGAAATTGTCGGTGATCATGTCCATTTCGAACCGCGACGCCGACAGCAGGATGCCGACGGTGTCGTTCAAGAAGCGATCCGACACATGGGTGGTGACATTATACTGACGCCCGCCGCCCAGTTCGGAAAAACCAAGGCCCACGTCAGCCGCGACTTTCAGGCCCGGATAGTCGAAGGCGCTGCGCGTCATGATATCCACCTGACCGGCCACGGCTTCACCCGTGAGGTCCGCGGTGACGGCCTTGCGCACGGCGACCTTGCTGGCGATGGCCGACGGGATGGTGTCGAAACGGGTCGTCCGACCCGCCGGGCTGATCACGTTGATGCCGTCGAACGAAATCGTCGTCCAGCTCGTACGTGCGCCGCGCAGGCTGATGAAGCGATCCTGACCCTGGTCGCGCTGCACGGCGACACCGGGCAGGCGGCCAAGCGACGCGGCAATATTCTGGTCGGGGAAGCGGCCGATGCTGTCGGCGGCGATGATGCTCACCAGCGCGGTGGACGAACGCTGCAACTGGAGTGCCGCCGCTTCGGATTCGGCGATCGGGCGCGACGCCATGACGACGATCTGGCCGTCCTGGTCAACAATATCCGCACCGCCCATGGCCACGCGCATTTCAGCCGTCCTGCCCGCCGTCACGGTTACGTCCTGCGTCGCGGAATCCGATCCGAAATAGCGGACAAGCACGCGGGCCTGACCCGTCGGCGCACTGCGGATCAGGAAGCGACCATCGGCACCCGTCGTTTCGACGAGGTTCGATCCCTCCAATTGGACGGTGGCACCGGCAACGAGGTTGCCGTTGCGATCGACCACCACGCCGCTGATCTGGCCGCTGGCCGTCTGGGCAGCGCCGCTATCGGTCATCTGGGCGGCGGCAGGCAGGGATGTGAACAGGCACAGGGCGGCACCAGCAAGCAGGGTGGCGCGGCAGGAATGAATCATGTCGATCTCCATCGGCAATAAGAAGGGGTACCCCACGCGCAACGACGCGCAGGCTGGTTGTCGAAAAGGGAAAGACGGGCCGCCCTCTTAAAGGGCGGGCCGCCGTTTAGAAATTCGGGCTTTTATATGGCAGGCTGTTGTCGAACCGCCGGACCGGCGGCGCAGCCTTGTCATTCTTGATCAGGCGCTTGGCATTACCGCGCTTTTCGATGACGACATGGTCATATTGGACGCCATCGGTCGTATAAGCGGTATAGTTCAGCCGATCGCCATCAATGCCGATCACCTGAAAAAACTGCCCATTTTCACCCTGCCGCTCCAGCTTCACGCCGGTCGGGGCATAATCGTCCCAGCCTTCCTTGCGGAACTGATATTGTTTGGGGCCGGATACCGAATTGACGAACATCGTCGTCAGCTTGTCGCCCTGCGCAAAGCCGCGACGGCGCGGTTCCTGCACGCTGGCATCGAGCAGCCCGCGCGCATAGGTGTGATCATGGCCTTGCAGCACCAGGTCGACATTATGGCGCAGCAGCACGGGCAACAGGATTTCGCGCGAGCCCGCATTATCGCGGTCCTTACCCGAACTGAATACGGGGTGATGCATGGTCACGATCCGCCACTTGGCCGTCGATGCCTTCAACTGGGTATCGAGCCATTGCGACTGGGGCGTCATGTCACGCTGGTTGCTGTCGAGGACGAAGACATGCAGGTCGGGCGAGTAGCGCAAGACATAAGCCGTCTCCTGAACCTCGGCAGGTAGACTGTCGTCGGTTGGCAGCCGGAATTGCGGACGCCACAAATGGCTGAGCATCCGCACCCGATCGCCTTCGCCGGGCGCGGTCTGGTCATATTCATGATTGCCCGCGACCGGGATGGCCGGGACCATGGCGTGCAGGAAGCTGCCCGCCTTGAACCAGTCGGCCCATTCGGCGTCGCGGCTACCACGGTTCACCAGGTCGCCCGCGTGCAGCATGAAGCGTGCGTCGGGCGCGGCCTGAAACGCGGCGCGGATCGTGCGCGACCACAGCGACAGCACGCCATTTTGCGCGTCGCCCATATAGATGAAGCGCACCGGGCCAGACAGCGGTGCTGTACGGGTCTGGAACCATTCGCTCCAGTGACTGTCGGCCCCCATCACGCGATAGGCATAGAGCGTATCGGGCTTCAGCGCGTCGAAGCGGACGGAGTGATAGGCGACGGCGGGCAGCTTGTCGTTGACGGCCAGCGCCATGGGGCTGCCCGCGACCATCAGCTTGTCCAGTTCCACCTGTTCGGTATGGGCGGGCACGCTGCGCGCGGTAAGATCGAAGCGGGCGTCGGGCGTAGCGAGGGCGATTTCAGCGCGGGTGGCGGTGACGTTCGCCGCGGTCCGCCAACTGATCGCCAGCGAGGTAGCGGGATCGGCTTCGAATGTGGCGATAACACGGTCGGGCCAGGCGCTGGCGCCCTGCCATGGTGGCATGTCCTGTCCGGCTTCATGCGCGGCTGACGGGACCGACCCCACGGTTAACCCAAACGCCAGCACCGCCGCTAACGCAGCGAATTTTTTCATGATTGTCCCACCCCATTTTTTCTGACCCGGCGTCGCCCTAGGCAGGGTTGGTGGCATCTCAGCGACGTAGTGGTTGCAGAATCATGACGAAAAAAATGAGAGGTTGTCATATTCTGCGGGTTGACCGCCGCAGTGCATGTGCGGGGCACCAAATTCAGGAAGCGTTACTGACCATGCCCTTCCGCGCGGCCGGTACGATATAGTCCGCCAGCGGGGCATGGAGTTCCGCAATATGGCTTTCGCCGCGTGGATGCGGCGAGCTGTCCGATGTCATAACGACGGTCAGGTTCAGTGCTCACGCTTTATCCTCTCAAACGTCAATCCCACTACGATAGAATGACTTTCTCTATACGATCGAGCGGCAGCCCAATGTCGAAACGAAAGCCTGTGATACCAACCTGCATTGATCACGACCCACGCGCCCATTTGCGGCGTCCAATTGTCATGATGCGCCAGGGCTGATCGATCAGCCTGTTCCAGGCTTCGCAGCAAAGGTCGATGATGTTGTCGTGGGACGTGAAGATGCGGTTGGATAGCCAGTTATCGCGCATGAACTGCCAGATATTTTCGACCGGCCCTTCGACTTCGCTCAGGAGAGCGTTGAGTTCAGGACATTTTGGCGGCAGCGGAACGATGCTGATATTATCGGGCACTTCCAGCTTCCCGGTCATGTGCCATCCGGCCTGATCCATCAGCAGCACGCCGTGGGCACCTGGTTCGATAGCGAGCGATATCTCCGCCAGGTGCAGCGACATGGCCTGGGTATTACAGAAGGGCAGGACCAAGCCAGCGCCCTTGCCAAGCTCAGGGCAGATAGCGCCGGGCCGAAGGCGGGCGTAGCCCAACATGTAGGCTGATTTGGTCCTCTGATCCTTGGGCGTTGAAGGCCGGGTGCCGCGCCAGGCCTAGCGGCGGGTGATCTTGTTTTTCTGGCCGATACGGGCCTCGTCCCTGAATCAAGTTCAGGGCAGGCTCTGGAACCATATCTCTATGGGCGTGTCGCGCGGGAGGGCGGCTTAGATCTTTGCCAGCTCGGCTGCAAAGCCCCCCTTTTTGAAGTCCTCCATCGCATATTCGTTCTGGGCATGGTGACGTGGGCGTGCCGTCAATTTGACATAGCCCAGCTTTTTCAACTCTCGCCCTACGGTCGTTTCCGTCAGAGACACCCCAAATTCGTCATGAAGCCAGCGCGCCAGGTCGATCAGCCGCCAACGCACAACTCCATGGATCGCTGGTATCGGTCCACTTTCAACGACCTCCGCGAGCGCTTGGCGCTGGATATCATTCAGCAACGGCGGCTTGCCTGGAGCCTTGCCGTCAAGGAGGCCGGCTGGACCTCTGGCGTTGAACCTCACCACCCAATCCCGCACGATCTGCAGGGTCACTCCGCCGATACGCGCGGCATCGCTGCGGTTCGCGCCATCATAGATTTCCGCCAAAGCTAGCAGTCGGCGTCCCTGGTTCGCACGCTTCGTCGTCCGCGCCAGTCGCCTCAAGCCCGCTGCATCAAAGTCGTCTCGCAATCCAATCGCTGCACCCATGACAATGCCCTCCAACCCGAAGACAGAGATTCATAGTTTCGCCGCTTCGGGAATCCCCCACGTGAGTCAGCATCACGGACGGATGGTATAAGTGGCTCAATATCGGCCATTCAGAGCGCAGATCGCTGTTCCCGAAAGCGGCCATTCGCCTCCATATGCCTCGCGAACTTCACCCCCGATCCGAATTTGCACAAGGCCGGGTTCCGTCGGCGTTTACCATGATATCTATCACGAACTGGTTCGATTGCTTCCCATCGACGCGACGGAAACAGGTGTCACGATGTGCCCTGAACGCATCACCGACATCGTCGTATGAATGGCCATATCCGACATTACGTCTGCCATTGCCGCAGCACTGGATATTCCGCGCGTCAGTACGCGACGCGACACCTAGCCGCTATCATTGGCACAATCTATTCCATGATCTTCTTTGGTCCGGCCAGCCGTTTAACATCCAACTCGGTGACGGGCTGGCGATAGTCATTGCCAAAATTTGTACGGACATATGTCAGCACCGCTGCCATCTGAGCCGGGCTTAGCATGTCACTCATCGGCGGCATGGCGCCTTTGCCCGTTATCAAAATGCCGATCGGATAAACGGGGTTGGCAAGATTGCGGTCGCGCGCCAGCGCCGGAATCGCCCCGGCACCACTGCCCATTGCATTTGCCATATGGCATGCGGCACAGATTTGCTTGTAGATTTTCGCGCCGTCGATCGTCTTGTTCTTTGCCTGCGCGCTTCCGGGCGTGTCGCTATGGGCAGGGCTTGCAAGCGCACCAGCCACCAGGAACAAGAGCGGCGCGACCATGACGAGCGTAGATCGCATCTCAGGCCACCTGCGCCCGGCTGTGAATCTGGCTGATCGCGTCGATGCCAGATAGCAGCGACCCTTCCATCCAACCGCCATAATAGCTGGCATGTTCGCCTGCCAGCACAACCCGTCCGTCCAGCGCGACAAGATTCTGATAATGTGCCGCGCGATTTTCCTCGCTCCACCGTGACACGCAACCCAGGATCCAAGGCACCCGGCTCCATGGCACAGACACACCGTTCAAGAATTCCCTGCGGTACTGCGGATGGAATATTTCACCCTGTGCCAGTGCTGCTTCGATCCGCTCGGCTGGGGTCATGCCGGTCAATTCGAATGCGCCGGCATCGCGTGCAAATGCGCCCAACAACACGGCTGGCCCGTTAGAAAACATACGGTCATTGGGATAGGACAACTGGCCGATTGCCTGGTCGGTGAAACTATGGCCGCCATACACGTCGTCATCCTCCTCCCAGAAGCGGCGGTTGAATTCCAGCCCGATTTTGAGCTGACCTGAATAGGGCACCGCCTTCATCGCCGCCGCCAGCTTCGGGCCAACCTGCATTTCAACCTGACTGATGATCGACAACGGGATCGTGCAGACGCAATAGTCAGCGCTGGCAGTCGACATCTTGCCGGTGCCAACATCTTTGTAGCTGACGGTCACGCCTTTTTCGCTTTGTGCGACCTTCGTTACCTTGGCGTTATACGTTATGAATTTGCCGACCTGTTTGGCAAATGCCTTCCCAATCATATCCATGCCACCTGTCGGCTGGAACATCGTGGTTTGCATGACATAGTTGAAATAGAAGGACATTGCTGTCCAAACCTGCGGGTCAAGGACATCGCCCAGCTTTGCGATCTGCGAGGGTGTCGGCGCACCATTGGTACCGCCGCCGGGCGCGCGATCATAGCCGCGTTGACCCGAAACGCGAAGGCTGCTGCCATAGGCCATCTTCTCATCAAGCAGGCCCCAGTGGCGCAGGGCTTCAACTAGCTTCTCCTTGTCCTCTTTCGATACGCTGGCGTCCAGCGCTTTTGCGTCCAGCGCTTTGGCTAGCAGTTCGGATGTGTGTCCGCGAAAATCAGTTGCGACTTCGCGGTATCGCATCGGCTTGCCGCCAAAGGCTTCGGACGAATGGATATAGCCAGCGTGGTTCAGTTGAATGAACGGCTCCAGCGCGACGCCGAACTGTTTACA
>NZ_JAVDWV010000018.1:0-74463 GCF_031457465.1 Sphingobium xenophagum
GCCGAAAACTCATCCATCGGGCGCCTCCAACCATGGAGACTGCCCAAGAATCCCATTCGATCAATCGTTCAAGCCCATATGCGATTCCCCTGCCTGTAAGGGGAGGTGGCTGGCCGCAGGCCAGACGGAGGGGTGTTACCCTCTCGATAGGGCGACACCCCTCCACCGGCTGCGCCGGTCCCCCTCCCCTTTCAGGGGAGGATTTTTATGGATCCAAGCCCCACCTTGAAATCCGGCCGGAAATAGGCACATGGGAAGCATGGCACCTCCTTTCGATCCGGCCGACCTGCCGACCGGCGTTCAGATGCCGCTATCGCCCCTGGTGGCGCGGGTGTTGGCGCCCAATCCGTCGCCCTTCACCTTTACCGGCACCCAGACTTATGTCGTCGGGGCGACCGACGTCGCGGTGATTGATCCCGGCCCGGATGAACCCGTTCATCTGGCGGCATTGACGGCGGCGATCGCGGGGCGGCCGGTCGTGGCGATTCTCTGCACCCACACGCACCGCGATCATAGCCCGGCGGCACGACCGCTGAGCGAGGCCACGGGCGCGCCGGTGATCGGTTGCGCGCCGCTGACGCTGGAGGATGACGGGCCGCGCGCCGATGCGGCGTTCGATGCGGCCTATCGCCCCGACCGGGTTCTGGCGGATGGCGAACAGGTCGCGGGCACTGGCTGGACCTTGGAAGCGGTGGCGACGCCGGGGCATACGTCCAATCACCTGTGCTTCGCGCTGGCCGAAGAAGCCGCGCTCTTCACCGGCGATCATGTCATGGGCTGGTCGACCAGCGTGATCTCGCCGCCCGATGGCGACATGGCGGCCTATATGCGCTCGATGCAGCGGCTGCTGGAGCGCGAGGATGCGATCTATTATCCCGCCCATGGCGACCCGATCGACAATCCGCAGCGGCTGGTGCGTGGCATGATGGGCCATCGCAAGCAGCGTGAGGGGCAGATTTTGCGCTTTCTGGCGCGCAATGGCGACAGCCGCATCCCCGACATGGTCCTGGAAATGTACAAGGGCGTCGATCCGCGCCTGCATCCCGCCGCCGGGCGATCGGTGCTGGCGCATCTGATCGACCTGGATCAGCGCGGGCTGGTGACGGCGACGGAGGATCGATGGCAGATGCGCTGAAACGCTATGCCGGGCCGATTGCGGCGGTGGTGATCCTGTTGCTGGTCGGCGGGGCGATGCTGATCGGCTGGCAGCGCTATGACCGGGACTATGTCGTCGCGGTCGAGGAGGATGGCGTCGCCGTGACCAAGGTGATCGCGGCGAAGATCGCCGGGATGAGCAGCCTCAAAGTCTCCGAACTGTCCGGCACGGTCCAGAGCACGGCGCAGGATGTGCGCGGCTTCGGGCTGTTGAAGTCCGATCAGGTGGTCAAAATGCCTTTCTCGGTCGATTATTTCGTCGATGTCGGCGGCCTTGGCGAAGGCGATCTGGAGTGGAACGAAGCGACCCGCACGCTGATCGTCAACGCGCCCGACGTGAAGCCTGGCAAGCCCAATGTCGATGAGAGCCGCCGCACGCTGGTCCGCACCCAGGGCATGTTCGTGACGCGGCAGGCGGGCGAGGAATTGAGCCGCCGCGTGTCCGCTCATGCACAGAGCCGTGCCCAGCGGGAGGCGCAGGCCCCTGAGCGCATGGCGCAGGCGCGCGATTATGGCCGGGCGGCGCTGACCAAATTGATGGCTGCTCCATTGGCGGCGGCGGGCTATGGCGACGCGCGCGTGATCGTGACCTTTCCGCCCGAACGCGCCGGGCGCAATCGCGAACAATGGGATGTGACCACGCCGATCAACGCGGTACTGGCCAACCGACAGGGTCAGCGCTAGGGCGCTGTTAAGGGACCGAGGAGTTTAGGGACATGAACGCTTTTACCGGCATTCCGCAGGGCATCGACCTGCGCGGCGAGATCGAGCGGTTGCGCAAGGAGCGCAATGCCGTGATCCTGGGCCATTATTATCAAAGCCCGGAAATTCAGGACTTGTCCGATTTCGTCGGCGATTCGCTGGAGCTGTCGCGCAAGGCGGCGGAGACGGATGCGGACGTGATCGCTTTCTGCGGCGTGCGCTTCATGGCCGAAACCGCGAAGATCCTGTCGCCCGACAAGATCGTGGTGCTGCCGGACATGGACGCCGGTTGCTCCTTGGAAGACTCGTGCCCGCCCGCCCAGTTCAAGGCGTTTCGCGAAGCCCATCCCGATCATATTGCGCTGAGCTACATCAACTGTTCGGCCGAGGTGAAGGCGCTGTCCGACATCATCGTGACATCCTCGTCCGCCGAGAAGATCCTGTCGCAAATCCCGCTGGACCAGAAGATCATCTTCGGCCCGGACAAGCATCTGGGCGGTTATCTCGCGCGCAAGCTGGGTCGCGAGATGCTGCTCTGGCCGGGCGTGTGCATTGTGCATGAGGCGTTCAGCGAAACCGAATTGCTCAAGCTCAAGGCGCAGCATCCGGACGCGCCGGTCGCCGCGCACCCCGAATGCCCGCCCTATATCGTCGACCATGCCGATTATGTCGGATCGACCAGCGGTATCCTCGACTTCGCCAAGACGATGCCGGGTAACACGCTGATCGTCGCGACCGAACCGCACATCATCCATCAGATGGAAAAGGCGGTGCCGGACAAGCAGTTCATCGGCGCGCCCGGCGCGGACGGCAACTGCAACTGCAATATCTGTCCCTATATGGCGCTCAACACGATGGAGAAGCTGTACCTCGCATTGCGCGACCTGCAGCCGCGCATCGAAATGGACGAAACGCTGCGGCTGGGCGCGAAGAAGAGCCTGGACCGGATGCTCGAAATGGCGAGCGCCACAGTCGGGCAGGGGGATTTGGGGGCGCGGTAAGGCGTATCAGCTCCGATATGCGAGCCGATGTTCGCTAAGCAGCGGTTTGTGCCAGAGCGTTTCACAGGGGAAATCGGCGAATGCGGGGTCGCGCGTTAGCAGCGTCAGGCCCTCCAATTCGGCCTGAGCCGCCAACATGCGGTCGAAGGGATCGCGGTGCGGCGCTTCATAGGCACCGGCACGCAGACCATGGCGCATCGTCAGGTTCAGTTGCTGGAACTCAGCATCGGCTACCGCTGCTTCGTAGCGATCGAGATAGGGCATGAGCTGTGGCAATTTGCCCAAGCGCGCCTTGGTCGCAATTTCCCATGCACTGACGCTACTGACAAAAATCCGGTCAGCACCGCTTTCGATCAATGAATCGATCATGTCGGGTATCAGCCGCCGATCCGTCCACCACCAGATCAGCACATGCGTATCAAGCAACAGGCTCAATCGTCATGCCCTTCCCATAGACGCAACTCATCTTCGGGCAACGGGTCGAAAATCTCATCACCCACGGTAAAGAGCCCAGCAAATTGACCACCGCGACGCTTCGGTCGATCCCGCACAGCGTCGATCGGAACCATTTTCGCGTAGGGCTTTCCGGCTTTGGCGAGGATGATTTCCTCACCAGCGTGTGCGCGCTCCAGCAGCTTGGAAAAATGCGTTTTCGCTTCATGGACATTTATGGTGGCAGACATGACGGACTAATAGACTTAGTCCATGGACTAAGTCAAGTTTCGAAACAGGTTGCGACGCGCCACATCGCCCGTCTAGAGAAGGCCATGACATTCTCCCTGCCCGATTTCGACCTGCCCGCCTTCGTGATCGCCACCCTGGCCGAAGACCTTGGCCCGGATGGTCGTGATGTCACTAGCGAGGCGGTGATTCCTGCCGATGCTATCTTCGAAGGAGTCATGGATGCGCGCGATCCGGTGACGCTGGCGGGGCTGCCGATTGCGGTGGCCTTTTTCCGCGCGCTCGATCCTGATGTCGAGATCGAACAACTGCAACAGGATGGCGAGCAGGTCGCGGCGGGGACCGACATCTTGCGCATTCGGGGGCGCGCGCGGGCGATGCTGACGGCGGAGCGGTCGGCGCTCAACACGGTGCAGCATCTGAGCGGCATCGCGACCATGACGCGCGCCTATGTCGATGCGATCGAAGGGACCGGCGCGACCCTGCTCGACACCCGCAAGACCATTCCCGGCCTGCGCAGCCTGGAGAAATATGCGACGCGCATGGGCGGGGCGACCAACCATCGCATGGGGCTGTGGGATGCGGCGATGATCAAGGATAATCATGTCGCGGTCGCGGGGTCGGTCGAGGAAGCGGTGCGCCGCGCGGTCGAAGCCGGGGTCGAGCGGATCATCGTCGAGGTCGACCGGATCGACCAGATCGAACCGGCGCTGGCGGCGGGCGCTACCCATTTGCTGCTCGACAATATGGACGTGGCGATGCTGCGGCAGGCCGTGGGACTGGTCGATGGCCGCGTCCCGACCGAAGCATCGGGCGGCGTGACGCTGGACACGATCCGCGCCAAGGCCAGCACGGGCGTCACCTATATCAGCGTCGGGCGACTGACCCAGTCGGCACCGGCCGCCGACATCGGGCTGGACTTCGCTTATGCTTAAGGCCTTGGCGGGACTGGCTTTGATCGCGCTGCCGGGCACCGCGCTGGCGCAGTCGGCCCAATGCCGCCTGCCGTCCCAAATTGCCCGACCCGATATCGAGGGGCCAACCGCCAAGGAGCCCAAGCGCGTCCTGCCGATCGGCAGCTATACACTGGCGCTGAGCTGGTCGCCGCAATTCTGCTCGACCGCGCGCGGCAACAAACATGCGCTGCAATGCGGTGGCAAGGCGGGCAGATTCGGCTTTACGCTCCATGGCCTGTGGCCCGACGGGTTCGGCAAGGAATGGCCGCAATATTGTCGCGCCGCGGACCTTGTGCCGCGCGAAGTGATCCGCGCCAATCTCTGTACGACGCCGTCGGTGCAACTGATCCAGCATGAATGGGCCAAGCATGGCACCTGCATGACGACCAAGCCGGAGCTGTATTTCAACCTGGCGCGCGCCTTTTATCAGTCGATCCGCTATCCCGACATGACCGCGCTGGCGGCGACGCAGAATTTGACCATGGGGAAATTTGCCGAAGCCTTCGCGCGCGCCAACAAGGGGTTGCGCGCGGACATGCTGCGGGTGACGACGGTTCGCGGCAACTGGCTGAGCGAAGTGTGGCTGTGCATGGATCGGGCCATGGCCTTCACCCGCTGCCCAGCGCATCAGGGCGGAGCGGCTGCGAACAGCCTCCTGCGGATCGAGCCGGGGCCGCGCATCGCTTATGGTCGTCCGGCCCTGTCTCCGCCCAGGCCGGCGAGGCCTGCGGCGACACCGGCGCGCAAGCCGGGCCTGATCCTTGACCTCGACCCGAAGGTGCAGCCGCTTGCCAACAGCAGCGAACCGTAAGGATCAGGCGTCGATCGTCGCGGTGGCGGGGAAATGCTTGTCCATATGCTTGCGGATGATGCGCAGATTCTTGGTGTTGGACTTGTAGAGAAAGTCGAAAAGGTCGCCCGCAAAGGGAATGGCCCCCACCAGCGTATCAATGCCGATATTGCCCGCCATGCGGGTAAGCTGCCATTTCGACATGCCCAGATTGCGCGCTTCCCACACAATCCACGCGCCCATTGCGGCTGTGATGAGGTCACCGACGATGGGGATGAGGCCGACCAGGCCGTCCAGACCGACGCGACGGTTGGTGCCGGGGATTACGAACAGTCCTTCCAGAACCGATTCCATCGCTTCGACCCGGCGGCGTATCGACGCGGGATCGCGGCCGAAACCGGGCATGTCGCGCACCATGCGCTCGAACTGGTCCTGCGATAATGCCATCTGCCTGTCTCCTTCCCCTTTAATTGGGGCGACGGAACAGATGGTTCAATGGGTGGCGCGCACGGCGCGAGGATTGAAAGCCGTTCAGACGCTTGGACACCAGCGACCAGCGGATCGGCGCGCCGAGCGCAATATAGCCGTTATGCGCCTGCATCAGCGCTTCGGCCTGCGAAATATGGGCGATGCGATTGTCGTTCTCGCTGGCAAGGCTTGCGGTCTGCAAGGCTGCATCGGCGGCATCGCTGCAATGGACCGCGCGGGCGCAACCGATACGGCCGAGATACCAGAGCACGCTGTCATAGGGCGCAACCTCGTCAATCAGGCGCAGGTCCGCGTCCTTCTGCGCGAGCGGAACACGCTGCACGGTCAGGCCGATCGCGGCCAGATCACGCCGCAACAGGCCGAATAACAATGTTGCGCCCGGTCCATCGGGCAGAGCGATGCGCAGCGTCGGGGGATCGCCATTGTCGGCCCGCCACCGCGTCATGGTGGCGCTGGCCAGCGCGCGGCGCTCGTCCATCGACTGCCCGGCCCAGGCAGGGGCGGTGGGCGACCGGCCAAGGTCGAGTGCGGAGGGCAATATCTGCTCGCTGGTGGCCCAGCCGCCGAGCGGGAAGAGGGCGGACAGGCTGGCGCGGTCGATCGCCATGTTGATCGCTGCGCGGACATAATCATCATCCAGCAGCTTGCCGCGCCCGGTAACGGCCAGGCCGAGCAAGCCCTGCACGGGATCGGTCCGTACCGCGTCACGCTCCACCCCGGCGGGCAAAAGGAGCGGCAGGTCGGCAAAGCGGCCGCCAAGGACCAAGGCGGCCTGCCCTTCGCGAAAGCGGATGACGGCAAGCGCGGCGCTTTCGGCGCGCAGCACGCGCGTCTGCGATGGCGGCACCGGCTCATCATCGACGGCATCCCGATCACTGGCGGCGCGATCCACGGGGGTCAGGAACAAAGCCTTGCCCTGTTGCGCAACGCGATAGGGCCCCGTGCCGCCTTCGCGCGAAAGGATTGCCATTTGCGGCTGCGCGAGCATCTGCAACAGGAAGGGGCGGGCGACCGTGAGCTTGATTTCGATCACTTCGCCCGTCATCGGCACGACGCTTTGCACCGCGTCAAACGGCCCGTCGGGATCAAGCCGACGCTGGGCCACGATCCGCGACAAGAGCATGCGCGCGACATCGTTGGCCGTGACGCGCGTGCCGTCGGGCCAGAAGGCGCGGCGAAGGCGGAAGATGTAGCTGCGCCCTTCATCCTCGACGATCCAGCGTTGGGCCAAGGCGGGCAGGATTTCGCCGCTGGCATCGAAGCTGACCAGCCCCTGGGCAGTGGCTTCCAGTATCAGCTTGGCCGCCGGATCAGGCAGTTGCTGAAGCGGCTTGGTCACATCCTCCCGGTCGCCCACGACGCTGACGACCACCGGGCCGCTACTCTGACGAGCGCAGCTGCCGATCGTCGCGAACATGGCGACGGCGGTGAACAGGGGGCGATAGCGACGCAGGAGGGAGAGGCGGGCGGACATGGCGATAAACAGACCTAGCCCGCTATCGCCGCGTCGCCAACCGCCATGGCAGGGGGAGAAGATGAAAGACTCTCGGCACCTGCTTTGTCAGTCCTCTGCTATTCCCGCTATCCCATGCCAATGACAAAGGGCGCCCGGTTGCCCGGACGCCCTTCGATCGTCAGAAGGACGGTTGGCTTTACGCCTTATAGACCTTGTCCACGGCGGCGCAGAATTTGGCCATGTCTTCGGCCGACCCTACGGTCACGCGCGAGACGTTGGGCCAGATGGGCCAACTGCGGCCGATCTGAACCTTTTCAGGCGCGGCGACCAAAGCTGCCTGCATGTCCTTCGCAGGCTTCTTCCAGTTGACCATGAACATATTCGCTTCGCTGCCGGGCTGGACTTCGATGCCCTTCTTGGTCAGCCAGGCGATGGTTTCCTCGCGATTGGCGATCATCTCGTTGCGACGCGCCTTGATGAGGTCCGCTTCGGTATAGACTGCCTTGCCACAGGCCATGGCGGTGATCGACAGGCCACCGGCGGTCGGGCCGAACAGCATCAGGCGCTTTTGCACGTCGGGATCGGCGAAGGTCAGGCCAAGGCGAATGCCCGCCATGCCGAACAGCTTGGAGAAGGTCCGCATGACGATGATGTCCTTGCGGCCCGCCACCAGGCTGGCGGCGCTCGGCGATTCGGAGAAGTGCAGATAGGCTTCGTCCACCAGCAGCATCGCATCGGCCGGCTTGTTGTCGAGCAGCCATTTGATGTCGGCCAGCGGCGTGACGGTGCCGGTCGGGTTGTTGGGCGTGCAGACATAATAGAGGCCTGCATTGGGGTTGGCGGCCAGCATCGCCTTGACGTCATGGCCTTTGCCGACGGCCTGGGGAGCCTTGGCGATGGGGGCCTTCATATAATCGGCGGTGCGCCAGGCCGATTCGAAGGTCGGGTCGGCGGTGACCAGACCCTTGGTCGGCGAACAGAAGGCCGCGACCGAGCTGACCAGCGGGCCGCCCGAACCCGGCCACACCATGACATGCGATTCCGGTATGCCTTCGACCGAGGCGACGGTCTGGACCAGTTCGCCGCGATAATCGTCGGGATCATACCAGTTGCCGAAGGAACCGGCCTTGGCGATGGCTTCGACGCCCGACGGGAACGGCCCGGTCCAGCATTCGTTCGCGCCGATGCGGACCGCACCCTTGATGCCGCGCCCGGCCTGCTGCTGCGCCAGGGCCGCGCCGCTCAGCATCGAGCTGGCCGCGACCCCTGCGCCCAGCAGCGCTGCGACCTGCCCCAGTTGGCGGCGCGAATAGCCGCGCCCGATCAGATCGTCCTTGGCTTCTTTGTCCAGCATCATCGTCATGTCGATTGTCCCCTCTGTTCCAGAAAACGGAAACTTCATTGCATCAGACGAAGCAGCGCGTCATTTCCGCAATGCCGACCGGCGATTTTTGCAATTTTATGCCGGTGGCCGTTCAATAGTTAACGGAAACCGTCATCAATCCTGCATGAATCGCCTTGGAAAGCGGACCGCGCATCTGGTAGCGCTGATGCCATGCCCAGCACCCCCGCCGCCGCCGCCCGCCAGATACTGATCCGCCTGCAGGAGGTGATGGCGTCGCGCACCAGCGCGCAGGCGAAATTGAACAAGGTGGTGGAGGTGATCGGCGAGTCGCTGTCGAGCGAGGTCTGCTCCATCTATCTGGTGCGGGAAGGCGTGCTGGAACTGTTCGCAACGCGCGGGCTGAAGCAGGAAGCGGTGCATGTCACCCGCATGGCGATGGGGGAGGGGCTGGTCGGCCTGATCGCCACCAATGTCGAGACGCTGAACCTGGACGAAGCCGCTTCGCATCCCGACTTCGCCTACCGCCCCGAAACCGGGGAAGAATTGTTCCACAGCTTTGCCGGCGTGCCGATCGTGCGGCGCGAGCGCGCCATCGGCGTCTTGTGCGTGCAGCATGCCGATCCGCGCAAATATGAAGAGGTGGAGATAGAGGCGCTCCAGACCGTCGCGATGGTGATGTCGGAGCTGATCGCCAATGCCGAACTGGCCGATGACGGGCAAAGCGAGATGCGCGTGACCGATACCGGCACGACGCTGCTGCACGGGTTGCAACTGGTGATGGGCATGGCGCGGGGGCATGTGGTGTTCCACCAGCCGCGCGTGCATATCGAACATACTGTCGCGGAAGATACCGAAGCGGAGCGGGCGCGCGTCATTTCTGCCTTTGCCAAGATGCGCGAGCAGATCGACCGGATGACGGGCGCGGCCGAGTTCGGCATGGAGGGCGAGCATCAGGAGGTTTTGGAAACCTACAAGATGTTCGCCTATGACGAGGGCTGGACGCGGCGGATCAACGAGGCGATCGACAGCGGCCTGACCGCCGAGGCAGCGATCGAGCGGGTGCAGCAGCGCACAAGGATGCGGATGCGGCAGATCGACGATCCATTGCTGTCCGACCGGATGCACGATTTGGAGGATCTGGCCAACCGGTTGTTGCGGATCGTGTCGGGGCAGTTGGGGACGGCGGCGCAGATGGGGTTGCGGCAGGACGCGATATTGATCGCGCGCAACCTGGGGCCGGCCGAATTGCTGGAATATGACCGGCGGCGGTTGAAGGGCGTGATCCTGGAGGAAGGATCGCTGACCGCCCATGTCACCATCGTTGCGCGCGCCATGGGCGTACCGGTACTGGGCCGGGTGCGCGACATCCGCCATCTGGTGAATGAGGGCGACCTCATCCTGATGGACGTCAACGCCAACAGCCTGCTGATCCGCCCGACCGCCGACATGGACGAGGCGTTCGAGAACAAGCTGCATGTGACGCAGAAGCGCCGCGCCGAGTTCGTTGCGATGCGCGACTTGCCATCGGTCACCGCCGATGGGCAGCGGGTGGAGCTGATGGTCAATGCCGGGCTGCGCGAGGATGCGCAGGCGCTCGACATGGTGGGGGCGGACGGCATCGGGCTGTTCCGCACCGAGTTTCAGTTCCTGGTGTCGGCCACCTTGCCCCAGCGTGAAAAGCAGCAGCGGCTCTACAAGGATGTGCTGGACGCCGCCGGCGACCGGCCGGTCATCTTCCGCACCGTGGATATCGGCGGTGACAAGGCGTTGCCCTATATGCAGCGCGAGGATGACGAGCATGAGGATAATCCGGCGATGGGCTGGCGCGCGCTGCGGCTGGCGCTGGATCGCGACGGATTGATGAAGGCGCAGGCGCGCGCGCTGCTGGAGGCCGCGGCGGGCAAGATATTGTACGTCATGTTCCCGATGGTGTCGGAACCGTGGGAATATGAGGAAGCGCGTGCGCTGGTCGAGCATCAGCGCGAATGGCTGCTGGCGCGCAAGAAGAAGCTGCCGATCGCGGTGCGTTATGGGGCGATGCTGGAAGTGCCGGCATTGGCGGAAGTTCTCGACATATTGTTACCACGGGTGGATTTCCTGTCGATCGGCACCAACGACCTGACGCAATTCCTGTTCGCGGCCGACCGCGCCCATCCTAAGCTCGCCGAACGCTATGACTGGCTGAGCATCGCGATCCTGCGCTTCCTCGACCGGGTGGTGCGGACATGCCAGGCGCATAGCGTGCCCGTGGGCGTATGTGGCGAAATGGGCGGGCGGACGCTGGAGGCGATGGCGCTGATCGGCCTTGGCATCCGGCGGCTGTCGATTACCCCGGCGTCGGTCGGGCCGGTCAAGGCGATGATCCGTGCAATTGACGCGAGTGAAGTGCAGGCGTTGATGCGCGACCTGCTCGACGGGGGAGAGCGTGATATCAGAGCGCGCCTGACGCAATGGGCGGAGGATCGGCATATCGAGCTGGGATGAAGGCGAAAGTGACGAAAAGAGGCGCGCCCCGCCGTTGACAAGGCCCGTCCCACAGTGAGACAAGGCCGCACTCTAAGGTCGCGGAGCAGCATGGCAGACGAAATCGAATTGGAGCCGGGCGCAGGTAGCGTACCGGAAACGCAGCCCGATACACCCGGCGCGAAACTGCGCGTCGCGCGCGAAGCTATGGGCCTGTCCTTGTCCGACATTGCGACGCGCACGCGGATCGCCCAGCGTCAGCTCGAAGCGGTCGAGCGCGACGATTATGCCGCGCTGCCGGGTATCCCCTATGCCGTCGGTTTTGCGCGGGCCTATGCGCGGGCCGTGGGACTGGACGAAGTGGCGATCGCGGCGCAGGTGCGCCAGGGCGTGCATGGTGCCGATCTCAATGCCAATCGCTACGAGATGTTCGAACCCGCCGATCCGGCGCGCGTGCCGTCGCGCACGCTGGCCTGGACGGCGGCGGCTATCGTGATCCTGCTGGTGGCCGCCTTTACCATCTGGCGGATGCAGATGTTTACGCCGCCGACGAGCGAGGAGGTCGCTGCGCGCGAACAGGTCGCCCCGACCGCAACAGCGCCGCCCGTGGTGGCTGCCCCCGCGTCGCAGCCGGTCGTGTTCACTGCGGTCGATGATGTGTGGCTGCGTATCTACGACGAAGCGGGCGAGCGACTGAAGGACGGGTTGATGAAGAAGGGGGAGACCTTCTCCCTGCCGACCGATGCGCGTAATCCGATGATCCTGACAGGGCGTCCGCAGGCTTTGTCCGTCACCGTAGGGGGCAAGGCCGTGCCACCGCTGGGCGAGGCTGATCGTACCATTGCCGATGTGCCCGTGAGCGCCGAAGCGCTGCTGGCGCGCGGCACGGCGGCCGCCGCCACGCCTGCGGCGACCGCGCCCGCTGCCCGGCCAGCCCCGCAACGGCGCGTGTCGCGCCCGGCGGCGCGACCCGCCGCAAGTGATGCGGACATGGGCGCAACATCGGCCCCTGCCGCGCCGCCCGCTCCGGCGGCACCATCGGGCAGTGGCGCCGCGACGCCCGAATAACCATGCACGTCGCGCTTTACCGCGCGGAATAACGGCTTATGGTTAAAGCGTAAGAGTTAGTCGGGGAACATCATGCGTCACGTCCTATTCGCGACATCTGCCATGGCGTGGAGCGCGCCGTTGCTGCTGGCGCTCGCGCCGCCGGTGTCGGCGCAAACAGTGGAAGGCCGGGTCGATCGGCTGGAAAAGGAAATGCGCGCGGTGCAGCGCAAGGTGTTCCCTGCCGGAACGCCGATCGAGGCGCAGATCACCAAGCCGACCGCGCCAACGATAGCGCCGGGATCGCCGTCTTCCTCGCCGATTTCCGACCTGACCGCGCGGGTGGGCGCGCTGGAATCGCAGCTTTCGTCGATCACGGGGCAGGTCGAGGAAAACAGCTTCAAGCTCAAGCAGTTGGAAGACGCCTTCAATCGCTACAAGGCGGATACCGACGCGCGCCTTGTCCCGGCCGAAGTGCCGGTGGCAACCCGGCCAACCGTCGCTGCGCCGGTTGCAGCAGACCCGACTCCTGTCACCGCCAAGCCTGCTGCGGCTGCGCCCAAGCCCGTCGCGGCCGCACCCGTCAGCGAGGCGCGCAAGACGGCGGTTGCCGCGATCGAGCGGCCCGACACGGGGGATGCGGCGATGGACGCCTACACCTATGGCTATCGCCTGTGGGACGCGAAATTTTATCCTGAAGCACAGGCGCAGTTGAAGGCGACGGTCGATAAATATGGCACCGCTTCGGTCGCCAGCCGCGCCGCCAACCTACTGGGGCGCGCCTATCTGGACGATGGCAAGCCCGCGCTCGCCTCAGTCGCCTTTTATGAAAATTACCAGAAGCGTCCGCGTGGCGATCGCGCGGCCGACAGTCTCGCTTATCTGGGCGAAGCGCTGATCCAGCTTAAAAAGCCCGCCGATGCCTGCAAAGTCTATGCGGAACTGGAGCAGGTCTATGGCGAAAGCCTCTCGTCCAGCCTGCGCGGCATGATGGCGCAGGGACGCACCAAGGCGAAGTGCAACTGAATGAGGACGGCCTGATCGCCGCGACGCAGGCGATCATTGGAACGACGCAGGGGCAGCGTTTCGGTGTCGCCGTGTCGGGCGGGCCGGACAGCATGGCTTTATTGGCGCTGGCGGCGCGCGCCTTTGTCGGCCAGGTGGCGGCAGTGACGATGGATCATGGGCTGCGCACGGCATCGGCGGATGAAGCGGCGATGGTCGCGGGCTGGTGCGCGACGCAGGCCATTCCCCACAGCATCGTGAAGCCTGATGCGCTGGTCAGTGGCAATGTGCAAGGTTGGGCGCGGACCCAGCGCTATGCCGCGATCGACCGGTGGCGGGTCGCGCAGGGCATCGACTGGATCATGACTGCCCACCATGCCGACGATCAGTTGGAAACCATGCTGATGCGGCTTAACCGGGGGTCGGGGGTTGCCGGGCTGGCCGGCGTGCGGGCGCGGTCGGGGCGGGTCATCCGGCCGCTGCTCGCGGTGCGCAAAGCGGATATGCTGGCCTTTGCGCGGCACGAGGCGCTGCCCTATGCCGACGATCCGTCCAACAGCGATCCGCGGTTCGACCGGGCGAGTTTGCGGACGGCGCTGGCCGATGTGGACTGGCTCGACGCGATCGCGGCGGGGCGCAGCGCCGCAGCGCTGGCGGAAGCGGAAGCCGCTATTGGCTGGAGCGTGGGCGAACTGGTGGCGCGCCATGTCCGCGCCGGGGAAGACGGCGTGACGCTCGATCGCACCGACCTGCCGCGTGAATATCTGCGGCGGCTGGTGCTGGCGATGCTAACACAGGTCGGCGCGGATATGATGCCGCGTGGGGACACGATCGACCGGGCGATCGCCACGGCGCAGGCAGGCGGGCAGGCGAGTCTGGGGGATTGGCTGCTGTCTGGTGGCGTCATCTGGCGGCTCTATCGCGCGCCCTGTCGACGTTCGAACCGCCCATGAGGAAAAGTTCCGCAATTGGCCTTAAGTGCGCCACGCTTTACCTTTTTATTGCATTGCAATGACCTTTTCTTGACCGTGCTTAGCGGTAATCCTGTATCTGTTTTTAGCGGGGAATCGGCATGGTGGAATTTGCTGCACTGACTTATGGCCTGTTGGCCAGTATCATTCTTTCGGCGGCGCAGCGGAACCGCAGGGTAGCCCGTCCGCACCCGCCGTTGCTGCTCTATGCCGGTTATCTGCTCTGCGGCCTGTCCGCCGGGCTTGCGCTCGCGCTGACCTATATGGTTGTGACCTTTTTGATCGGCATTTGACAAGGTCCGGCGCGCTTGCGCTTTTGCGGACGCGCCCTATCTTGGCGGGTGAAAGAGAGTGCAGATGAACGACGAGAAAGACCCGCAGACCAATCCCTGGATGAAGAGCGCCATGATATGGGCCGGGGTGATCGTCGCCCTGCTGCTGTTCGTGTCGATGTTCGAGCGGCCGACTGGTGCCGCTGGGAGCGAGATCGCCTATTCGGAATTCCGCGCCAAGGTGCAGGAGGGCCAGGTCAAGGACGTCGCCATCGCGCCGGACAAGATCACCGGAACGCTGGCCAATGGCGACCGCTTTGCGACGCTGCCGGTGGCCGATCCGGCGCTGACCGGCCTGCTCGACCAGAACAACGTCAAATATTCAGGCCAGGCCGAAGCGCAGCCAAGCTTCTGGATGATCCTCGTCTATCAGTCGTTGCCCTTCCTGCTGATCCTGGGCATCGCGTTTTTCGTGTTGCGCCAGATGCAGAAGGGTGGCGGCGCGGGCGGCGCGATGGGCTTTGGCAAGTCCAAGGCCAAGCTGCTGACCGAGAAGCATGGCAAGGTCACCTTCCAGGACGTTGCGGGCATTGATGAAGCGCGCGAGGAATTGGAGGAAATCGTCGAGTTCCTCAAAGACCCGACCAAGTTTGCACGTTTGGGCGGCAAGATTCCCAAGGGCGCCTTGCTGGTCGGTTCGCCCGGCACCGGCAAGACGCTGCTGGCCCGCGCGATCGCGGGGGAAGCGGGCGTGCCCTTCTTCACCATCTCCGGCTCCGACTTTGTCGAGATGTTCGTCGGCGTGGGCGCAAGCCGCGTGCGCGACATGTTCGAACAGGCCAAGAAAAATGCGCCCTGCATCGTCTTCATTGATGAAATCGACGCGGTCGGTCGCCATCGTGGCGCGGGCCTGGGCAATGGCAATGACGAGCGCGAGCAGACGCTGAACCAGTTGCTGGTCGAAATGGACGGGTTCGAGGCCAATGAGGGCATCATCATCGTCGCAGCGACCAACCGCCCCGACGTGCTGGACCCCGCGCTGCTGCGGCCGGGCCGCTTCGACCGTCAGGTCGTGGTGCCCCGTCCCGATATCGAGGGTCGCGAGAAGATCCTGGCCGTGCATATGAAGAAGGTGCCGTTGGCGCCCGACGTCGAACCGCGCACCATTGCGCGGGGTACGCCCGGCTTCTCCGGCGCTGATCTCGCCAACCTCGTCAACGAAGCGGCGCTGATGGCGGCGCGGCGGGGCAAGCGGCTGGTCGCCATGTCGGAGTTCGAATCGGCCAAGGACAAGGTGATGATGGGCGCGGAACGCCGCTCCATGGTCATGACCGACGATGAGAAGAAGATGACCGCCTATCATGAGGCGGGCCATGCGATCATCGCCGTGCATGAACCGGCGTCGGACCCGATCCACAAGGCGACAATCATTCCGCGCGGCCGCGCGCTGGGCATGGTGATGCGCCTGCCCGAACGCGACAGCTACAGCTATCATCGCGACAAGATGCACGCGAACATGGCCGTCGCCATGGGTGGCCGCGTCGCCGAGGAAATCATCTTCGGTTATGACAAGGTGTCGAGCGGGGCGTCGGGCGACATCCAGTACGCCACCAAGCTGGCGCGCGACATGGTCACGCAGTGGGGCATGTCCGACAAGTTGGGTCCGCTGCAATATGAAGAGCAGCAGGGCGAGACGTTCCTTGGCTATTCGCAGAGCCAGCGCGTCCATATGTCGGACGAGACCGCCAAGCTAATCGACGCGGAAATCCGTGGGCTGGTGGAGCAGGGCTATGCCCGTGCGCAGGAATTGCTGACGGGTCATGAGGACCAACTGCACCTGCTGGCCAACGCGCTGCTGGAATATGAGACGCTGAGCGGCGACGAGATCAAGGCGCTGCTGGAAAAGGGCGAGATCACCCGCGACGACGGGACGACGATCAAACCCTCGGTCATTCCGGCGGCGGGATCGTCCATCCCCAAGACGCGCAAGCGCAAGGGACCGTTCGGCGATCCGTCTCCTGCCGGGGCGTAAGAATGGTGAAAGGTTGAAAAAGGAGGCGCTACCGCAAGGTGGTGCCTTTTTTGGTGTTGATTGGGGGAGGGAGATTATGGAGGCGTTCGATAGCGTCTATGCGCGGTTGCGCGAGATCATGCTGGACAATGCGCCGGGGCAGGTGGTGGCGAAGGACGACACGGGCGACCTGATCGTGCGGACCTCCATCCTCGATCCCAAGGCCGGGCAGCCCGGCTGGTTCGGGACGGTGACGGTCAAGAAGAGCTATGTCGCCTATCATCTGATGCCGCTTTATGGCGATCCGGCGCTGTCGGAGAGTGTGTCGCCTGCGTTGGCCAAGCGGCGGCAGGGCAAGACCTGCTTCAACTTCAAGACGGTGGATGAAGGCCTGTTCACCGAACTGGCCCAATTGACGCGCAGGGCGGCGGGTCTGTAGCGGCGCGCGCCGCACAACGTGCCGCACCCTACGAAAAAGGGCGGTGCCCGAAAGGGAACCGCCCGATATTCGTCCAGCCGAAGCTGGAACGCTGTGACCCGCAGAAAGCGGGGCGCACCGATTACTTGAGTTCGACGGTCGCGCCGGCTTCTTCAAGCTGCTTCTTGACCTTCTCGGCTTCGTCCTTGCTCACGCCTTCCTTGACGGCCTTCGGCGCGGATTCGACCAGCGTCTTGGCTTCGGTCAGGCCCAGGCCGGTGATGGCGCGGACTTCCTTGATGACGTTGATCTTCTTGCCACCGTCGCCGGTCAGGATGACGTCGAATTCGGTCTGCTCTTCAACAGCGGCGGCGGCGGGGCCAGCGGCCGGGCCAGCGACGGCGACGGCAGCAGCGGCGCTAACGCCCCACTTTTCTTCCAGAGCCTTCGACAGTTCGGCGGCTTCGAGGACGGTGAGGGCCGAGAGCTGGTCGACCAGTGCGTTGATGTCTGCCATATATATTATTCCTTACTTTGGGGCAGCGTGCCCCGTCAGATGATGAGTCAAACGAAAAGGGGGAGGGGGCAGCCTTACGCCGCTTCCTTCTCCGCATAGGCGTTGAAGACCCGCGCAAGCTGCGCTGCCGGTGCCTGGGTGACGGTTGCGAGCTTGGTAGCAGGAGCGACCAGAAGGCCGACCAGCTTTGCGCGCAGTTCATCCAGCGACGGCATCGATGCGAGCGCCTTGACGCCCTCTGCATCGAGCAGCACTCCGCCCATCGCGCCGCCAACGATTTCGATCTTGTCGTTGGTCTTTGCGAATTCGACTGCAACCTTGGCGGCTGCAACCGGATCGGCCGAGGTGGCGAGGCCGACGGGGCCGGTCAGCAAATCGCTGAGGCCGGTATAGTCGGTGCCATCAAGGGCGATACGAGCGAGGCGGTTCTTCGTAACCTTGTAGGTCGCGCCCGCTTCCCGCATCTTCTGGCGCAAAACCGTCGACTGGGCGACGGTCATGCCGAGGTTGCGGGTCACGACGACCACGCCAACTTCTGCCAGCTCTGCGTTCAGCGCGGAAACGACCTCAGCTTTCTGATTACGATCCATGCCATTCTCCACTTTCTGTTCGCCGGAAATCCGACGAACGCCTAAAACCCGTGGGGTAAGCCACGGGGCACTATAGTCCGAAGGGGGAGAGATCGACTGGCCCGCATCCATTTGACCGGAACAGGCAGACCCGAACCGCGCATGTCGCCCGGCCGGTAAAGAACTTTTCCCCGTCTAGGCTGGACATTAAGAAGGGCATATTCCCTTCACCAACTGTCTCGGACGGAAGACCGACGGCATTGCTACCCCGGTCTGCTGCCGCGCCCTTACAGAGTCGGGGCGGCGATGTCACGCGGATTCTGGCGCGGGTTGGTGGAGCGTGGGCGGCGCTGTAGGTCACAGTAGCGCGCCAGCGTCGAAGTATACACCGTCGTCGGGGTTCGCCGACGCAAAATGGGGAAAAATAGGGTGACGAGGTAATGGCAAAGCTGGCGTGAAGCCATGAATGGGTAAGCCCGACGCGCCTGTCGGGTCACAACCAGATCATCATGACGCGCCTGTGTGGCGCTCCGGTATGGGCGGGGCGGGTAGGGGAGGGAAGACGCGGCAGGCTTGTCCATCTATGAGGATAAACCAGAGAAATTCCTACTTTGGAAGGTAGCGAATGCTATCCTCTGCTGGAAGAGCATAGCTGCCATGAGGTGGGATAAGGCAATGGTCGCTAATCGGTACAAGCTCCGGTTCGCGCTTGTCGATTATCAACACTATCGTTGCGGCCATGACGATGATGCTTTGCCCTCCTTATCCCTGCGAACGGCTTCGTGATGAAGTCATCACGGCCCCCAAGCTGTACAATCGAACGGAGCCGAGGGGGATTGAAGGCTATGGCAATTTTTGCCATATGAGAATGATCGGAGGTATCTGCCAATGGCTACGATGAATGTTTCTCTGCCCGAACCCATGCGGGACTATGTGCAGAACCGTATCGACAGCGGCCAATATGCCAGCGTCAGCGACTATGTGCGCGACCTGATCCGCCGCGACCAAAGCGTGATCGTGAATGAAGAACGCTGGCTGAAGGAACTCGATGCGTCGATTGACGAAAGCCTTCAGGAGATGAAGGCCGGTGGCGGTCATGATCTTGATGAAGTGTGCGACACGATCATTGCCGACATCCAGAAAAGCGCGAGCGGTGCATCGCATCAATGAAGGTCACGCTGTCCTCAAGAGCTAGGCGCGATATCGAGGGCATTCAAAACTATATCGGGAAAGACAACCCCACGCGCGCGATCTCGTTCGTCGGCGAACTGCGCGCGACCGCGAAACATATAGGCGAAATGCCGCGCGCCTTCCCGCTGGTCCCGCGCTACGAACACTATGGGATCAGGCGCCGGTCTCACAAGGGATATGGGATCCTATATTCCGTTGAGCCGGACCGCATCTTCGTCCACCGGATCATCGGGCCAGGACAGGATCACGACGCTGCGTTGCAACTAAACTGAGTGCGCGTCGACCGTCGCCAACGGACGGCGATCGACTGTCTGTCGGCCATCGCATCGGTTGATGGCTTGGATGGGTGGATTGCGGAAGGTCGGCTTTTGACACAATGGGCATGGAAAGCTGACATTGCTTGCCGTAGAAAGATGGGATGATTGATGCGCGGCAGTTCAACATCAGAGATGATCGGGGGAGGCTGCTATGCCCTGCCTGCGGGTTCCCGGAATATGTCGTAACTGAGGCTTATGATGAGATAGGCGGTACACCATTGGGCATATGTCCATGTTGCCTATGGGAGCCGGGATTTGACGATGACCCCGCTGCGTCATCGTTCGCAAAAGAGAACATCTTAGCGTCTCTACGAGCTTACCGATCAAATTGGACGGGCGCCCCAACGTGGCAGGGGCATGCTGATTTGAAGCCAGCGGCGTGGGACGGCGCAAGGCAGATGACATATCTTTACGAGGTTGCGCCCTACGTCCGCTGATGGATGACTGGTAGGGTGGGAAGGGGACAGGCCACTTTTGGAAGCGCTGCAGCGGTTAGCGGACAGTCAGTCGTCCATTTTTTGTAGATTCCAAGCGCCTCCGACTGTAGCGCGTTCCGCATAGTATCCGGGCCTGACGATGGGGATGTCTTCCATAGATCGCAGATGATCCCTTATCTCTGCCAAGCCTAACACTAAGGCGTCGGACATTGAGTGGCTTTCCTCTCCGCAGTAGAACTGTATGTCTCCATCGCTGTCGTGAGCAAACAGAAGAACTGGTGATCCGCGCCACACATGGGTGCATACGATTGACGCACGATTCTCAGGGAAGGCGTATCCGGCGACATTGATCATGCCGAAATCCTACTTCCTTCCGAGATGTCTGCAATCGGGAAACCGCTGTATCATAAGGGACGGCAAAAAATGGTCGATGGCCGACAGGTAGCTTTCCCCTGTCGTAAATCACATGATAGCCATCAGAAGCACGTGCCTTCGTCAAAATTCCATCGTATCGCGGTCTATATGTCGGTCCTGGACCAGAGATTGTCCGAAAATCACTGTCGGCTTGGGCTGATGCGCGACAACCCTTCTGACGGGGTTTTTCGTCGCCGCGCTAAACCCTGTCCGCCTGCACTACCACGTCGATCGCGCGCAGCGCTGACAATATCCGCATCAGATGCTGCGCGTCGGCGACTTCCAGGTCGATGACGTCGGTGTGGAACGGGCCTTCGCGGTTGACCAGTTGCAGGTTGAGGATGTTCGCCTTGGTCGCGCCGAACACATTGGCGACGGCGGCGAGCGCGCCGGGCTGGTTCTTGACGATGACCGAGAGGCGGGCGGTGCCGCCCTTGGACTTGCTGTCCCAGCTAAGGTCGATCCAGTCATCATCCTGCCCCGCTTCGAGCGCGCGGCAATCGATGGTGTGGACCTCGATCGGCTCGCCCGTGCGGCGCACGCCGACGATGCGGTCGCCCGGCACTGGATGGCAGCAATCGCCCAGATTATAGGCGATGCCCGGCGTCAGGCCGCGGATCGACACCGGGGCATGCTGGCGCGGGTGGGTTTCCTCCATGCCGATCGCGCTGGTGGAGCCGGGGACAAGCGCTTCCATGACTTCGGAATCGAGCAGGCGATGCGTGGCGATCGCGACCATCAGCGCGGCGCGGTCTTCCAGTTTCAGGCGCTTGAGCGCGCCTGCCAGCGCCTTGTCCCCCAATTCCCTGGCGAGATCGGGCGTGAAACGGCCGACAATCTCTTCATAGAGTTTTTCGCCCAGTTTGATTTCCTCGCCGCGCTGCTTCTGGCGGATATAGCGGCGGATGGCCGCGCGCGCCTTGCCGGTGATGGCGAAGGTCAGCCAGCCGGCCTGCGGCTCCTGTCCGCCGGATTTCAGGATTTCGACCTGATCGCCATTTTCGAGCGAGGTGCGCAGCGGCACGACGCGGCCATTCACCTTGGCCCCTACGGTCTGGTTGCCGAGCGAGGTGTGGACCGCATAGGCGAAATCGACCGGGGTTGATCCCTTGGGCAACTGATGCAGTTCGCCCTTGGGGGAAAAGGCGAAGATGCGATCCTGATACATCGCCATGCGGGTATGTTCGAGCAGTTCGTCCGCATCCTGGCTCTGTTCCAGGATTTCGACGAGGTCGCGCAGCCAGGCCGCCTGCTGGTCGGTGGCATCGCCCTTCTGCTTATAGGCCCAATGCGCCGCGAGGCCCAGTTCGGCGTGATTATGCATGTCGCGGGTGCGGATCTGCACCTCGATCCGGGCATTGTCCTGATGGATGACCGTGGTGTGGATCGACCGATAGCCGTTGCGCTTGGGGGTGGAGATATAATCCTTGAAGCGGCCGGGCACCATTTTATAGGTCTGGTGGATGACGCCCAGCGCGCGATAGCAATCCTCCGGCGTGTCGGTGATGACGCGAAACGCCATGACGTCGGTCAGTTGTTCGAAGCTGATGTGGCGCTCCTGCATCTTGCGCCAGATCGAATAGGGATGTTTTTCACGGCCCGACACGGTGACCGGCAGGTCGCGGCTGCCCAGCAGCAGTTGCAGTTCAGCGCCGATGCGGTCGACCTTGTCATGGCCGCCTTCCTTCAACTGCTCCAGCCGCTTGGTGATGCTGTCATAGGCGTCGGGTTCCAGTTCGCGGAACGACAGCAACTGCATCTCGCGCATGAAGTCGTACATGCCGATCCGCTCGGCGAGCGGGGCATAAATGTCCATCGTCTCCTTGGCGATGCGGCGGCGCTTGGCTTCATTCTTGATGAAATGCAGCGTGCGCATATTGTGCAGCCGGTCGGCGAGCTTGACCAGCAGGACGCGGATGTCGTCCGACATGGCGAGCAGAAATTTGCGCAGATTTTCCGCCGCCCGCTCATTTTCGGACATGGCCTCGATCTTCGACAGCTTGGTCACGCCATCGACCATGCGGGCGATATCCTTGCCGAACGCCTGTTCGATCTCCTCATAAGTGACCAGCGTATCTTCGATCGTGTCGTGCAGCAGAGCCGTGACGATGGTCTGGTCGTCGAGATGGAAGTCGGTCAATATCCCTGCGACTTCAATCGGATGGCTGAAATAAGGATCGCCGCTCGCGCGTTTCTGGCTCCCATGTTTCTGCACCGAAAACACATAGGCGCGGTTGATCATCGCTTCGTCCGCGTCGGGATCGTAGCGCTTTACCCGTTCGACAAGTTCATACTGGCGTAACATCGTTTCCGATTGTGTGGGAAGTACCTTGTTGCGCAACAAAAAAATCCCATTTGCCTGAATAAGGCTGCACTTTTGCAACGCCTGTGGCTTTGCGCTATATGCTATGACGATGAAACATAATCTGGCCCAGGATCTCGAACAATGCGCGTTGCCGAGCGCGCTGGAAATGATGGGGGAGCGCTGGTCGTTCCTTATCCTGCGTGGTGCCTTGTCGGGTATCCGCCACTTTGAAGAGTTTCAGTCGACGCTTGGCATCGCCCGCAACATATTGGCCAACCGCCTCGCCCGACTGGTGGAAAATGGCATCATGCTGCGCCAGCCGATGCAGTGCGACCGGCGCAAGGTCGAATATCGGCTGACGCAGAAGGGCGAGGATCTGGCCCCCGCGATGATCGCGCTGCGCCAATGGGGCGAACGGTGGGGGTGTGGCACGGTGTCGTGCCAGGTGCTGGCCGACAAGCGCGATGGCCAGCCAATCCGGCGCATCGCCATCCAGGCGCATGATGGGCGCGCATTGGCGCTTGCCGATCTGGTGTGGCTATGTCCCGACGCAATCACCCCGATCGCGGAAGAACCGGCGGCGGCCGCCTGAACCCGGCTTCACCCGTGCGTGGAAATCGCCTAGTCTCACGCACAATGTCCGTGTCCCGCATCCAGCCTCAGCCCTTTTTCGCTGACAAGAACCGCGCTTTCTGGAACCTGCAATCCTTGGGATGGGCCGGGGCCTTCCTGCTGCGCGGCTCGTCCACGATCGCTAATGGCCAGTCCTTCTCCAGCCTTGTGCCGGTGATGATCTCCACCGCGACCGGCTATTCGGTCACGCTGCTGATCGCGGTGATGTTCCGCTTTCTGCTCAAACAGCGGCCGATCATCACCTGGGGCGTGTCGATCGTGACCGTGCTGGTCGCGGCGGGACTGGTGGCCTTTATCGACGCCTGGGTCTTCTCCACGCAGAACAGGGGCAGCGAAACGGCGGGGGTGCAACTGTTCCTGGGCGCTTTCTATCTGTCGGTGACGCTGATCGGGGCCTGGTCCGCGCTCTATTATGCGATCAACTTCTATCTGACGGTGGAGGAGCAGACGGACCAGCTTTTGCGGCTGGAGGCGCAGGCTGCCAATGCGCAATTGGCGATGCTGCGCTACCAGCTCAACCCGCATTTTCTGTTCAATACCCTCAACTCCATCTCGACGCTGGTGCTGCTCAAGCAGACCGACCGGGCCAATGCGATGCTGTCGCGCCTGTCGTCCTTCCTGCGCTACACGCTGGTCAACGAGCCGACCGCGCAGGTGACGATCGAGCAGGAGATAGAGACGCTCAAACTCTATCTGGAGATCGAGAAAATGCGGTTCGAAGAGCGGTTGCGTCCCGTGTTCGTCATTGACCCGGCGGTTGGCCATGCCCGTTTACCGTCGCTGCTGCTTCAGCCGCTCGTCGAAAACGCCATCAAATATGCGGTCACGCCGAAGGAGGAGGGGGCAGAAATATCGGTCAGCGCGCAGCCTGCCGGTGAAAATGTGCGGATCGTCGTATCGGATACCGGGCCGGGATTGAACGAAGGTGGAATGAAGCCGCACATGGTCCCCAGTGAGGGCATGGGCGTGGGCCTGCCGAACATCCGGGACCGGTTAATTCAGGCCTTCGGGGAACGACAGCGCTTTGAAACACGTTCCAGCCCCAGCGGATTTTCGGTCATCATCGAAATTCCGCTGAACATGGAAGAAACATCGAAAGTGGCCGCATGACCATCAGAACTATCCTCGTCGATGACGAAAGCCTGGCCATCCAGGGCCTTGCCCTGCGTCTGCAAGCGCATGAGGATGTCGACATCATCGAAACCTGCACCAATGGCCGCGAAGCCATCCGCGCCATCAAGACGCATAAACCCGATCTTGTGTTCCTCGACATTCAAATGCCCGGTTTCGATGGATTTTCCGTCGTGCAGGGAATGATGGAAGTCGAACCGCCACTATTCATTTTCGTGACTGCTTATAGCGACCACGCCATTCGCGCGTTCGAGGCGCAGGCGATCGACTATCTGATGAAGCCGGTGGAAGAAGGCCGCCTCGCCGATGCGCTTGACCGGGTGCGGCTGCGTCTGTCCGAAAAGCGTCAGGTGCAGGAAGCGGAAAAATTGCGCGAGGTGCTGGCTGAAGTCGCGCCTGAGGCAATGAGCGATTTCGCCGCTGGCGAGGAGGATGGTCCTGCCTCCAACCGTTTCGAAAAACTCATCAACATCAAGGATCGTGGCCAGATTTTCCGGGTCGATGTCGATTCGATCGAACGGATCGACGCGGCTGGTGACTATATGTGCATCTATACCGCCGACAACAGCCTGATCCTGCGCGAGACGATGAAGGATCTGGAGAAGCGGCTGGACCCCCGCAATTTCCAGCGCGTCCACCGCTCCACCATCGTCAATCTAAGCCAGGTCAAGCAGGTCAAGCCCCACACCAACGGCGAATGTTTCCTGGTCCTGGAGTCCGGCGCGCAGGTAAAGGTCAGCCGCTCCTACCGCGACGTGGTGGCGCGCTTCGTGCATTGAGGTGACGACTCTGCCCTCTCCCGCCAAGGCGGGAGAGGTGAAAAGCAGGCAGCATCTACTTCTCCGCCGCAACCTTCTCCGCCGCCGTCATCACGCGCAGTACATTCTCGCCCACCAGTTTCGCAATATCCCTGTCGCTCCAACCACGCCGCATCAGTTCGGACAGCAAAGCCGGGTAGGTTTCGACCCCGCTTAAGCCTTGGGGCAAAGCGCCGACACCGTCGAAATCGCTGCCGATGCCGACATGGTCGATACCTGCTATCTTGACGATATGATCGATATGGTCCGCGACCTGGGCAATCGTCGTGACGGGTTCGGGATGCGCCTTTTCCCAGTCGGCGAGCGCCCGCGCCGCGCCCTTGGGGTCGCCGATATGCAGCCCGCCAAAGGGCGGGGCATTGTTGCGGGTGATTTCGGCGCTGCGATCTGCACCCCATATGCGCCGGGCTTCGGAGACATATTGGGCGGCGAAATTGACCATCACCACACCGCCATTGGCCGCGACTTCTTTCAACACCGTGTCCGACACGTTGCGCGGCGTGTCGCACAGCGCGCGGGAGTTGGAGTGTGAGAATATGACCGGCGCCTTGGTCACGCGCAGCGCGTCGAGCATCGTCGCTTCGCTGACATGGCTGAGGTCCACCAACATGCCCAGCCGATTGAGTTCGCGCACCACATCTTCCCCGAACGGGGTCAGGCCGTCATGCTGCGGATTGTCGGTGGCGCTGTCGGCCCAGGCGATGGTGCGGCTGTGGGTGAGCGTCAGATAAGCCGCGCCAAGCTGGCGATAGGCGCGCAGCACCGCGAGGCTGCCGTCGATCTGGCCACCGCCCTCGACCCCGATCAGCGACCCGATCCGCCCCGCCTTGTGTGCCGCGCGCAGCTCCGCCGCCGTGCGGACCAGCGTGATATGTCGGGGATAGCGCGCGGCGAGGCTATGGACCATGCCGATCTGGTCGAGCGTATCTTTGACCTGCTGCACCTGCGGCAAATCCGCCGACACCCAGACCGACCAGAACTGCCCGCCGACCCCGCCCGCGCGCAGCCGATCGAAATCGGTATGATAGGTCGCCGGATCGAGCCGGGTCAGGTCCATCGTCCAGCGCGCATCCCCGGCCTTTTCCGCCAGCGCTTCGGGCCAGTCATTATGCCCGTCGATCAGCGGGGTCGCCTTCAAGATACGGGCGATGCGCGCCGCATGAGGATCGGACGCGGCATGGAGCGGCAGCGGGGCGAGCAGCAGCGACAGCGCCGCCAGATGGAAGAGGTTCATGCGCGCCAGCCTATCGGCGCGCCTGCGCCAGTCAATCGCCGCTTTGCGTCGCCCGGACATAGGCTCCCTGGCCATCGGGCGGCACCAGCCTGCCATCCTCCACCTGTAAGACAAGTGTGTCGAAGGCCGGATTGGGCGCGACCTTGCTCTTGCGCGCGGTCAACACCACCGCATCGGCCGTAGCGGTCCATTCGCCCTCGGCAAACAGGTCGAGTGCGCCGACGACGAGATACCATTGAAAACCGCCATCGTCGCGCAACAGCAGTTCCGATCCCGTCTCCATCACGCCCTGAAGATAATAATGTCCGTGATGGTCCGGCGCAGCGGATGCGGGACGTGGAAGGGCTACCAACAAGGCGGCGATGAGCAAGCATTTGCGCATCGCGCCATGCTAGGCGGATGCGCTTCGGAACGAAAGCCGATTGCGGCGATGGTCTTGGCCACTTAGTCAGGAAGGTGATGATGATCGACCCGCTGATTTTGCTCCAGGCCTATACGATCGGCGTATTTCCCATGGCGGACGACCGCGATGCCGCCGAAGTCTATTGGGTGGAGCCCAAGCAGCGCGCCATCTTGCCGCTGGATGGCTTTCACTTGTCGAAATCTTTGGCAAAAAAAATCCGCCGCGACCAATTTCGCGTTACCGCCAACCGCGCCTTTGCCGACATTCTCGCCCTGTGCGCGGAGGCCGCGCCGGATCGGCCATCGACCTGGATCAACCGCGAGATCGAGGGTGCCTATCGCCACCTCCACGCCATTGGCTACGCCCATTCGGTCGAAGTGTGGGAGGGGGAGGAACTGGTCGGCGGCCTTTATGGCGTCGCGCTGGGCCGGGCCTTCTTCGGCGAATCGATGGTGTCGCGGCGCACCGATGCGTCGAAGGTTGCGCTCGCCTGGCTGGTGGCGCGGCTACGTTTTGGGGGCTTCACCCTGCTCGACTGCCAGTTCATGACCGACCATCTTCATTCGATGGGCGCGGTCGAAATCAGCCAGCGTGCCTATCTTCAGTTGCTGGGTGTAGCCGTGGGCGATGCGGCGCTGGGCGCAGGCGCACTGGGTTCAGGTTCCGGCGCGGCGGCCGAACTGGCATTCGCGCCGCTCGCCGGGCGCGCCGATGCCGGTTCGCCTTTCGCCCCCAATGTCACCGTTTCAGGACCGCTTTCGGGCCACGCCATCGCACAGCTTCTGACCCAGATATCATAGATCGGGTGCTGCACGACATTGCGGTCGGGCCGGTCGCGGAACAGCCAGCCGGAAAAATTGCGCCGCCATTTGCCATCGGCGCTGCTGCGCACGTCGAGCTGTACGAAGGCGCCGGTGTCCTGCACATTTTCCCACGGCGCGCTGGTTTCGCAGGCCTGGAGGCGCACGATCGCGTCACCCACGCGCACGGCCTCGCCCGGCTTGAGCGTCAGGTCGCGGGTTAGGCCATTGCGCTTGTTGAGCAGGCCGACGACAGCGGTCCGTTCGGCCATGGGCGTGCCGGGCAGGCTGTCCTTGTCGGCGGAGCGGATCGCGGTGCCCTGCACCTTGACCGGCCCGGTCTGGTTGGCCACCGGCACGTCGCTGTCGCTACAGGCCGCAAGCGCAAATAGCGAAGCACCGATCAGGATCGACGGAACAACGCCCGCCGTACGCCGAATCATGATGCGTCGGGGCTCCACGCCTCATAGTCGCCCGTCGCCTTCTGGCGCAGGCCGCCCTTTTCCATAGCACCGGACGGGCGATAGGCATTCACCGTACCCGTAGCATTGGGGGTAAATTCGCGTTCCCAGATGCGCGGCGGCGGCAGGAAACTTTCGGGCGCACCCTCGATCGAATGGTGCAGCCAGCCATGCCATTCGGCGGGCACGCGGCTGGCGTCGTTGGCACCATTATAAATGACCCAGCGGCGCGGCAGGCCGTTCACGTCAACGCCGCCCTGATAATAGATATTGCCCTGATGATCCTCGCCCACTTTGCTGCCCTTGCGAGCGGTGAAGAGCGAAGTGCCGATGGTCGCGCCATCCCACCAGGTGAAGATCTTGCCGAGGATTCCCATGGCCCAAGCGCTTAGCCGCTGGAGCGGGGCGTTGGCAAGGCGGATATGCGAGAATCGCAAGCTGGATCGGGATGCCCTGCGGCGGATCGGTTCCCTCTATCTCCGTTCGTTTCAAGCGTAGTCGAGAAACGCCAAGCACAGCGCCAGACGCTTCTCGACTATGCTCGAAGCGAGCGGTTGGTAGGCGTGGCCTCGCCCTTAGGGCGCGGATGGGCAGAAATTGCGTTCGGTCATAACCTTGCCACCCGGCACCGCGCACCCGCCCCACGCAACGCGGTCGCCTTCCGCGATGCCAAGCGCGGCGGCACGCCCGCCCGCCAGCTCCAGCACCGCCGCCACCGGCACACCCGCCGATACCGGCGCGCGCGAATAGGGTTCGGTATCGCCCTGCAGGAAAGCGATCGTCCCGTCGGTGCGAATGAAGATCATGTCGAGCGGGATCAGCGTATCCTTCATCCAGAAACTCGCCGTGCGCGGCGGGTCCATCGGAAACAACATGCCGGTGGTGGGGCCAAGCTCCTTGCGGAACATCAACCCCTTCTCCTGCGCCTCCGGCGTATCTGCAACCTCTACATCGAAGCGATGCGGCCCCTTGGCGGTGTGGATCACCACCGGGAGCAGCGCGGCTGTGGCGGCCTGCGCCTGCGCCCCATTATCGGGCGCGGCTTTGGGGCTGGAACAGGCGGCGATCAGACCGAAGGCGAGGAGGGGGACGAAGCATTTCATGATCCCACGCCTAATCTGATTCGGGCGCGAAGGGGAGGGGGAATGGCCAAGACAGGTTGCTTTGCGGACGGTCCCTTGTCTCGCGGACGATGGCGCCGGGCCGCTGCCACGCGCACCCCGTCATCCCGCAATAAATCCGGCAAAGGGACTGGCCGTATCGGGGCGGAGTGGTTACATGGGCCGCCACAAAACCCCTGGGGTCTGCCACAGACCCCGCAGCAGAAAGTGGCTTGTTCCATGGAAATCCGCCTCGGCCTCACCTTCGACGACGTGCTGTTGCAGCCCGGCGAATCCGATGTGCTGCCAAGCCAGGCGGACACCAGCACCTATGTCACCAAGGCGATCAAGCTGAACATCCCGATCCTGTCGTCGGCGATGGATACGGTGACGGAAGCGGACATGGCGATCGTCATGGCGCAACTGGGTGGCATCGGCGTGCTGCACCGCAACCTGTCGGTCGAGGAACAGGCGGACGCGGTGCGCGCAGTCAAGCGGTTCGAAAGCGGCATGGTCGTCAACCCCATCACCATCCTGCCCAACGCCACGCTGGCGGACGCGCAGATGCTGATGAAGCGGCACCGGATCAGCGGCATTCCGGTGGTCGAGGCGAGCGGCAAGCTGGTCGGTATCTTGACGCACCGCGACACGCGCTTTGCCGAGAACCCGGCGCAGCCGGTCAGCGAATTGATGACCAAGGATAATCTGGCGACGGTCAAGGTCGGCGTGGGGCAGGAAGAGGCGCAGCGCCTGTTGCATCAACGCCGGATCGAAAAATTGCTGGTGGTGGACGAGGCCTATCATTGCGTTGGCCTGATCACGGTCAAGGATATCGAGAAGGCGGTCACCTATCCGCAGGCGACCAAGGATGGCACCGGCCGCCTGCGCGTCGCGGCGGCGACGACTGTCGGCGAAAAGGGGCTGGAGCGCAGCCGCGCGCTCATTGACGCGGAATGCGACCTGATCGTCATCGACACCGCCCATGGCCACAGCAAACAGGTGTCGGCAGCAGTCGAAGCGGTCAAGCGCCTGTCCAACAATGTGCAGGTGGTCGCGGGCAATGTCGCCACCGCCGAAGCGACCAAGGCGCTGATCGGCGCGGGCGCGGATTGCGTGAAGGTCGGCATCGGGCCGGGGTCGATCTGCACCACGCGCGTCGTCGCGGGCGTGGGCGTGCCGCAGCTGACCGCCGTCATGGATTCGGCCGAGGAAGCCGCCAAGCAGGGCGTGCCGGTGATCGCCGATGGCGGGCTGCGCACCAGCGGCGACCTGGCCAAGGCGCTGGCGGCGGGCGCGGGCTGCGTCATGGTGGGTTCGCTGCTGGCGGGCACGGCTGAAGCACCGGGCGAAACCTTCCTCTATCAGGGCCGCGCCTATAAGAGCTATCGCGGCATGGGCAGCGTCGGCGCGATGGCGCGCGGCTCGGCCGATCGCTATTTCCAGGCGGACATCAAGGACCAGATGAAGCTGGTGCCCGAAGGGATCGAGGGCCAAGTGCCCTTCAAGGGGCCAGCCAAGGACGTGATTCACCAGCTGGTCGGCGGCGTGAAGGCGGCGATGGGTTATACCGGCAGCGCGACGATCAAGGATTTGCAGGAGCGCGCGCGCTTCGTGCAGATCACCAATGCCGGGCTGTCCGAAAGCCATGTCCATGACGTGACGATCACGCGGGAAGCGCCCAATTATCCGACGCGGTAAATCCTCCCCGGCACGGGGAGGGGGACCGCCGGCAAAGCCGGTGGTGAAGGGGGCCAGCCACACAGCACGCCGGATCTTTTATGACTGTTAACGCCTTCCAATGCAGTTCTTCTGATTGATGTTGAGTTTGCCTCCCTCCCCCTCCACCACGCCGCTGCGCGTCGCGGTCCCCCTCCCCGTGCCGGGGAGGATATGACTCCCTCTGCTCGTATCCAGGCTGCGATCGATTTGCTGGACGCCATCATTGCGTCCGCGCGCGATGGTGGGCCGGCGGCGGATACGTTGATCGCGCGCTATTTCAAGGAGCGGCGCTATGCCGGGTCGCGCGATCGGCGGGCGGTGCGCGATCATGTCTATGACGCGATCCGCCGCGCGGGCGAGCGGCCGGAGACGGGCCGCGAGGCGATGATCGGGCTGGCGGCCGAGCAGCCGGACCTTGCCGCCTTGTTCGATGGATCGGCCCATGCGCCGCTGCCGATCGAACCGGGCGAGGTCGGCGCGGTGGCGGGAAGCGTGCCGGGCTGGCTGGTGCCGCTGATCGCTGCGCCGGTTGAGCAGGACGCCTTGCTGGGCCGCGCGCCGGTGGACCTGCGGGTCAATCGGTTGAAGGCCACGCTGGAGGCGGTCGCGCCCTTATTCCCCGACGCCGCGCCGATCGCGGCGCTGCCCGATGCGCTGCGCCTGCCCGAAGGCTATCCGGTCGAAAAGGATGGCGCCTGGAAGGATGGCCTTGTCGAAGTGCAGGATGCGGGCAGTCAGGCGATCGCGCTGGCCTGTGGCGCGCAACCCGGCATGACCGTGGTGGACATGTGCGCCGGGGCGGGGGGCAAGACGCTCGCGCTGGCCGCGGCGATGGCAGGGCAGGGGACGTTGATCGCCGCCGATACGATCCGGTCGCGGCTGGCACGGCTGGGGCCACGCGCGCAGCGGGCCGGGGCGACCTTCATCGAGACATTGTTGCTGGACCAGAGCCATGAGGCGCGCGGCCTTAGCAGCTTGAATGGGCTGGCCGATGTCGTGCTGGTCGATGCGCCCTGTTCGGGCACGGGCACCTGGCGGCGCAATCCCGAAGCGCGCTGGCGGCTGACGGCGGCGCGGCTCGATCGGCTGGTCGCGGAACAGGCCCGCATCCTCGATTTCGCCGCGCCCTTGCTGGCGCCCGGCGGGGCGCTGGTCTATGCCACTTGCGCATTGACCGACCGTGAGGGGAAAGCCCAGGTGGACGCCTTCCTGCGCCGACATGCCGGGTGGACGCCGGAAGCGATCAATTTGCCGCTGGGCCGGGCGCATGGCGCGGGCTGGTTGTTGACGCCGGGACATGACGGCACCGACGGCTTTTTCTTTGCCCGGTTGCGGCGGACGGCCGCATAAAACAGCCCATGGACAAGCGCCCGCAAAATCGCGAGACTTGGCCAAAATCTGTGCCTGAATCAGCGCCTGAAACATGGCTGGAGATACTCATGCGTTTTACCCCCGCCTCAATAGCCCTCGCGCTTGTCCTGACCACCGTGTCGAGCATGGGCCTGAGCCAGCGCCCCGACAGCCAGATCAGCCCGGCGTCGGTCGAATGGCAGAAAGCGGGCGAGGCCGCGCGCGAGGCGGGCAATCTGGAAGGTGCGACCGATGCGCTGGAAAGCGCGCTGGCAATCGACCCGCGTAACCGCGCCGCCTATGTCGAACTCGCCGCCGTCGCGCGGGCGCAGGGTTTGCAGGGCAAGGCGATCCGTTTGTATCGCGAAGCACTGCTGCTTGACCCCACGGACGTCGTTGCGCTGGCGGGGCAGGGCGAGGCGATGGTCGAAAAGGGGGCGGTGGCACGGGCCAAGGAAGTGCTGACGCAGGCGCAGGGGCTGTGCAAGGGCGCGTGCGCGCCGGTCGATAAGCTGGCTGCCGCGATCCAGAAAGGCCCGCCTGCGGTCGCGATGACGAGCAAGGATGTGGTGCCAGCGCCCAAGGTTGCGCCGACCGAGCAGCCGTAAGGGGACTCCCGTTCGTTTCGAGCGAAGTCGAGAAACCTGTGTGTGGCGTTTCTCGACTTCGCTCGAAACGAACGGGGTTTGCGTTGGCCCGGTTTCTAAATCGCGACCACTTGCGGCAGGATCGCGTCGAGCAGGAGTAGCCCTGCGGGGGTGACCTGCAAGTGGGTGCCGTGGTGGCGGAGAAGGTCGATCTCCGTCAGTTGGGCGATGGCGCGGTCATCCACCAGCCGCGATAGGGCGACCCCCGACTGCGCCGCGATGCGGGCCAGGTCCACGCCTTCATGCAGGCGCAGGCCCATCAACAGCGCTTCGCGGGCGCGGTCTTCGCTCCCCAATACATCCTCGCTCTGGCTGCCATGGCCGTTGCGGGCGACCGCGCCGATCCAGTTTTCGGGCTTGCGGTGGCGTTGCGTCGCCATGCCACCGCGCCGTCCATGCGCGCCGGGGCCGATGCCGATATAGTCGCCATAGCGCCAGTAAACGAGATTGTGGCGGCTCTGCTGCCCGGCGCGGGCGTGGTTGCTGATCTCATAGGCGGGGATGCCCGCCGCCGTCGTCATCGCCTGCGTCAGTTCATAAAGGGTCGCGCCATGATCGGGATCGGCGGGGGTCAACTTGCCCTGCGCGACGAGCGTGGCGAAGCGGGTGCCCGGCTCGATGGTCAGTTGATAGAGCGAGAGGTGACCAGTCCCGAACGCCAGGGCGCGGGTGAGTTCGGCTTCCCAGTCGGCCTCGCTCTGGCCGGGGCGGGCGTAGATGAGGTCGAAACTGGCCCGGTCGAACACCGATTGCGCGGTGGCGAGCGCGGCCAGCCCTTCGGCGACGTCATGCGCGCGGCCGAGGAAATGCAGCGCCTCATCCTCCAGCGCCTGCAGGCCGAGCGAGACGCGGTTGATCCCGGCAGCGGCCAGATCGGCAAAGCGCGCGGCCTCGACCGAATTGGGGTTGGCCTCCAGCGTGATCTCGATATCGGGGGCGAAACCCCAATGAGCCTGCGCGGCGGCGATCAGCGTTTCGACCAAGGCGGGCGGCATCAAGGACGGCGTGCCGCCGCCGAAGAATATCGATGAGAGCGCACGGCCGCCGGTCAGCGCCGCCTCATAGGCCATGTCGGCGAGCAACGCGCCGCGCCATGCGTCGATATCCACGCCGTCGCGAACATGGCTGTTGAAGTCGCAATAGGGGCATTTCGACACGCAGAAGGGCCAATGGATATAGAGCGCTTGCGGGTCGGGGGCAGTCGGCGTGGCGAACGCCAGGCCGGTGCGCGGCATCGTCAGAATGTCGCCGCGACCAGTTGCCGGAAGGCATCGGCGCGATGGCTCATGGCGTGCTTGGCGTCTGGGTCCATTTCGCCGAAGCTAATGTCGTGGCCGAGTGGCACGAACATCGGGTCATAGCCAAAACCCTTGTCCCCGCGCGGTGGCCAGACAAGCGTGCCATCGACCCGGCCCTCGAACGCCTGGATATGGCCGTCGGGCCAGGCGAGGGCGAGGGCGCAGATGAAATGGGCGTCATGGCCCGCATCCGGTCCTTTGGCTTCGATTCCGTCCCACACTTTTTGCATGGCGAGCGCGAAGTCCTTGGACTCGCCCGCCCAGCGCGCGGAGAAGAGGCCGGGATCGCCGCCCAGCGCCTCGACGCACAGGCCGCTATCGTCGGCAAGCGCGGGCAGGCCGGACAGGTCGGCGGCCTGCATCGCCTTGAGTTCCGCATTGGCGATGAAGGTGGTGCCGGTTTCCTCCGGTTCGGGCAGGTCGAGCGACGCGGCCGAGATCGGTTCGATCCCATAGGGGCCGAGCAAAGCGGCGATTTCGCGTACCTTGCCGGCATTATGGCTGGCGATCACCAGCTTGCCGGGGGCGAGCTTGCGGATTGCCTGTTCCTGTCCGAATTGGTCGGTCATTCTGCACTACCCTATCATCGCGTGTTCCTGCGAAAGCAGGAACCCAGGGCACCATGCGCGGTGCCCCGAACCCTAGGCTCCTGCTTTTGCAGGAGCACGGCCTAGTTGCAACGCTTGTGGGGATTACCGCCCCGTGGCGACATCCTGCGCGGCGAAGATCTTCGCGCAGCCGATGCGCGCGAGGCGCAGGAGGCGGAGCAGTTCTTCCTCGTCATAGGCGGCGCCCTCGGCGGTCGCCTGGACTTCGGCGAACTTGCCGTCGCCGGTCAGGATCAGGTTGGCGTCGGTTTCGGCGTTGCTGTCCTCGGCATAATCGAGGTCGAGGACGGGGGTGCCGTTGTAGATGCCGCAGCTGATCGCCGCGACCTTCTGGATGATCGGGTCTTCCTTGAGCGCGCCCGATGCCATCAGCTTGTCCACCGCGATGCGCAACGCAACCCAGCTACCGGAAATGGCCGCCGTGCGGGTGCCGCCATCGGCCTGGATCACGTCGCAATCGATCACGATCTGACGTTCGCCGAGCTTCTTCATGTCCACGACGGTGCGCAGCGAGCGGCCGATCAGGCGCTGAATTTCCTGGGTACGGCCCGACTGCTTGCCCTTGGCGGCTTCACGGCTGCCGCGCGTATGGGTGGCGCGGGGCAACATGCCATATTCGGCCGTGACCCAGCCCGACCCCTTGCCGCGCAGGAAGGGCGGCACCTTCTCTTCGACCGACGCGGTGCATAGCACGCGCGTATCGCCGAAGCTGATGAGACAACTGCCCTCGGCATGGATGGTGAAGCCTGGCTCCATGGTGATGTCGCGCATCTGGTCGGGCGCGCGGCCGGAAGGACGCATAATATTTCTCCAAAACGATATGGTGACGGCGCTTAGCGCCCGGCGGCGTGTGTTGCCAGTGTCATGACGACAATAAGTGGGTAAGAGAGGCTATGAGGAAGAGAATGTTGATCGCGCTGCCGCTGCTGCTGGCAGGATGCGCCACGGTCGAACCGGGGCTGGAGCCGCCCAGGGCAGCGGGCGACGTGATCCGTTTTACGGCCGGGCGCTGCTTTGGCAGTTGCCCGACCTATAGCCTGCATGTCTCCCCCGACGGGGCCGGGCTGCTGGAGCCGCAGCGTTTTACCTCTGTGCCGGGACCGACCCGGTTCACGGTGACACCGGCCCAATATCGGCGGCTGGTGGCGACGCTGGCTCCCCATCGTCCAGCGGCAGGGACGATCCGCAAGATCGCCCAGGGCGCTGACTGCGAGCGGTTCGCGACGGACCTGCCCGGTTATGTGATCGAATGGACGCGGCCGGGACAGGCACCGACCCGGCTGGAATATCAATCGGGCTGCATGGATGCGCGCTACGGCCCGTTGCGCGTGGCGATCGCGTCGGTGCCCCGGATTCTCGATGTGGAGCATATGCTCAATCCCAAGGCGGTGACGCCATGAACGGCGCACGGGCTGCCATCTTGAGCATGTCGCGTCGGGCGCTTACATCATAAGCATGTCGATCACCCCCATATCCGAACTGAACGACCGCGCGCGCGACGTTTTTCGCCTGGTGGTGGAGGGCTATCTCGGCACCGGCCTGCCGGTCGGCTCGCGCACCATCAGCAAACTAGCGACGCTCAACCTGTCGCCCGCGTCGATCCGCAACGTGATGCAGGATCTGGAGGAACTCGGCCTGCTCGCCGCGCCCCATGCCTCGGCCGGGCGGATGCCGACCGAGACGGGGCTGCGGCTGTTCGTCGACGGGATGATGCAGGCGGCCGAGCCATCGGCGGAAGAACGACGCGCGATCGAGGCGGGCCTCGCCGAAAGCGGGCCGATCGAGGAAGCCTTGTCGGCGGCGACGGCGGCGCTGTCGGGCCTGTCGGCCTGCGCGGGCATCGTCATGGTGCCGCGGCGCGAGCCGGTGTTGCGCCAGTTCGGTTTCGTGCCCCTGAACGACCGGCAGGCTTTGGCCGTGCTGGTCGGGCAGGACGGATCGGTGGAAAATCGCGTGCTGGACCTGCCGCCCGCCGTCACCCCGTCGATGCTCAATGAAGCGGCGAATTTCATGTCGGCGCGCTTTGCCGGCATGACGTTGCGGCAGGCGGGCGACATGCTGGCGCGCGAGTTGGAGAGCGAACGCAGCGCGCTTGATGGCGCGGCGCGCGAGCTGGTGGAACGCGGCATCGCTATCTGGTCGCATGATGCCGATGACCGGCCCGTGCTGATCGTGCGGGGGCAGGCGCATTTGATCGACGACGGCACTGCCGCCGACCTCGAACGGGTGCGGCAATTGCTGGAACAGTTGGAGGGGAAGCAGGAAATTTCGCGCCTGTTGGAGAGCGCGCTGGCGGGCAGCGCGACCAAAATCTTCATCGGATCGGAAAACAAGCTCTTTTCCCTGTCGGGTTCTTCGGTCATAGCCGCGCCCTATCGTGGCGCGGACGGCCGGGTGGTCGGCGTGGTCGGCGTGATCGGCCCCACGCGCTTGAACTATGCCCGCGTGATCCCCATGGTGGATTTCACTGCACAAACGCTGTCGAGATTGATGAGATGAGCGAAGACAATTTGAACGTCGAAAATACCGAAGTCGTGGATCAATTGCCGGAGGAGGATGCGCCCGTGGCCGATGACCAGGGGGAGCGCATCGCCGCGCTGGAAGCGGAACTCGCCACCGCCAAGCAGGATATTCTCTACGCCCATGCCGATACGCAAAATGTGCGGCGGCGGCTGGAAAAGGAGCTGATCGACGCGCGCGCCTATGCCGCGACGGCCTTTGCCCGCGATATTTTGTCGGTGGCCGACAATCTGTCCCGCGCGCTGGCGGCGATCCCCGCCGAATTGCGCGAGGATGAGAAGTTCAAGGGGCTGGTCGCGGGCCTGGAAGCCACCGGCCGCGAACTGGAAGCAGTGTTCGGCCGCAACGGCATCAGCAAGATCGAGTCCGTGGGCCAGCCGCTCGACCCCAACAAGCATCAGGCGATGATGGAAACCCCGTCGGCCGATGCCGCGCCCGGCACGATCCTGATCGAGATGCAGGCGGGTTATATGATCAAGGACCGGCTGCTGCGCCCGGCGCTGGTCAGCGTGGCAAAGGCGCCGGACTAAGCGTCATAGCAAGCGACGCCCTATAAGGGCCATTGCCTTCAAAATGCCCGTCCGGCTCACGCCGGGCGGGCATTTTGCTGTCTGAATATGGGAAAGATGCAAATAAGATATATCGCAACCCTTGACGGTCAGGATTTTTAAGATATATCGCAATACATCATGAAACAGACTGAAAGACATGCAATGCACTTCAACCACACACATGGCGGCCATGGCCGTCCTCACCACGGCCATGGCCGATTTCTCAGCCCGGATGGCGCAGAAGGGCGCGGCTTTGGCCGGGGCCGCGGCGGTCCCTTTGGCGATGGCGCGCCCGGCGGCGGCGGGCGGGGCGGCGGTCGTCGGCGGCTGTTCGACAATGACGCGCTCAAGCTGATCCTGCTCAAGCTGATCGCGGATGCGCCGCGCCACGGCTATGACCTGATCCGCGAGATCCAGAGCCTGTCGGGCGAGGTTTATGCGCCCAGCCCCGGCGTCGTTTACCCTACGCTGACGCTGTTGGCCGACATGGACCTGATCGCTGAACAGCCGGGGCAGGGCAGCCGCAAATTGTTCGCCATTACCGACGAGGGCACTGCCTATCTCGCCGACAATGGCGACGCCCTGACGCTGGTCATGGAGCGGATCGCATCGCTGGCGCAAAAGGCCGAACGCACCGATGGCGCGCCGGTGCGCCGGGCGCTGCATAATCTGCGCATGGCCATCCACCACCGGCTGGAGAAGGAAGGGGCAGACAAGCAGACCATGTTCGATGTCGCGTCCCTGATCGACGAAGCCGCCACCAAGATCGAAAGGCTCTGACATGACCCTGACAGCCCACGTCCCCACCCCCAATGCCAGCCGCTATCTCCAACAGCTCTGCAAACATTGGAGCCACAAGTTCGACGTGACGTTCGACGCCGAGCAGGGCGTCATTCCCTTTCCGATGGGACCGATCCGCATGAAGGCTGAGCCGGAGGCGTTGGTGGTGACGATCGAGCCCAAGGCTGACGCTGATGTCGAGCGCTTCAAGCAGGTGGTCGCTGACCATCTCGACCGCTTCGCCTTCCGTGAGGCACCGCTGACGTTCGACTGGCAGTAGTACCCAAAAGCGTTGGTGAGAACCTATAGATGCTGTTCCCCGGCGAAGGCCGGGGTCCAGTTCAGAGCGTGGAACTGGACCCCGGCCTTCGCCGGGGAACCAAGTCTAGGGGTCGTCCTCATTGGAAGGCGGGCACGAGGCGATTCAGGCCGCGCCCGTCACTTGGTCGGGATGCGCCGGGCGCTGGCAAGGTGATGGGCGTGGGTGATCGCGACCGCGAGCGCGTCGGCCGCGTCCGGCCCGGCGATCTTCACGCCGGGCAACAGCCGCGATACCATCGCATGGACCTGATCCTTCGATGCGTTGCCGACGCCGACCACCGATTTCTTGACGAGCCGGGCGGCATATTCGCCCACCTCCATGCCCGACCGCGCCGCGCCGAGCAGGATCACGCCACGCGCCTGCCCCAGTTTGAGCGTCGATTGCGGATTGACGTTGACGAACACCTCCTCGACCGCCGCGCCATCGGGCCGATGTTCGAGGATGAGGTCCGTGAGCGCAAGATCGAGCGCAAGCAGGCGCGTCGCCAGCGGCATCGCGCTGTCCGTCTTGATCTGGCCATTGGCAAGGTGGGTGAGCCGGTTGCCGTCCGCGGCGATCAAGCCCCAGCCGGTGGTGCCCAATCCGGGGTCGAGGCCGAGGAGAATCATGGCAGGAGCCCGGTGCCATGATCGCTGGCGGCGGCACCCCCTCTCCCAGCTTCGCCTAGGCGGCAAAGCCGCCAAGGCTGCGCAACCCTCTCCCCAAGGGGAGAGGGGCAGGGGATCAACCCAATTTCTCCATCACCGCGTCGGACACTTCATAATTGCCCCATACGGTCTGGACGTCATCATCATCTTCCAGCGTATCGACCAGCTTGAGCAAGGTCGCGGCATTGGCTTCGTCGACTTCGGTGGTGGTCTGCGGACGCCAGGCGAGTTTCGCGCCTTCCGCTTCGCCGAGCTTGGCTTCCAGTGCCTTGGACACTTCATGCAGCGCGTCCATCGCGGTCCAGATTTCATGCTCGTCGTCGTTGGACGAAACATCCTCAGCACCGGCTTCGAGCGCCGCTTCGAAGATCGTCTCGGCATCGCCCGCGCTGGCGGGATAGGTGATCAGGCCGACCCGGTCGAAGCCATGGCTGACCGCGCCCGACGCGCCCAGATTGCCGCCATTTTTGGAGAAAGCGGTGCGAACATTGGTCGCGGTACGATTGCGATTGTCGGTCAGCGCTTCGACGATGATGGCGACGCCGCCGGGGCCATAGCCCTCATAGCGCACTTCTTCATAATTGTCGGTGTCGCCGCCGATCGCCTTGTCGATCGCGCGCTGGATGTTGTCCTTGGGCATGGACTGGGCCTTGGCGGCATTGACCGCCAGGCGCAGGCGCGGGTTCATGTCCACATCGGGCATGCCCATCTTCGCCGCGACGGTGATTTCGCGGCTGAGCTTGGAGAACATCGAGGAGCGCTTCTTGTCCTGCGCGCCCTTGCGATGCATGATGTTCTTGAATTTGGAATGGCCGGCCACGGCCTTCTCCTGACATTATCTGATGAAACACGAGCGCGCTCTCTAGCGAGCGGCGCGCCCGTGCGCAATGTTACACTAGGATCGCCGTCCCCGACGCCGACACCATCAGCATCGACCCGTTGGCACCCAGCACTTCATAGTCGAGATCGACGCCGACGACGGCATTGGCGCCCAGCGTCGCCGCGCGCATCCGCATCTCGCCGATCGCCTGTTCGCGGGCGCGTTGCAGCACGTCCTCATAAGCGCCCGACCGGCCACCGACGATGTCGCGCACGCTGGCGAACAGATCGCGGAACAGATTGGCCCCCACGATCACCTCGCCGGTGACGATGCCCAGATATTCCTTGGCCGGTCGCCCTTCCAGGCGGCTGGTGGTGCTGACGATGATCTCGGACATGATGGCTTCTCCCTCTGATCCCGTTCGGGCTGAGCCTGTCGAAGCCTTGGCCTGAACGTAGTGAAGGCACTTCGCTACGCTCAGTGGAACCCTTCGACAAGCTCAGGGCGAACGGGCTAACCGTTACTCCATGCCCAGCGCGGACAGATAGGTCTGGAGGATGGCTTCCATTTCCTGCCGGTCATGCGGCTGCATCTTACGCAGGCGGACGATCTGGCGCATAATCTTGGGATCGTAACCCGTTGCCTTGGCTTCCAGATAGACGTCCTTGATGTCGTCGCCGATGCCCTTCTTTTCTTCTTCCAGCCGTTCGATGCGCTCGATCAAGAGGCGTAGCTGGTCGGCGGCGACGTTGGGTTCGGTCATGGGATGATGTCTCCAGAGGAAATGTGAATCGGTTGGGGGGCGTCCTAGTGAGTGTCGGCGTTCTTCGCCACACTCTCTTTCATCCGGGCGATCTGTTCCGGGGTGGCCTCGCCCTGATGCTGGTCCTTCCACTGGGCAAAGGGCATGCCGTGGATGATTTCGCGGGCTTCATCGCGCGTCAGCGTGCCGTCCGCTTCGGCGATCCAGTCGGCGAGGCAATTGCGGCAAAAGCCGGCCAGCCCCATCAGGTCGATATTCTGTACGTCGGTGCGGTGCTGCAAATGCGCCACCAACCGGCGGAAGGCGGTTGCAGCAACTTCATCTGTGACTATGGTGTCGTTCATCGGCGTGAAACCCTTTCGCTGATCTACATCATCCTGTCGTGCAGCACGGATACCCCATAACGACGCTCCGGCAAGTGCGGAGCGCATATGACGGCCAGGAGAACACATGACGAAGTTACCGCCCCGCTCGCGCAAGGTCCGTATTCTTGCGACGCTTGGTCCTGCGAGCGACAGTGCGGAGATGATCCGCGCGCTGTTCATCGCGGGTGCCGACGCCTTTCGCATCAATATGAGCCATGGCGCGCATGAGGATCATGCCGCGCGGATCGCCATCATCCGCGAACTGGAAAATGAATTTCATCGGCCGACCACTATATTGGGCGATTTGCAGGGGCCGAAACTGCGCGTCGGCACGTTCGAAAAGGGCTTGGCGATATTGGAGAAGGGCGCGCCCTTCATCCTCGATCGCGACGAAACGCCGGGCGACGCCCGCCGCGTCAACCTGCCCCATCCCGAAATCTATGCCGCGCTGGTGCCGGGCACCCGGCTGTTGCTGGACGATGGCAAGATGGTGCTGCGGGTGCAGGCGATCACCGAAGACCGTATCGACACGATCGTCGAGGTTGGCGGCACCTTATCCAACCGCAAGGGCGTGAACGTGCCCGACGTCGTGGTGCCCGTGCCTGCGCTGACCGAGAAGGACCGGCGTGACCTGAGCTTCGCGATCGAGCAGGGGTGCGACTGGATCGCGCTCAGCTTTGTGCAGCGGCCCGAAGATCTGGCCGAGGCACGCAAGCTGATGGGCGGCCATGGATCGCTGATGGCCAAGATCGAAAAACCGTCGGCGGTGCAGCGGCTGGAGGAAATCGTCGAGATGGCCGATGGCGTCATGGTCGCGCGCGGCGACCTGGGCGTTGAACTACCGCCTGAATCGGTGCCGCCGCTGCAGAAGCAGATCGTCGCAACCGCGCGGCGACTGGGCCGTCCGGTGGTCGTCGCGACGCAGATGCTCGAATCGATGATCAAGTCACCATCCCCGACTCGCGCCGAAGTGTCGGACGTGGCGACGGCGGTCTATGACGGGGCCGACGCGATCATGTTGTCGGCGGAAACGGCGGCGGGCGACTGGCCGGTCGAGGCGGTCGCGATGATGGACAGCATCGCCAACAGCGTCGAGCGTGATCCGGGCTATCTGGCGCGGCTGCACTTCACCGAGACGAAGCCCGATCCCACCACCGCCGACGCGCTGGCCGAAGCGGCCGGCAATATCGTGACCGTGGTGGGCGCGAGCGTCATCACCTGCTTCACCTCATCGGGCAGCACGGTGCGCCGCGTCGCGCGCGAGCGGCCCTCCGCACCGATCCTGGCGCTGACCCCGCGCACCGACACGGCGCGCAAGCTGGGGCTGACCTGGGGCGTGTACGCCATCCGCACCAAGGATATCGGCACGTTCGAGGAAATGATCGGCAAGGCGCGGCGCATGGCGCTGCGGCATCGCATGGCGGAAAAGGGCGGCAAGATCGTGGTGCTGGCGGGCGTCCCCTTCGGCACGCCGGGATCGACCAATGTGCTGCATGTCGCAGCGGTGCAGGGCGATGAATTGAAGGGGCGGGAATAACCGCCCTTCTCCCTTGAGGGAGAAGGATATGGAGCCTTACCGACCGCAGGGAGGTTAGGCGGAGTTGGATGAGGGTGTGCGGCGTGGCCGTTGGCGCGCTACACCCTCACCCAGCTACGCCTAGGCAGCAAGCTGCCAAGTCTTCGCAGCCCTCTCCCTCAAGGGAGAGGGATTTGCACCTGGGCACCAACACCCGCTCAAGCGTAGCGAACATCACCCTTTTCCGTTCGCCCTGAGCTTGTCGAAGGGCCACTTTTTGACAAGAAAGGGGCTTCGACAGGCTCAGCCCGAACGGGGTGGGGAGTACACCGCGCATATTCCCAACCCCAGCGCACAAACGCATCGAGCGCCCGATCATGCTCGATCGGGCGCTCTGAAAGGACTTGTTCGTCCGATGGCTTAGGACAGCGCCGGAAACGGCACCATCCTGACCGCACTGCTTAGCCCTGGCGGGCTTTGAAGCGACGGTTGGTCTTGTTGATGACGTAGGTGCGGCCGCGACGACGGATCACGCGGTTGTCCCGGTGGCGGTCCTTGAGCGACTTGAGCGAGTTGCGGATCTTCATGGCATCGGCCCTTGGTGAATCTGACTGTGATGGAAAATCGAAGCGCTGCCCCTATGGGTGGGGCGGGCCAAAGTCAAGGGCAGCGGGCGCTCTTTTGCCGTTGTTCATCGGCCATGCAGCAACTTCATGGCTTTGCGCGTTGGAGGGAAATAGGGTTGCCGCGCCGTTTAGCGGTGGAAAGTATCCTCGGAGTGAAATCAATGTCCAAGCGCCTGATCCTCGCCGCCTGCCTTGCCCTGCCACTGGCCGCCTGTGCGACCGCCGTGCCATCGGTGGAAGTGACGCGATTCCATGTCGGCGACCCGGCCCGGTCCGGCACGGTCGCGATAGAGGAGATGCCCGGTAATGCGGATGTCAGCCTTGAATTTCGTACCTATGCCGCTGCCATTGCGCAGGAATGGCAGCGGGTGGGCTTTTCCACCGTGCCAGCGGGCGCAAGCAGCGACTATGTCGCATTGGTCAGTTTCCAGCGCAGCTTCCGCCCGTCGGGCCAGGCGCGCAATGATCGCCCCGTCACCGTCGGCATGGGCGGCGGCATCGGCAGCGGTGGCTTTTCGGGCATGGGTGTCGGCGTCGGCATCAACCTGTCGGGCAAGCCCAAGGATATTGTGACGTCGCAATTGCATGTGCAACTGCGCCGCCGGTCCGATTCGGCGACCATCTGGGAGGGCCGCGCCTATACCGAGGCGAGGCAGGGCACGCCCGCCGCGCAGCCGGGCATCGCCGCACAAAAGCTCGCTGGCGCGTTGATCGGGGGCTATCCGGGCGAATCGGGCCGGACTATAACCGTCAAATGAGCATTTCCATTTCCAGCGGCTTTGACAGCGGCAATATTCGCACCCTCTCCATCACCGATACGCCAGGCGGCGCGCGCGCCGAGCTGGAGATCGTGACCGATCATCAGAGCGATTTCTATCAATGGTTCCACTTCCGCGTCGCAGGCGCCGCCGGCCGCGAAGTGGAGTTGCGAATCGTCAATTGCGGCGGGTCGGCCTATCCCGATGGCTGGGCGGATTATAAGGCACGGGTGAGCGAGGACCGGGAAATCTGGACCCAGGCCGACACCAGCTATGCCGACGGCACGCTGACCATCCGGCTGGCAAGCGATGCCAATGTCGTGTGGGTCGCCTATTTCGCGCCTTATTCGATGGAGCGGCACCATGACCTGATCGCCTTTGCCGCCTGCCAGCCGGGCGTCGCGCATCGCGAACTGGGGCTGACGCTGGATGGCCAGCCGATCGACCTGCTGACCATCGGTGATGGCTCCAAGCAGGTGTGGCTCTATGCCCGCCAGCATCCTGGCGAATCGATGGCGCAATGGTGGATGGAAGGCGCACTGGAGCGGCTGACCGACGAGGAAGATGCCGTCGCCCGGCTGCTGCGCCAGAAGGCGACGATCCACCTCGTCCCCAATATGAACCCCGATGGCAGCCGCCGGGGCCATTTGCGCACCAATGCAGTGGGGGTGAACCTCAACCGCGAATGGCACACGCCCTCGATGGAACGAAGCCCCGAAGTGCTGCTGGTCCGCGACGCGATGGATGCGACCGGCGTGGACTTCGCGATGGACGTGCATGGCGACGAAGCCATTCCCGCCGTGTTCATCGCCGGGTTCGAAGGCATTCCCTCGATCACCGACCGGCAAATCTCGCTCTATCACCGTTATCGCGACACGCTGGCGGCGCGCACGCCCGATTTCCAGACGCGCCTGGGCTATCCGGTCGCGGGCGCAGGCCGCGCGAACCTCGCCATGTCCACCAACCAGATCGCCGAGCGATTCGGCGCGGTGGCGATGACGCTCGAAATGCCGTTCAAGGATAACGACGACCTGCCCGACGCAGAAACCGGCTGGTCGCCCGCGCGCTCCATGCAATTGGGCAAGGATTGCCTGGCGGTGCTGGCCGAGATGATCGACGCGCTCTGATCATCCCAGCCTAAAGGGTCAGATACTACCGAAACCGGGCGCTTCGCCGCGTGCGGCCGGGTTGAGGCGGCGGGGGCGCTTCCAGCCGATCACCGGCCGCTTGCGCAGCCGCAGCGTCGGCCAGTCGCCCCGGTCGGCGCGCTCCGCCAGCCGCATCCCTTGCGCCCGGTAGGCGGCCAGCACGGAGTCTACCTGTTCATTGAGCAGGCCCGCGAGCAGAATCGTGCCGCCCTCCTCCACCATCGCGCAGAGCGATGGGGCCAGTTCGATCAGCGGCCCGGCCAGGATATTGGCGATCAGCAGGTCATAGGGCGCGCGCGTGATGATCGCGGCATGATCGACCCCGGCGGCGGCATAGAGCGCGACCTGGCCCTGTCCCCGGCCGACGGTCATGCCATTGGCCAGTGCATTCTCGGCGCTGATCTCGACCGCGACCGGATCAATGTCCGACGCGGTAGCATAGGCGCGCGGCCACAGGTGCAACGCGGCAAAGGCGAGCAGCCCGGTGCCGGTGCCGATATCGGCGACATTGCCGAACCGCATGCCCACGCGCCGCATCCGGTCGAGCATGGCGAGGCAACCCGCCGTCGTTTCATGCTGGCCGGTGCCAAAGGCGCGACTGGCGGCGATCAGCAGGTTGACCTGGCCGGGCTGTTCAGGATCGCTGGCGAGGTTGCGGACATGGAAGCGTCCGGCCGTGACCGGCTCCAGCCCTTGCTGGCTGATCGTCACCCAATCCTCGTCGGGCAGCGCTTCGACGACGGGCTTGATCCGCGCGGCGCTGGGCACCATCGACCGCAACAGCTTGATCGCGGCGGGGCTGGGCTTGCCCTCGAAATAGGCGTCGAGCCGCCAGGCATCCTCGTCATCGGGTTCCGCCTCGCTGGTCATCAGCACCGGCGGCCGGTCCATCATCGCAAAGGCGGCAATATCCCCGTCCAGCGCTTCGGCCTCGGCGCGGGTGCAGGGCAGGGTGACTTTCCAGCTTTGGATCGCCGGGGATGTAGCATCGTTCATCCCGCCGCCTTTAGAGCAGCGGGAAGGGCAGGGAAAGCGGTTCGCAGCAAATGCTCCAACTCCGCGTCATCCTGACGAAAGTCAGGATCCATTGGCTCTATTTATGTGTGTTCACAGACGGAGCGCGCATGGATGCTGACTTTCGTCAGCATGACGAACCAACATGGAGTGTCAGGCGACCTGCCGCCCGAAGTCCGTCGAGGCATGGCGCAGGCTGGCGAGTTTCCCCTCGACGCTGACGAAGCCGCGTTCGAGCTGGTCGATTTCCGACGCGACGACTTCGGTGTCCTGGCGGATCGCCGAAATGGTGGTCGACATGGAATCCGCGGCCAGCGCGGTTTCATCGACGGCGGCGGTGATCATGGTGACGGTCTGCGCCTGCGCGTCCATGGCATGGCGGATGCGTTCGGCGCTGGCCTGCACTTCGCCCACCGTGTCGCGGATGCGCTCATTGGTTTCCACCGATTGGCGGGTCGAGGCTTGGATATCGGCGATCTTGCCCGCAATCTCGTCGGTGGCCCGCGCGGTCTGGTTGGCGAGGCTCTTCACTTCCTGCGCCACCACGGCAAAGCCGCGTCCGGCATCGCCCGCACGGGCGGCTTCGATGGTTGCGTTGAGCGCCAGCAAATTGGTTTGGCCGGCAATATCGCGGATCAGGCCCAGGATCGATTCGATCGATTTGGCATGGTCTGACAAAGTCGCGGACATGGTAACGGCATCGCCTGACTGCTGCGCGGCCCGCTGCGCCACGTCGGCGGCGCCTTCGACTTCGGTGCGCGCATCGTCGATCGCGCGGATAAGGCCGGCGGCGGTACGTGCCGCTTCGCGCATCGCCAGCGCGGACTGTTCAGCGGCGGCGGCGACTTCCGACGCCTTGCCCAGCATCCCGCGGGTGGCGGCGGACGCATCCTTGGCCTGCTCGCGTAGCGATTCGCCCAATTGAGTCGCGCCGTCCAGTTCCCCCATGATCCGCTGTTCGAACAAGGTGCCATAACGTTGCCGCTCGGTGCGCTGAGCCTCGGCCTGATCGGTGGCAATGACATTGCTCATGAAGCCCGCGTCGATCATCGAAACTTGCAAGATGCTATGGATCAGGCGACGGCTGCGCGGTTCGTCGTCGCGGCACCGATCCCACACGAGATCCATGATATGTTGGTTGGCCCTGCCCACAGCAATCAGCACGGATCGCACCGGCACTCCATGCTTACGGGCATGGCGGACGCAATCAGCGGCGGATTGTGCCCAGCGATTGTCCTGATAATGCAGTAATTTCTGATCGACATAGGCTGCGACTTCGATCTCTATCCGTGCGATGACGGCAGCGTTCAGCCGCGATTCCAAGCTTGTTTCAGCCATATAGGTCGTGAAAAAGGTCGATGCTACGCTCGCCAGGTCAGCCTGGATCAGCGTGCCTGTCTCCCGCAAGTCGCGCGCGAGCGCGCCGTCCGGGTCGATTTCAGCCAGAAAATCCGACGTGCTGGTCGCTGTTGGGACGAATGACGACATGGCTGGACGGCCCCTGTTGGTGGGATGAACGATAATCTCATGCTGTCCTAGCGCGCTTTGGTTAATCACTTCTTATGATCATTGCCCCCGGCCATGGCATGGAGATTGGGCACGGACATTGGGGCAGCCATGCCCGGTGCGGCTTGCCCTCCTTCGCGTTCGCTCTTAAGGGGGGCGGGATCAAGGAATATAGCAGGGACAAGGGTAGATATGGCGCGATCCAACAGCCGGCCGCTCTCGCCGCATTTGACCATCTGGAAATGGGGACCGGCCATGGCCGTTTCCATCATCCACCGCGTGACCGGCAACGGTCTGGCGACGGCCGGTGCGCTGGGCCTCATCTGGTGGCTGATGGCCGCCGCGACCGGGCCGGAAGCCTATGCCACCTTTATCGCCTGCGCGACGTCGCCGATCGGCTATCTGGTGATGATCGGCCTGAGCTGGTTCTTCTTCCAGCATCTTTTCTCCGGCCTGCGCCATTTCGTTCTCGATATCGGCGCGGGATATGAACTTAAGAGCAACAAGAGCTGGTCGCTCGCAACCTTCGCAGCGTCGCTGATCGTGACCGCGCTGATGTGGCTCTATATCTTCGGAAAGGGCTTCTGATGGGCAACGGAACTGGTATCGGCCGCGTCCGCGGGCTTGGATCTGCCAAGCATGGCGCGCATCACTGGCTAGCGCAGCGTTACACCGCCGTCGGTAACCTGCTGCTGGTGCTGTGGCTGATCTTCAGCCTGCTCAGCCTGCCCGGCCTCGATTATGAAAGCGTCGTGCTGTGGATCGCCAACCCGCTGGTCGCGGTGCCGATGATGCTGATGATCGTCAGCATCTTCTGGCATCTGCGCCTCGGCATGCAGGTGATGCTGGAAGATTATGTCCATGACAAAGGACTGGCCTTCCTCTCGATGCTGCTGCTCAATTTCTATGCCTTTGGCGGCGCGGCCGCAGGCGTCTTCGCGATCGCCAAGATCGCCTTCACGGGGGTCGCTGAATAATGACGCAAGCCTACAAGATCATTGATCACACCTATGACACCGTAGTTGTGGGCGCGGGCGGTTCGGGCCTGCGCGCGACCATGGGCAGCGCCGAAGCGGGCCTCAAGACCGCCTGCATCACCAAGCTGTTCCCGACGCGCAGCCACACGGTTGCAGCGCAGGGCGGTATTGCCGCCAGCCTTGGCAATAATTCGCCCGATCACTGGACCTGGCACATGTACGACACCGTCAAGGGGTCGGACTGGCTGGGTGATCAGGACGCGATCGAATATATGGTGCGTGAAGCGCCCGCTGCCGTCATCGAGCTGGAACATGCCGGTGTGCCGTTCAGCCGCAACGAGGATGGGACGATCTATCAGCGTCCCTTCGGCGGTCACATGCAGAATATGGGCGCTGGCCCGCCGGTGCAGCGTACCTGCGCCGCCGCCGACCGTACCGGTCACGCGATGCTTCACGCGCTCTATCAGCAATCGCTGAAATATGACGCGGACTTCTACATCGAATATTTCGCCATCGACCTGATCATGGAAAATGGCGAATGTCGCGGCGTGATCGCTTTGTGCATGGAAGATGGCTCGATCCATCGCTTTCGCGCGCATGCGGTCGTGCTGGCGACGGGCGGCTATGGCCGCGCCTATTTCTCCGCCACGTCGGCGCATAGCTGCACCGGCGACGGCGGCGGCATGGTGCTGCGCGCGGGGCTTCCGCTCCAAGATCTGGAATTCGTGCAATTCCACCCGACCGGCATCTATGGCGCGGGCGTGCTGATCACCGAAGGCGCGCGCGGCGAGGGTGGCTATCTCACCAACTCCGAAGGCGAGCGTTTCATGGAACGCTATGCCCCGTCGGCCAAGGATCTGGCGTCACGCGACGTCGTGTCGCGGTCGATGGCGATGGAAATGCGCGAAGGGCGCGGCGTTGGTCCGAACAAGGATCATATCTTCCTGCACCTTGATCATATTGATCCCAAGGTGCTGGCCGAACGCCTGCCGGGCATCACCGAAAGCGGCAAGATTTTTGCCGGTGTCGACCTGACCCGACAGCCGCTGCCCGTCACGCCGACGGTCCATTATAATATGGGCGGCATTCCCTGTAACTATCATGGCCAGGTGCTGACCAAGAAGGATGGCGATCCCGAAGTCGTGGTCCCCGGCCTGTTTGCGGTCGGCGAAGCGGCTTGCGTGTCGGTCCATGGCGCGAACCGCCTCGGCTCCAACTCGCTGATCGATCTGGTCGTGTTCGGCCGGGCGACGGGTCTGTTCCTCAAGGACAATCTGAAGCCCAATGGCAGCCACAAGCCGCTGGCATCGGACGCTGCCGACCTGGCGCTCAGCCGCCTCGACAAATATCGCAACGCGACCGGCGGCACGCCGACCGCGAAGCTGCGCCTTGAAATGCAGCATACGATGCAGAAGCACGCCGCCGTGTTCCGCGACAGCGCGCTGCTGGCCGAGGGCGTCGACAAGATGCACAATGTCTATGCGGGCATGCAGGATGTTGGCGTGTCGGATCGCTCGCTGATCTGGAACACCGACCTTGTCGAGACGCTGGAACTGGACAATCTCATGTCGCAGGCGGTCTGCACCATGGTCAGCGCGGAAAACCGCAAGGAAAGCCGCGGCGCGCACGCGCATGAGGATTTCCCGAACCGCGACGACGAAAACTGGATGAAGCACACGATCAGCTGGTTCGACGGCTGGGGTGGTTCGGGCGGCGAAGTGAAGCTCGATTATCGCCCGGTCCATGATTACACGCTGACCGACGAAGCCGAATATGTGCAGCCCAAGGCGCGGGTCTATTGATCCGCGATCAGGGATGACGATGAAAAGGGCGGGCCGAAAGGTCCGCCTTTTTTCATGGAGCTAAAGGTCCGTTAAATGGCCTTCAAAATCCATACGCTCGTGCAATATCCTCACGATGAGAATCTCGTCGGGCAGGATATGGTAGAAAAGAAAGTGGCTGCCGGATCGGCGTTTGCGCAAATCGGGCGAAAGGAATGAGCAATCCATGCCCAGGGAAGGGAAGGATATCAATTTCCCGGCCGTTTCCTTGATGGCGGCAAGATAGGATCGGGTCTGTTTTCTGCCCCATTCGCGTTCGCTGCGTATGCCAATCTCCTCAAGGTCGGACAAGGCGCGCGGCGAATAGACAAGGGCGCGGTGTTTCACTCGCTAACCGGGAAACGTCGGTCGAGCCATGCATCGAAGTCAAACTCTTGCCCAGGACCGCTATCCAGCCCTTCCTGAATCGCAGCCCTCAGCGCTTCCAGCTTCTGCTCCTCCGACTCCAGCATTCGTAATCCCGCGCGGATTACTTCGCTGGTCGATCCGTAGCGGCCTTCGCTGACCTTGCGTTCGGCGAACTCGCGGAAATGGTCGCCCAGGGCGACGGAGGTGGTCTTGCTGCTCATGTCACCATCTTACCAAATATTGGTAGCCGCTTCAACCGAACGGCAGCAACGCCTCATAAACGTCCAGCCCCGGCTTGCCCGCTACCGCCACACCCTGCCGCAACAGAAACGCATGGCGCACGATCTCGGCCTGCTGCTCGATGCCATAATGCGCGAAGGGCTTGCCCGGTAGAACCGCATAATCATAGTGGCAAAAGGGGTGGCGCATCAGCGGCAGCCACCATTTGCCCGATCGTTGCGCCTGCCACACATGGGTCATTTCATGGATGAAATGCGCCTGGATATGCAGCGGGCTTTCGCAGAAATCGGCGCAGAACAGGCCGCCCTCCGGCGGAAACCATAGATGGCCATCTGGGGCCATGGTGACCCGGCGCGGCTGGAGTGGCCACCATTTGCGGTTATGCACCCGTACCCGCTCATAGGCGATCGCCCGCCCAAACATAGCGTGGGCAAGCGCAATTTCATCGGGCGTCAGGCTACGGCTGCTCAATGTCCCTCATGCGCGTTGGCCGGCGCCGCCGCAGGTGCGCCCGCCGCTTCCGGCTTGCGGATCACAGCGTCCACCAGCAGGCGTTTGCCGTCGCTCATCAGGAAGGTCAGTTCCATCTTGCCCTGATTGATCGCGGTGTCGTTGATGCCCCAGAACATCAGATGCTTGCCGCCGGGCGCAAAGCTGACCTTGCCCTTGGCGGGCACGTCCACGCTGTCGATCGGCTTCATCGTCATGACGCCATTTTCCATCACGCTTTCGTGCATTTCCACCTTGACCGCATAGGCCGTCAGCACGCCGCGTATCTGCACGCCCGCATCCCCGCCATGCGCCACGAAATAGCCGGCCGAGGGCGATTCCTTATTCGGTGACAGCCGCACCCAGGCCTGGTCGATATAGCTTGGCGCGGGGTCGCCGCATGCGCTGAGCGCCAGCGGGGCCGCAAGGGCGATAAGGGCGAAGGGCGCGCGCATTGGTCACTCCATGACTGTCTCGTTTCCGGTCGATGACATAGCTAATGGCCGCTGCTTCTTGTGCCAAGCAAAAGCGCGCCTATATCGCCCATGCAGACCGGCCTTGCCTTGGCGCTTTCGTGGGGTATGGGGCCGTCAACCGCTGAATGAAATTTGGGGTTCAAAGAGGACACAATGGCAAAAGTAATCGGTATCGATCTTGGCACCACCAACAGCTGCGTCGCCGTCATGGACGGCGGCAAGCCCAAGGTTATTGAAAATGCGGAAGGCGCGCGCACGACGCCGTCCATCGTCGCCTTCGCCAAGGATGGCGAGCGCCTGATCGGCCAGCCGGCCAAGCGCCAGGCGGTCACCAACGGCGACAACACGATCTTCGCGGTCAAGCGCCTGATCGGCCGCCGCTTCGACGATCCCATGACCAAGAAGGACATGGAACTCGTTCCCTATGACATCGCCAAGGGTCCGAACGGCGACGCCTGGGTCCGCGCCGGTGGGCAGGATTACAGCCCCGCGCAGATTTCGGCCTTCACCCTGCAAAAGATGAAGGAAACCGCCGAGAGCTATCTGGGCGAAACGGTCACGCAGGCGGTCATCACCGTTCCGGCCTATTTCAATGACGCCCAGCGTCAGGCAACCAAGGACGCTGGCCAGATCGCTGGCCTTGAAGTGTTGCGCATCATCAACGAGCCGACGGCGGCCGCGCTGGCCTATGGCCTCGACAAGCAGGACGGCAAGACGATCGCGGTCTATGACCTTGGCGGCGGCACGTTCGACATTTCCATCCTGGAAATCGGCGATGGCGTGTTCGAAGTGAAGTCGACCAATGGCGACACCTTCCTAGGCGGCGAAGATTTCGACGCCAAGCTGGTGCAGTTCCTGGCCGACGACTTCAAGAAGACCGAGAGCATCGACCTCACCAAGGACAAGCTGGCCCTCCAGCGTCTGAAGGAAGCCGCCGAAAAGGCGAAGATCGAACTGTCCTCGGCCCAGTCGACCGAAGTCAACCTGCCCTTCATCACTGCCGATCAGAACGGCCCCAAGCATCTGGTCAAGACCATCACCCGGTCGGACCTGGAGCGCCTGGTCGCTGACCTCATCAAGCGGACGATGGAGCCTTGCAAGAAGGCGATGTCAGACGCCGGTGTTTCGGCGGCTGACATCAGCGAAGTCGTTCTGGTCGGCGGCATGACCCGCATGCCCAAGGTGCGCGAAGCCGTGAAGGAATTTTTCGGCAAGGAACCGCATACCGGCGTGAACCCTGACGAAGTCGTGGCGATGGGTGCCGCCATTCAGGCGGGCGTGCTGCAGGGCGACGTCAAGGACGTGCTGCTGCTCGACGTGACGCCGCTGTCGCTGGGCATCGAGACGCTGGGTGGCGTGTTCACCCGCATGATCGATCGCAACACCACGATCCCGGCCAAGAAGAGCCAGGTCTATTCGACCGCCGATGACAATCAGCAGGCGGTGACCATCCGCGTGTTCCAGGGCGAGCGCGAAATGGCGGCGGACAACAAGATCCTCGGCCAGTTCGACCTCGTCGGCATCCCGCCCGCGCCGCGCGGCGTGCCGCAGATCGAGGTCACCTTCGACATCGACGCCAACGGCCTGGTCAACGTGTCGGCCAAGGACAAGGGCACCGGCAAGGAACAGCAGATCCGCATCCAGGCGTCGGGTGGCCTGAGCGATTCGGACATCGACCAGATGGTCAAGGATGCCGAGCGCTTCGCCGAGGAAGACAAGAAGCGTCGTGAAGCGGCCGAGGCGAAGAACAACGCCGAAAGCCTGGTCCACACCACCGAAGCGCAACTGGCCGAACATGGTGACAAGGTTGACGCTGGCCTCAAGGGCGAGATCGAAACCGCGATCGCCGCGACCAAGTCGGCGATCGAAGGCGGCGATGCTGAAGCGATGAAGACCAAGGCGCAGGAACTCGCGACGATCGCGATGAAGCTGGGCCAGGCCATTTACGAGAAGGAGCAGGCTTCGGCCGCGGCTCCGGGTGCGGACGCGCCCAAGGCCGATGACGATGTCGTCGACGCCGAATTCTCCGAAGTGGATGACAACAAGGCGTAAGCCGATGCCCCAGACTCGTCACCCCGGCCGCTGCCGGGGTGACGGCACAGGCGGGCGGGGGTCCGAATGACGACCGAAATTGATTATTATACGCTGCTCGAAATCGAGCGCACCGCTGATGGCGCGCAGATCAAGAGCGCCTATCGCAAGCTCGCGATGAAATATCACCCCGACAAGACGGGGGGATGTGCCGAAAGCGAAGCCAAGTTCAAGGCGGTGTCGCAGGCCTATGAGTGTCTGAAAGACCCGCAAAAGCGCGCGGCTTACGATCGCTTCGGTCATGCCGCCTATACCCAGCATGAGCAGGGCGGCGGCGGTGGCCATCGCGCCAATGCGGGCGGATTTTCCGACCTTGGCGATATCTTCGAAACCATCTTCGGCCAGTCCGGCTTTGGCGGCGGCGGTGGTCGCCAGCAGCAGCGGCGCGGCGCGGACTTGCGCTACGACCTCGAAATCAGCCTCGACGAAGCCTATCATGGCAAGCAGACGCAGATCGAAATCGAAGTGTCCGCCGCCTGCGACACCTGCGACGGGTCGGGCGCGCAGCCCGGCACCGGGGTCAAGACTTGCGGCACGTGCAAGGGCCATGGCCAGGTGCGCGCGCAGCAGGGCTTCTTCGTGGTCGAACGCACCTGCCCATCCTGCCACGGCGCGGGGCAGGTCATCGAAAGCCCGTGCCGCGCCTGTCGCGGCGAAGGCCGGGTGGACAAGGCCAAGTCGCTGTCGGTCAACATACCGGCGGGCGTCGATGAAGGCACGCGCATTCGCCTAACCGGCGAAGGCGAGGCTGGCGCGCGCGGGGCACCGGCGGGCGACCTCTATATCTTCCTGCATGTGAAACGGCATTCGCTGTTCGAGCGGGAGGGTACGACCCTCTTCTGTCGCTGCCCGGTCAGCTTCACCACCGCGTCGCTGGGCGGATCGATCGAAGTGCCGGGCCTGGATGGCGTGCGGCATGAGATCAAGATTCCGGCCGGCATCCAGTCGGGCAAGCAGATCCGCCAGCGTGGTGCGGGCATGCCGGTGCTGAACGGGCGCGGGCAGGGCGATCTGGTCGTGCAGATCGACGTCGAAACGCCGACCCGGCTGACTGCCCGGCAGAAGGAACTGCTTGAGGCCTTCCGCGAAACCGAAACCGGCGAAGAATGCCCGGCCTCGACCGGCTTCTTCGGCAAGATCAAGGATTTATGGGGCGATTGACGCCAGACATTGTCACGACCTTCGCCCTGTCCGACATCACCAACGGCTGACCGCTGGAACCAATAAGATTGCCAGACCGTTTCTCCCTCCACAACGACATGAGGAGGGTTTTACATGGTTGACGTTCGTAATGATGGATATGACGATCGCCGGGTTATCGCGGAAAAGAAGGGGCCGGGCCGCACAATCGCGATTGTGCTGATCGCCATTCTTGCGATCGTCGGCGTCCTGTTCGCCACCGGCTTCTGGAAAGCCGACGTCACCGGCGGCGACATGCCCGAAGTCAGCGTCGATGGCGGCGCGCTGCCCAAGGTCGATGTCGATTCGAAGGAAGTCGTTGTCGGCACTGAGGAAAAGACGGTCGATGTACCGACCATCGGCGTCAAGGATAATGGCGAAGACTAAGTCTGCCCTATCCACCTGACAAAAAAAGGGGCTCCGTGACATGTCACGGAGCCCCTTTTTCGTGTCCCGCGTCAGGCCGCCAGGAACATGTCCGGGTCGAGCGCCATCAGCGCGTCGGCGCCGCCTTCGATCTTGCGGCGCAGCGATCCCGCGTCGGGCATGATCCTCTCGGCAAAGAAGCGTGCCGTGACCAGCTTGGCTTCCAGGAACTTGGCATCGCCTTCGCCTGCCGCCAGCAACGTCGCTGCCGCCTTGCTCATCCGCAACCACATCAGGCCGGTCGCGACGATGCCCAGGATGTGCATATAATGATGCGCGCCAGCCCCGGCATTGTCCGGGTTCTTCATGGCGTTCTGCATCAGCCACATGGTCGCCGCGCCCAGTTGCGCGCTCGCCTTTTCCAGCGACTCGGCAAAGGGTGCGAGCTTCTCATTGCCCTTGGCTTCGGCCACTTCGTCGGCCACGACTTTGAGGAAAGCCTGCAACGCGCGGCCGCCATTCATCGCCAGCTTGCGGCCGACCAGATCCATCGCCTGCACGCCATTGGTGCCTTCGTAAATCTGGGCGATGCGCGCGTCACGGACATACTGTTCGACGCCATTTTCCCAGATATAGCCATGGCCGCCAAACACCTGCTGGCAGGCGACGGCAATGTCGAAGCCGCGGTCGGTGCCATAGCCCTTGATCACCGGGGTCAGCAGCGACAGCATGTCGTCGGCCGCCTGCCGCTCTTCGGGCGTTGCGGCATGATGCGACAGGTCGGCCTGGAGCGCGCCCCACAGGATGAGCGCGCGCAACCCTTCGGTCATCGCCTTGGCTTCCATCAACATGCGGCGCACGTCGGGATGGACGAACAGCGTATCGGCCTTCTCCTCCGGCTCCTTGGGGCCAGTGAGCGCGCGGCCCTGCCGCCGGTCGCGGGCATAATGGACGGCATTCTGGAAGGCGATCTCCGCCTGGCCCAGCCCCTGCAGGCCAACGCCCAGCCGCGCCGCGTTCATCATGATGAACATGGCGGCGAGGCCCTTATTCTCCTCGCCCACCATCCATCCGGTCGCGCCGTCATAATTCATGACGCAGGTCGCGTTACCGTGAATGCCCATCTTATGTTCGATCGACCCGCACGACACGGCGTTGCGATCGCCAAGCGATCCGTCGTCATGCACCATCATCTTGGGCACGACGAACAGCGAAATGCCCTTGCTGCCTTCGGGCGCATCCGGCGTCTTGGCGAGGACCAGGTGGATGATATTGTCCGACAGGTCATGTTCGCCCGCCGAAATGAAGATCTTGGTGCCGGTGATCGCATAGCTGCCATCGGCATTGGGGACCGCCTTGGTCTTGATGAGGCCCAGATCCGTGCCGCAATGCGGTTCGGTCAGGTTCATCGTGCCGGTCCATTCGCCTGATACCATCTTGGGGATGTAGCGCTGCTGCAACTCGTCGCTGCCCTTGGCGATCAGCGCGGCGACCGCACCGGCGGTCAGACCATGATACATTTCGAACGACTGGTTGGCCGACAGGACATATTCGTCCACCGCCGTCGCCAAGACACTGGGCAGGCCCTGGCCGCCAAATTCGACCGGGCCGTGGATGGTGGTCCAGCCGCCCGCGACGAACTGGTCGAACGCCGCCTTGAAGCCGGTCGGCGTGGTCACGCTGCCATCGGGGTGGCGGGTGCAGCCTTCCTTGTCGCCCACGGCGTTGAGCGGAAATAGGACTTCGGCCGCCATCTTGCCGCCTTCGGTCAGGATGGCGTCAACAAGGTCAGGGGTCGCATTCTCAAAGCCGGGCAGATTGGCGTAGCGCTCCAGCCCGACCACATGGTCCAGCACGAAACGGGTGTCGCGAACGGGGGCGGTATAACTGGGCATGATCTTCTCCTGCGAATTTTTTATGAGAGGCGGTTAGTATTCAGTGGGCAATGGTGGCGACGAAGGCATCCAGTTCGGCGATGGCGGCGTCGATATCCTCCTTCTGCCGGTTGAGCAGGTCGATCCGCGCCTTGCACTTGGCGACTGTCACGCGGCGCTGTTCCTCATGGGCTTCGTCGGCGTCATAGAGGTCGATCATCTCGCGGATTTCTGTGAGGCTGAACCCCACCCGCTTGCCGCGCAATATCCAGGCCAGCCGCGCCCGGTCGCGCCGCGAATAGATGCGCGACAGACCCTGCCGCTCCGGCGAGATCAGCCCTTCATCCTCATAGAAGCGCAGCGCGCGCGCCGTGACGCCGAACTCTTCCGACAGATCGGTGATGCTGTAGCTCTGCCGGTCGCTATGGTCAGGCAATTCGATGCCCGCGATGCTGCTGCGATTGTCCATGGGGTTAGAGATAATGGCACTTTACGTTTACGTCAAGGTGAGTGGTGAGGCTGGGACAATTTGTGTCGGTGACAGGTCGCCGATCATCGGTTAAGCGCGCAACGTGACCATGGGGGCAATCAGACGATCGGAGGGTGCGCGCGGCCTGCTGGCGGCGTTGGCGCTGCTCGTCCTCGCCATCCAGATGATCGTGCCGCCCGGCTTCATGCCTGTGCGCACGGCGCAAGGAGTCGTCGTGACGCTGTGTACCGGACAGGGTGCGGTCAATGTCGTGGTCGACCGCGACCAGGCACCGGGGCAGGGCGACCGCCAACCCGATGACGGCATGGGCAGCCAGCAGCATTGCCCCTTCGCCGCATCGGTTCAGCCGATCGTTCCGCCGCTGATCCTCGCCGATGTAGCTTTGCCGGCCTGGACGCTGGCCTTCGGCCCGATCGCGTTCGCGCTCAAGACCGGCCTGATCGCCCGCCTCGCCGCGCCACCCCCGCCGTCCTCCGGGCCGCCGACAGTCCTTTGACATCCTCCCCCTGTGGGGGAGGTGGCACGCCGAAGGCGTGACGGAGGGGTGTCGCCGCTATCGATAGGGTGACACCCCTCCGTCTGGCCTGCGGCCAGCCACCTCCCCTGCGAGGGGAGGATCATAGCTGTCCAGCCCCCATCCAGCCGATCAAACAGAAGGCGGCTGGATTAAAATAACATTATCAATAGGTTAATTCCATGCGCCATCATTCCGGCCTGCGCAGCATATCGCTGTGCGCCCTTGCCTTGTCGTCCGTCCCTGCCTTCGCCGAAGAGGCGGACCAGAGCCGCATCATCGTCACCGCCAGCCCCATGATCGAAGCCGCCACTGCCCGCGTCCAGCGCACGCCAGGCGGCGTCGATGTCGTCCCGGTTGACGCCTTCGAGGACAAGGTCGCCGTCTCGCTGCGCGATGCGCTGACCCTTTCGCCGGGCGTCTATACCCAACCCCGTTTCGGGCAGGAGGTCCGCATCTCGATCCGCGGATCGGGCCTGTCGCGCGGCTTCCACATGCGCGGACTGACCCTGTTGCAGGACGGGATTCCGCTCAACTTGGCCGATGATAATGGCGATTTTCAGGAACTCGACCCGCAGGTCTTCCAGCATATCGAAGTCTATCGCGGCGGCAATGCGCTGCGCCTGGGCGGGTCGACGCTGGGCGGCGCGATCAATGCCGTGACGCCGACCGGTCGCAGCGCGCCCGGCGTAGACCTGCGCGTCGATGGCGGCAGTTTCGACACGATCCGCACAAAGGCCGCCTATGGCTATGCCGACGAACGGGGCGACGCCTGGGCCGCGATCACCACCGATCGCTCCGATGGCGACCGCGACCATGGTAAGCGGACATCCTATCGCTTCAACGGCAATGTCGGCGTGAAGATCAGCGACACCGTCGAAACCCGCTTCTACGCCAGCGCCCAGAATATCCGTCAGAAGCTGTCCGGGTCGCTGTCCGAAAAGTCGGCGCTGACCGATCCGACCAGGGGCAATTTCGTCGGCGATCAGGCGCGCGACATTGATTCTATCCGCTTGCAAAACCGCACCACCATCGCCCTTGGCAACGGCGCGCTCGCCTTCGGCCTCTTCTTCAACGCCAAGGATCTCTACCACCCGATCTTTCAGGTGATCGACCAGAAATCGGAAGATCGCGGCGCTTTCGCCAGTCTCGATCTGGCGGGCGATCTGGGCGGCATGCCGGTGGAAGTGACGCTGGGCAGCCAGGCCCGCTTCGGCAAAGTGACCGCGCGCCAGTTCGTCAACATTGCTGGGGATCGCGGCGCGCCGACCGCCCTGGTCCAGCAGCGCGCGCAGACGATCAACAGCTATGGCGAAGCGCGCATTGCCCCGATGCCCGGCCTGTGGCTGATCGGCGGCGGCCTCTACACCCATGGCGAGCGCAAGATCGACAATCGCTTCGCCCCGGCGCGCAGCGGCGACGCCAGTTTCGACGCCTTCGCACCCAAGATCGGCCTGCTTTACGAGCCAAGCGAGACGATGCAATTCTATGCCAATTACAGCCGCTCGGTCGAACTGCCGGGCTTTAGTGAACTCAGCCAAACGCCTGCAGGCGGTGCGCCCGGTTTCACGCCCGTCCGCGCGCAAAAGGCGTGGACGGCGGAAATCGGCACGCGCGGCCGCATCGGCATCGCGGCCTGGGACATCAGCCTCTATCGCGCTGACATCAAGGGCGAGATGCTGCAATATAGCGTGATCGCAGGCGTCATCCCCGCTGCCACCTTCAACGCCGACAAGACCCGGCATCAGGGGATCGAGGCGGGCCTGCAACTGGCCTTCACCCCCTGGGCAACGCTGCGGCAGGTCTATCAATTTAGCGATTTCCACTTCCGCAACGATGCCGTCTATGGCGACAATCGCCTGCCGGTGGTGCCGCGTCATTTCTATCGCGCCGAATTGCGGCTGGGCACCGACAGCATCAGCGTGTCGCCCTCGGTCGAATGGCTGCCGCAGGGGGCGTGGGTCGATTATGTCAACAGCAAGCGGGTCGGCAGCTATGCGCTGCTCAACCTCGGTGCGCAGGCGCAACTGCGCGACGGCGTGACCCTGTTCCTCGACGCCCGCAACCTGACGCAGAAGCGCGCCATCGGCGACATCAGCGCGCTGGTCCGCTACGCCGCCGATAATCCTGCAACCGCGGCGGATGAAGGCAGCGTCGCTTTCTATCCGCTCGAACGCCGCGCCATCTATGGCGGCGTGCGCGCACGCTTCTGAAGCCCAGGGGAGGACAGGATGATGACAGACGGTGCCTTCTATCGGGCGATGATGCGCTGGCATTTTTATGCCGGGATCATCGTCCTGCCCATCCTCGCGCTGATGGCGGTCACGGGCGCGCTCTATCTCTACAAGCCGGAGGTGGAGGCGCGGCTCTATCCGGTCGAGATCGCCGCCAGGCCGGGCGTGCCGATGCTAGCCCCCGCCCGCCTGATCGCTGCGGTCGAACAGGCCAGCGGCGACCAGGCGACCCAGATCACGCATCCCGCAAACGCTACGCAAAGCTGGCGGGTGACGACCAAGGGTGCCGATGGCGCGGCCACCGTCCATTTCGTCGATCCGCATGACGGTCGCCTGCTGGGGGTCATGCAGGGCGGCGGCCTCATGAAGACGATCAAGGATCTGCACAGCCTGGCGCTGACCGGCGCGGTCGGTAACCGGCTGGTCGAGGTGGTGGCGGGATGGGCCATCCTCCTGTGCATCACAGGCCTCTATCTGCGCTGGCCCCGGCGCGGCCAGCCCGCCATCGCCATAAGGGGCGGGGTGAAGGGACGGCTCTTCTGGCGTGATCTGCATGGGACACTGGGCTTCCTGTCGGCGGGGGTGATCCTGTTTCTGGCGATCACCGGCATGCCTTGGACCGATGTGTGGGGCGGGGGCTTGCGCGCGGTGGTCGCGGCGAACGACTGGGGTCGTCCGAAAATGGCGGTCATTCCCTGGACAGCCCCGGCCAAGGATGCACTCCCCTGGACCCTGCGTGAAGGCGGCGCGGCACCGGGCGCGGCGGGCGACATCGGCGTCGATGCCGTCGCGAAAATCGCGGCCCGGCGCGGACTGGTGGGCGGCTATCAGCTCATCCTGCCTGCGTCCCCCGGCGCGCCTTATCTGGTGGTCACCCTCGTCACGCGCGCCGACGACGCGCGCGCCATCACCATCGACGCTGCCAGCGGCGCGTTGGTGCAGGATATGGACTGGCGCATGTTCGGCCCCGGCGCAAAGGCGGTCGAATGGGGCATCGCCACCCATCAGGGTCAGCAATATGGCGAGGTCAACCGGCTGTTGATGCTGGCGGGGTGCCTGTGCCTGCTCGCTTTGTGCCTGACCGCGCCTGTCCTGTGGTGGAAGCGGCGCAAACAGGGCCGCCTGACCGCGCCGCCGCGCGCGACAGGGCGCGCTGAGCGCGTCGTCGCCGCCACGATGCTGCTGCTGGGGGCGCTCTTCCCGCTGACCGGCCTCAGCATGATCGTGGCACTGGCGGGCGAATGGCTGTTCGGGAAAATGCGCCCCACCTGACGCCGCTTCCGTTTGGGGCACAGAGCGACTATGGGCAGCGGATGATCCGCCTTTCCGGCCTGAAACTGCCCCTCGACCATCCTGCCGAGGCGATGCCGCCTGCGATATGCGCGCGCCTTGGCCTGCAACCCGAAGAACTGCGCGGCCATAGCCTCGTGCGGCGCGGCAATGATGCGCGGCGGCGCAGCGCGATCCAACTCGTCTATACGCTCGACGTCGATGTCGCCGACGAAGCGGCCGTGCTGGCGCGTTTCGCCCATGACCATGATGTGCGGCCGACGCCCGACACCAGCTATGATTTCGTGACCCATGCGCCTGATGGCTGGCAAGGCAAGCGCCCGATCGTGATCGGGGCGGGGCCATGCGGCCTGTTCGCCGGTTTGCTGCTGGCGCAGATGGGGTTCCGCCCGATCATCGTCGATCTGGGCAAGGTGGTGCGGGAGCGGACCAAGGACACCTGGGGCCTGTGGCGGCGCGGCGAGTTGAACCCCGACAGCAATGTCCAGTTCGGTGAAGGCGGGGCGGGCACCTTTTCCGACGGCAAACTCTATTGCCGGGTGAAAGACCCGCGCTTCCTCGGCCGCAAGGTGCTGGCGGAGTTCGTTGCGGCGGGCGCGCCGGACGATATCTTGTGGGAAGCACACCCCCATATCGGCACCTTCCGCCTGGTCACCATGGTCGAATCCATGCGCCGTCAGATCGAGGCGCTGGGCGGGGAATATCGCTGGCAGACCCGCGTTGATGATCTGGTGCTGGAGCGGCGCAGCGACGGCTCGCAGCAATTGCGCGGCATCGTCATTCAGGACGGCAGCGTGATCGAAAGCGATCATGTCGTGCTGGCCGTCGGGCACAGCGCGCGGCCGACCTTCACCATGCTCCATGGCCGGGGCGTGCATATCGAACCCAAACCCTTTTCCATCGGCGTGCGGATCGAACATCCGCAAAGCTGGGTCGACAAGGCGCGCTATGGCCAATGCGCGGGCCACCCGGATCTGGGGCCAGCGGCCTACAGCCTGTCGCATCACTGCGCCAATGGCCGCACCGTGTACAGCTTCTGCATGTGTCCGGGCGGCCGCGTCGTCGCCGCCACGTCGGAGGAAGGGCGCGTCGTCACCAATGGCATGAGCCAATATAGCCGCGCCGAATTCAACGCCAATTCCGGGCTGGTTGTCGGCATCGACCCGGCGCGCGACTATCCCGACGGGCCACTCGCGGGGATCGACTTCCAGCGTCATTGGGAATCGCAGGCTTATGTGGCGGGAGGCTCCACCTATTGGGCACCGGGGCAGACGGTCGGCGATTTCCTGGCGGGGCGTCCGTCCACATCGCTCGGATCAGTCACGCCGTCCTACAAACCGGGCGTCACCCCGACCGACCTGTCGCAATGCCTGCCCGATTTCGTGGTGGAGGCGTTTCGCGAAGCGCTACCCATATTCGGGCGGCAACTCGCCCAATATGACCATCCCGACGCGGTGATGACCGGGGTGGAAACCCGCACATCCTCGCCCATCCGCATTACCCGCGACAAGGATTTCCAGAGCCTCTCCGTCGCCGGCCTCTATCCGGCGGGCGAAGGCGCGGGTTATGCAGGCGGCATCCTGTCCGCCGCGATCGACGGGATCAAGGTGGCCGAAGCGGTGGCGAAGGCGATCGTCACCGCCTGACATGGCGCCGTCATCGCCTCGTCATATCGACGCCATCTAAACGTAGTTGCTTCGTCATGCCGTGGTCGCCGCCCTGTCATGGCATGCGGCTACGGTGCTGCCATGCCGACCCATATCGACCGCTGCATCCGCATTTCCCCGGCCGACAAGGCACGGCTGCGGCTGCTCTTCCTCGCCAAACATGCCCGCGCATCCGGCCAGCCCGATGCGGTCGATGGCAATCACGCCCTCTATCATCATGAGATGCGATCGACGCTGGGGGCGATCGGCTTCAACGTCAGCGCCGCCGACAGTTATGAAGCGCTGTTCGACCGGCCCGATGCCGATTTCGTGGTCACCCTTCTCAATCGCGGCGGCTTCCAGAATAGCGAGATGCTCGCGCCCCTGCTGCTGAGCTGGCGCGCCATGCCGCATATGGGCGCCAGTCCCATCCTGCGCGGCGTGTCCGACGACAAATATCTCTCCAAGCTGATCGCGCAGGCGCATGGCGTGCCGACGATGGCGGCGCAGATATTCCGGCGCGGCGGCTTGCCCGCGCAGCCCGGATTCGCGGCCGAAAGGCTGGTGGTCAAGCCCAACGCCTCCTCCGCCTCCTGGGGGCTGGCGATGGTCGATAGCTGGGATGAAGCTTTGGCGCATGTCGATCATCTTCAGGCCTTGGGCCATGACGCGCTGGTCGAAGCCTGGGCGCCCTTGCTCGACATCGCCGTGCCGGTTGTGGGCGGCAGCGGCGGCGAGCCGTGGCTTTTACCGCCGATGATGTATGTCCCCGCTGACCCCCATCGCGCCCGCAGCCATGAAGAAAAGCGCGGCCTGATCGACGCGGGCGATGATCCGTTGGTGCTGGTCGAGGATCGCGATGTGCTCGTCCGGCTCGACGACCTGACCCGCCGCCTGCTGCCCGAATTATGGCCGTTCGACTATGGCCGGTTCGAGTTCCGTTATGATCCGGCGACCGGCGCGGTGCAGTTCATGGAAGTGAACCTGTCCTGCAACCTCTGGTCGAAAAAGACGATCTCGCGCTCCGCCGCGTCGATCGGCGTCGATCATCAGACGCTGGTGGAAACCATCATTGGCCACAGCCTGGAACGGCAGGGGCTGCTCACCGAAGCGCCGATGCGGGTCGCGGCCTGATGGGTGGTCGCACGACCGCGCTGGTGCTGGCGGGCAAGCGGGATGGCGCGACCGATCCGCTCGCGCTGGAAGCGGGCGTCACCCATAAATGTCTGGTGCCCGTGGTGGATCAGCCGATGCTGGTCCATGTCATTGATGCGCTGGCGGCGAGCGAGCGGATCGGCGAGATCCGTGTGGCGATTGAGGAGCCGGAGGTGCTGGCGAGCCTGCCCCAACTGCGCGGCCTGCTCGCAAGCGGGCGGCTGGTGGCGATCGGCGCGCGGCCCAATCTGGTGGATTCGGTGCTGGCGGCGGCGGACGGCGCGCGCTTTCCGCTGCTCATCACCACCGCCGACAATGTGCTGCTGACCCCGCCCGCCATAGCCGAGATGCTGGATGGCTGTGTCGCCGAGGGTGCTGATGCGGCCGTCGCCTTCGCCCGGCGCGCATCGGTGCTGGCCGCGCACCCGGAGGGGCAGCGCAAATTCTACGCCTTTGCCGATGACAGCTATTCCAACTGCAACAGCTATTGGCTGAAGGACACAGCCGCGCTGGCCGCCGCCGAAACATTCCGGTCCGGCGGCCAGTTCGTCAAGCATCCGCTGCGCATCATCGGCGCGTTCGGCTTGCTCAATCTCCTGCGTTTTCGCTTCGGTATCGGCACGCTGGCGGCGACCTTCGCCCGCTTTTCACGCCGCTTTAGCATGACCATCGCCCCTGTGATCCTGTCAGATGGATCGGTCGCGATCGACGTCGATAACGCCCGCACGCGCACCGTGGCGAGTGAGATATTGAGCCGCGGTGCAACCATCGCGCAGGCGGCTGAATAGGGCCTGTTCCTGAGACCAGGCCGCTATGCGGCGTCCTGCGCCAATGCCGCGATATGCCCCAGCACCATCTCCGCATGCTCCTGCCGACAGATCAGCAGATCAGGTAGATAAACGTCGCGCTGGTTATACACCAGCGGACTACCGTCGATGCGGCTGGCATGCAGGCCATGGGCCAGTGCGACGGCGGCAGGGGCCATGCTGTCCCATTCATATTGGCCGCCCGAATGGAGATAGATGTCGGCCTGGCCCAGGATGATCGCCATCGCCTTCGCCCCGGCCGATCCCATCGGCACCAGTTCCGCGTCCAATTTCTGCGCGATCGCCACCGCCTCGGCGGCTGGCCGCGTGCGCGACACCACCATGCGCAGCTTTTCGGGCGCAGGCGGGACGGTGCGCGGTTCATCTGTCCGCAGCACGACGCCGCCCTCGAACCCCGGCAAGGCCACCGCGCCGATCACCGGCGCGCCGTCGATCGCCAAGCCTACATGCACGGCCCAGTCGGCCCGCGCCTCGCCATATTCGCGCGTGCCATCGACCGGATCGACGATCCAGACACGCGACTGGGCGAGCCGGTCCTCATTATCCTTCTCTTCTTCCGACAACAGCGCATCCTCGCCCCGGACTTCGCGCAGCGCGTGGCACAGAAACTGGTTGGCGGTCTGGTCGCCCGCCTTGCCCAGCGCCTTGGCACTGAACACCCCGGATTCCCGCACCTCGATCAATATGCGCCCGGCCACCTCTGCCAGATGGGCGGCCAGCGCCGCGTCGCTCATCCTGTTCATGGGATCAGCCGCGCAACGATGACGTCGGCCGCCTCATCGGGGGTCATGGTCAGCGTGTCGATATGGATTTCGGGGTCCACCGGCGCTTCATAGGGGCTGTCGATCCCGGTGAAATTCTTGAGATCCCCGGCCCGCGCCTTCTTGTAGAGGCCCTTGACGTCGCGCCGCTCGGCTTCGGCCAGCGATGTGTCGATATGGACCTCGAAAAACTCGCCCGGCTGCATCATCTGCCGCACCATGTCGCGTTCCGAGCGGAAGGGCGAGATGAACGCGGTGATGACGATCAGCCCCGCGTCGGTCATCAGCTTGGCGACTTCGCCCACGCGGCGGATATTTTCCACCCGGTCGGCGTCGGTAAAGCCCAGATCCTTGTTCAGGCCATGCCGCACATTGTCGCCGTCCAGCAGATATGTATGCCGGTTCATCCGCGCCAGCCGCTTTTCGACCAGATTGGCGATGGTCGACTTGCCCGCCCCCGAAAGCCCGGTGAACCACAGTACGGCGGGCTTCTGGTTCTTGAGGTTGGCATGGAAATCGCGCGATACATCGGTCGATTGCCAATGGACATTCTGTGCCCGGCGCAGCGAGAAGTGCAGCATGCCCGCCGCGACGGTGGCATTGCTGATCTTGTCGATCAGGATGAAGCCGCCCAGCGTCCTATTCTGCTCATAGGGTTCGAACACGATCTGCTTGTCGGTCGACAGGTTGGCGACACCGATGGCATTCAATTCCAGCGTCTTGGCCGCCAGATGTTCCATCGTGTTGACGTTGACCTGATATTTGGGCTGCTGGACGGTCGCGGTGACCATCTGCGTGCCGATCTTGAGCCAGTAGGACCGGCCGGGCAGCATTTCCTCGTCCGCCATCCACACGATGGTCGCTTCGAACTGGTCGGCGGCCTGGGGCGGATTGTCGGCCAGCGCGATCACGTCGCCGCGCGAACAGTCGATCTCGTCGGCAAAGCAGAGCGTGACCGACTGACCCGCCACGGCTTCGTCCAGATCGCCGTCCAGCGTGACAATGCGGCTGATCGTGGACGTCTTGCCCGACGGCAGCACGCGGATCGCGTCGCCCGGCTTGACCGTGCCCGTCGCGATCAGGCCGGAAAAGCCACGGAAATCGAGATTGGGCCGATTGACCCACTGCACCGGCATACGGAACGGCATTTCCGCGTCGGTCGCGCTGTTGACCTCGACCGTCTCCAGATGTTCGATCAGGGCCGGGCCGGTATACCAGGGCGTGTTTTCCGATGGGCCGGTGATATTGTCGCCCTTGAACCCGGAAATCGGCATCGGCGTGAACGCCGTGATGCCGATCGACTTGGCGAACTCGGTATAGTCAGCGACGATCGTGTCGAACACGCTCTGGTCATAGCCGACCAGGTCCATCTTGTTCACGGCCAGCACGATGTTGCGGATGCCGATCAGGTGGGCGAGATAGCTGTGGCGGCGCGTCTGCGTCAAAATGCCCTTGCGCGCGTCGATCAGGATGACGGCGAGGTCGGCGGTGGACGCACCCGTCACCATGTTGCGGGTATATTGTTCATGGCCGGGCGTATCGGCGACGATGAACTTGCGCTTTTCGGTGGCGAAGAAGCGATAGGCCACGTCGATCGTGATACCCTGTTCACGCTCGGCGGCGAGGCCATCGACGAGGAGGGCGAAGTCGATCTCCTGCCCCTGCGTGCCCATCTTCTTGCTGTCAGCGGTCAGCGCTTCGAGCTGATCCTCGAAGATCATCTTGCTGTCGTACAGCAGGCGGCCGATCAGCGTCGACTTGCCGTCATCCACCGACCCGCAGGTGATGAAGCGCAGCATCGTCTTATGCTCATGCACTTTGAGATAGGCGTCGATATCCTCGGCAATGAGGGCGTCGGTCTTGTAGATGGGGTCTGTGGAAACGTCAGTCATGTCGGTTTCTTTCACCGTTCGCCCTGAGCTTGTCGAAGGGCTATACTTCTTGAAGAAAAGGACTGGGCTTCGACAAGCTCAGCCCGAACGGAAGAGGAGGCTTCGTTAGAAGTAGCCTTCCTGCTTCTTCTTCTCCATGCCGGCACCGCCCGCATCCTTGTCGATTGCGCGACCCTGGCGTTCGGACGTGGTGGTCAGCAGCATTTCCTGGATCACCTCCGGCAAGGTCGCCGCCGCGCTCTCCACCGCGCCGGTCAGCGGATAGCAGCCCAGCGTGCGGAAGCGGATCGAGCGGTCGACCGGCACTTCACCGGGTTCGAGCGGAAAGCGATCGTCATCGACCATCAGCAACATGCCGTCGCGCTCCACCGTCGGGCGCTTGGCCGCAAAATAGAGCGGCACGATCGGCACATCGTTCAGGTGGATATATTGCCAGATGTCCAACTCGGTCCAATTGCTGATCGGGAAGATGCGGATGCTCTCCCCCTTATTCTTGCGCGCATTGTAGAGGTTCCACAATTCGGGCCGCTGGTTTTTCGGATCCCAACCATGGCTGGCGGTGCGGAAGGAGAAGATGCGCTCCTTGGCGCGGCTCTTTTCCTCGTCGCGCCGTGCGCCACCAAAGGCTGCGTCGAAACCATAGAGGTTGAGTGCCTGCTTCAACCCTTCGGTCTTCCACATGTCTGTGTGCAGCGCGCCATGGTCGAACGGATTAATTCCGCGATCCATGGCTTCCTGGTTGCGATAGACCAGCAGCTCCATGCCGCTTTCCTGCGCCATCCGGTCGCGCAGCTTGTACATTTCCTGAAATTTCCAAGTCGTGTCGACATGCAGCAACGGGAAGGGCGGGGGCGAGGGGTAGAAGGCCTTGCGCGCCAGATGCAGCATCACGGCGCTATCCTTGCCAACGGAATAGAGCATCACCGGCTTCTCCGCCTCTGACACCACTTCCCGCAGGATGTGGATGCTCTCGGCTTCGAGCCGTTCCAAATGGGTCAGGGTTTTTACGTCCACCATGCAATCCTCGCAATCTTTGTGCGCCATCCTATGGCAGGACGCACGAAATGATGGACCTCCCAAATGGGAGGATGTAGCAATGGCCCATGCGATTGGACGATACAGGCCTGCTGACGGCCCTGCATGAAGGGATGTTCCAGCAACCCTTGTGGCAGGATTTCTTGGAACGGCTGCGCCAGCGTACTGGGGCGGTCTATACCACATTGGTCTTCCGCCCCATCGACGAAGACGCGATCGTCGAATTGCACGCCGGGCCGCCGCCGCCCGCGCATATCCACAATCTGTTCGTAGAAAAATATCGGCGCGATCCCTTTCCCTACCGACATATGCGCGAGGGGCGAGTCTATGCGCTGGCCGAACTGGTCGAGCCGGATAATGTCGTTCATCAATCCTTCCTGGCCGACCTGATGGTGCCGCAGGGGATGAGCGACATGCGATCGGTCCGCGTGACCGAGCCGAGCGGCGTCGATGCCTGGCTCAGTTGCGCAGGCGGCCGGTCGATCGGCCCAGCGGTCGGCGCGTTGTTGACCGCGCTGGCGCCGCATCTGCGCATCGCTTTGCGGGCTTTCGTCGCGCTGGAGCGTGAGAAATTGCGATCGACCCTGACATCCGAAGCCTTTGGGCGGCTGAATTTCGGCTGGCTGACGCTGGACGCGCGCTGCCGCATCGTCGACATGACCGCCCATGTCGAGCAACTGTTCCAGCGCACCAGCCTGTTGCGGCGCGGCCGCTACGACCGCCTCACGCCCCAATCCCCTATGCTTGATCGCGAACTGACCGCGCTCATCAAGCAATTCGCCGCCGATCCCGACGCCCGGCCCAAGGCGCTGAACCTCAGCCGTGACCCCTGGATGGACATGCTCGTCGCGCCAATGCGCGGCGGATCGGTCGCGACCGGATCGACCCCGGTCGCCATCGCTTATCTCAGTGGCGATCGCTGGTCCCAGGCCGACCGCCGTGATCAACTGGTGGACTTGTTTGGTTTATTGCCCAGCGAAGCGCGGTTCGCCTGGGTCATCGCCCAAGGCATCCCGATCAGCGAGGCGGCGCAGGCGCTGGGGCTGAGCGTCGAGACCGCGCGCAACTATTCCAAACGCATCTACGCCAAGACGGGCGCGCGGGGGCAGGCGGAACTGGTGCGGATCATCCTGACCAGCGTGTTGGCCATCGCCTAAGCGATCAGACGCCAGCCCGCGATGATCAACACGATCGCCAGCAGCGGCTGTAACACCTTTTCAGGCACTTTGGACGCCAGCATCGACCCGATGATGATGCCGGGGATCGACCCGATCAGCAGGTTGAGCAGCAGCATCCCGTTGAAATTGCCGATCCACAAATGGCCGATGCCCGCGACCAGCGTCAGCGGCACGGCATGCACGATATCGGTCGCGATCAGCTTTTGCAGCCGCATCCGCAACGGATAGAGCAGCAACAACAGCGTCGCGCCCAGCGCACCGGCTCCCACCGAGGTCAGCGTGACCATCACGCCCAGCGCTGCCCCCGCCACCACGGTCAGCCCCGCCTGATAGCGCAGGAAACGGCCGGCGGTATCGGTCCGGGCATGGACCGCCCAATGATGAAATCGCCCGCGGAACAGGGTAGCAATGGCGGTGAGGATCAACACCACGCCCAGGGCGGTCATGATGAAGCCGCTTTTTACCTGATGCGTATCGACCTGCGACAACAGCAATAATACGATGACTGCGGCGGGCAGGCTGCCGATGCACAGGCGGCGGATAACTTCATAGTCGGGGCCGCCTTCCGCCCCGCCATGGCGGTGGTGGACGACCCCGCCCACCGCCTTGGTAATGGCGGCAAACCACAGATCGGTGCCAACGGCGGTTACTGGCGCGACGCCGAACAGCAGGATCAAGATCGGTGCCATCAGCGACCCGCCACCCACGCCGGTCATGCCTACCATGACGCCGACGAACAGTCCGGCGACCGCGTGCAACCAATCCATTCCATTCCCCCGCCATGGCCATCGCGATATTTTCGCACGCCATCGTCGGAGCCATATCGGCAGGTGAAGGCCGCGAATAGCCTTTTTTGTGGAAGGACGAGCGCGCGGCCGCACGCGCCTGGGCATCATGCGCCAAGCAGCCGCGCGCAGCTATCCCGTGGATCGCAGAGAGTTGACCATGCAGGGTGCAGCATCAAATAGTCCATTGGACTTATCAACACCCTGATAGCAAAGCTGTTTTAAGACGGGCATGGCTTCGATCACATCTTGAAGATGATGGTCGACCAGGATGTGCGCCACCGATATTATGGGGTGGTAGCCAACAGCGCGGAACAGGGCGTGTCGATTTGCAAGCGACAATTCTGGTCGATCAGCCAGCAATCGCCCTTGGCCCAAGGCGCACCATTGATCATTCCGCTCCCGTCAAGTGGCGTGAACCAGATGCGGCGCGCGTTTGGAAGCTGGACATGCTCGCCGCTTTGCCAATGGCGCAATTCCAGATGGAACGGCGCATTCGACGGCGATATGCACCCGGCATCCTGACCTGAAGGCGCATGAACGACGGGCCTGTCATAAGGGGCAAGATGGCTGACAGCCAGCCCTTGGTCCAGATGCAGTTCACGCGGCCGACCATAGTCATACAGACGATAGGTCACGTCGACATTCTGCTGAACCTCCGCGAGCATGATTCCGGCACCAATGGCGTGAACGGTCCCTGCTGGAATGAAATAGCAGTCGCCTGGCCTCACGGGCTGCCAATTGATCAACTGTTCGATCGAGCCGTCCAGCGCCGCCGCCCGAAATTGCTCCGGGCTGACCGCGCGGTTCAGGCCGATGCCTAAGCGTGCACCGGGTTCGCAATCCAGAATATACCAGATTTCTTCCTTGCCGCCCGGCAATCCTTCGGCGATGGCGGCCGCATCGCCAGGATGCACCTGGATCGACAATCTCTCACTGGTGAAGATATGCTTGACCAGCAAGGGCAGGTCGCTCTCCTCGCCCTCATACCATATCTCCCCGATCGGGTCCGGTCCGATATGGCCGAAGACCGAAGGCAGATTGATGCGTCCCCACGGCTTTGCCACATGGCGCGGCTGCAATTTGCGCGCGACGCCGACAGACGCCACCTTGTCCTGCAACACCGCTGCTATCCGCTTATCGGGTAATGGCATTGTCGATGGCAACGATCGGCAGTGCGGTTGACGCAATCAAGCCGATCACCCGCTGGAACTCGGCCACAGGATTGGTCGATACATAAAGAACGTCGCGGTCATGAATGGTAAAATTCTGCATGGCGAAATAGGTCGCCGGATCTCTCATATCCACGCGATAAATAACCGGGATGCGTCCGTCCGAACGCGGGGAAACCGACGCACTGCGATTGACGACCGCAGCCGGTTCTTCCCAGCGGAATACGAACACGCCCTTGGGGTCGGCCCGGCCCTCTGCAAGGCCTCCGACACGTCCCATGGCCTGTGCGAGCGACAGCCCCGTTGCTTCAAACGGCACTTCCTGGTTCTGGCCAGCGGCACCCAGCATGGTGAAGCTGTAGGGGCGGAATAGCGCCGTCACGACGTCCCCGGTCTTCAAAACGACATTCTGTCGCGGATCGTTGATCACGGCCGCAAAGGGCATGGAATAGACCTGCCCGCCGCGACTGACCTGGATCGTCATCTTGTCGGATTGCTGTTTGGTGCCACCAGCGGCGGCAATCGCGTCAAGAATGGTTTCTCCCTTCGGCGTCAGCGGCATCCGCGTGCTGTTGGCGACCTCGCCCACTACAGACACGTTGGCGCTGAGATTGCGGATCAGCCGAACCGCGACCTGCGGCAAATGCGCTTTGCCGCGCAGGCGCGCAATAATATCTTGCTCGATCTGGGGAAGGGTGCGCCCAGCCGCCTGAACCAGCCCGGCAAAGGGGACGGATATGCGGCCCGATGGGCCAACCAGAAACTCAGGCAGGGTCGTGGCGCCGCTGGTCTGGACGGACATGCCGGAGCTTGCGCTGGCACCGAATAATACGGCTGGCGGTGCTTCCCAGATAGTGACATTGAGCACATCGCCCGAACCCACCGTTTCGCCGACCGCATCGGAATAGCCCAAGCCGGTTGCAAAATCAGGCGTCGTCGCGCGCGGCATCTCGACCAGCGAGCGCTCGTCGAGATTGACAATCTGAATGCCCTGAATCGCGCTGTCCTGCGCCTTGCCCGCATTGACGACGCGGCCTGTTCCCGGTCCGATCGAGGTGCAGGCCGTTGTCGCGAGCAAAGCGGCCACAAGGCAGAGGCGTGGAATACGAGCGCCATAATGAAGGTGCGACAAGCAGTTCATGAAATCTCCAAATGCCCTTCGGCTCGACCCGACACTCTTGGCACAGACCGTCGAGTTGTCGTCAATTCTAATAATGGCCCGCAGTCGGGCGGACGTTACATATCGCCCGATCGCGGCTATGTCACCTCATCCTAACGACGTCCGATGCTGTCTGTCGCACACTGCACTTGCTGCTCATGGCCGCCCGATCGTGTCAGGCGGCCAACAACGCCCACCAATTCCGCCATGTTACATGAACGGCTGATTGATGCGGTGGCTGATATCAGGATTTTGTCATGTCGGCGGGGCGAAACGTTCAACTCGCCGCGCCGACCCTGGCCAGCGTGAACCCCGCCTCTGTGACTTCGGCGAGGGGGTAGATGTTGCGCAGATCGACGAGCGCATTGCCGTTCATCGCACTGGCAAGGCGCTT
>NZ_JAVDWV010000019.1:0-70195 GCF_031457465.1 Sphingobium xenophagum
GCGCAATTTGCCGTGATCTTCGGCGAACGTTTCATCAGAGCCATGGCGGCCTGATGATCAACCGCCCGGCCGCACACGGAAATCCTGACAGTCCCGCGCGGACGCCAAGGGCGATATGGATCGCTTTATTGCGGACCATGCCTTCATCTCGGATTTTTACCCGGATCGCATCGAAAAAGACCAGCGGATAGATCGCATCGAGCGGGCGTTGCTGCCAGACGGCGACTTCATCGAGCACCGGGTCCGTCAGCGTGCTGATGAGATCGGGCGACACATCGATGCCGTAAGATGCCCGGTAATCTCCCGGGTGCTCATGCCCCGCGCATACATCGACACAATCTTCTCATCGAAGCCCGGAAAGCGGCGCTGATACTTGGCTATCAGCTGCCAGCCCTTTCCGCTCCACGCCTTGGGCGGCAATGGCCCTTCGCCTGGACGCCAGACACTGAGTGTCGTCGACAATCCAGGCGGTGATCGCACCGCCTCGCTCGATCATACGTGGCAACGCCCAGTCACGAACCCGCCCCGTCAACGCCTCGTCAGACCAGGCACCTGGCCCACGAAATGCAAAAGTGACTGGTGCTTGGCAGAAACACGCGACGGCGCCGTGACCGCCGCCAACGGCTCCACGCTTTTGCGCGCAGCCGGCATCATCAGACCCGTACAATAATTCCGAAGCGGCTCCGCTCGACCGGCATGCCCTATGACCGCGATCAGCCCTTCCACATATCCGTCAAATGCCGTTGCTTCGCTACCGTCCTCGCTCACCATGCCGCTCATCCATCGCTGTCAATCAGCAGCCTATCACAACAAGTCGCGCAGCGAATTGAACCGCGCCGGGTTTGCCGGAGGCTCCAACTCCTGAGAAGGTGGAGCCTGTATGAGCAAGACAACGAACAAGTTTGCGCCGGAAGTTCGCGAGCGCGCGGTACGGATGGTTTTCGACCACGAGCGGGATCATTCCTCGCGCTGGGCGGCGGTGGTGTCGATCGCGGAGAAGATCGGCTGTGTGCCGCAGACGCTGCATGAGTGGGTGAAGAAGGCGGAGGTGAACAGCGGCAAGCGCGCCGGTGTCCCGACCGAAGTTGCCGACAAGGTGAAGGCGCTAGAACGCGAGGTCCGAGAGCTGCGGCAGGCCAACGAGATTCTGCGCAAGGCGTCCGCATATTTTGCGCAGGCGGAGCTCGACCGCCCGTTCCGGCGATGATCGCGTTTATCGACGATCACCGCGATGCCTATGGGGTCGAGCCGATCTGCCGCGTCTTGCCGATCGCCCCATCTACTTACCACGAGCGCGTCGCGCAGCGACAGGATCCGGCACGCCTATCCGCGCGGGCGCAGCAGGATGTGGTCCTCAAGCCAGAGATCGCGCGCGTATTCTCCGAGAACTTCGCGGTCTATGGCGTGCGCAAGGTATGGCGGCAGATGATGCGGGAAGGTTTTCCGATCGCCCGCTGTACGGTCGCTCGGCTGATGCGCGAGATGGGCTTGGCAGGAGTAATCCGGGGCAAGCCAGTGCGCACCACGATCAGCGACAAGGCGGCACCGTGCCCGCTCGATCACGTCAACCGTCAGTTTTACGCGCCAGCGCCGAACATGCTATGGGTGTCGGACTTCACCTACGTCGCTACCTGGGCAGGCTTCGTCTACGTTGCCTTCGTCATCGACACCTACGCCAGACGGATCGTGGGCTGGCGGGCCAGCAGGACGGCCCATGCCAGCTTCGTCCTCGACGCTCTGGAACAAGCGCTCCACGATCGTCGGCCGACCCATCGGGGCGGCCTCATCCATCATAGCGATCGCGGGTCGCAATACGTGTCCATTAAGTACACCGAGCGCCTCGCTGAAGCCGGGATCGAACCGTCGGTTGGCAGCGTCGGCGACAGCTATGACAACGCTTTAGCCGAGACGATCAACGGCCTCTACAAGGCCGAGGTCATCCACCGCCGTGGTCCATGGCGATCCTTCGAAGCCGTGGAATACGCGACCCTCGAATGGGTCGATTGGTTCAATCATCGTCGGCTGCTGGAGCCCATCGGCAATATCCCGCCTGCCGAAGCCGAAGATCAATATTATGCTGCCGCGGACAACATTGATATGGCAGCGTGACTCACAACCCAACGCCTCCGGCAGACCCGGTGCGGTTCAAATCCCCCCTCGTCCACTTTCGTGACTCAGTAAGATTAGAGGCCTTTCAGGCATCGGCGTATGTTACGTTCGATCAGTTTAGAACTCGAAGTCGATAAAATCGACGATCTTGCCGTCCCGTAGCGTGAACACGCCGATAAATTTACCAGCAATCCTCCCATTTGGAAGAATGATTTCATCGACGCGTTCATGACTGACGACAGGGCCCCGCGCCCATGTCGTGCCGGGTGTTATTGCCATCTTGATGCTCAAAGCAGTTTGCAATAGGTCCATGAAGTCCGGCTTTTTGAAGTCCGGCGTCATTCCAATCTTGCCCACGGAGAAGCGGGCCTCCTCGGCAAAAAAGGACATCGCTCGTTTGCCGTCTTTGGCGTTCCATGCGGCGATAAAGTTGTTCACCGCCTCGACATTAGCGCTTTCCTCGGCCGTAAGAGTCATTGGACGAGCTTCCGTTGCCCCGTGAAGGATTTTGGTTCCAAGGTCAGCCGCACTTCCCCCAGGCGAACTGACTACCTGAACGGTACTCGGTGACAGCCCAGCAATGCGCATTCTTGAAGGGGCGCTATCGAAAGCGACCTTGGTGAAATGGCTTGCACATGCCGGCGCGGCTAGCATTACTCCGAGCCCGACGCCGAGCATCGGGACGATTTTCGACTGTCGGGTCATTGTCAAAGTCTCTTGCCGAATGTGAGCCGCGCCATATCGAGCTAGCTTCGGCCTGGTGCGGGTTCGAAGAAGCTTTTGTGCTCCATGAACCATTCACGCAGGGTTACCGGCTTCCTGCCCAGGATGCGTTCGGCGAAATTGTTGAGCGACCAGGCTACGGCATCATTATTTTCCCACTGCACGAAATCCCAGCGATATTCGCCTTCGCCCGCGCGGCCGGCGCGCTGGTCCAGCAAAGCGCCTAACACAGCGAGGAAGGTTTCCCGGCTGCCGTCGTGAATGATCTTGCGCTTGAACACGTCGCTCATCAGCGCAGCCACCTCCTCCGAGAGGAGATGGTCCTGTCCGTTGTTCATCGTGTGGAACTGACCAATATGCCGGGCGTCGTCTGAAAGGAGAAGGCGTGCACCCACCTCGCCCAGGTCGCGTGCATCGACGAACGGGATATCGCGTGGCGGATATATGAATGTGTCGCTCTGCCGAATTCCTTCCGCAGCGAGCAGGAAATTGTCCATCAGCGTCGCGCCGCAATTCAGATAGGTTACGGGAAGCTTGCTTTTCGTCAGGACGGCCTTTGCGATATAATGCTGGCTTCCGTCCCCGCCGCGCTTGGCCAGACTTTCCGGCACATGATCAGGAGAAGTCTCTGGCACATAACCCACAATGCGGACAATGTGCTTGGCGGTCCCCGCTGATCCCACGGCCGCCACCAAGTTCCCCATGGCGCACTCTTCGTCTATTCCCGAAGGCGTGACGACGAAGATGCCCTCGATATCCTTGAGCGCAACATCGAGCGAAGCCGCGTCGAGATAGTCGGCGACGATCACTTCCGCGTTCGGGAATTTGGCTTGTAAAGTAGCGACAGCGCCGTGGGAACTTGTGATAAGGCGAAGCTTCACCTCGGGCGCCGCATAGTTCACATATTCGGCTACCGGGTGCCCCATACGCCCAGCCGCCCCAAACACGGCGATCGACTTAGGGACGGGCTTCTTCTCATATTCCATCGCTTATCTCTCCTATAGCCCAAATGAGGGCCGCGATCAGGTAACCGGTACGACCGCACGCTGTCAACAAAAACTCCTCGATCGTGGAACTTCCGTTGACTGTTAGTCTTTTGAATCGTATCCATGTCGAGAAGTGAGTCATGGCCCGATTTCAGTTTGTGACTTGCACAATGACAAAATTCGGAACCGAGGATGGACGATGTCAGGCATGGGAACCGTGAGCGAAATAAAGTCAGGGCCTGAAGCAGGCATGCCTCCGCACGTGAAGCCGGTCGTACCCGTCGAACCGATTATTCGCGCGGAAAGCATGGCTTTCGTTCGATTTCGCCGTGCAGATATCGACGCGATGGACCGCTTTCTTCGGGATTTCGGGCTGACGCCGCTTCGCGAGGCGGCCGATGTCCGCTATTATCGCGGTGCCGGGACTGATCCCTTTCTCGTCGAGGTCGAACGCGGCGATGTCGACGCTTTTCTCGGCTTCGGCGTAAACGCCCGTCATGCCGACGACTTGGTGACGCTCTCCAAAGCTATGGGAGCAGCGGTCGAGCCGGCATCCATACCCGGCGGAGGGCAGCGGGTTCGCTTGGTCGATCCCGTCGGCGTCACTGTCGACGTGGTTTATGGCGCGACGGGGGTTCATCCCTTGCTGGAGGCCGCAGAGCTCGGTCCGGTGAATACACCGTTCCACAAGAACCGCGTGAATAGCACGGTCAGACCGCCTCTTGCACCGTCGCCGATCTTCAAGCTCGGCCATATCGTCTTCCAGCGCCCGAACTTCGCGGTGTCACTGGAATGGTATATGAGGCATTTAGGCGTGATCCCGAGCGATATCCAAGTTGTCGAGGATGGGACTGCCATTCTCGCGTTTTGCAGATTTGACCGGGGAGCCGAGCCGGCGGACCACCACAGCATCGCGATCCTAGGAGGCCCGGCGCCGGGCTTGCTGCATGTCTCGTTCGAGACCTTCGACATCGACAGCTTGGGCCAGGGCCATCAATTTCTAAAGTCCAAAGGTTGGACTCATCATTGGGGGATCGGCCGCCACAATCTCGGTAGCCAGTTCTTCGATTATTGGAAGGATCCGGCAGGTGACGAGTGGGAGCATTACGCCGATGGCGATGTGATGGATAACACCGTCGAGACCGGTTACCACAGCCTGGCTCGCGGCACGCTCTGGGCCTGGGGCGACGACCTCCCGGACTCTATGCGACCGCCGTTCCCACTGAAAGAGGTAGATCAGATCCACGCCTCGGGTGGTTTCGGTGAATTCCCGCTCGAAACGGCTCGCCAGCTATTCAAGGCGCTTCACATTCCGCCGCGCCCTTGGCTGCGCTGATCCACCGACCGCAGTGTGATTTTCGCAAAGGCGGACGGTCCGTCTGTGACGAACGCCGTGGGCCTACGTGCCGATCGGGCATCACTGCGGCCGCGATCATTTTCGTCCTGACGAGGAAGTGCCGGACAAGAGCGCACGCCGAGGCTAGAACGCGACGTTGTCCCCGCCCTTGAGGCCAAGCAGTTCGCGCGTTTCCGCCGGGGTGGCGATCTCGATGGAGAGTTGCTCCAGGATCGACCGAATGATTGATACCTGCTGCGCATTGGACGTCGCGAGCCTGCCCTTCCTGGCATAAAGGCTGTCCTCCAGCCCGACGCGCACATTCGCGCCATTGATCGCGGCCATCGTGGTGAACGGGAGTTGATGACGGCCGGTCGCCATGACGGACCAGCGATAATCGCCGCCGAAAAGCTTGTCGGCAATCCGCTTCGCATGGAGCAGGTTTTCGGTATCGGCACCCTGGCCTCCCAGCACGCCGAAGATCGATTGCACGAACAGGGGAGGAGTTACGAGCTTGCGATCCAGGAAATGGGCGAGCGTGTACAGATGCCCGACATCATAGCATTCGAACTCGAACTTGGTGCCATGGCCCTGGCCGAGACGGGACAGGATCCCCTCGATGTCAGCAAAGGTGTTCCTAAAGATCCAGTCGCGCGACCCCTCGAGATAGGCCGGCTCCCACGCATGCTGAAAATTGGTGTACCTGCCCAGCGCCGGAAAAAGCCCGAAATTCATCGATCCCATGTTCAGCGAGGCAAGCTCGGGAGACGCGGTCAATGCGGCCGCCAACCGATCGTCCAGCGACATGCCTTGCCCGCCGCCGGTTGTGATGTTGACTACGGCATCGGTCGATTGCTTGATGCGTGGCAGGAACTCCATGAAAAGCTTTGGGTCGGCGCTCGGTCGGCCATCCTTCGGATCCCGGGCGTGGAGATGAAGTACTGATGCTCCAGCCTCCGCCGCCTCGACAGAGGCGTGCGCGATCTCGTCAGGAGTCAGCGGAAGATGTGGGCTCATCGACGGTGTGTGGACTGATCCGGTTACCGCGCAGCTAATGATGACTTTGCTCATATCATTTTCTCAAAAATGTGGCCGTGCATGGCCTTTAATTACCGACAAACACGGATCGTTTATTGAGACTCGGGAGCGAACAACTCGAGCGTACTGAAAACGCCTCCTAGCTCCATTTGTCGGCCAGCGGTAGCAAGCTCGCCTATCGCAACGGCTCGGAAGCCGATCTGGTCGATCAGAGTCGTTACCGCGGAGACAGCGTCTTGGTCGTCACCTGCGACGAACAGGACCCGTCTGAAGCCTTCAGGAACCGGAGCGAACATTTTCTCGAATGGAAGAGTATTGAAGGCTTTAACCACGCGTGCCGATGGCGCTAGACGGGCGACGATCTCGCTGCCGGAATCTCCTTGGAGGTCGTCCACCTGGATAGGGTCATAGCTTCCAAAGATGTTCATAGCATCGATGACGACGCGCCCATCCCAACGGATGTCGGTGAGCAGGACGTTCTTTACCTTGTGCCACGGCATAGCCAAGATGATTATTTCCGCTTCGTCCGCCAACTCCTTCATGGTGACCGGTTCGAGAGGCTGACTCATTCCTGCCAACTTGTCGGCGAGTGTTTCCGGACCGCGACTATTTGTGATCAAGACCTTGTGACCAGCCTTGGCGAAATGCTCGCCCAACGTAGTGCCGACGGTAGCGGCTCCAATAATACCGACTATCATATGCTTCTCCTTGCTTGAACGATTTGCCACTGGAGCAGATTTCCTAAAGGTCAGCTGACGGGCGATGACTGAGTGACGTGGTTGCTCTAGCGACCAGCAAGACTTGAATGCATCCTGCTATGGCTTGAGGAAGACAAAACCATCCCGATTCGGGGCTTCGACCGCCGCGATGGCCTGCTGGAAATCGGCGAGGCTATAGATACCGCCGACCTTGAACAGCGATGGCAATTCATCCGCGAGCTTGAAGGCCGATTGGATATCGTTGATCTGCTCTTCCCTGGGGACTTCATAGAACCACCGTCCGAACGTCACGCCGCGGATGACGAACTGGCGGTTGATGATGTTGGGTAGGTTGACGCCGAGCTGGCCCCCGCCCAGGGCGCCATAGGTAATGATCGCCGCGTCGTCAGCCAGCAGCGGCACGATGTCCTCGACCACAGCGCCGGAAACGCAATCGAGAACGCCGACGATTTTCCTGCCCGCCGCAATGGAAGTAACCTGTGCCTGCCAATCGGCGTCTTCGGTGGCGGCCACCTGAACGCCTCGCTGCTCATCCGCCACTCGCTTGGCGCTCACTGCACTTCGGGCGAGACCAATCGACTTTAGTCCTTCCTTGTTGAGGAAATGCAGCAGCAGGCGAGCCACGACCGTGCTCGCTCCAGTGACGAGTATCGCCCCGCCGCCAAGCACCTCGTCTGAAACGGTTTTGCGCAATCCACGCAAGATCATGCGCGCGGTAACATAGTTGATAAGAAGCTGTGCCGCGACCTCGTCACCAACCTCCGGAGGAACAGGGATCGCCGTAAGCGCCGGGATGGCGACGCTTTCTGCCCATGATCCAAGAGCGGGAAATCCGATCACGCGATCGCCGACCTTGAGATTGCCTTGGCCTTCGACCTCGAAGCCAAGCGCGCGAACGATGCCGACCGCCTCCGAGCCGCGTCGCACATAGCCGACATCCTCGGGAATGCTCGGCTGGAAACGGGTCATGCCCAGATCGCCATGATGCACAGACGCAAGCTTGACGTCCATCAAGACTTCCTCTGGCCCGGGCTGGGGGGTGTCCTGAATATCGATGAGTTTCAGCACCGTCGCCGGCTCACCAAGCGCACTCTGGACTATAGCCTTCATCGGTTACTCCTTAATATGATAGGGTAGGGCACCGTTCACGTTCAGCGGGGCGGGCCTTCCTAACCAGCGTCGACGATACGATTCGCAAGCCCCCCAAGCGACTTGCCGTCGGCGCCGGTCAGCGTTGCCGTCACAATATCGCCGGGTTGCAGGAAGGCACGTCCTTTGACCATTTCGACCCGCAGCTCATCGCGGCGCGTTTCGTCCTGGAGAAGATGATCCTTCAGGATCTCCACCACACGGGGGGTCGCGACTGCGGTAACACCGCCCGGCGTTCCCGTCAGAAGCAGGTCGCCGCCGCGCAGATCCATAGATTTCGCGATATAGGCGATCGTCTCAGCAGGTCGAAAGATTAGGTCGTCGGAAGTCGCCTGCTGCCGGATCTCGCCATTGACCCAGAGCTTCAGCTCCAAACCTTGCAGCGCCTGGCCCACTTCGTTCGGGTCGAGCAGCCAGAGGACCGGGCCTGTCGGGCAGAAGGTGCGGAAGCTTTTCCCTCGGAACCATTGCAGGAATGCGCTGCCAAACATCGTGTCGCGTGCTGAGACGTCGTTGCAAAGCACGATACCCGCAACGGCGTTGCCAAGATTCTGGTCGGAGATGCTGTCATTCGCTCCGATGTCACGGCGCAGCACGATCCCGAATTCTACCTCATAATCGAGGAGCTCGACTTCTGCAGGACGGACGATATCGCTGAACGGCCCGGTCAGCGAAGAACTTGCCTTGGCGAAGATGAGGTTCGATTTGCGATGACCATGCGAGGCCTCAGCTGCATGAGCATGATAATTGAGACCCTGAGCATAGATCGCCGCGTCGTCAGTAACCGGGCTGAGTAGCTGATCGGCCCGAATTTCGACGGTCTCGGCCGCACCCACCGTTGTGTTTAGAGCCTCGATCAGTTCGCGGGTGGTCCGCGCATCGACGGGCAACGCATGCACGGCGATGAGGTCGGTGCGCGTCACGGGTGGTTCGCTGGCTAGTTCGGCCCAACGCACTATGCCGCCATCCCAGAAGCGAACGATAAACCGGCCCATGTGTCTCTCCCACCCCGCTGATCATGCAGCGTGAATCACCAACTTGGGCCATCTCTTCGTCTAAATTTCCACGTTCGTCGAGTTTTTTTTGCAACTGGCAATTAGCCCTTATTCCGTATGCATCCGGTGAGGCTTGCGATTACCCATAAGTGGCGAGCTCCGCACCGATCTGGATATCGACGAGGCGGCGTAGGCCTCGCCAGACAACGGTGTTTCCAGGCGGTGGGTCGGACGTCCTCGCGAGGTAGCCACCAAGGCGGGACAATTTAATGAGATAGAGCTGGAGCGTGCCCGGCTTTGCTCTGCGATTTCCTCTATCGGTAACGAGGCGGTCGAGGATTGAAATTTCCGTCGCTGTGAATGCAATCGTTGGGTCGACGTCGGGGGCCGCACGTGCCATCATGGTCATCCACAATACGCGCCAGCTGACGATACAAAACAGCGCGACAAGGTTGGCTAAGCGATCGGCCGTGCGGAGCTTGGCATCCTCAGCACGACATCCTGATTTCAGGATTTTATGGAAGACTTCGATTTTCCATCGTGCGGAATACCAACGTATTTTCTCGATCGCTGCGTCGAGGTCGGCCACTTCCAGATCGGTCACGAGCTTCCAAAATATCGGCTTCCGGCTCAATGGGGTACCGACCTCCGATGCATGGATCACCGTCAGATCGAGCGCCGGGTAGCGCTTCTGCTTCCCGATCGGTGGGCAAATATGGATGCGTTTGTACCGGATATCGAGAGTCACACTCTCGACCATGTCATTATCGACCCTCACCTCGATACTATAGGTGCCCGTGCTTGGAGCCTCATGCATTTCGCTTTTCACGGTGTGGTCGCCGTTACCAGCGAGCCTGTCGACAACGGTGCGGACGACGAAGTGGGTGCCGAGATCCTTGGCGAGGCAGTAGAGTTCGTAAATGTCGCTCTCTCGATCGCCGACATGGACACAGCGATCGGGCTGCCCCAGCAGAGCGACTGACTGGCGGAGATTATCGAGCCAACGAACGCTCTCCTTTGCTTCGATCGGAACCCGAGTCGGGTTGATCTTCCGCTTGAGCTGGGCAGTGCCCTTGAACTTATCGCGGTTCCAGAATTTGACTGCGGCCAGGCCGAGGGGAAGGCCATCCTGAGTGATAACCAGACTGGAATGCATCAGGATTACGCATACCGCATGGTGCCGAAGCCGACCATCTTTGTCGCGACCACTGTTGACGCTTTTGGTGAAGCCGATGTCATGCGGGTTCCGGCGCTGATAGGTGAACTCAGTCGTATCCTGAAGCACCAAGATCGGCCCCTCAGATGCAGCATGCCGCGCTTTCGTCGCCTTGAGGTGGCCTGCAAGGATGTCCCCTTCCTCGACCTTTGGATTGGAAAAGAACCGATATGCGGTTTTGGTGCTCGCCCAGTCCTGACAGGCCAGCGGGATTGTCCCTCCCATTCTATCGCTCAAGCGGCAAAGCAAATCGCCAAACCGGCGCCCAAGACGGGCATCTTTAAACGCAGTCTCATCGACCTCGCTGCGCGACCAGTGGTCACCCACAGGTAGCAGTTTCTCGCTCTCGGCCTGCATCGCGCACCTCACGAACCCAATCACGGTGCTCGTGAATGAATCACAACTGATTCATCCGATTCAACAATTTTCTCTCCAACACCCGTAGCGATTCAAATACTTATGGGTAATCGCAAGCGCCGCCGGATGGATACCTTATTCCCGCATTGTTACTACGTGCCTCGGTGCTGCGAGCGCTCCCGCGACGTGCAGGAGCCTTTGTCGATGCAGACTGTCGTGATTGAGCAAGCCGTATTCTGTGTGTCTCAAGATGCGCACCAATCATCAAATCCCCGATTTGCGGCTCAGCTTCGAACGCATCAACAATGAGGGGCGCTGCAACGGTCGCTTGGGATGGGGCAAGGAGCGGATGTTCCAGCAGTCGTCAATCGTGGCCATCTCCACCGGCGCGACCTTACGCTCCGGGTTTGACCTTTATGGCATGCTTGCTTGGACGACCGCGCCTCGAACGACGCATGCGACTTCCCTTTGCTGCGGGGCGACCAGTTTTGACCAGCGCCAGCAGCGCTATTCCACTTCCCCGTCGCTCGTGAGCCACGCTCTTGCAAGGGCTTCATCTTCGAAGAACCGACGATTGGATGACGATCCGATGCGATTGAGCTGCATCCGCAGGATCGAACTGGTTGCCACGACCGCCGTCCGTTGCATTCCTCGCGCGTTGAGATCCCTGATGAGATCTTCCATCTCATCCGTAAGGGATTTGGGCTGCGGGGCTGTGTTGCGGCTGTCTACGAGATGATCGAAGGAACTGCACCGCGCAGCATCCAGTCTTTTGAACAATGCCAACCTGAAATCGCGCAAGATTTCCTGATCCCAGATGCCCATGCACCTGGCGACTAGAATTCCACCCCGGTCTTCCCAATCAACCTCGAAAAACATCGCTCTTCCTGCATGTTATCCAAGTTTGTTCCTACCACCCCGGGCCCTAGTCTGTCACGAAATATCCGAAACGACGCAAGTCATCATGCCAGATCGATCCGTCACGACTCATCCGCGATCGCACGTAATTCGCACTCACGTTCAAGGATCGCGCGTCTGCCAAGGCCGTGTTCAGGAAGTCTCTACTTGTTATCAGAAGCGAATGAGCGCCGTCGAACAATTTTCTTCGGAGTGGAGGATTCGTCCCAGCTGTCCTGCAACCGTCGCCCCTGCTCGGCTCTCGGGAAGATCACGCGCTGAACCAGGTTCCAGTAAGCATCCACCGCCGAGTGATCCGTCAGCTTGAACCCGTTGAAGGCCATCTCGCCTTGTTGAGAGGCGAGCGCTGTCGCCATGCCGACCAGCATATGGTAGACTTGGGCGGGATCGCCCTGGATGATCTCGCCGTCCTGTTGGGCCGCAATAATCTGCGGCAAGATGCGATCGCGCGTTGGCTTCAACATCTCAGTCGCCAGCCATTCCAGCCTTGGACTGTTGACGCTGTTTTCGCGCTCCATGAATCGATGGAAGTCGGGATACTCAACGGTGAAACGTAGAAGCGTTCGAAATTCGACAGCGACCCGCTCGGCGGGAGTCATGTCCGAATCGGGCGGTATCGCCTCTTCCCAAAGCGAATAGATTTTCTCGAAGGCAAAGGCGGCCGTCGATCGCCACAGCGTTTCCTTGTCGGAGAAATGATATTTTATAAGGGTATATTCGAGGCCGGCCCGCTGACCGATACCCCTAATACTGGCTCCCTCGAAGCCGTGCTCAGCGAACTCGCCCAGTGCGGCTTCCAACAACGCTGTTCGGGTCTTGATGGCTCGCTGTTGCGCGCTTCGGCGACTCACTGCAGGGCTAGGGTTAATCATTGACGTCTCCGGTGCCGCTCCTGTGGGCCTATCACTCCAAGTTGCGCATCTATCGAGTTCGCGCGCCTATGACCACCTCTTAACCGATCGGGCCTGACCGGGGCGTGCTGCTCCCGAGCGCGCGCCAGCGCTGCCTTCGCGTTCGGGAAAACCGCCAACATCCTTGCCAGATCGGCAGGCAAAAATTCCATCCCTCTAATACCACAATATCAACGACATACAGCTATAACTCCACGAACGTGGAAAAATATTTGACCTGCCACCGCGCAGTTGATAGACGGACCTTCCAACCCCGCGGAAAGCATCGGGGACATAGAATGGCGAGGATGTGGCTGGACGGTCGTACGGCGACCCGCTCAGACGAGGGGAGTTGAAATTAATGAAAATGCGGGCGATATTGATGGCGTCGGCGGCTATAAGCTGCACAATCGGGTTCGGGCCTTCGCAAGCGGCGCGGGCTCAGAACAATGCGACGGCCAGCCAGGGGCCGGCGCAAACCGCTTCGGAGCAAGAGGTCGGCGAGATCATCGTTACTGCGCAAAAGCGCGCGCAATCGGTCAACGATGTTGGCCTGTCGATCACGGCGGTGTCCGGCGATACGCTGACGTCGCGCGGCGTCAACGACCCTTCGCAGCTCGCCAAGCTCGTTTCAGGTTTCAACTACAATGAAACCGCTTCCGGCAATCCAGTCTATTCCATTCGCGGGGTCGGGTATCAGGATAGCAGCGTGGCGGCCAGTCCAGCGGTGACTGTTTACGTCGATGAGGTCCCGATCTCCTTTTCCGGCGGAACGCTCGGAGCGTCATTGGATATCGAGCGCGTTGAGGTGCTCAAAGGCCCCCAGGGCACCCTGTATGGTGGAAACTCGACCGGCGGCGCGATCAACTATATCGCCGCGAAGCCCATGAATACATTATCGGCGGGCGCGAACTGGGAGTTTGGTCGCTTCACAACAAGCAACCTCACTGGCTTTGTCAGTGGCCCTGTCACCGATACGCTCTCCGTCCGCTTGTCGGGCCGCTGGCTGAAAAGTGGAAGCTGGCAGAAAAGCTATACGCGCGACGACAAGATTGGCGCGAAGGACCAGCTCTTCGGCCGCATCATTGCGGACTGGCATCCGACCGACAAGCTCAAAATCCAGCTCAACGTCAACGGCTGGCGGGATCACTCCGAATCCCAAGCCGGACAACTGATCACCCAGAATCCCGCGGTCCCGCTAGTCCCGTTGGATCCTGTTTTCGCCGCCTATCCACTTGCTCCTGCTAATGCGCGGGCCGCCGACTGGGATCCTACTCGGGATTACCAGCATCGTGACAGCTTCTGGCAGGTAAGTGGCCGGATCAACTATGAGGCGAGCGACGATCTAACGTTGACATCTATTTCCGCATATCAGGTTTACAAGCGGTATAGCCCGAATGATTTCAGTGGCACGAGCGTGCCGGTGCTTTTTCAGATCAGTTCCGGCAAGGTCAAAACGTTCTTCCAGGAACTCCGCGCGAGCATGAGCCTCGCGGAAACCGGAAATCTCACAGTTGGGGCGAATTACCAGTCCGACTCAGTTGACGAACAAACCCATCTTTTTGTGCCGGCGGGTACCCCCCGCATTGTCGGTGGTACCAATTTCGTCAATCAGAACAGCCAAGAGGTGAAGGCCAAGGGCATTTTTGCAAGCGGGGATTTGCCCATCCTTCCGGAACTCAGCATAGTGGGCGGCATTCGCTATACGAAGGTCAATCACGATTATTCGGGATGCACCAGGGACAGCGGCGATGGATCGGCGGCGGCTGCATTCACGGCACTGCTCGGCGGAGCCCTTGGTTTCACCATTCAGCCTGGACAGTGCTTCACGTTGCAGGACAATTTGCAACCCGGGCTCTTTGTCAGCAGCCTCGACCAAGACAATGTTTCTTGGCGTGCCGGTCTCAACTACAAGCCAGATCGAGATATGCTGCTCTACGTGAGCGTTAGCCGAGGTTTCAAATCACAGAATTATCAGTCGCTGGCCGCCGCTACGGCGAATACCTTGTCGCCGGTGGTGCAGGAGAAGCTGACTGCCTACGAGGCTGGCTTCAAGCTCGGCTTGCTCGATCGTCGGCTCCAGCTCAATGGTGCTGCCTTCTATTACGACTATGCGAACAAGCAGATCCGGTCCATTCGCTCTGATCTGGTTCTTCAGGGGGTCGAGGCGCTCGTCAACATTCCAAAATCGCGGGTCCAGGGTTTCGAGTTCAGTGCTGCCGTCCGTCCGCTTAGTGGACTGTCGGTTTCTTCGGCGATTACGTATGTGGATTCAAAGGTGCGTGGCGCGTTCATCGGTCTGACGCCGTCGAGCATTCCCGCTGACTTCAATGGTCAGGCATTCCCCTATACGCCGAAATGGTCGGGCAACACCGATGTCGAATATCGCTGGGCGCTCAGCGAGCGTCTGAACGCAGTGCTTGGTGCCACGGCTACATATAACAGCTCCACCAATGGCGGGTTCGGCGAGGAAGCCCTCTACCGCGTCAAAGGCTATACGCTGGTCGATCTTCGAGCGGAGATCGAAGGGGGCGACGGCAGGTGGCGCGCTGGCATCTGGGGGCGCAACATTACCAATGAATATTATTGGTACACAGCAACCCGGGCTTCGGACTCCGGGACGCGCTTTGCCGGCATGCCCGCCACCTATGGTGTCAGCTTTGGCTTCCGATACTGATGAAAGGTAAAACGACAATGTCCCAGCTGAATGAGCGCGTGATTGTAGTGACCGGTGGTGCCGGGGGTATGGGCTTGGCGATTGCGCGCGCCTTGAAAGAACGAGGCGCCAGGGTGATAGCGACTGACCTCCGGGAACCGCAGGATCCCATCGACGGAGTTGAGTTTGCCCGCCATGACATCACGAGTGAACGCGATTGGGACACTGTAATAGCCAGCGCGATCGATCGCTTCGGCAGGCTCGACGGATTGGTGAACAATGCAGGTTGGGGTGAACTGGCACCTTTTCAGCAAACCGAAACAGAGATGTTCGAGAAAACGCTACGCGTGAATCAAATTGGTACTTTCCTCGGCATGAAGAAAGCTGCCGAGGCAATGAAGGATAAAGGGGGCGCGATCGTGAACATCGCCTCCTGTGTATCGATGCGAGGCGTTGCCGGCCAATTTGCCTATAGCACCAGCAAGTGGGCCGTTCGCGGCATGACCAAATGCGCCGCACTCGACCTCGCGGCCCACGGCATACGGGTAAACTCCGTCAATCCCGGGCCCACCGACACGCCGATGATTGCAGCATTTCCTGGTGAGATGCGCGCGGCGGTTCAGAGCATGATACCGATGGGCAGATTTGGAGATCCGCGCGAGATAGCGGCGACCACGGCATTTCTGCTGTCCGATGATGCAAGCTACATCACCGGTGCCGAAGTGGAAGTAGACGGCGGCTTTTTTGCCTGATTGAGGCAAAGCCGGTTTCACTTGAGACTATGCCCTAGCCTGCCAGTGATCCTAATGTTGATGCATGCTGTTAGATAAGGACCAGAACTATGATTGATCTCCACTTCTGTCCCACGCCGAATGGCTGGAAAATCGTGATAATGCTGGAAGAAACAGGCCTTCCCTACAACGTCATTCCTTACGATATTTTCCAGGGCGAGCACCTGAAACCCGAATTTGCGGCAATCAATCCCAATCACAAAATTCCGGCGATCGTCGATCAGGATCCGATCGGCGGCGGCGCTCCTTTTCCGGTATTCGAAAGTGGAGCGATTCTTATCTATTTGGCGGAAAAGACCGGGCAATTCATGCCGTCCGATCCACTTGGCCGGTCCTTGGTTTTGCAGTGGCTCGTCTGGCAGGTCGCTGGTTTGGGACCGATGTATGGCCAGTTGAATCATTTTGGCCGCTATGCACCGCCGCCGCAGGAATACGCCCATACCCGCTACCTGAAGGAGTCGGAGCGGCTCACGCAGGTCCTCGAAAACAGGCTCCGTGTGTCGGAATTCTTGGCTGGCGAGTATTCGATTGCCGATATGGCAGTGTTGCCGTGGGTCATGGGAACCAAGATGTTTGGTATCGACCTGGAGCAGTTCCCGAGCGTAACGCGGTGGCTCCAGACGCTGAGCGAGCGTCCGGCTGTGCAAAGCGCTTATTCGAAGAAAGCAACCGAGCCTAACCCGAAATACATGCAGGAAAAGGCAAAGCTAAATGACGAGGAATGGTCGAATGCTTTTGGCGAAAAGCAAATGGCTTCCGTTAGAGTTGGTTAGAGTTTGGCTGCGAGTATTGGTGTCGTGCGCGCTGTGTGGACGCTGCGTTTCGTAATCTGCTGCGCTGGCATGATCGTGCCAGCGCACGCCGCCGATGGCCGTGATTGCTAAATCGCGGCCAGCCATCATTCTCGGATTTTGGAGGTCAAGATGTCAAATCAAGAGCGCTTGAAACAGCTCGCTGACGACATGATGCGAGCAACCGAGGTTTGTGATCTGGCGCGCTTGGATGAAATCTGGTCTCCGGATCTGGAGCTTTGGTATAATACCACTCAACAAACTCTACGAAAAGAGCAGATGTTTGGAGTGATAAATGGCCTGTCAGAAGCAATTGAGGGTCTCAAATTTACCAATGTTCGCCGTATTTACGGAGACGACGGTTATGTCGAGCAGCGCGACACGTCCGGTCGCATGAACGGAGTAGGCTTTTGTTTCCGGACTTGCATCGTCGTCGAAGTCTTGGATGGAAGAGTTATCCGCGTTGATGAATGGTGGGATTCGGCACAAGATCCGAGAAATAAAGGCTCTTAAGATCGTAACTTATGTGTTGCGGCCCGTTGATCTTGAAGCACCACTTGTCGGATTCGCGACTTGTTGATGGTTTAATCTCTACATGCAGGTCGTGGTTCATCTTAATTATCAGCTTGTATGCGAGCTTTGAGCTTTAATTAAACCATAACTTTTGTTATAGACTTGATACTGGAGATTGCGGTGGATGTTCCTGTAATTGTTGCAGGTGGGGGACCTGTCGGTCTTGCTACCGCCTTTGAACTTCAAGCCCGCGGTGTCGACGTCCTTTTGGTAGAACGAAACCCTTCGACCACGCGTCATCCCAAGATGGACGTCACGAACGGTCGCAGCATGGAGATTTTCCGGCGCCTGGGGATTGCAGAGGCGATCCGCGACGTTGCGGTTTCCCGCAGCAATCCGATGGACGTTGTCTGGGTAACACGGCTGGCGGAGTGGGAACTGGCGAGGTTCCATTATCCGAATGTCGACGAGGTCCGCGCGCTGATCAAAGAGCGCAATGACGGTTCCCAGCCGCTTGAGCCCAATATGCGACTCAGTCAGGTGGTTCTCGAACCCAAGCTGAAGGAATTCCTAGAGAAATGCCCGCGGGTCGAAATGCGCTTCGGGTGGGCGTTCGAGGGTTTCGAAGAGGACGACGAGGCCGTCACCGTCAAGCTTCGCGAGGTAGCTAGCGATAAGATCGAATATAAACGCTGTGCCCTGCTCGCCGGCTGTGACGGCGGCGGGAGCCTGACGCGTGAGCAACTGGGTTTCTCGTGGCAGGGCAATTTGAATGTCGCCCGCTTTTACATGGTGCATTTCCATTCGGATGCGACGGACCTTCTCCAAAATTTCGGCATTGCCTGGCACTATCAGTCGCCGCTGGGTAGCACGCTTATCGCGCAGGACGACAAGCAGATCTGGACGATCCACTGCATACTTCCCGAAGATGTCGACGCCTCTTCGATTGAACCGGAGCGGCTGGTATTCGAAGCCCTCGGCCGTGAGTTTCCGATCGAGGTGATCCAGGCCAACCCGTGGTCGGCTCACCTGGTCTGTGCGAACGGCTATGGTCACGGCCGCGTATGGATGGCTGGAGATTCGGTACACCAAGTAATCCCGACGGGTGGCTATGGGATGAATACCGGGATGGGCGATGCTGCCGACCTCGCGTGGAAATATGCTGCTGTCCTAGAAGGCTGGGGTGGCCCGAAGCTTTTGACGAGTATCGACACGGAACGTCGTCCCGTCGGCGAGCGAATAATAGAAGCATCCGGCACCCACATGCGGACAAGGTTGCGGATAGCCGAGGCGTACAATCCGATGATCCATGAGGACTCGGTCGAAGGTGCTCAAGCTCGTGCAAATTATGGCAAGCTGATCCAGGATCTCGGCAATCTCGAAAACGAGGCTCACGGGATCGAATTAGGATATCGGTATCGCAGTTCTCCGATCATCTGCCACGAAGATGACGAACCGCAATGGCAGGTGCGCAGCTATGTACCGAGCACTTGGCCGGGCGTAAGAGCGCCTCATGTTTTCCTTGAGTCCGGCACAGCCATCTTTGATTTGTTCGGACCTTGGTTTACTCTTATTCGCTTCACGGACGCATCACCCGAACCTCTTCTTCACGCCGCAAGTGAACGAAACGTTCCCCTGACTTTGCTCGACATAAAAGAGCAGCATGTTCGCGGCATCTACGAACGCGACTTTGTTCTCATACGTCCAGATCAGCATGTTGCGTGGAGAGGGAACACCATGCCGGAGGACCCATTTGCTGTGATTGATCGAATTAGGGGGGCAACTGAATAGCAAGCTATTTTTCGTCGCGCATGAGCCTGACTGCGGCCGCCCAAACCTAGCGGTGAAAATCATACGCTTGGGTTGAAGCGAGCCAAAGCGATAGATCCATGGTCCTCCGGTAGCAGCTTTATGATAGACCAATGCCGCCTTCCCGGACCGGCCCACCTTCGGGGCTTTGCACATCTAGTCGCGCCAGCAGCCGACTAATCCGCCGCCGTGACATCCCAAGAAGTGTTGCCGCATCCTGAACTGGCAGTTCGCGGCGCTGCACTCGAAGCAGTGAGATGACCCTGCCGCGCGACAATCAGGGGTTCTTCCGCATCTTTGGTGCAGTCTGCTCGATGAAGCTTTGGAAGCCTGGCCGATGGTCAGGCGGCCAGCAACACTCGCTGTCGCAGGAGTTGGTAGTGCGCTCGTCCGTACATCGTAAGCGGGGCCTTCATCTTTCAATTACCCACAAGTGGTCGCGAGCGCAATTCCGTTGGCCGCATGAGCGTTGCTCGCCTGGAATCAGGCATGATTCATTCCCTGGCACCTGGAATGGTTGGCGGGGTGCAACGTGGAGACGTCCGTTTTCGACGCGGCAGTATGGTAAGCGCCGACGGAACGTGGCCTTGTCGGCATCACCGAAATAGGAAAGCTCGCAGCCTTTAAGGAGGCGTGAGCATGGATGGTGAGCAGTCGAACGAGGCTCGTATGAGCGGTCGCGGGGATGGCGGAGCGCTTGTACAGGTGGAGCGGCGTCGGATTTGGAGCGACGAGGAAAAGCTGGCGATCCTGAAGGAGACGACGGAGCCGGGGGCGATCGTTTCGGCCGTGGCTCGGCGGCACAGCATAGGAACCGGCCAGCTTTACACCTGGCGCAAGCAACTGCTCCGCGGAGCGATGGCAGGCTTCGTGCCTGTCGAACTGGCATCGTCTTCGCCGTCGACCAAAGCGGGGGAACCAGGGCGGATCGAGGTTCGAGGGCGGTGCGGCCTGACGGTGTCGGTCGATGGCGAAGTTGATCGGGCCGCCCTGAAACAGGTGCTCGATGTCCTGCGGGAGCTGGATCATTGAGCCTGGCGTTCCCGCCTTCGACGAAGGTCTACCTGTCGCTGGCGCCGTGCGACATGCGCAAGGGCTTTGACGGGCTCTCGGCGCAGGTGCGCAATATCCTTCAGCTCGATCCATTCTCCGGCGCGGTCTTCCTGTTCCGCGGAAAAAGGGGCGACAGGCTTAAGGCCTTGGTCTGGGACGGATCAGGGCTATGCCTGTATGCAAAGCGTCTTGAGCGCGGAAAGTTTGTTTGGCCACGTGCCCATGAGGGTGCGCTGCGGCTGTCGGCAGCCCAGCTTGCGATGTTGCTCGAAGGCCTGAACTGGAAGCAGGCGATCATCCACGACGAGGTCATCACGCCGAGCCTCGCATAGTGAAAATGATCAGGAAAACCGCCATTTTATGTAGGTTTTACTGTGGGCTTCCGCTATTATCTGCGGCATGCGGTTCGCCCTTGATCGCCTTCCCACTGACCCGGTCCTCCTGCAGAAAATGCTGCTGGAGATGGGGCACGGTTGATGCGGCACCACCGGGTTCGTACGACGGAGCGACATGTCTGCTTACGCTGCACTTTCTCGACAGAAGCGAGCGGCTGATGACCTTGAAGAACATCCAACGGCGGCTGAAACCGGGCGCGCGCCTTGTTGTCGCCCATCACAGCGCGCCGGACGGAACGGCGGAGCGCTGGTTGGCGCGTTCGGCCGCCTTTGCCGACCGCGCCAGCATTGATTGGGGAAAGGCCGTATCCTCGGCAGAAATAGCTGGGCGTTTGCCGCTGCTTTCGGGTGCCGAGGAGGAAGACCTACTATGCGAGGCCGGGTTCTCGGATGTCGAGCTCTTTTATGCCGCCTTCTCGTTCCGTGGCTGGGTGGCGACGGTAAGCGAGGCCTGAGCGCATCCCGCAATAACCGCGCCGCCAAAACCTTCATACTTGGGCTGCGAGAATGTTCATGGTGCGCTTGAGGTGGTAGGCGATGGCGGTGACGTGGACCTGTACGGCGGCTTTGGCGAGACCTCGCCATCGCATTCGGCGCAGGCCGTACCAGCGCTTCCATGTCCCGAAAATCTTCTCGATCCGGCCACGCACGGGGGGGGCTGGTCGGTTCCATCATGGAGCTTGCGCAGCGTTTCAGGTTCGTCACGGCCCACATGCCGGTGGCGAATCGACGCGGTGCCGCCCGGAGGCGATCGCCGCTCGACGACTCGCAGCGTCGCTTCTTGGCGCAGATCGTCGAGAGTGGCCCGATCCCGGCATCGCACGGTGTCGTACGCTGGCGGCTGATCGCTCTGCGCAGTGTGTGTGGGACGAGATCGCCATCAGCATCAGCAAGCAGACATTGAGCCGGGGACTGCGCTCCATGGGGTATATGGCGCATGACGAATGCCGCTCTGGTGTTCGCCCGCACGGCATGAGAGCGACGCGGTTCATCCAAGTCCATGCGGGCGTCGATGACAAGCAGTAGATTCCGCCGCAACACACAGTGCGGGTTTTAGATACGGTTGGCGTCTAGCCGGGCATGCGCATTGCCATTCCCATCCATAGCTTCGAACCAGGAGGGGGCGAGCGCGTCGCCCTGCGTCTTGCCGAACATTGGCGAGACGCAGGGCATGATCCCGTCATAGTCCTCGGCCGAAGTCGCGGCGCATGTGTCGGTACCGCTCCCAACCTCGATTATCGCGTCAGGAGAGAACCGTTTTCGACCGATGGTTGGGAAACGATCTGGATGATTTGGTCATCCTTCCAGTTTCTGCTTACGGAAAAGGTCGATGCGGTCTTTTGCCCAGGCAACACCTACACCGTTGTATGCGTAGCAATGAAGCTTCTTCTCGGGGATCGATGCCCTCCCGTTCTCGTCAAGATCAGCAATGATCTGGAGCGGCGTGATCTTCCGATGTTTATCCGGCCATTTTATCGATCTTGGCTAAGAGTACAGGGTGCCGTCCTCGACGGCTTCATTGCGATTGCGGACCCGATGCGCGTCGAAGTCGAGCGCGAATTGGCGGTCGCCGAAAACAGGGTCAGCGTCATTTCCGATCCCGCACTATCCCAATCTGAACTGCATAGGCTTTCCGGTGCAGGATTGGCCAAAAAGCCACACCCCGGTTGCCGCTTCCTTACGATCGGCAGGCTTGCCGCGCAGAAGAACCAGATATTGCTTCTCGAGGCATTTGCACGTCACGCCCGGCCCGAAGACACGCTGATCATTGCTGGCGATGGTCCTGAGCGCAACAGACTGGTCGAGCGAGCCAGCACGTTACGCCTTCGATCGCAAGTCCGGTTTGTCGGGCACGTCGACGATGTTCGAGTCCTGTACGAAGAAGCAGACGTCTTTGTCCTTTCGTCTCGCTACGAAGGAGCGCCAGCCGTTATTCTGGAGGCTCTGGCCGCGGGTCTGCCGATCGCCGCGACGAACTGCTGCGTCAGCATGGAATGGCTGACAGGCTACGGGCAATTTGGTGTGGTGGTTCCCCCTGGCGATCCCGATGCTTTGGGTATTGCGATGAACGTCGCGAGGCTCCTGCGACCGGATCGATCGGCCATGCAATGCCTTGCCGCCAGTTTCACGTTGGAAAGCTCGGGTCAGCTCTATCTGTCCAGTCTCGCGGCTTTGGTCCGCGATGCTAATCGTCAACGTCGCGAGAAAATGCGCGGCGGTGTGCGGGTATGGCACGAGGGCGGAGTCTAGCGGGCCTGACCAATCAGCAAGGCCCCGGGATGCCCGATCAAACCATGGCGCTTGCGCCGACTGGAACGTTCGCGTTCGAACCACAAGATCGCAAGGCGAAGCCGGCTCCGAGCGGCGTTCTTGGTACGATGCTCTCGCTGGTCGTTGCCGGCGCGGCGATCTACCAGGTGAGAGACCTCGATTTTTCGATGATACTCGCGCTGGTGCCGACGTCGCCGACATTTTGGGGCCTATTCGCTGTCAGCTATTTGATCGGACCGGCAGGCGACTGGTTCATTTTCCAACGTCTTTGGGGGATTGGGGCCAGCGCCTTCGGTGCTCTGGTCCGCAAGCTCATCTACAACGAACTGCTGGTCGGCTATCTAGGAGAGATCTATTTCTACGGTTGGGCGCGCCAGAACCTCAAATTCGTGACCACGCCTTTTGGAGCGGTCAAGGACGTCGCCGTGCTTTCGGCTATTGCGGGCAATGTAACAACCCTCGTCTTTCTTGCCGTAGCGTTCCCTTTGGCGAGGATGCTGTCGCTTCATGACCATGCGACCGCAATCTCTCTGTCGCTCGCGTTCGTGATCGGAACTTCGCTTGCAGTCTTGCTGCTGCGCCGTTCGCTTTTTTCACTGGAAAGAAAGGAGCTCAGGATGGTCTTCGCGGTCCATCTCCTGCGAATTCTTGCGACGGCGATTCTCTCAGCTGCTCTGTGGCATCTCGTGCTGCCGGACGTCGAACTGGGCTGGTGGCTCATTCTGGTCACTATCCGCCTTTTGATCTCCCGACTGCCGTTCGTGCCGAACAAGGACGTCGTCTTCGCCGGAATAGCGGTGTTCGCACTGGGTGGCGCTGTCGAAATGTCGGCACTGATGGCGCTCATGGCGGGACTGACGCTCGCGGCTCATATGCTTGTCGGGTTGGGCTTCGCGCTTGGAGACCTGTTTTCGAAAGGGAGAAGCCATGAAGCGCCTGCTCGTTAGCGTCATGGGGAGCCCCTTTTTAATCGCCGCTACCATCCCATCGACGCCGGACCTTGGGACGGCGGAAGGGCGATGCCGTTCCCATGAACCTGGACCCTCGTTTCTGGTCACCGTCGAGGGGCTCAAGGACCGCAGTGGCAAACTCAAGCTCGAAGTTTATCCGGCAAATGACCCGGACTTCCTCGAAGATGACAATATCCTGATTTCGGCCGGCAAGACCTTTCGCAGGGTTGAGCAGTCAGTCCCCGCTTCGGGGCCAGTGCGCCTGTGCGTACGGCTTCCTTCGGCAGGCAGCTATGCGGTGAGTCTGCTGCATGACCGGGACAGCAACCGGAAATTCAGCTGGCGCGTCGATGGCATCGGATTTGCGGGCAATCCAAAGCTTGGATGGAGCAAACCTCCCGCTTCCGATGCCACCGCGATAGCGCGCTCGGGCCCGACACAGATCGAGATTGTGATGAACTATCGGCGCGGCTTCGGCATGCGCCCCATTCGATGATTGGAACTTGCCGATGAAAATCGTGGATGTCTGTGCCTTCTACTCCCCCAGAGGCGGTGGTGTAAAAACCTATGTCGGCCAGAAGCTCGCGATAGCCGAGAGAATGGAGCAGGATATTACGATCCTGGCCCCTGGCGACGACGATGCGGTTGTCGAGTTCGGCCCCTGCGCCCGCATACAGACGATAGCCTCCCCGCGCTTCCCATTGGACCGAAAATACTGGTACTTCAACGATGAACGATCGCTCCATGCCGCACTCGACACGTTGGCGCCGGATTTCGTCGAAGCGTCCTCGCCGTGGCGAAGTCCCCTCATGGTAGCAAATTGGCGGTCAGCGACACCCAAGTCGCTTGTCATGCACGCCGATCCTCTGTCCGCCTACGCCTATCGGTGGCTGGAACCCCTCGTCAGTCGTGAGATGATCGACCGGAGATTTGTGAGATATTGGGATCACTTGCGACAGCTCGGGCAACTTTATGACGCGGTTGTTTGCGCCAGCGACGATCTGGCTTCGCGGATGAAGGCAGGCCGTGTCGGTAATGTCGTCACAGTCCCGATGGGTGTGGAGGCGCAACGCTTTTCGGCCGGCAAGCGCAATGAAAACCTGCGTTCCAGCCTTCTCGCCCAATGTGGTCTAGGCCCTGACGCAACATTGCTAGTTGCCGCAGGCAGGCTTGCGCCGGAAAAGCGTGTGCCGATGCTGGTCGAGGCGGTGACGATCGCTGGTCGGCATCGCCAACAGGGCCTCGCGATCTTTGGCGAAGGTCGCGACGATACGAATATCCTGCGGTCGATCGGCGGGAATCCTCATATTCGGCTGTTTCACCCCGAACGCGACCGGGAAAGATTTGCCAGCGTTCTGGCAAGCGCCGACGCTTTCGTGCACGGCTGTGAGGCCGAAACTTTTTGCATGACGGCCGCAGAGGCAAGCGCCAGCGGCATACCCGTGATCGTGCCTGATCGCGGCGGTGCCGCTGACTTTGCCAGGGAAGGGAGAGGCCTGTCCTATCGTGCAGCGGACCTCGAGGACCTGGTGCGCGTCATTCTCACTCTGCCAAACGGCTTTGCCGCGCGCTCGCCCAGTTGCAAAACGCGAGCAATGGACGATCATTTCGCAGCCTTGTTTGCGATCTATCAAAACCTGACCTCGGGCGAACTTTCTCGGGCGGCTTGAGCGCGGCAATGCCTTTTCGCGTCCTTACCCTTGATCGCTACATTCTGGGCCGAATACTCGGAACGATGGGCAGTGTCCTGGCCGTGGTCACGTCACTGATGATCCTTGAACATCTTCCCCGTCTCCTGGAGATCACCCGCCTTTCGGGGCATCGCGGATACATCGTGGTACATACTGTCGCCGCTTTGCTTCCGGAGTATGGCGGCATCGGTTTACCGGTGGGGCTGTTTCTGGGCATCGCCTTGACCATACGAAATCTCGCACTTGGCGGTGAGCTGGACGTGATCGAGGCGTGCGGAATCGCTCCATTCCGTTGGATGCGCTTCCCACTGGGGCTCGCTGCGATGGTGAGCGTTCTGACAATATTAAACCAAGGCTGGTTGGTGCCCGCCGGTGAAACCAAGCTTGCGGCAATCGCCCAACGCATGGAGGCCGGTGAATTTGGTCATCGGTTAGAGGCAGGGCAGTTCATTGATCTTGGATCCGGAAGCGTATTGCTGTTTGAGCAAGTCGATGCGGTCACCGGAGACCTTGTCGGATTGTTCCTGCGGGCAGAAGAAAATATTATCACCGCAAGGCGTGGACGCTTTTGGCAACTGCCCTCGGGGGGGACAGCTATCGAGTTGCGCGACGGACAGATCGTACAAGAACGCCATGCAAGGGTGGTTGATTTCGCCCGTTTTGAGTACCGCGTTGGCGACGAAGACGGCGCGCCAGACAAGGAGCCAGAAGACGAATTTCTGAAGCGGGTCGATATCGGAATGCTATGGGAAGATGGCGCAACGTCGAGTCGTTCGGCCGTCTATGGACGATGCCTTTGGGCAGCGCTCGTCCTACCTTTACCGCTGCTGGCGCTGATCTTGGGCAAGCCCCCCAGGCGACAGTCGGGAGCAGCCGGCATTCTCATTGGCGTAGTTTTGCTTGTGCTGGGTCTTAAAATGATAACTCCGCTAATTGACGGTCACTCGAGCCAGCCCGAATTACAGGCCACCGGCATTCTCGTAGCCTGGGGCTTATTCGTTTCCGTGCTGGTCAGGGCCGAGAGGGTCTTCGGTCAGGGCTATGTCGATCTTTTAGTCAGCCGGATTTTCCGACGCTTCCGCCGATGGACCGCGTAGCCGATCGTGATATCCCCGGCGCGGATCGCTACCGATTTTATCAGTTCAGTCCTCTCACGCGCCAATCGAATTACAGGCTCCCAGACATTCACGAGTGTCGCGTCGCTGGAATGAAAAGTCGAGGACGAAGCCGGCATGATCGGAAAGCGGCGCCGGCGAGGTGATTGGGAAGGGGACCCATGCTCGTTCGGGTCGGAGCGAAACCCTCAACCCATCGCGGAAGAGTATCTTGTCCTTGTTGCGCCCTACGATCCGTTGTGCTTCGCTCCGCGAACCTGAGATGACACCGCCGTTGGTTAGAACGGTCCTGAGACCATCGCTCTGGGTACCCTCGATAAGTGGTTGCGATAGGGCCGCTATGCGTGCGGGCGCTTGTCCCGTGTTGAAATCTCCGCCGAAGATGACCGGCGTGCCGGAGGGTAGCACTCTCGCCAGGAATTGCCGGACTGCGGCGACTTGCCAGGCGTAGGCACGATCGGCCCGTTCACTCGCCACACGCGTTGCGCGGCGCGAGTTAAGGTGTGTGTCGATAACGGCGATCGGTCCGCCGGTCCCCGGGACATCGATCCAAGCTACAAGAACGCCCTTTGCTGCAAGACAGTCATAGCCCGCACACGCGCCTTCGGGAAAAGCATAGCGCTCTATTCTGATGACCGGATAATCCGAAAGAATTGCAAGTCCGCTATTGATCAGGCTGCCGCTCGCTTCACCTTTGACCCATTGCGCACCCTCGGCAAACGCCTGGCCCAATGGCTGAGGCTCATCGGCCCTGGAGAATTGAGGGCCAGTGACTACATATCGATAGCCGCCAGCCTCGCCGAGCGTATGGGCACCGTCACCGAAGGCTTCCTGCAACAGGACAACATGGGGCTGGGCATTGCTCAACCGCATCGCGGCAAGGCGCTGCCCCATTGCGGAAATTGCTTCCTCGCGACCACCCGCGATCGGCCAAGGCAAGCCCTTGATGTTGTAAGACATGATCGAGAGTGCGCCGGCAGGTGTGGGCCAAGTGGATCTATGAGCCAGGTCCACGTCGTAGCTGGGCGACGACGTGACCGGCGCACCCAGAAGAGCTGCAGTGTTGATTAAGGCAAAAGTTCTGATAGCGATCATACATCTTGCTTCCCTGGAGGCTCGGGCCCGCAAGACGCCATCTTCTGCCGATTCCCGCACTTTCTCGCGCATGTGCGGGTATGCGTAGGCTTCGGCGTCTAGCGGTCGGACAAGCGGACGGAGCCGCCAAAAGGAACCAAGCATGGGCAGCATCAACGGGATCGGGAGATCTGCATTGGGGGTGCTGTCGCGTTCTCTCTTGGCTAGCGCAGCACAGACACAGACACAGGAGAATGCTGGTGTAATGGAACGATCCGTGGTTGATGCTCGAGGAGAAAATCCGCAGCACGACAGAATGCGAGGCACGATCTCCCGTGGCGGCCAGCTGCGCACGAACGCCAGGTCAGGCATGCTCGACTGGGGCACAGGCGGTTTCGAGTTACAGGGGGAACGTACCGGGCCAGCGAGCAAGGTGATCGATACCCTTCGCCGGGGCAGTCGGTGGCAGCGAACATATGCGGCAGATCTGAGTTTTTGGGAGAACGCAGCTCTCGGTATTGCGTTAGCAGCCGGAGCGCGCCTTGAGCGCCCAAATAGTGGAGTGGCTGGAGGTCCGCTGCCCTCCGCGTCAACAAAATCTGTAGCGCAAATGGCTTATGTCGGCGCGCAGATAAGCGATTTTTCATCCATCACATTGCTTGCGTTCGATAATGGAGGATAGTCTGAAGGCGCAGCCCCAGGGCTTATTGGCCGCATCGTGGATGGAGAGTCCGCCGCGCGCAAAGGCGTCGCGATCGAGATCGGAAGGTTTGGATTTCGGCCCCGAAATGCCCGGTAGGAATCGCAATTCATGTTTCGGGTGGAACGTGCGCATACCACCGCAAGGTCGGACACATCGGCCAACTTATCCTGGAAAGTCGGATTGTAATGCCCGGAACCGTTAAAGAGCTCGCGTCGTCGCCTTACTCATTGCTCCGGCGGCAGCCCCGCCCCTATGAAGGCGGAATGTCACGAGAGTGCGAAGATTCGCGCGCAGGCGAAACAGGCCTGACGCAGCTACTGGGCGACATGCGCTCCGAATTGTTGCGCTTCATGCTTGTGCGCGGGTGCAACTCTGCAGAAGTAGAAGATCTGTTGCAGGATCTCTACGTGAAATTGACGATCATCCGTACCGGTCCTGTGAGTAACCCGCGGGCCTATCTCTATCAGATGGCGAACAACCTCCTGCACGATCATCGCCGCGCACGTCGGCGACAGCTGGCGCGAGACGATCAATGGACGCGCAATCGGGTAGGCTCCGATCTTGAAAAGGACGCCGCACCGTCGCCAGAGGAGAGCGCAATCGCGCGCGACGAGCTCGAGCGCGTCAACGAGGCGCTTGCGTCGATGCCGCATCGGACCGCGCAAATTCTGAAGATGTATCGGCTCGACGGTCTGTCGCAAAAGGCTATCGCAAACAGCCTGAATCTCAGCTTGAGCGCGGTAGAAAAGCAGCTCCAGCGGGCTTATCGCAGGCTGTTGATCTTGCGCAAAGAACTGGATCGCACCCCGCAACGCTCGCAAAAGGAGGCAGACGATGTCAGCTTTTCCTGATCGCGCCATGGTCGAGCAGGCAATAGCCTGGCACCTTCGGCTCAAGGATACGGACGAGGATGCGTGGATTGAGTTCGCCGAGTGGCTAGGTGCCGATCCCGCTCATAACAACCTCTATGAAGCGGTCGCAGACGGTGATGATCGTATGCTGCCCGTGCTCGAACGAGCAACCTTTCCCTTCAACGATCATCACGAGCAACCACCGGAGTTCGGCAATGACGAGGATGGTCCTGCTTATGTTGTGGGAGGCGAGGGGGGCCGCCGGAATCGCTGGCGCTGGGGTGCGGTGGCAGCTACGATAGCGCTGGCCGGCCTCTTCGGGGTGCAAATGCTGCCCAATCGGGATGCGCATTATTCAATCGAAACTGGCGCAGGCGAGACTCGAACCGTCTCACTTGCGGATGGAAGCGAGATTCAGCTCAACGGCGGCACCAGGATTGTCCTCGACAAGAACGACGCCAGATTGGTGAAGCTTGCCCGAGGCGAAGCACGGTTTTCTGTCACGCACGACGACGCTGAGCCGTTCACCGTCGTCGCCGGCGAGCAGCGTCTGGTCGATATAGGAACGGTGTTCAACGTGGTCCGCACCGATCGGCAGCTTCGCGTCGGCGTGGCGGAAGGCGCGGTGCGTTTCGAGGGTACGGCCCAGACTGTCAATCTTCAGGCCGGTGATAGCCTTGCCGCCGACAATCACGGGAAAGTAAAAATTTCGAAGGATCCGGTCGCGTCGATTGGGAGCTGGGCAGGTGGCAAACTCGTCTACGATCAAGCTTCTTTGGAACAAGTCGCCGATGATCTGTCCCGGTCGATCGGCATATCGCTCGAGATTCCACAAGGAATGGGCTCCAGGAGCTTTTCAGGCGTGATCCAGACTGGTGGCGATCGGGATGCTGTGCGTGCAAGGCTGGCAGAACTGATCGGTGAAAAGATCGTCGCTGACGGGACACGCTGGTCAGTCGAAGTTCGGTGAGCAGTAATTGTTTTATTGTGAGCGCGCTGATTGTCTGCACAGCGACAGCATTCCCAGCGCACGCTGCCGAAGAATTCTCGTTAGATGTTCCGCCAGGACCATTAAACGTCGCGCTTATATCTTTTGCCACCCAGGCGAACGTATCCATTGACGCCAGTGATCCGGAACTACGGTTGGTCCAGGTTGCGGGCCTAAGGGGACGTTTCAGTCTTCGCGAAGGGCTGGGGCGACTGCTAAAAGGCACGGGATACGATTCTCGAATTTTGCGCGGAGACGTGGTGAGGGTGTTTCGCCGACCCACCCGTCTTGTTCCTGGCCGTCGGACGGCGGCGACATCCCATTCGCCCCGAGCCCCGGTCGATCTTCCGTCACCACCCGAACAGATTATCGTCACTGCAAGCAAACAGAATGTAGCGCTTGCCGACTATCCGGGCGACTTCCATGTTGCGCTTTTCGACGAAGTACACAGCCTTCATCTTGGTAGCAGGGGGAGTGAGGCCTTGCTTCGGAAGCTTCCGAATCTGACTTCAACCAATCTCGGTTCGGGTCGAAACAAGATCTTCGTCCGGGGAATCGCTGATAGCAGTTTCAACGGACAATTGCAATCGACTGTCAGCCAGTATTTCGGAGAAAGCAGACTTACCTATAGCGCTCCTGATCCCGACCTCGCACTATATGACATCGAAAAGGTCGAGGTGGTCGAGGGCCCCCAGGGGGCCCTCTATGGCGCAGGCTCTCTAGGCGGCGTGATCCGAATCACACCGCGCGTCCCCGTGCTTGGCGAGTACTCGGCCAGTGGAACCGCAGCTATCGGCGTGACCGGCAAAAACTTAGGCGGAGACGGTGCCATGGTTGCCAACATTCCGGTTGGCGAACGCGCTGCACTCCGACTTGTCGGATATCGTATCGTACGTCCCGGTTATATCGACGATGTCAGACGCGGCCTTTCCGACGTAAATCGTACGACCGTATTTGGAGTGCGGGCAACCTTTCGCATGGAGTTCAATGCTAGGTTGAGCATGGACGCCGGGATCGTGTCTCAAGACACGGGCAGCAAGGACGGCCAATATACCGATGGTCCACGATCTTCCGCACTAACCCGTCGGTCTTTTGTCGCCCAACCATTCGACAATGACTACCGCCTGATGTTCGGAACGCTCCGGGCGGACCTCGGCTTCGCCAAGCTCGTGTCGAACACGTCCTATACCTATCACCCGATCGACATAGTATTCGACGCAACGTCGCCCAGCATGCAAGTTCCTATAGTTTTCAGAGAGTCCATGCAGGTTAAGCTGCTGACTCACGAGACCCGGCTTTCAGGATCGACGGACTGGATTTCAACTTGGGTGTCCGGCTTTTCGTTTGCGCATAACATCAACAATATAGATCGGTTTCTCGGCCCCGCTGACACGCTCGCGATGATCTCCAATGTTCAGTCGGAAACCTTGGACGCCGCCGTGTTTGGCGAGGCGACAGTGCCTCTGTGGCATAATGTCTCTATTACTGCGGGAGGGCGGCTGTCTTTTTTTACGCGATTCGATGAATTCAATACCGGGGCGGGGAGAGCTTTAGTTGAGCCAACCCGTCGCCAGACACGGTTTCTGCCGACCGCTGCTCTTGCGTGGAAGCCCTGGAAAGCTGCGATTGGCTATCTACGGTATCAAGAGGGATTCAGGCCAGGAGCTGAGCAGCTGACAGGAAGCGGGGATCAAGCCGAGGTGAGCCGCTTTCAGCCCGACGCGGTCCGTACAGCTGAGATTGGCATGCGCTTTGGCACCGATGACGGCTCACGGCTGTCAGGTGGGCTTTCTTATGCCTATTCACAGTGGAGCAGGGTGCAGGCCGATCTCGTAACAAATTCTGGTTTCCCCTATATTGCCAATCTCGGCTCGGCGAAGGTGCACTATGTCTCGGCCAGTCTCGGCTGGAAGGCGACATCGGAGCTTAGCTTTGATTTGTCGGGATTCTACACAGCCAGTCATCTTGATGGGCCTACATCTGGGTCCGGAACCGATGTGGAGCGGAACTTGCCCAATGTTGCCGACAGTGGTTCGCGGCTCACCGGTAGCTTCAAGCGCCGGATCGGGAACGCGAAGATTACGCTCGACGGGTCGGTCGGCTACATCGGAACTTCGTATCTAGGTGTCGGCGCTCCTTTCGATATTTCGCAGGGGGATTATTTCGATACAGCTATGGGCGCGCGGGCCGAATTTAGCCGCTGGGGCGTTTCATTTGACATCGACAACCTGTTGGACAGTCGAGCCAATCGCTTCTCTTACGGCAATCCATTTTCTGTGGCCGATGGAAATCAACGCACACCGCTGAGGCCCAGAACGATAAGGATCGGGATCGATGCGAGGTTCTGACAGTCGCGCTCTGCTTGCATCGATTCACGATGTCGGACCAGGGTTTGAGAAGGAAGTTGACCGGCTCGTCGGGCTGATGACGGATACGCTGCGATGTTCCCGCTTTGCCATGCTCGTCGTACCCAATCATTGGGGGTGCCACCCGATCCGCTCGGGCTCACCATTTGCTAACCGTCTTCGGGCTTGGTCCGAGAGCGGTATCGAGATGTTCGTGCATGGCTGGTATCACAAGGACATCGTCGAACACCATGGCATCAAAGGTCTGAAGGCGAGATACATGACGGCGCGCGAAGGCGAGTTTCTTGGTCTTTCCTACAGCGAAGCGGCTCGGAGAATGGAAGACGGGCGGGCGCTCGTTGAGGATATCATCGGTCGGAAAGCCGCCGGGTTCATCGCACCAGCGTGGCTCTATGGGTGGGGAGCAATGGAAGCCTTGCTCGACAGCAGCTTTGACATTGCAGAAGATCACATGAAGGTCTGGATCCCGCAGACAGGTAAGGTCGTGGCACGCGGGCCGGTGATCACCTGGGCCAGCAGATCCACTGCAAGGACGGCGTCTTCCGTGGCCTTCGCAGCGCTCGCTTGCAAGGTGCTTCATCCGCTCAGAACGATTCGGGTGGCCGTGCATCCGAGCGACATAAGCAAGGACTCGATTCTATCCAGCATTGACACAACGCTGAGATGCTTTGCCAAGAGCCGCCAGGCCGGAAGTTACCAGTCACTTCTGAAATAGCCACGAAATGGCGGATGCACGTCATGATGGCGATTGCGGTGCAGCTTACGATAGATCGTCGAGGGATGGCGATGCAGATGCCGACAGGATTCATGTCTCAAACACCTTCCTGCAAAAACGATAAAACCCTATAAATCCTAGGGTTTCGCACTTCGATCTAGAATCCGCCCGAGAACATGATTAAAGCTTGATAATAATAGGTATGTTAAACTCATGCACCTCTGCTCTGAACAGATGTCTGTGGAACCGATAGCGGCCTGACCAAATCTCAGGGCATTTCATCGCATATCTTGCAATGTGGGGTACATAAGGGGGTGCTTGATATCTGAAATCTAAAAATGGTTTTATAAATCATAGGGTTATCAAAGGTGGTAGTTGACCTAAGGGTCCTACTCCCGCAACCATCTGAAATTGCGATACCCCACCGGGGATCGCAGCCTTCGAAATACCCGCCCTTGAGGCGGGTTTTTTGCGTTCTACCGCAATCGTGAGGATGCCCGCCAGATCGCCGCGCACGTCGATCTTTAGCTCGTCGTCTTCGGGAACAAGAATGATCGCGTCGATGAGCGAACGGATAATCTCAGCCGCCTCGAAGCGCTTGTTCTCGTCGTCATGCTCCAGGGCCTGATAGAGATTATCAAGCTGCGCCCGATAATGGTGCGCCATGTTTGGATGGAGCAGGGGAGGAGGCTCCTGGGCCTGCGCGAGGCCTCGTTCAAGTTCCTTCTTGCGCGTTTCCAATCCAACCATCTTGGCGTTGATCTTGTCTGCGGCACCGCCCCGCAGAATCAGGTTCACCAGCATGTCGAGATCACGGTCAATTTTGCCAATCTCTGCCCGCGCCGCCGCGATAGCAGCGCCAGCGCCCCCCCTCATGCGGTTCATCTCCCTGGTGAACTCGTCACAAAATTCTGCGAACAGGGTCGGGTTCATCAGATGATGGCGCAACGCATGAAGCACGCGTTCCTCCAACCGATCGCGTCGGATATTGAGGCGGTTGTCACAGGTGCCTTTATTCCTAGCAGCCGCGCACCCCATCATCGCTGCCGAAATCATCGTGTAGGCACCGCCGCAGCAACTGCATTGCAGCACGCCGGACAGGAGATATTTCTGGCGCCGGCGTTCCCATAATTGCGTGGTAGAACTATCCGATCGCACGATCTGGCAGGATTTTTGCCGTTCTTTGGCCGCCTGCCATAATGCATCGTCGATGACACGCATTTCAGGCACCGCCTGGACGATCCATTCGGATTCTGGGTTGGGGCGCGCTTGTCGTTTTCCTGTATCAGGATCCTTGATAAAGCGTTGCCGGTTCCAGACCAGCTTGCCGATATAAAGCTCATTGTTAAGGATGCCGGTGCCGCGCTTGGGATTGCCATTTATGGTGCTAAAGCCCCAGGTGCCGCCGGTCGGTGCCTCGATACCTTCTTTGTTCAGCTCGGTTGCTATCCGCTTGGCCGATTTGCCAGCGACATAGTCGCGGAAGATGCGCTGGATCACGCTTGCCTGTGCGTCATTGATGGAGCGGTCGCCGCGGATCAGTTCGCCGTTGGCGTCGAGTCTTTTGACGATGTCATAGCCATAGCTGTTACCACCGCCCGATTTGCCTTTCTCGACCCGGCCGCGCAGGCCCCGTCGTGTCTTGTCGGCGAGATCCTTGAGAAAAAGGGCGTTCATCGTACCCTTGAGGCCGATATGCAGATGGGTGATCTCGCCTTCCGACAGGGTGACCATCTTCACGTCACCATAGGCCATCCGCTTGAACAGCCCGGCAATATCCTCCTGATCGCGCGACAGGCGATCCATGGCTTCGGCCAGCACAAAGTTGAAGCGGCCGCGACTGGCGTCTGCGATCAGCGCCTGAATGCCCGGGCGCAGCAGCGAAGCGCCCGAAATGGCATGATCGGTATATTCCTCGACAATCTGCCAGCCCTGCTTTTCGGCATGCAGGCGACAGATGCGCAACTGGTCGGCAATGGAGGCGTCACGTTGATTGTCGGAAGAATAGCGGGCGTACAATGCAACCTTCACGGAACGGAACTCCTCTTTTCAGGAGCGGGTCGTGCGACGCTCCTCCAGCATCTCCAGATAGGCCTTCCGCGCGGCACGACGAGCAAGCAGGCGAACCAGCTTGACTAGACGCGGATCGGGGCTGCTGCCAGAAAATGCAAGGCTGAGCACCGGCTCATCAGGCCGGGACGACTTCTTTCGCTGCTGACGGCTACCGGTCGCCATCGTGAATCCGTTTACAGCAGATTGCAAGATGATTTGGGTCCGGCTCGTCCCGCCGGAGCGCTAAAGCTACCCGGCGGAACGGGAGGCTTTCGTTTTGAGATCGATCTCGCCGAAACCCGGCGATCAATGAAAAGACAATCACTTGGCATGCCCTACACTGGGCCTGCCCGCCACGTTCCCGATCATGCCTTGGAATGCGTCGTTCTGCAACGGTGTCAGTTTTGCAAATTGTTGCTGGCACCGACATCACTCGATTAATCCAGCGGGCGATGGTGGCGGAGTAGGGCAATCATCGAACCTTACCGGATACCCAACGATCCACCTGCACGTTCCAAAAGCGGACAGTTGTTTAACGAACACGGGCTTCTGCCAAGCGTTGCATCAACCGGATTTGCGCTTGGCCCTGACCTTGGGAGCAGGCAATTCCTGGGATGTTATACGAATGATCTCGGCAAGCCACTCACGGTCATCCCACTTGTCCGCTTCGATCAGGATACAGGGCTTTGCACCGGGATATGGAGGGGCTTCTTCCGCACCGGCAGCGAATGCCCGCCCTCCAACCGTGGGCTTCACGAATAGCTGGTCGTCGCACACCAGTGCGACCATTTTTCCATCGCAATAAATGCCGAATTCGCCAAACATCTCCTTGGTTGAAACGGTGCCGCCGCCTGCCATCTGCTCAACAAGGAATTCAACGGTTTTACGATCGGATGCCATAAGGCGATATCGCCGGTCCTGATGAAAAGGTCGAGGGTCAATCGACCCTTTGTCGTCCTTCCCGGTCGCTTTTCCATTCCCCGGAAGCGGACATAGAACAGGATGCGGTTGCCGCCTTCTCAACGTCCGGAATGTTGGGCAGTCCTAATAGTCGGCTTTTGAGACCAAGATCGCGATAAGCCACCGTTTCGCCTTGAATTGCAGAACCTTCCCAGGATCTCCGCAGGCGTTCGAACTATGACCTTGAATTCCAAAAGATACCTATGCTTTACGCCGATGATGGTTTAAATGAACCTCCTTCGCTCCAGTCATAACTGCAGTTTTCACTAGTCCGGCGCTGTAGGCGTAACATCGCCCGATCATCTCGGGGTTGTCGCGAGCAGGTCGACCTGCGGCCTGTGAAGGGCGATAGCGCCGACCGATAGCTATGAGCCAGGTTCGCGCCAGGATGGTGGCGGCTTCAAGTTGATCTCGCTCAAAAGCGAGACTGGCCCACGCGGCAAAACCTGCTCCCAATGGCCTTCCTTGAAACTCCTGCGGTTCGAGAATTGCGCCCTGACGGACGAGCCAGCGAAAGACGAGCCGACCATTTCGCCAGATGCTGATAGGGACGGGCAACTCGAGTTCGTCAGGGACCTCTGCTTGATAGAGCATCTCCGTCGATGGGCTTTGAGCATGACCAATGGCCATGACTGCCAAATCCAGAAGATGTGTGCAATGATGGCGCGCAATCCCCTTGGCGTAGAAATCGCGCATTGATGTGCGGATAGGAATCCCGACCAGGGATTGAAGCTGGTCGACCGCGCCAGGGCATACCGTAGTGGGAATGCGGATGCTTTGTCCCGTGATAGCCGTCACGATTGACGCGTCGTGCATGATGGAGCAGCGCATTTCATGAAAATTGTCGAGGAGATGGCCGTCGATCCGATCGGTCCCCGCGCGCAGGGACACCCGACGAATGGTGGAACCGGTCCCGTAATCCGGATTGGGTGGAAAGTTGAGCTGCTTGGGTCTCACGACAAGTGCGAAGACCCATCGAACCGGATACAATGCTCATCGGAGTTATGACAGGCTTTGCCCATTGACACGCGGCTATGCAAACTGCGGCGATCGCTTCGCCAGGAAAGCGGCGACGCCCTCCCGGCCTTCAGCCGCACCGGCGGACTCGGCGATCGACGCGGCCTCGCGATCCAGGTGGACGCGAAAGTCGGTGTTCGCCGATTCCATCAGCAAGGCGCGGCATCGGGCGAGCGCACGGACTGGTCCGTTCGCGAGGGCCGTCGCGACGGCTGACGCCTCGGCACGCAGTGCATCGTCGGCGACCACGCGCGTGACAAGGCCGATGGCTGCCGCATCTTCTGCCCCGATCGGCCGGTTGGTAAACAGTATCTCCTGCGCCCGCCGCATGCCGATGAGCCGTGGTAGCCACCATGATGCGCCGCCGTCCGGCGTCAGTCCGACAGCGCTGTAGGCTGAGGTGAAATGGGCGGAAGCGGCGGCGAGCGCGATATCCCCCAATATCGCCAGGCTGAGCCCAGCGCCGGCGGCAGGACCGTTGATCGCCGTGACGAAGGGCTTTTCCATCGTGGCAAGCCGATAAATGCCCGCATGAAAACTGCGGGCCAATGCACCGACCGCCGCTTCGGCAGCCTCTCCGGCAGCGGAGAAGGCGTCGATGTCGCCACCGACGCAAAAGAATTTGCCGCTTCCGGTAAGGACGACGCAGCGAATGTCCTGATCAGCCGCGCATTGCTCCGCCAGTTCATACAGGCGTAATGCGAATGCCGGATCGACCGAATTGCGCTTTTCGGGCCGGGCCAGCGTAAGCCATGCAACGCCGTCCTGAATATCGAGCGTGATGGCCGGACCGTTCATTCGGCACCCGCCTTTTCCGCCTGCTCCCATGCGAGGCGCATGAGTTCGGGCAGCACTGCAATGCGTTCGCGTGCCTGAGCCGACGAAGCGTTGCCACGGATCACCCGGCCCTTGATGCCATGGAAGATGGCAGCGAGCCGAAAGAAGTTGAAAGCGACATAGAAGTCGTAACCCGGCATGTCCGCCAGACCCCTGCGCGAGCAATAGGCGGCGAGATAGGCCGCTTCATCGTCGATGCCGAGCGCGGCGGGATCATGCCCGCCAAGCCCGGCGACGATGTGCGGGGGCATGCGATACATCATTGCATGATAGGCGAAGTCGGCCCCCGGATGCCCCAGGGTCGAAAGCTCCCAATCAAGCACGGCCAGCACGCGCGGCTCCGTCGGATGGAAAATCAGGTTGTCGATGCGGAAGTCGCCATGGACGATGCTGGTTTCCTCGCCCGGCGGGATATGCGCGGGGAGCCATTCCACAAGACGATCCATATAAGGATCGCGTCCTGCGTCTGCATCCTCCACATATTGACGAGACCAGCGCGCGATCTGCCGTTCGAAATAATTGCCGGGTCGGCCATAGTCAGCAAGGCCGACCGCGACATGATCTATGCTGTGCAGGTCTGCGACTGTCGCGTTCATCGCGTCGAAGAGCGCGGCGCGTTCGGGGGCTGAGACGGCCGGGATCGCGGCGTTCCAGAAGATACGGCCTTCCACCATGTCCATGACGTAAAAGATGGTGCCGATGATGGCGGGATCGGTGCACAGACCATGGACGGCGGCGACAGGAAAGCCCGCGCGCGCAAGGCCGGTCAGCACTTTGGCTTCCCGGTCGAGCGCGTGCGCGCTCTTGAGCAAGGGGCCGGGCGGCTGCTTACGCAGGACATAGGTCTTGCCGGGCGTGATCAGTTTGTAGGTAGGATTGGACTGGCCGCCCTTGAATTGCTCAACGCTGAGCGGCCCCGCATAATCGGCCACGTTGGCGCGCATCCAGACATCCAGCGCCCCCATATCCAGTTCGTAACCGGGACGGACGGCGGCGCTGCCGCTGTTGGCATCGACCAAAGTGCTCATCGCGTGTCCTGCTCTTCCGAAATGGCGGGCGGCAGCCATTGGCCGTCGAGCATCTCTGGCTTTGGCCCGTAGGCGCGAATGACGACGAAAAATGGCCCCGCCGGAGCGGGCAGCCAATTCCCGCCGGCCGGGGCTTCGTGCTGGATACGAATGTCGATCGACCTGTCCTTCTGCACCTTCAACCCTTTGGTCCGGTCGCTCACCAGATAGCGGTTCAAGGGATTGGGATAGAGAGCGAACGTTTTGGCGTCGTAGAGCGTGACGGACCAGAAACTGTTGACGGGCGGGGGCGTTTGCAGCCGGAGCATGTAGCGGGACGACGCGCCGTCCAGCGCCGCGCCCTTGCCATCGACGAAGGACGTGTAGGAGGCATTTTCCTCCCGCACATTTGCGCCGAGTCCCGCAATGTTGATGACGGACCGGCGCACATAGTTGAAGCCATAGACGCCCTTGTTGACCTTCATCCAGCCGGTGCCGGTAGGTTCGCCCAGTTGCGACTTGGCACGGGTGAGCATGGCCAGCGCGTCGGCATAGCCGATTTCGACCGCCGCGCGCGCGACAGGGCTCAGGGCATCGGGATCAAATGGCTTGTCGCCCATTATGCCGAGCGGCCGGAACCGTGCCACGAGCGCCTCTTCACCGGTCTGCCAGCCATTGGCCCGAAGCACATAGTCGAGCGCCCGAAGATAGCCGATGGCACCGGGCGCGGGCGGCGGCGGCGCGCCATGACCATGCGCCGTTCCCTGGCCTTCCGGCGCGATGACCCTGACCGCATCCTGAAAGGCGCGCGCTATCCTTACATCGCTGTCAGACTGGGCGAAGGCGCGCATGAGAATCCAGAGCTGGGTCGTGTTCGCCCGATAGACCCTGACGCCCTCGGGCGGGGTTCCGCTCCAGTCACGCGGGACCAGCAGAAAGCGACCGCCCTTAAAACCAATCGTCCTGTTGCTCAGATTACTGGGATTGCCGAAGATGTCGAAGATGTTGAGCGTGAAATATTTGAGCGGCGTCGCCGGGATATCGATTTCGACCGGCCCCTTGCTGAGGTCGATCCAGGCGGTCGAATAAAGCGTATCGGTATTGGGCACCTTGAAAGTGGCATAGTCCGGCCCGGCCAGATTGCGGTCATGCGCAAAGCGGTTGAAGCCGGTGTAATTGTCTGAACTGCGATCGAACACCTGTCGATGGAGCTGCTCATAGTGCAGATAAGCCGCCATGCCATAGACAGTCGCGTCGAACGCGATGGTGCGAAGCAGCGTGGCGCGATCTTTCTCGTCCCTGGGAAGCAGATCGTCGCCATAGCCCGATTGCGTGGCGGGGGCTTCGGGCGCGGCGAAATTCCCAGCCTGGCCCTGCCCTGCCGTCGATGTCAGGAGCGGCAGGAGAACCAGCAACGATCGCACCGCAGGCCCATAGAGTCTGGCGATCATGCCTGCCCTCCCTTCCAGTCGCGCTTTATCCTTTTGGCCAGGCTCCATTTATGGACCTCGGTTGGACCGTCATAAATGCGGAAAGCACGGATTTCCCGGAACGCCTGCTCGACGATGGTGTCGCCAGAAACACCAGTGCCGCCCATCACCTGAACGCACCGGTCAGCGACGCGGAACAGGGCGTCCGACACCGCGACCTTGGCCATCGAGCTTTCGGCGGTGCCGAGCGATCCCGTGTCGAGCACGCCAGCACACCAGTCGATCATGAGTTCCGCCTGCTTCAGATCAATGATGTTGTCCGCCAGCATGAACCCGACGCCTTCATGATCGACAAGCGGTTTGCCAAAGGCGTTGCGGCGGCAGGCATAGTCGGTGGCGATGTCATGCGCGCGCATGGCAAGGCCGAGCCAGCGCATGCAGTGGGACAGCCGCGCGGGGCTGAGACGGATTTGCGCATAGGCAAAGCCCTCACCGCTTGCGCCAAGCATCTGGTCGGCCGGAACACGCAGGTCGACAAGATCGATTTCCGCATGTCCGCCGGGCATCGAACTGTCGATCGTGTCGATCACGCGCACTGTACGGATGGCAGGGTCAGGCAGGTCGACGAGGAACATGCATGCGCCCTCGTCGGATCGGGCCATGACAATGCCCACGCGCGCGCCTTCGGCCCCGGTGATGAATTTCTTGCGGCCATTAATAACCCAGTGGTTGCCGTCGAGGTGGCAGGTCGTCTGCATCATCGACGGATCGGACCCCGCACCGCCCGTTTCGGCTGGTTCGGTCATGAAGAAGGCGGAACGCGCCTGACCTTTCACCAGCGGGTCGAGGAATCGTGCCTTCTGCGCGGCACTGCCAACCTTCCCGAGCAGATACATATTACCTTCGTCAGGCGCAGCCGTGTTGCACGCCAGCGGACCGAGTGGCGACAGCCCTGTCTTGACGAGGACAATAGCGGTTTCCCGCTGCGTCAGATGCGATCCGTCGTTCAGGATATGCGGGGTAAGGACCCCCGCCTCGCGCGCCTTGGTGCGCAGTTCCTGGACGAGTGCATCCTGCGGGCCATGGAAACCAAGGCGACTGTCCCTTTCATATGGGATCACCTCGCTGCGCACAAAGGCTTCGACCTTCGATGCGATGGCGGTGGCTCGATCGGTCATTGCGCGGTGCTCCCCCCGTCGATCACGAGTTCGGCACCCGTCATGTAACGGGATTCGTCACTTGCCAGAAACAGGATGCCATCGGCGATCTCCTCTGCTTGTCCGATCCGGCCAAGGGGGACGTCCGCCAGCAGGGTTCTGGCGACGTCCGCATCGGCATGGGCAGGGGCGGTCAGCGGCGTTGCGATGTGGCCGGGATGAATGGAATTTGCGCGTACCCCATTGCCCGCCGCAGCACATTCAAGCGCGGTTGCCTTGGTAAACATCCGAACGCCTCCCTTCGCGGCGCTGTACGAGCCGGCGCCGGCTCCAGCCACGATGCCGCGAATGGAGGACATGTTGACGATCACGCCCCGGCCGGAGGCAGCGAGCAAAGGCAGCATATATTTGGTCCCCAGGAATACGCTGTCCAGATTGACAGCTAGGATCGATCGCCATTGCGCCAACGTCGTGTCGGTGATGGACGCGAACTTGCCGAAGCCGGCGTTGTTCACGAGAATGTCTAGCTTCCCGAACCGGGCGTCGATCCGATCTGCCAGTGCGGTCCATGCCTGTTCATCGGTGACGTCCATCGTCACCGCCTCATGCCCGCTGCCGCGCAGGGATGTGCATGCGTTCGACAAGGCGACTTCATTGCGGTCCGCCATCACGACTTTTGCGCCCTCCTCCGCGAAACGCCGGGCCGTGGCGAGTCCGATGCCGGAGGCAGCGCCGGTAATCAGCGCAATTCGCGCGTCCAGCCTGTTCATATCTTTTCCTTGTCCAGATCAGCCTTGCCTTCGCTGAGGGCCATCAGACTGTCGAATTGGGGATTTTCGCGATTCACAATGGCTTGTGCCCTTTGTGCGATCGCTCCGTCGTACCGCGCCGAGGTGAAAACATAGAACTGATCCTTGCGGATGCCATCGAATGCCTGGGCGGCCACCTCTTCGGGCGACGGAGCGTTCTGAAACAGATTGTCGGAAATCGCTTGGAACTCCGGAGCTTCCGCCGGTTGTCCGAAGGGAGATTGCAAGTGGGCGGGCCGTGATCGTTCGGCCTCGTAAATGCGCGTCGCGACCAGGCCCGGACACAGCATGGTGACACCGATCGGCGCATTGCGCGCTCGCAGGCCGGCATAAAGAGCTTCGGTAATGCGCACGGCGGCATGTTTCGACGCACCATAGACGGCAGAGCCCTCGCCACTTACGAAACCGGCGACGGATGCAGTATTGAGGATATGCCCCGGCCGTCCCTCGGCCAGCATCCTGGGCACGAAACTGCGAATGCCGTTGACCACCCCGTCCATGTTGACGCCAAAGGCCCAACGCCAGTCTTCCGGCGCATAGTCCCAGACCGGGCGGTGACGGCCGCCGGGCACGACGCCAGCATTGTTGCACAGCAAGGACACCTCGCCAAAGCGGGACCATGCGCCGTCGGCCAGAGCCTGTACCGCCTCCGGATCAGCCACGTCGGTCCTGTGGAGCGCGATTGCCGGACTGTCGATGGCGGCCGCCACCGCTTCAAGGTCGGCAAGATTGATGTCGGCAAGGACAAGGTTCATGCCTTCCCGCGCAGCCAGATGCGCAAGCGCCGCGCCGATACCGCTGCCCGCGCCGGTAATGACTGCCGTTCGGCCCTTGAAGTCTCTCATCGGGAGCCTACTCCTCTCGCGTCGGCCGGATTGGATCAGTCCGTTATAGGGTGCGATATAATCGACCGTCCGGTCGGACGTCAACTCCATATCGGACAGTTGACCCTGTGCGCGAAGCGGCATAGCCATGTTCAACCGACCGGACGGTCTGCATATTTATCGGAGAGCCGATGTCTGATTTTCTGCCCCCGCTCGCCAGTCTCGGCCGCCTGCGCCGCGACGCCCCGAAGACGGTCGCGGGATTTCGCCGCTGGCGTGCGATCATCGATACCGATGGCGCCGTCCCGGCGAGGATGAAGCGATTGTTTGTCGCCTGCGCAGCCACGGTGAAGGGATATAGGGAGCTTGCGGCGCGGGAACTGGCGGCGGCACGGGCGGCTGGTCTCACCGAAGCCGAAGCCGGCGCCGCGATCGCGATCCTGGCCAGCGTACGCGGCGAGGGCGCGTCGCTGCGTTTCCATGATCTTTTCAGGGAGATTTATCCGCAAGCGACCGACCCCGACTGGCCCGACGATGACATGATCGTGGAAGAGGGCGCTGCGGAGGCCAATTTCCTGCAATATTTCGGCACAATGCCGCCTTCATTGGGCAAGTTGCTGGAGGTCAAGCCCCTTGGTGCCGACGCCTATTATCTGATGCGCGAGGGCACTCTGGCAGGCACAGCGCTGGGACCAATATATGCAGAGCTTCTGCTCGTTACCGTTCTTGTCGCCGACTATAGTTCCTGGGCGTCCGTCCACATGAAAGGTGCGCGCACTGCCGGTGCAAGTGAGGAAGCTGTAGCGGAAGCGGTGATCTGCGCTGTGCCAGCCGCCGGCCTGTCTGCATGGGTCATCGGCGCGACCGCGATGGCCGCGGCGTAGCGAAAGGCGCTCAAAGACCGCTGACAAGGTGCCCGCCATCCACCGCGATGACTGCGCCTGTCATGTAGCGCGACTGGCCGGAGCATAGCAGAAGGAGCGGTCCGTCAAGGTCTGACATCTGGCCAAGTCGCTTTTGCGGGATGCGCGAGACGAGACGCTGGCCTGCGTCGGACGCGAAAAAGTCCCGATTGAGGTCCGTTTCGATATAGCCGGGCGCAAGCGCATTGACCTGGATGTTGATCGGTGCCCATTCCAGCGCCAGCACCTTCGTCAACTGGATGAGGCCGGCCTTGCTGGCGGCATAGGCTGCCAGACCCTTGGATACGCGCTCCCCAAGGATCGAGGCCACGTTGACGATTGTGCCGCCCTTGCCCTGCATCCGGCGGGCCGCTTGCTGGGCCACGAGGAAGGCACCAGTCAGATTGGGCTGAATTACTTGCGCCCATTCGTCCGGGTCGAGATCAAGCGCCGCGCGGGTATGCGCTACGCCCGCATTGTTGACGACGATCGAAAGCGCCCCCGCCACATCCCGTTCGATCTGGCCGAAGGCTGCCGCGACCGATTCCGGATCGGTCACATCCATTACGACAGGGATGCATGCCCCGCCCGCCTGCTCAATTTCAGCAGAGAGAGCGCGAAGAGCGTCGACGCGACGCGCCGCGGCCACGACCGTTGCGCCTTCCCGCGCCAGCAGGCGAGCAAAATGCTGGCCCAAGCCCGAACTGGCTCCGGTTACCAGTGCTGTCTTGCCCTCAAGTTGCATTGTTCGTCTCCTTATGCTTGCATTTCTGTGATCCAGCCGTCATCCCTAAGACGAACCGACCAGACGGTCGACTTACCTTTTGGAGAGGTGGGGCCCCTCCACTCCGTAAGCTGGGTCATCATCCGTTGTGATCCGGCCACCATTCAGGCTATCCAATGACCAGAATTAAAAGCGTCGGCGCGGGCTGGCCGGCGCAGACATAGGGAACAGAGTCGACAATGGCGCGACAAGCAGCAAAAAAGCGGCAGACGACCGAAGCGCATGACGAAAAGCGCAACGACATATTGAGGCATTGCGCGGCGCTGTTCGACCGGGTCGGATATCACAAGGCGTCAATGCAGATGCTCGCTGACGAGGTAGGCCTCGGCAAACCCACTCTTTATCACTATTTCCCAAGCAAGAACGCCATTCTCTTTGCAATGCACGATGCGCATATGAGCGCTCTGTTGGCCGGACTGGATGGCGAAGGAGATTCGGATGAGCCGCTCGATCGCTTGCGCGCGGCTTGTATCGACATATTGCGGCAAATAGCCGAGCATCCGGGTTATGTCCGGGCCTTTATGGATCATTATGAAGATCTCGAAGGCGAGATGCGCGATCATATCCGGACTCAGCGCAACGCCTACCTTCAGCGAATGCGCGGGATTATCGAACAGGGGATAGCCAATGGCCATTTTCGGCAGTGCGACCCAGGTCTTACCACACTCGGTTTCCTCGGCATGTGCAACTGGGCTTATAAATGGTATCCTCCCCTCGCGAAGCGCAGGCCTCCCGAGGATGTCGCCGACGCCATCTGCCAGCCCTTTTTTGAGGGGCTGAGCCTCAAGAACGGCTGACCATGTCCGCAACAGAACACTCCTGCACGATGCTGTCTGGCGCTTTGATCGACGCGGTCCGTTTTTCTGAATCTGGAGGCATAGGACCGGCGGCGGAGCGGCTGCGCGATGCGGTGACAGAGCTTTGCGGGCTACGCACAGCGGTCACGCATAATGTGGCCTCGCGCGAACCGATGCGCGACGGCAATGGCGCTGTCCTTGCAAGTGAAATTTTCGGCTTTCGTGGCGCGGAATCGCGCTGGTGGGAAGTGCCTCAACTGGCCCTTTCTTCTCCGATCGTTCACGCATGCCGGGTGGAGGCCGAACCATTCTGGTGCAATGCGCACGGCTTTCGCACCCGTCTGCCCAACCCGCTGCTCAACATCATCGATCTTCACGATTTCCGGATCCGGGCGATGACAGCGGCCGCGATCGTGGTTCCAATCCACCTGCCGTTCGGTCAGATCGGTGCGGCGAGTTTCCTATCGCCCGAGCCGGACACCAATGACCTTTCCGATGCCTATTTCCGCGCCGCGGACACACTGGCCGTGCTGGCACGCGCGTTCGTGCAGAGCTATGTCAAGGTAACGGCGCGGGCACGGCCGGGTCTGGGGAGCATATCGTTGACCAAGCGCGAAGTGGAATGCCTGCGCTGGGCGGCAGCCGGAAAGACCAACGAGGAAATCGGAATCATTCTGGGTCTGCAACGTACGACGGTGCGATTCCATATCCGTTCGGCATCGGTAAAGCTTGATGCCGTGAATCGCGATCAGACGATGTTCAAGGCGGCACAGCTCGGCTTTCTGGGGATGATAAACTAGCCGCTGTCGCATTGGTCAGAAGCCGACCGAACGGTCGGGCGCTATATCTTTGGAAGGAGATAAGCCGTGCCCGAAACCATGCCCATTCCGATTGCCGATGACCTGATCTGTCCCCATGCCGAGGGCATTGCCCTACTCGCATCCCGTGAGCGTGCGACCGGCCGGCTCTGTTTCCCGGCGCGGCCGAAGGAAGACACGCGCTACGACCGCGTGGTGCTGCCAAGAACCGGCCGACTTTGGTCATGGACCGTTCAGCGTTTTCGTCCAAAATCGCCACCCTATGCCGGCCCTGAAGCCTTTGAACCCTATGGGGTGGGCTATATCGAGCTGGATCGCGCACTGATCGTCGAGGGTCGCCTGGTCGATGTGGCATTCGACGCTCTGGAAATCGGCATGATGATGCGGGTTGTACCGCTGCCCTTCACACTGACAGACGGCACGCCGCGCGCCAGCTTTGGCTTCGCACCAAATGAGGGCGCGCAGCCATGAGCGAGGACGTCTTCATCGTCGGTGTGGGAATACATCCTTTCGGACGCACGCCAGGCCTTTCGGGCCTTCAACAGGGTGTGTTCGCCGTGAGGCAAGCGCTCGACCGCGCGGGGCTTGCATGGCGCAATATTCAGTTCGCCTTCGGTGGATCGGACGCCGCCGGGAATGCGGATACGATGGTGTCGGAACTGGGGCTGACGGGCATCCCGTTCATCAATGTCGCCAACGGGTGCGCGACCGGCGGTTCCGCCATGTTCGGCGCCTATAGCACGATCAAGTCCGGCGAGTTCGATCTTGGGCTGGCCGTGGGCTTCGACAAGCATCCGCGCGGCTCCTTCTCCCCCCTGCCGGCGGACTGGGGATTGCCGGACTGGTACGGCGAGACGGGGCTTATGCTGACTACGCAGTTCTTCGCCATGAAGATCCAGCGCTACATGAGCCTTTATGGCATCACCTCGCATATGCTGGGCGCGATCGCCCAAAAGGCCTTCGCCAATGGCGTTCTCGCCGATCATGCCTGGCGACGCGAAGCCGTCGACATCGACACGATCCTGAACTCGCAAATGGTCAGCGATCCACTCACCAAATTCATGTTCTGCTCGCCGGGAGAGGGCGCAGTGGCGCTGTTGCTGGCAAGCGGTAGAAAAGCACGCGAACTTGGCCTGCCCGCAGTACGACTGCGCGCAGCAGCCGTTCGCACGCGGCCCCCTGGATCGTTTGAAGTGTTCTCGCCAGCGCTTGATCTGGAGCGCGGCGGATCACCGACCAGCGTGGCATCGCAGGCGGCCTTTGCCATGGCGGGCGTCGGGCCGGAGGATATCGACATTGCGCAGCTTCAGGACACGGAAGCCGGTGCCGAAATCATGCATATGGCCGAAAACGGTTTTTGCGCGGATGGCGAACAGGCTGCGTGGATCGAAGAGGGGCGCACGCGGATTGACGGCAGCTTGCCGGTCAATACCGACGGCGGGTGTCTGGCTTGCGGCGAACCGATCGGCGCCTCAGGCCTGCGTCAGGTCTATGAAAATTATGTGCAACTAACCGGGCAGGCCGGCGCGCGGCAAGTGCCGGGCAAGCTTCGCCTCGGCTACAGCCATGTCTATGGCGCGCCTGGCGTATCTGCTGTCGCAATCGTGGAACGCTGAAGCGATGGATTTGGCTCTTACCGATCAACAGTGCGCATTCCGTGACGAGGTTCGCGCATTTCTGGCGAATTCTCTCTCGCCAGAGCTCCGTCGGGGCGCGGCGCTCACATCGGGTGTCTTTGCCGAACCCGATATCGCGCGCGAATGGCAGGCGATCCTGGAAGCCAGGGGATGGCTCGTCTATCACTGGCCGGAGCATGCAGGCGGTCCCGGCTGGACGCAGATCCAGCGCTGGATCTTCGAGAAGGAATGCGCGGAGGCGGGCGCTCCGGTCCTGCCTTTCATGGGCCTGAAGCTCGTTGGCCCGGTGCTGTACACTTTCGGCACCCAGGCGCAGCAGGACCAATATCTTCCACGCCTGCGCACGGGCGAGCATATCTGGGCTCAAGGCTTTTCTGAACCAGGTTCGGGCTCCGACCTTGCCAGCCTGCGGACGCGCGCTGTGCGCGACGGCGACCATTATATCGTGTCGGGCCACAAAATCTGGACGACGCAGGCCCAGTATGCTGACCGACTGTTTGCTCTGGTCCGGACCGATATCGAAATAAAACCGCAGCAAGGCATCAGCTTTTTGCTGATCGACATGACCTTGCCGGGCGTGACGGTAAAACCCATCATCAGCGCATCGGGCGATCATGAGTTGAACGAGGTCTTCCTCGACGAAGTGCGGGTGCCGGTTTCGGAGCGTGTCGGCGAAGAGGGGCAAGGCTGGTCTATCGCCAAATTTCTCCTGGAGAATGAACGGGGCGGGTCCAGTTTTGCGCCGCTGCTTCTGGCCGATCTTGCCCGGTTGCGCGCATCGACAGGGCCGCTGACTGGCGAACTGGCCGACCGCGCCGTCCGGCTCCAGCTGGAGGCGGAAGCGCTCGAGATGACCGAGCTGCGGACGCTGATGGAGATCGAGCAGGGCATCGCACCTGACCCGCGCAGCCTGATCACCAAGCTGCTGGCTTCCGAAATCCGGCAGGGTATCGAGGCGCTGGCGATCGATGCCTTTGGCATGGCCGGCCTTCAACTGCCTGCCCGGCGCCCCTTTTACAGCGCCGACATGCCCGCCCCTGTCGGGTCGGCCCAGGTGCAGATTGCGGCTGCCCGCTACCTCAACGCCCGCGCCTGGTCGATCTTTGGCGGCACCAGCGAAATTCAGCTCACACTCATCGCAAAGGCCGCCCTCGGCCTTTAGACAAAGAAGGATGCATCATGCCTGAAGCCTATATCGTTTCCGCACGCCGCACCGCCGGTGGCCGCCGCAATGGCCGCCTTGCCGGTTGGCATCCCTCCGATCTGGGCGCTTTGGTGTTGGACGCGCTGGTGGCCGATGCGGGTGTCGATCCAGCCGCGATCGACGATGTCATCATCGGCTGCGTCAGCCAGATGGGCGAACAGACATTCGCCTTCGGTCGCAACATCGTGCTGGCGTCAAGCCTGCCCGACAGCGTGCCTGCCGTGACGATCGACCGGCAGTGCGGTTCATCCCAGCAGGCCGTTCATTTTGCGGCGCAGGCGGTCATGTCCGGCCTTCAGGACCTTGTGATCGCAGGCGGGGTCGAAAGCATGACGCGCGTGCCGATGGGGTCGCCCATCACATTGGCCAAAGCCGGCGGCATCGGTGCCAACCCATTCTCCGAAGCCATCCAGAAGCGCTATGGCGTTGAGATGTTCAGCCAGTTCGACGGGGCGCAGATGATCGCCGACAAATATGGCTTCACCCGTGATGATCATGACCGTTTCGCACTTGCCAGCCACCAGAAGGCGGCGGCTGCTATCGCGGCCGGTGCCTTCGACCGCGAGATCGTGCCGGTGCCAATCGTTACGGCGGATGGCGAGCAGGCCATCCACGACCGCGACGAAGGTGTGCGGGCCGATGCATCGCTGGAATCGATCGGTTCGGTCAAGCTGCTGAGCGAGGGCGGCACGTTGTCCGCAGCCGCTGCGAGCCAGATCTGCGACGGGGCGAGCGGCGTGCTGGTTGCGTCCGAAGCCGCCGTCAGGGCCCATGGCCTCACACCCATCGCGCGCATCGTCAATCTGGCAGTGACGGCGGGCGACCCGGTGATCATGCTGGAGGAACCGATTCCCGCGACCCGGCGCGTCCTTGATCGCGCGGGCATGACGATGAAGGATATCGACCTTTTCGAGGTGAACGAAGCCTTTGCCTCCATCCCCCTGGCATGGATGAAGGCGCTGGACGCGGACCCGGCGAAGCTGAACGTCAACGGCGGCGCAATTGCGCTGGGCCATCCGCTCGGCGCGACCGGGACGAAGCTGATGGCGACGCTCATCCACGCGCTCAGGGCGCGCGGCCAGCGCTATGGTCTCCAGACCATGTGCGAAGGCGGCGGTATCGCCAACGCGTCGATCATCGAGGTGCTCTGAGTCATGAACCTGACGCTCAGCGATGAGCAAGCGATGGTCCGCGACATGGTCCGCCGTTTTCTGGCGGACCGATATGACGCGACAACCATGGCAAAAGGGCCGATGCCTCCGGATGACTGGCGCGCGTTGGGCGAGCTTGGTCTGTTCGCGCTGCTGATGCCGGAACAGGATGGTGGCCTGGGGGGCGGTGCTGCGGAAGTGATGATCGTGTCGGAGGAGATGGGGCGCGCCCTAGCCATCTCCCCTCTCGCCGAATGCATCCTGATGTGCGGCCGAGCTATTATCGGCCATCCGGCCACCGAAGGCTGGAGCGAAAGGCTGTTGCAGGGCGACGCCCTTCTGGCATTCGCGCGAGGCGGAGAACTTGTGAACGAAAGGCTTACTGCATCAGCCACCATTGTCCGGGACGGTATGGATGCCGACGCCTTTGTGGTGGAGACGGAAGGAGGCGCGCTCTTTCTGGTCGATGGGCAGGATAGCGGCGTCGGCAGGATGCCTGTCCGTCTGGTCGACGGGAGCATGGCGGCGCGTGTGCATTTCGACGCTGCGGAGGCCATTGCGCTCACGGTATCCGTGAATCAGTGGGTAGAGGCTCAGGCTCTGGCAGGGCTTTCGATCGTCGCTGAACTGGTCGGCGCGATGGCAACGATGCTGGACCTGACCATCGATTATGTCAGGCAGCGGCGGCAGTTCGGCAAGACGATCGCAAGCTTCCAAGTCGTGCAGCATCGCTGCGCCCGGATGTACACCTGGCTGGAGCAGTCCCGATCCCTGCTTTTGAAGGCCGCCATGGTCGACGAGGAAGCGCGCGGCCGGGCCGTGACGATGGCACAGGCCTATGTCTGCGACGCCGCCTTGAAACTCGCGGAAGAGGCGGTGCAGTTGCATGGCGGCATGGGCGTGACCGATGAACTGGCGGTCGGGCGGGGGCTGCGGCGCGTGCTGTTGCTGTCACGCCTTCACGGCGGCGGCATCGCAGCCCGCGCCGCGCTGGCAGCGTGATGGAATCGCTCATGGCGCAACCAGGCAGGGTCGAGGGCAAGGTCGTGCTCGTGACCGGCGCGGCACACGGTCTGGGCAGGGCGGACGTTGAAGCGCTGGCACGCGAGGGCGCACGGGTTATCGTCGCCGACGTCGACGAACAGGAAGCGCAACGGGTCGTCGACACGCTACCGTCGGCGATGGCCCTGCGGCTGAACGTGACCTGCGAAGCCCAATGGCAGGCCGCGCTGGCAAAGATCATGCAGGCCTATGGCCGCCTTGACGCATTGGTCAACAATGCCGGTATCGCCCGCTTTGAAACGGTCGAGCAATCGTCGCTGGAGGCATTCCGCAGCGTGATGTCCGTTTCGGCGGAAGGCACTTTCCTGGGATGCAAGACCTGCCTGCCGGCGCTCGCGGCGAGCGGCGCGGGGTCGATCGTCAACATCGCGTCCGTGGCCGCTATTCGCGGCAATCCGGCGGTGTTCGCCTATAGCGCGGCCAAGGGCGCCATAGTCTCCATGACGCGCAGCCTGATCGTCCATTGCCAGCAGAAAGGCTATTCTGTTCGCGCCAATGTGGTTCTCCCCGGCTCGCACGATACGCAGATGGTCCGCGACGCCTATCATTTCTCCGCGCCTGAACTACGCGACGCCGCCCAAAAGCATGAGGGGCAGCCAGAGCATGTCGCCGACCTTGTCCTGTTTCTCGTGTCCGACGAGTCGATACGGTTGAACGGGGCGGAGATTGTGATCGACAATGGCCGGACGGTGGCCTGATGCTATGGCAGGCTGCAGCCTCTTGAGGTCGGCTGAACATTCACATTGAGCTGCTGGATGGCTGGTGGATTCCACTTTCCGTCCGCCACATCTGCCTTGGGCCGATAGAGGCGCATCATCAACATGAATTGTTCGCGCGGGGCGGGCAGCCAGTTGGTCCGCCTGTTCGCACCGGGATCTTCGTTCTGGATAAGCAGGCCAAGCGAGCCATCCGATCCGTAAGTGAGACCCGGCGTACGATCGCCGATCGAGTAGCGATTGAGCGCATTGGCGGCCAGAAAGCCCTTTTCATAATAGAGCGTAATCGACCAGAAGCCGTTTACCGGGGGCAGATCATCCTTGCGAAAGCAGAGGAGGTAATTGTTCCGACCGTCGAGTTGTCGGCCCTGCGCCTCGAGATGAGCAACCGGATACAGCGCCTCATCCTTGTCCAGCACATAAATCTGGTCCATCGCCACGGCTGCCCGCAAGAGGAAGTCATCGCCAAAGCGGGAGCCGGCATAGCTGGTGGACCAGCCGCCGGACATCGTGCCAAGGCGGCGCGTCTTTTCCCGGATGAGGGTGAGGCCATCGGCGACGCCACGCTCAACGGCGGCGCGATCAGCCAAGGACAGACGCGCGTAACGGAAGCCTTGTCCGGCGGTGAGGCCGATACGGCGCAGGGACGCGACCAGACCGGCATCCTCGTCCGACACATGCCAGTCACCAAGCACCGTTCCCAGATCGGCCAGGAGCTTCAACCCATCGGGCACGTCATCCGCTTCGCCGGCCAAAATCCGTTGGGAGGTTATGGGTGCATTGGCAAAGCGATCCAGGCCAAGCCATTGCCGTAGCCTTATCTGGTCCTGAAGCTGGTGCACATTCGGCAGGTCTTGCGATCCATCGACGAGGATGCGGCCGGCAACCATGAGAAAGCGCTGCGTGCTGCGAACGATCTGCGCGCCCGCTGGAACCTGGCCCTGGTAGTCCGGGCCGACGATGACGATGGGTGGCAGTTTTCCGCCATGACTGCTCTGGCCAAAGGACCGCTGGGTCGAACTGTCCGCCTCGCCGAACTGAAAGACATAGTAGCGATCCTGAAAGTCGGGCGTTTCGAGCTGGAACGGTCCGTTCTGAGTGTCGAGGAAGGCGAGGCTGTAAAGCGTGTCGTTATTGGGTGCGACACCGATCCGCGTGTCAGGCCCGGCAAGGTCGCGCGCATGCCCGATCCGGTTGATCGGGGCGGTGGCGACCGTCGTCGGGCGGGGTGCAAAGGGATTGTCCGGCTGGGTTGCCTTCAGCCGCAGCTGCGCCGCCCGCACCATAGGATAGCCCCAGACGGTAGCGCGAACCGCGAGCATATAGGGATCGTGAGTTGCGCCGTCGAATATCTGCTGCGTCGTGGTCACGCCTTGAAGCGGACCTGCCCGAAGCGGCTGCGGGACCATGATACCCAGCAACAGGGCAAGCGGCAAAGCGCGGGCAAGCATTGGTATCATGCGATCCTCAATGGTTCTTCAGTTCGGCCCTGTAGTAGCGGCTCGCCCATGCGATGCTGCCGGCACCAGCGAGCGAGAACAGAACGACCGTTGCCAAAGCGTAACGCAGCGACGTGTCGGGCAACCCGCCCGCTGCCAGATAATCGCTGAGGAAACCCGTCACCGCCGGTCCAAGGCCCAGCCCGAACAGGTTGAAGATCAGCAGGGTGACCGCTGAGGTCAATGCCCGGATGCGGGGCGGAACGATCGACTGGGGCACGCCGATGATCGGGCCATAATAGAAGAACATCAGCATGGTCGCGATGAAGCCGAAGGCCAGCGATGCCGCCAGAGAAGGGATCAGGAACTGGACCATTGCCGCCGGCACCATCAGCACCATCGCCACGGCGCTCACCCAGACGCGGCCCGCAGGATTGCGCGATCCCGCTGCGTCCGAAAGCCGACCGCCCAGATAGATGCCGATGCCGCCCCCTAAGCCGTTCATGATCGCCAGCCAGGAAGCGACGTCGGCAAGCGGCATGTGGTGGACACGCATATAGAAGGGCGCGGACCAGCTCATCATCGCATATTGGGCAAAGGCGTGAAGGGTCGTGCCGATCAACATGTAGCGATACGTCCGCAACCGCCACAGGAAGCGGATGGCCTCGCCAAAGGGCGGCGGCGGCTCCGCCTGGTTCGGACCTGCCGATCCGGTGCGAACGGGTTCCTTGACAAGGAACAGGACGAGCGGGGCAAGCGCCAGTCCGGCAATGCCGATCACCCCGAAGGCGAGACGCCATCCCAGCGCCGCAGCAATCCAGCCGCCCGATGCGTAGCCAAGCATGATCCCGGCCGGAAGCGCCAGACCCCAAAGCGCGAGCGCCGTAACACGCTTTTCGGGCGGGTAATAGTCGGCGATGATAGAGTGGGACGCGGGAACGGAACCCGCCTCCCCAAGCGCCACGCCGATGCGGAAGGCGACCAATGATCCAAAGCCGGTCGCGAGGCCGGAAAGAGCCGTCATCCCGCTCCAGGTGGCCAGTGACGCGGCAATGATGTTGCGGCGGTTGAAGCGGTCGGCCAAGCGAGCGATCGGCAGGGACAGCGTGGCATAGAATAACGCGAAGGCAAGGCCCGTGAGCAGGCCCAACTGCCCGTCGCTCAACCCCAGTTCCTGCTTGATCGGCTCCTGAAGGACCGACAGGACCGTCCGGTCGATATAGTTGAACATCGAAACCAGGCCCAGCATGACCAGCATCGTGCGCCGCAGCTTGGCCGTGGAGGTCGTCTGCGGCGTGGCTAGGCCGATGGGAGCGCTGTTCATGCGATTACCTCTCGAAAGTCTCTTATGTGGGAGGGCGGTCCGCCTTCTGGCGAGCCTCCCCCCGTCCCGAACTTCCTTTGTTGGAGCGCGTCGGGCAACCCGTCAGAATTTGAAACGAACACCAGCCGTAAGCGTCCGCCCGGCCACGTTATAAAGCGTGAACAGGGTTGGGTAGAGAAGTCCCGGCGCGGCGGCGGCAGCCACCAGCGGCGGCTTGCGGTCGAACAGGTTGGTCGCCGTCACGAACAGCTCGGGTTCTCCGCGCACGTCGAATTTATAGGCTGCCGTTGCGTCTGTATAGAAGACCGGCTTGATGGCCGGAACCGCATAGAAAGAGGTCGGATCATTCTTGAGGTTACCGATGGTCACCTTGCCGATCATCTGCTCCTGCACGAAGAGCGTCAGGCCACCATGGGTGTAATTGGCGCTCAGCGTACCCCTGAACTTGGGATAGGCGTAGCCGGTCTGACTGTTGACGCCATGACCAGCATAATCGATCACCGGCGCGATGGAATTGGTCTGTGACTTGTAGCGATCCAGATAGTTGGCGAAGGCGCGCAACGTGAGTTCGCCATCGCCCAGCTTGGACCGGTACGACGCGGTGATGTCGAGGCCGCTGGTGCGCAGGAAGCTGATATTCTGCGTGATGAGGCTGACCGAAATCGGGTAGTTCGCGGACGACCGATCGCTGAACGGCAATGGTCGTTCGATGAGCGCGCATGTCGGCGAAGTGCCGTTGGACGTTTCGCACTCATTGACGACGTCGTTCAGCCCCTGCGTTGCGATAGCGCCCTTGATCTTGAGATCGTAATAATCGACCGAAAGGTCAAATCCAGGCAGGAAGCTGGGGCTAAGGACCACGCCTGCGGCGAAGGTGTCACCGGTTTCAGGATCGAGATTGGGGTTGCCGCCACTGAATTGACGGATCGACCCCGGCGTCCCGGTATGGGGATCGTTGAAGTTCACCGGCTGGGTCTGGGTGCCGGCGAACAGTTCGAACAGGGAAGGCGCGCGAATGTCGCGCGAGCGTGTCACACGGAACATGATGTCGTCGATTGGCTTGTAGACCGCGCCAATCTTCCAGGTCTTGACGCTCCCGCTGGTGCTGTAGTCTGTCAGGCGGAACGCACCGTTCAGGCTCAGTTCCTCCGCAAAAGCCTGCCCTTGGAATATCGGCACCTGTGCTTCTACAAACGCCTCCTTCACGTTCAGCTTGCCAAAGGCCGAACCGACATTGGTGTTGTTGAAACGGGTCGTCCGATTGGCCGGAACGCCGCGCAGACCGGTGAAGTCGACGGGCACAGCCGGATCGGAATTGGACGTCAGGTCGAGCTTCTGCCTGCGATACTGCCCGCCGATCGCGACCGTGACCGGGCCGGCCGGAAGCTCGAAAATATCCCCGCGCGCAGATAGGACAAAATCGTCGGTGCTGTTCAGTGCGCGGTAGCGAGATACGCCCAGGACGGTTTGCAGATCAGCGGCGGAAGGCGTTCCTGCACCAAAGACATTGAGCGGCCTGCACCCCGGATAGAGGCCGGGGTTGGTCAGCGTCACCCGGCAGACGATCGAACCGCCAGGGCCGCTAACCGCGTCCAGCGCCGCCGCGAGCTTGGGAACCTCGACCTGAGTCTGCGCGAAATTGGTGATGGATTTGCCATGGGTGTAGTCGGCGGTGATGTTCCATCCGCCAAGGTTCCATTCCAGCCCGCCATTGATCAGATAGGCGTCTGTCTTTTCGCGTGTCGGGATCGGACCCTGCTCGCCGATGAACCGGAAGACGGTGAAGCTGTCATTCGGCCCCATTTGCGCCTGAACCGCAGGGTTGAGGAAGGCGTTGCCGCTGAAGAAGCGGAAGCCGAGAACCGATTGCGCCTGCGTGTCGTAGCTGGTGTCGCTGCGCGAATAGCTGCCCTGGACATGCGCTGTCAGTCCGTCGGTAAGCTCATACGCCAGTCGACCAAAGCCCTGGGTTGTGGTGAGCGGCGCAATCAGTTGGTTGAAGCCAGGAATATAGAGACCGTCTCCGCCGATATTTGTGCCGGGGGTGCCGGTCGGCGTGCCACGCTGGATGGGGCGTACCGCGCCGCCGGGCAGGAAGATATTGTTGGCGAGCGCGGGCACCGTGCTCGTCAGGATGATGCCGTTATTATAGTCGTTCGTCGTGAAGCGCAGGTTCGGCAGGAAGGTGAACGGGTTTGCCTGTCGGCCCGGCGCAGCGGTCGAGCCGGGGACCGACCCGACGGCCGCATAAGCGTCGTCGCCATAGACACGCGCGCTGCGCTTGATGCCATCGCTGTGAAAGCGCTCGATCGAGGCAAGCACATGACCGCGATCACCGGCGAAGTTGAAGCCCCCGGCGATGCCGATGCGATAATTGCCCAGGTCGCCGCGCGTAGAAACGCCGCGCTGCGCCACGCCCTTCACGCCGGTAAACTTCTTGTCGAGAACAAAGTTCACAGCGCCGCTGACCGCGTCAGAACCGTAAACGGCCGAGGCGCCGCCGGTCACGACGTCCACCCGCTGGATCAGCAGTTGTGGGATGGTGTTGACGTCCACCGCACCACGGAAGGTCGTGGGCGGCACGCGGATACCGTCGAGAAGGATGAGCGCGCGCGTGGGACCGACGCCGCGCAGGTTGAGCAGATTGCCGTGCTCGCCGCTGTTTCCCTGCAACTGGCTGTTGGACTGGGGACTGACGGAGTTCGCGAATTGCGGCAGCTTGTTGATCGCGTCGGCAAGGTTGGTCGGCGTCGCCTTCTGCAACTCGGCGGTGGGTGCAACGGTGACGGGTGTCGGCTGATTATAGCCGTCGCGCACGACACGCGTTCCGGTCACGATGATGTCCGGCACAGAAGGTGCGGCGGAATCCGCTGCTGTCGAGCCGGATTGAGCATGAGCCGGCACAACGATCGCGGCAAGAGCACATCCCGAAAGAAGCGCTACTCGGCCAATATTTAACCTTTTCATCATCATCTCTCTCCCTCGAATTTGAAATATTTTGTCTTTTGCCCGGTATTTTCGGTTCAACCTGCGCCCGCCTCCTGCGCTGCTTGCCATGCAGCTTTGGCGAGCGGCTCGATCCGCGTGACGATGTCACTGGCATTGGCCCCGGTCTGCACGCCGTCACGCGCACGCCCCGCAATGCCTTGCAGGATGGCGGCGACCCGGAACAGGTTGAACGCGCGGTAAAAGGGATGCGTCGGATCGCAGGCAAGGCCGGTCCGTTCACAATAGCGCCGGGCATAGTCTTCGGCCGTGGGTATGCCCAGCCCGGCCAGATCGGCACCGCGCAGGGTTCCACGCACGTCCACACCTTCGGGCCTGAACCATTCCATCATATGATAGGTGAGGTCGCCGAGCGGGTCACCAAGCGTCGACAATTCCCAGTCGATCACCGCCGACACACGAGGCTGCGTCGGGTGAACGAGCAGATTGTGGAAGGAATAATCGCCATGAATGATCGTGGTGCGCTCTTCTGTGGGTGGGATCGCACCCGGCAGCCAGTCGATCAGGCGCTCCATTTCCGGTATGTCTATGGTGCGCGAGGCGTCATATTGGCGCGACCAGCGTGAAATCTGCCGCTCGAAATAATTGCCCGGCCTGCCATAGTCTGAGAGGCCGAGCGCCGCAAAATCGACCATGTGCAGCCGGGCGAGCGTTTCGTTGGCGGAATCGTAAATCGCGGCGCGTTCCGTGGGTTCGAGCCCGGGCATACGCGGATCCCAGAAGCTGCGACCCGGCACATAGCGCATGACATAGAAGATGCTGCCGATGACATCCTCATCCTCGCACAACATCAGTGGCTCCGCCACGGGCAGGCCGGCTTCATGCAGCGCTTTAGTTATCCGATATTCGCGATCCACCGCGTGGGCGGACTTGAGCAATATGCCGGCCGGCTTGCGGCGCAGAACATAGCGGTGGTCTTGCGTCGACAGAAGGAAGGTTGGGTTGGACTGTCCGCCCTCGAATCGCTGAACGCGCATCGGTCCGGAAAATTCCGCGATCCGGCCCGCCAGATAAGCGGCAAGACGGGCTTCGTCAAACGCACTGTTGGTGGCGACCTCGACCGTAGAACCGATCGTCGCGGCTGGCTGTGCGGCACTCACGACGCTGCGCCTTGCGCATATTTGGCGAGTTCCATCCGAGCGAGCTGGCGCTCATGGACTTCGTCCGGGCCATCGGTCAGACGCACGATCCGGGTGTTGGCCCAAAGTTCGGCAAGGCCGAAATCGTCGCTGACGCCACCGCCGCCATGCGCCTGAATCGCATCATCGACGATTTGCTGCGCCATTTTCGGCGCGGCGATCTTGATCATCGCGATTTCCGCGCGCGCTGCCTTGTTGCCGACCGTGTCCATCATATGCGCGGCCTTCAGGCACAGGAGCCTCGCCATTTCGATCTCGCACCGTGCGCGGGCGATCCGTTCTTCCCAGACAGAATGTTCGGCGATCGCCTTGCCGAAGGTGCGCCGCGAAAGCAGACGGCGGCACATCTTCTCCAGCGCGACTTCCATTGTTGCGATGTTGCGCATTGTATGGTGGATACGGCCGGGGCCAAGTCGCCCCTGGGCAATTTCGAAGCCGCAGCCTTCGCCCACCAGCATATTGTCCGCCGGGACACGGACATTGTCCAACGCCACCTCGAAATGGCCGTGCGGTGCATGATCATAGCCGAATACAGGCAGGTGCCGGACGAGCGTAACGCCGGGCGTATGGCGCGGCACGAGGATCATCGACTGCTGCCGGTAGGGCGCTGCGTCCGGGTCGGTCTTGCCCATGACGATGAAGAAATCGCAGCGCGGGTGGCCAGCGCCGGACGACCACCATTTGCGGCCATTGATGACATAGTCGCTGCCGTCGCGGCGGATCTCCGTCTGGATGTTACGGGCGTCGGACGACGCCACGGCCGGTTCGGTCATCAGAAAGGCAGAGCGCGTCTTGCCGTCGCGCAGCGGCACCATGAAGCGCTGCTTCTGCTCGGCCGTGCCATAGCGATGCAACACTTCGAAATTGCCGGTGTCGGGGGCCATGCAGTTGAAAACTTCGCTGGCAAAAGAAATCCGGCCCATCAATTCGGCGATCGGCGCATATTCCACGTTGGTAAGGCCGACGCTGGTGAAAAATTCATCGTCATGGTCGGACGGCGGCATGAAGATGTTCCACAACCCCGCCTGTTGCGCCTTGTCCTTGAGTTCGTCGAAAACGGGCGGAATTTCGCTCCAGCGATCGATCGCGGCGGATTGCTGGTGATAGACAGGGATTGCAGGAACGATATGCTCCTCCATGAAAGCGCGTACGCGCTCCATCCATTCCCTGGATTTGGCCGATTGTTCGAAATCCACGCATCCGCTCCAGATTTGCCGCCGGATTCGAGCCGACCTATTCATTCTGTATGACTCACCCGACCGATCGGTCGAGTGCTAAATAGTCGACCGACTGGTCGGCTGTCAAACTGGTCAGCCCAGAAATTTTTTGTTGACGCCCGACCAGTCGGTCGATCATTTGAGTGGCAGGAGAGCATGCGATGACGAAAAGCCCCCTGATGGACGTCGCCCTGCTGCGTGGACATGCGCCATACACGCTGGCTGGCTATGAAAAATTCCGCGCCGTGGTCGAGTCGGATGGTGCGGTGCCGGCCCGGCTCAAGGCGTTGTTCGCGGCGGTCGCCGCCATCGACCGGCGTCATCTCGCCTTGGCGCGGCGAGAGCTGGAGCGCGGCGTCGCGCTCGGCCTGACGCTTAAGGAGGCGACGGCGGGTCTGATCGTGCTGACCAGCCTTCGCGGTGAAGCAGCTGCTCTCGATTTCGCGCAGGTCGTTGCAGATTGTTACAACGATATGGATGTGCCGGTTCCGCAGCCCTTGCCGACGGCGCTGGAGGGTGAAGCGGAAGCCAATTTCAGGGCCTATTGGGCAGGCGAGATTCCGTCGCCCTTGGGCGTGCTGATGCGCCTGGTCCCTGAAGGGGCGGACGCCTACTATCTTATGCGGCGGGGCAGCATCGACGCCAACCCATTGTCGGCCAAATATGGTGAGTTACTGTTACTCGCCATCCTGGCAGCGGGATACAGCCCGATGGCGGCGACCCATGTCCGTGGCGCGCGCAATGCTGGTGCGAGCGACCAGGAAATTGCCGAGGCGGTGCTTTGCGCCGTGCCTTCGGCAGGCATTGCCGCCTGGATGGCGGTGGGCGGGATGCTCGCGCCGCCCGAAGAAGGCGGTATGGCCCGCTAAACTAACGATTCTTTTACATCTTTGCCAAGGAGAGAGACACATGGAACTCGAAAAAGACGTTATCCAGTATGAAGTGGCCGATAACGGCATCTGCACGATCTGGCTCAACCGCCCGCATGTGAAGAACTGCGTCAGCCCGCAACTGCTGCGGGACCTTGAAGTTGCAGTCGACAAGGCCGCCGAAGACAGCTCGGTGCTGGCCGTGGTGTTCCGCGGTCGCGGCAACACCTTCTGCGCCGGTGCGGATCTGGGTCAGCTTGTCGGGCCGGTGCTGCATGAAACCAGCACCTCGCTTCAGCTCGCGATCGATTCGGCACGCACCTACGACAAGATCTACAACATGAAGAAGCCGACCATCGCCTGCGTCGAAGGCTATGCGGTCGCCGGCGGCTTTGAACTCTTCATCTCCTGCGACTTCGGCATCGCGGCGGACGACGCCAAGATCGGCGATTTCCACATCCGCCGCGCGCTGTTCGGCGGTGCCGGCCCGATCTACCGCCTGCCGCGCTATATCGGCATGCGCAAGTCGAAGGAACTGATGCTGACGGGCAAGCTGTTATCGGGCAAGGAATGCGTCGAATGGGGCCTGTGCAACGCATCTGCCCCGACTGATCAACTGGACCAGCTGATCCAGGATTTCTGCGCGCCGTTGATCGATAAGAGCCCCTTCTGCATGTGGATGACCAAGATGGCGGTCAATCGCGGTATGGACGCGGACACCAATACGCTCATCACGCTGGAAACGATGACCTGCAACGTCGTCCATCATTCCGCCGACGCGAAGGAAGGTGTTGCCGCGTTCCTAGAAAAGCGCGAGCCAGTCTGGACGGGCAAGTAAGCCATGGCGGTCAGCATGGTCGTCCTGGCCGGCCGGCCGCAGGACTGGACGCATGAGCAGTTCACCACCTGGTGGCGTGGGCCGCACGCCGACGCCGCCAGGATCCTACCGGGCCTCGTCGCCTATCGGCACGGGGCGGTGACAAAGGATTATGACAATCCGGAAGCACCCGGCTGGGACGGCCACGCCGTCCTGACCTTCGCTGACCAGACGGCGCTCGACGCCGCCTTCACTTCGCCGGAATGGAAGGCGGCGACCGCCCAGACAAAGGGCATGGGTGGCCGACGCATCATCCTGATTACCGATGAGGTGGATTTGCTTACCGGAGATGATCATGGCTGATTGGAACCCTGGTTTCACCGCTGCTCAGTTCCGGCTTGACGGCAAGCGCGCGCTCATCACCGGCGGGCGCGGGGCGCTCGCCGAAGCGATGGCCGCGACACTGGCGGACCTGGGCTGTGCTGTCGCCCTCGCGTCCCGGACGGAGGCCGACTGCGCCGAACTGGCGGCCGACATAGCGGAGCGATTTACGGTTCCGGCTATCGGCCTTTCCTGCAACATCGCGGACGAGGTGTCGGTGGAGGCAGCGATCGCGACCACTGTCGATCGGCTGGGCGGCCTCGATATCCTCATCAACAATGCCGGCGCGTCATGGTGGGGTCTGCCTCAGGACATCCCGCTCAAGGGCTGGCAGAAGGTAATGGACGTCAACGTAACCGGCACGTTCCTGGCCTGTCGTCATGCCGCGCGCCACATGATCCCGGCGGGCGGCGGGGCGATCGTCAATATCGCCTCGGTCGGTGCCTTCCTGTCCTATCGGCCCGACGCGGGGCAGGTCGTCCCCTATACTACAAGCAAGGCGGCGATCGTTCACCTGACCAGCGATCTCGCTGCCCAATGGGCGGGGCACAATATCCGCGTGAACGCGATTGCTCCCGGCTCGATCGAGACCGGCATGACGGAAACGCTCGATCCCGCCATCCAGGAAAAAACGCGGGCGGGCATATTGATGCGCCGCTTTGGCCGCCCGGACGAAGTTGCTGGCACGCTTGCCCTTTTGGCGTCCGATGCGGGCAGCTTCATCACTGGTCAGACCTTCCTCGTTGATGGAGGGCAATCCCTTGCCTGAAGAACAAAGCCACCCGGCATTTCGATGGAACGCCGAGCGGCTCTGGCCGCAGTTCGAACGGCTCGCCGGGGCTGAACCTGACGCGCTGGCGCTGGTCGATTGCAACGACCATTTATGGAGCCGGGGCGAATTGCACGCGCAGGCGGTCGACATAGCAGCGTTGCTCAGATCGGCGGGGGTGGAGCCGGGCGACCGCGTCCTCGTCACCGCGCACAAGAGCCCGGCGACGATCGCGACGGCGCTTGCCGTATCATCGCTGTGCGCGACCTTCTGTCCGATATCGCCAAAACTCGGAGCGGGCGATCTCGCCGTGCTCGAATCCTTACTCGGTCATGCGGTCAAGGTGCGCGGTGCCGATGGGGCCTTGTCCGAAATTACCGCCGGGTCCGATGATCGGTCGAGCGATCCGCGCGACGCTGATACCGCGCTCATCGGCTTCACCTCCGGCAGTACCGGCGTTCCCAAGGGCGTAATGCATGGCCCCGAAGCACTCAACTATGCGACCCGCGCCTGCGCGGCCATAGCCGGCCTTGATCATCGCGACGCCATATTGGGCATTGTCCCCCTCGACAGCGCTCCCGGTTTCACCTTCACGGCGCATTTCGCGCTGTCATTGGGGCATCCGCTGGTACTGGTGGACCCCTGGGTGCCCGCCGTAGCGCTGCGGCGGGCCGAGCGCTACGGCTGTGGCTGGGCGATCGCAGTGCCGACCCATCTTTTCACGATGGTGGAGGCGGCTCGGCTCGGCGAATGGAATGGTCTCCTCCCCCTTCGCGCGATGGCTGTGGGCGGCAGCGCGATGACGCCGGAACTGATCGAGGATGCGGACCGACTGCTGGGTCTCAAGGCGCTGCGCATGTTCGGCATGTCGGAATGCATGGGCCATGCATCGACCAGCCCAACGCATCCGCTGGAGCGCCGCCAGCTTTTCGACGGCATCCCCTTTCCCGGCACGCAGGAAGAAGCCTTCGACTCCGACATGAAGGCGCTGCCACGGGGAAGTAGGGGGCAGGCAGGCGTGCGCGGGCCCTCGCTCTTCCTGGGCTATGCGCAGGGCCTGGGAGCCGGCCAGGAGCGCATGACGCCGGACGGCTTCTATCTGACAGGTGACGAGATCATTCGCGACGAAGAGGGATTTGTGCGGGTGGTCGGCCGGATCAAAGACCAGATCATCCGGGGCGGCTTCAACATCGACCCGGCCGAAGTGGAGGCCGCGCTCTTGCGCCATCCCTCCGTCGCCGAAGTCGCGGTAGTCGCCGTTCCCGAACGCAAGCTGGGCGAACAGGCCTGCGCGGTCTGTCGTCTCAGGACGCAAGGGACAGGCATGGACCTGGCTGCGCTGCTGGACCATCTCTCGCAGCAGGGCCTTTCCCGCAAGAAATGGCCCGAGCATCTGGTACTGGTCGCGGAAATGGCGGTGACCGCCACCGGCAAACTGGACAAGAAGGCAATGGCCGCGATTGCCGTGGAAGAGATCGCCCGCAGGCGCGCTGCGCTGCCCGCCACACAGGATGAATGACATGAACCAGACAGCCAGCAGCAGCATCACGGAGGGCGTTGCCCTCATCATGCTCGACAACCCGCCGGTCAACGCATTGTCGACACCGTTGCGGCAAGGGTTGCAGTCTGAACTTGCTCAGGCATTCCGCGACGATCAGGTGCATGCGATCGTACTGATATGCGCGGGGCGTACCTTCATCGCCGGCGCGGACATCACCGAATTGGGCCAACCCTGGCAGCCGCCGTCCTTGCCGGACCTGTGCGCTATGCTGGACGCCGCGCCCAAGCCTGTCGTCGCTGCTATCCATGGCACCGCGCTCGGCGGGGGCTTTGAACTGGCGCTTGCCTGCCATTACCGCCTCGTGGCGGCAAGCGCGCGCATGGGCCTGCCGGAAGTCAATCTCGGCCTGCTTCCTGGCGCGGGCGGAACCCAGCGCGTGCCAAGGCTCGTCGGCGCGGAGGCAGCGCTGGACATCATCACATCGGGCCGGCAGATCAAGGCGAAGGAAGCGCTGTCGCTTGGCTTGGTGGACGCGGTTGCTGATGATCAGTCGCTTCAAGCCGAGGCGCTGGCTTTTGCGCGACAAGTCGCGGCGGAGGGGGGGGCGAAGCCGCGCATCAGGGATCGAACCGACGCCATCGAGAGTGACCGGAACCGCCCGGACATCTTCACGACCTTTGCGATGGCGAATGCACGCCGGTTCAAGGGGTTTCCCGCACCAGCCGCGATCATTGAGGCCGTACAAGCAGCGGTGACGCTCGATTTCGACGATGGCCTTGCAAAGGAAGCCGCCTTGTTCGAGCGGCTGCTTGCCAGTCCCGAGTCAGCCGCCCAGCGCCATGTCTTCTTTGCCGAGCGGGAAGCGGCGCGGGTGCCGGACATTGGGCCGGAGACGCCGACGATAGATATTGCGGCGGTCGGCGTCATCGGTGCGGGAACCATGGGCGGCGGCATCACCATGAATTTCCTGAATGCGGGTATTCCCGTCACGCTGGTAGAGACCAGCCAGGAGGCGCTGGATCGCGGGATCGCAACGATCTGCCGGAATTATGAGGCCACGGCCGCCAAGGGTCGGATGACGGCGGCACAGGTGGAGCAGCGCATGGGCCTGGTCTCCCCCAGCCTGGACCTTGCCGCGCTTGCGGACGCCGATCTCGTCATCGAAGCCGTCTATGAAAGCATGGACGTCAAGACGAACATTTTCGCCCGGCTCGACCGGATTGCAAAGCAGGGCGCGATCCTGGCCTCTAATACCTCATTTCTCGACCTCAATCGCATAGCGGCAGCGACCAGCCGGCCCGAATGGGTCGTGGGGCTCCACTTCTTTTCGCCTGCCAACATCATGCGCCTGCTGGAGGTGGTAAGAGGCACCGCAACGGCAAAGCCTGTGGTCGCCACCGCGATGCGGCTGGCCAAACGGATCGGCAAGGTTGCGGTGCTGAGCGGTGTTTGCGACGGCTTCATCGCCAACCGGCTGCTGGCACCACGGGGTACGCAGGCCGAAGCGATGATGCTGGAAGGCACGCCCATTGACGAGATCGACCACGTGCTCGTCGATTACGGCTTCGCCATGGGGCATTTCCAGATGATGGATCTGGTAGGGCTGGACGTCATTGGTAGGAACGCGACCGAACGCACTGTCATGGGCGATCTGGTCGCCGCCGGTCGGTTGGGCCAGAAGCGTGGCGCGGGATATTATGATTATGACCAGAAGCGGCGGCCCCATGCGTCGGACCTGACCGCGACCCTCATCAAGGAAATTGCGGCGGCAAATAGCGTTGCGCATGATCCCACAGCGGGGGATGCAGCTATTCTGGCGCGACTGCTTTATCCGGTCGTGAACGAGGGCGCGAAGATCCTGGAAGAAGGCATCGCGCTGCGGGCATCCGACATCGATATAGCGGCGGTCCTGGGTTACAACTGGCCAGTCTGCCGCGGCGGGCCCCTTTTCTGGGCAGATCAGATCGGGCTGGACAAGATCGTCGCCGATATGCGTCGGCTTGAGGCGCTGCATGGCGAAACCTTTCGCCCGGCTCAGCTGCTGGTGCGACTGGCGGAGGGGGGCAAACGGTTCGGCGACCGGTCATGAGCCTCAATCGCTCCTGGCTATTGGCGCGCAGACCCGAAGGTGCGGTGCAGACAAACGATTTTACCTATCACGAGGAGGCATTTGAAGCACCGAGGCTGGACGAGGGAGAGATTCTTGTCCGTACGCGGATCATTTCCTGCGCCCCCACGATCCGCAACTGGTTGAATCCGCCCGAACGCAGCTATCGTGGTGCGATCGGCATCGGCGAACCGATCCGGGGCATGGCAGCAGTCGAAGTGCTGGCGTCGCGTCATGCGCGGTTTGAAGCCGGACAATGGGCTACGGCCGTGGCGCCCTGGCAAGATTATGCTGTCCTACGCCCCGATGCGGCAGTCGTCCCGGTCACGCCTATCGAGGCGTGGATGGAGCCGGTCGACGCCATGACACTGTATTCGCCGAACAGCCTGACCGCCTATTTCGGTCTTTTTTCGGTGGGAGAGCCAAAGCCCGGCATGACCGTCCTTGTGTCCGGTGCAGCCGGGTCGGTCGGTGCGATGGTGTGCCAGATGGCTCGCATCGCTGGCTGCCGGGTCATTGCAACGGCTGGAGGTCCGGACAAATGTCGCTGGCTAGAAGAGGAAGTCGGCGCAGACATCGCGATCGACTATCGCTCAACGGACTTTTCAACGGCTTTGGAGGACGCCACGCCTGCCGGCGTAAACATCTTTTTCGATAATGTAGGCGGGGACGTGATGCAGGCCGGTATCGACAGGATGGCGCCACATGGCCGCGTCGTGCTGTGCGGACAATTGTCCGCTTATGATTCGAACAGCCCGGCTGCTGGCCCCAGGGATATGATGAAGCTGGTCTATGGACGGATCAGGATGCAGGGCTTTGTCGTTGGCGACTATGCTGACGAATATGCGTCCGCGATAGCCGCCATGCGCCAGTGGGAGGCAGAAGGGTGCCTACGCAATCGTTATGATATGCGGGACGGGTTCCATTGTATACCAGACGCCTTCGTCGATATCTTCAAGGGACGAAATGCCGGAACACTGATCGTCCGAGTCTAGATGTGTGCGCTTCGCGAGAGGCATAGCCATAATCCAAGAAAGCTGTCCTTGCCGTAGCGATCGTGGTCCCGGTCCACCCGTCTTATTGACGCAACAGAGCGTATTGCCTAGCCTGAGTTGCTCCCGAGTGTTGTCCAGTTGCCTCATCTAAAATGCTCCCGGCGGTGGCAGGGAGGAAACGATGAGGAAGGTGAGCATGGCAACGCGGAGAGAATTGGTTGAAGCGGTTGGCGAGCGGTATCGGGCGGCCGATCGCACGAGCAAGGGTAAGGTTCTCGACGAGTTCGTCGCGGTCACGGGATTGCACCGCAAGCATGCGATGCGGATTTTGCGAGAGAAGGCACCGTCGCGACAGACGGCGCGTCCCGAGCGCAGGATTTATACCGAGGCGGTGCGAACCGCGCTGATCCTATTGTGGGCGGCGAGCGATCGCCTCTGCGATAAGCGGTTGCGGCCACTCATACCAATCCTGATCGAGGCCATGGAAGGCCATGGCCATCTTGACCTGGATCCGGAGATCAAGGCCAAGTTGTTGCAGGTGAGCGCAGCAACGATCGACCGGGCGTTGAAGACCGTGAGGGAAAGCAGTCCGAGGCTGCGGCGGCGGGGTGTGGCAGGATCAGAATTGAGGCGCAGCGTTCCGATCCGAACGTTCAGCGACTGGGGGGATCCGGCTCCGGGACATATGGAAGCAGACGTTGTGTCACACAGCGGGCCGATTGCGAAGGGGAGTTGGGCCTGGACGCTTACGCTGACCGATATCGCGACAGGTTGGACCGAGTGCGCACCGCTACTGGTTCGCGAACAAACGCTGTTGGTTGCCGTACTTTCCGAACTACGCAAGTTGATGCCGTTCCCGTTGCTGGGGTTCGATTCTGACAATGACAGTGTGTTCATCAATGAGACCGTACGCGACTACTGTGCCGCGACTGGGGTCACCTTTACCCGTTGCCGGCCCTATCGGAAGAACGATCAGGCCTGGGTTGAGCAAAAAAATGGCTCCGTTGTGCGTCGCCTGGTGGGATATCGTCGGTTCGAGGGACTGGAAGCGGCCAGGTCGCTGGCGGAGTTGTACGCCGCATCTCGTCTTTTTGTGAACTTCTTCCAACCTTCGTTCAAACTGGCCGAGAAGCAGCGGGACGGAGCCAGAGTGTATAAACGCTATCATGCCCCGGCGACGCCGTTCCAGCGCCTGATGGATCAGCCCCGGACCAGCGAGCAGACACGTCAGCAGCTTCGGCACATCGCTGTCGGGCTGGATCCGGTTCGGCTGCTGCGCGACATCGGCACGGCGCAGCAAAAACTGGTGATCCTCGCTGATGCCGTGGCCTCGGCGACACCGGCGGGGACAGCGTCGCCCCCGCCGCTGGATGCGTTCCTGTTGAGCCTGAGAACGTTATGGAAAAACGGCGAGGCGCGGCCTACGGCGACAGCGAAACCGCCACAGAAACGGGGGCGTCGCCGACCAGATCCGCTGGTCCAGGTTGCCGACCAGTTGGAACCTGGTTCGAGGAAGAACCCTGGCGCACCGGACGGGAGTTGTTGGAAAGGCTCCAGGCCGAGCAACCGGGAAATTACCCCAATGGTCTCCTTCGGACGGTCCAACGTCGGCTGAAAGGCTGGCGCACTGAAAAGGCACGTGCCCTCGTGTTCAGTCATATGCCTGCGGTAACCAGCGAAGGCACAGCAGGCACGATGGCCATGATAAGCGCTGCGTGACGGGTGGCCGCTCCGCCTCGCCTACGGCTCGGCTGCACGGCCACCCGTCACGCAAGTATCGCCATGACTGGCTATGTCCTGTAGGGAACATTTACGTGAGGCAACGATCACTCCATTCGGGAGCTTTCATCCGTGAGCAACACGCAAAGGCGCTTGGATTGTCATTCGGTTGCTTCTTGTCCATGGACGATTTGCTGAAGCGATAGGATAATGCTCCAGTTCTTTGCGCAAGTAGTCTGGGTTATCCGCTCATCGCATTCAGCGATCTGGAGGTTTCCATTCCGATGTCAGCCAGATCTCGATCATCGCCGCGACGTGAACGTATGTTCGCTTTTAGGAGGCTGGTTTTGACCTTGTACCGGGCGCTATTTTGGCGGTAACTGACATCAGCATTTCTGCGCCGGAATGTCGGCTATCCCATTATCAGTGCTCCGAACCTGACTGTCGCGAAAGTCCCAAGCCTTGCCCATCACACCGCCCTTCTTAGACGTCCAACCGCCGGTTTTATGCTCAGGTCCTGTCGGTCCGCTCTTCCTACCGGGTCAAGCTTGGCGGCGATGACATGGGCTAAATCGGCCTT
>NZ_JAVDWV010000020.1:0-65848 GCF_031457465.1 Sphingobium xenophagum
GCCGCGCGATCGGCCAAGCGCCTCGGTTTCCTGAGTCCCTTTTTTATGCCGACTGCACAATGATGTGCCCGGACGACGGTGCTGTCGATCATATCAGCGCTGGCATCTCGCTCCACCATTTCGGCAAGCGTTTCGAGCATGGCCTCAAACATGCCAGTCGTCACCCATCGCCGATAGCGGCGGAAAACGCTGTTCCACTTGCCATATTCGTCTGGCAGGTGTCGCCATTGCGAGCCTGTCCGGGCGATCCACATCATCCCCTCGAAATACTGTCGGTTATCCTGCGCGGGCCGGCAACCGCGACCATGCTCAGGAGGTAACAGAGGGCCGATGATTGCCCATTCCGCATCCGACAACCCGATCCGTTCGCCCAACGCTACCTCCAAAAATCAGCGTTGAATCAAACGGCGAGTCTACTGTCAACCTTTGTCCACGAAACCTAGGCCATATTCCCAGAATTGCGTCTTGCCACCAAAACCGCGCAGTTTGATCATCGATAGCAGGAAATCGAGCCCGTATTTCTCGGCGCGCAGGGCGATCTCCTTGTTGAGATCGAAGCTTGGCAGATATTGCGGCGCGCTTTCGCTGATGAGCCAGCCATTATTGTTGATAGGGATGAAAACGCCGACCTGCATGGACTTCAACTCCTGAGGAATTCGAGAACGACGCGGTTGAAAGTGTCGGGATCGGTCACGTTGCAGGCATGACCGCCCCAATCGAATGTGGCGGTTTGGGCGTGCGCAACCGGCGCGGCGAGATCGAGCGCGGTGGCGAACGGCACAAGGAAGTCGTCGCGGGTGGCGATGACGAACAGCTTTTCGAGGGTCGCCAGCCCCGCCGGATTGGGCGCATAGGCCTGCACGGCGGCGATGCGCTGGTCCATCGTCTCGACGCCCGGAAAAGCCGCGAGATGGTGTTCAAGGTCAGCCTTCAACTCTTCGTCGTGGGCAGCGATCCAGTCGGACGGATAGAGGAAAAGCGGCTGTGCTTCGAGAAAGGCCCGCTCGCCAGCGCCATGCAGCAATGCGAGGCGGGCGGCGAAACAGCGCCGCGTATGGGGCGAGAGGGAGCGCCAGCCGTTGATGACGACCAGCCGGTCGATCCGTCCTGTGTGGATGGCGGTTTCGACGCCGATGGCCCCGCCCAGCGCATGGCCGATGCAATGGGCACGCACGATGCCGAGGGCATCCATCAGCGCGATCATGTCGCTCGCCATGTCCTCGACCGATAGGGTGTCACCAAGCGCGCGGTCGCTGCGGCCGGTGCCGCGATGGTCATAAGCGATGACGCGGAAATGCGCAGCCAGCGCCGGCAGGTTCGGTGCCCAATAGGTCGCCGAGCCGCCAAGGCCGCTCGACAATATCAACGGCGGCGCATCCGCGCTTCCATGGATCTCGTAGTAAAGCCCTGCCGCCCTAGCCAAGATGGGCGACCGAGGCGATCTCGACCAGGCATTCCGGCTTCACCAATTCGCACTTGATGCAGTAGCGCGCAGGTTTGTCGCCCGGAAAATATTCGGCATAGACCGCATTGAAGGCGGCATAGTCATCAAGGTCGGTAAGGAAGATGTGGTTCATGGCGATGTCCGCCATCGTGCCGCCCGCAGCCTCGATCGTGGCTTTGATGACGTCGAGCACATGACGCGTCTGCGCGGCGGCATCGCCGATATGCAGCACCGCGCCACCCTCTCCAAGCGCCAGTACGCCCGAGACGTACACTGTGTTGCCGGCCCTCGCTCCGGCCGAATAAGGCGCTATTGGTGTGGGAAACTGGGGCGGATTGATCGGTTCGAAAGGCATCAGGAGTCCTTCGGAGGCAGTTGGCCGACAGCGTTTGTGAAATCGGCGACGCTACTCACCCAGCCAAAAAACTTCTCGACATTGTAGAGGCTGGCTTCTCGGATGAAGTCCGGCCCCAGATGATGCACGGCGTCCTCCAGCATCACACCGAAATATTCGAGGTGGAAACCATCGCGCAGGGTCGATTCGACACAGACATTGGTGGCGATGCCGGTGAAGATCAGCGTGCGGACGCCGCGTGCCCGCAGCACGGAATCGAGCTGCGAGTTGAAGAAGGCGGAATAGCGCGGCTTGTGCACGCGAAGGTCGCCCTCCTGCACATGCAAGCCATCCACAAGCTCATAGTCCCATCCACCGCGCGCCAGGAACTTCCCGGCCAGCTCGGGTCGCGCCCGCATTGTCTTGAGCGCATTGGATTTATGCCAGTTTGGCGAGAGCGGCGTGCCTGCCTCAACATAGTTAGAATCCCAGCCATTCTGCAGGAACACGACAGGGATGCCCGCTGCGCGCGCGATATCGACGACTTCGGCAATCTTTGGAATCACCCCAGCCGCCCGGCCGATATCGAAGCCAGCCTCGTCCACATAGCCGCCCTCGCTGGCATAGGCGTTCTGCATATCCACGACGATGACCGCCGTCGTCGCGGCATCTAGACGGATCGCTTCGGGGCGCGCCAGGAGCACCGCAGAGGGGCCGGAACGGGAAGGGGCCGGATCGATGATGATTTCGTTCACCAGCGCAGGATTGAGCAAATGCATTCAGTGGTCAAGCAGCGTGCGCCCTCAACCTCGCTGGCTCACGCCTCTGACTGAAGTCTTTTGTCAACGCAGCCCAGTTTCGGCAGGAAACTTCATTCCACAGCCAATTAGAAACGCTGGAGTTCGCCGACAATCAGCGCAACAACTGACCGTGTGCACATAGAGTATGAAAATGGCCGCAGAGGAAGGGTTGACACCTGACAGAAGCCGGACCTCCCGCAGCTAGGAGCGAAAAGCCTGCGTCTGAATGTCGAGGAAGGGTCGATGACAGAGATTTTCGGTTAACACCACGGCTCGTGTCGGTGATCATTCGGCTACTAAAATATGGCCGCAACCCAGCGCTGCTTAGGCGATACCTGCGCCGCCCGTCACGCCATAGACCTCGCCAGTGATATAGCTACCTTCCTGCGATGCCAGTAGCACATAGATCGGCGCAATCTCGACGGGCTGGCCGGGGCGGCCGAACTGGCTTTGCTCGCCAAATTTCGTGACCTTCTCCTGCGGCTGGCCGCCAGTGGATTGCAGGACCGTCCAGAAGGGACCAGGTGCTACAACATTGGCGCGAATGCCTTTCTCGATCAGCTGCTTGGCCAGCGCCTTGGTATAGGCCACGATCCCCGCCTTGGTTGTCGCATAGTCGAGGAGGATGGCCGATGGATCATAGGCCTGTATCGATGCGGTCGTGATGACCGATGCACCGGCGGGCAGATGCGGCACCGCCGCCTGCGCGATCCAGTGCAGCGCATAGAGGTTTGTCTTCATTGTACGGTCGAAATCGGCGGAACTGACCGCCTGCACATCGTCCCGAAACTGCTGGTGGCCCGCGTTGATGACCAATATGTCCAGCCCGCCGAGACCGGCGACCGCCTCGGCGACCAACTGGCGGCACCAGGCTTCATCTGTTACGTCGCCGGGTAGCGCGACGGCTTTGCGTCCCTCCGCTTCGATCAAGGCGATGACGGCCTGTGCATCGCTCTCTTCGCGGGGCAGATAGGCAATGGCCACATCGGCACCTTCCCTTGCATAAGCGATGGCCGCTGCCCGACCAATGCCGGAATCGCCACCCGTGACGAGCGCCTTGCGTCCCTTGAGCTTGCTCGACCCCACATAGCTTTCTTCGCCATGGTCCGGTGTCGGGTCCATCTGCGCCGCTATGCCGGGGGCTGGCTGGGGCTGCTTGGGAAAAGGCGGCTTGGGATATTGATTGCGTGGATCTTGCAGAGTGAGGCGATCGGCCATGAGGGTTCCTTGCTGATGAATGGCGGGCGGACATTTTCGACGTCGCTCCGAAGGCTGAAGGTCAAATTACGAACCACCCCGTCCGCGAGTTCCTGCGTTAGGCTTGGCAATGCCCCAGTTCACCGACGGTCGACGTCGTTGGCCGCAGCAGACTAAAGATCGGGCAGGATCTGATCGGCTCTACCCCAATGGATCAGATCTTTCGAAGCCGCGCGTTTCACCATCTCGCTTGCATCCCCGATATGCCAATGGTCTGGGCCATCGAGCGTGCGCAGTTCCTCCCAGCTGATCGGCACGGCGATCGGTGCGAACGGCCGCGATCGCGCGCTATAGGGCATGACGGCCGTCGCGCCGCGCTGGTTGCGCAAATAGTCGATGAAGATTTTGCCCGTCCGCTTCGCCTTGGCGAGTGCGGCGGTGAACCGGTCGGGATCGGCCTGCGACAAGGCGGTAGCGAACCGATGCGCGAAATCCTTGACCTGCGGCCATTCCGCGCTGGGGGTCAGCGGCGCGATCACATGCACCCCCTTGCCACCCGTCACCATCGGAAAGGTCACGAGCCCCATCTGCGCCAGCATATCCTGAAGGTGGAAGGCGGCTGACACCACATCCTTGAACGCCAACCCCTCGTCGGGATCAAGATCGAACACAAGCCGGTCGGGCTTCTCGACATCCTCGATCCTGGCGCCCCAGCCGTGAAATTCGATCGTCCCCATTTGAACGCACGTCAGCAGCCCCGCGGGCGTATCGACAAAGAGATAGGGTTCCTCATGGCCGTCCTTTTCCAAGATGCCGACTTGCTTGACGTCGTCGCCGAAGCTGCCAGCATCATGCTTCTGGAAGAAGCATTTCTTGTCGCGGCCCTGCGGACAGCGCACGAGGCTGATCGGCCGACTGCCTGCCCAGGGCAGCATGATATCCGCCACCGTCTCATAATAGTCGGCCAACTCGCCCTTGGCGAGCTTGCCCTCCGGGAAGATCACCCGATCGCGATTGCTGATCTTGACCCCGCTGGTCGCGGCGGGCCGCGTCGCCTGTCCGACGGGCGCTTCGACCTCCAGCACGACGTCTTCCGGCTTCTTGTCCTCACGTAAACCCAGATAGCTGGAATGGCGCAGCACGCCTTCGTCGGTAAACTCGGCAAAGGCGACCTCGGCGACCAGTTTCGGTGTGATCCAGCGCGCCTCGCGCACCGGCGCGCGCGGGGCCTTAACCGTCGGCGTCTTCCGGGCCAGCGGTGCCATCAAGGCCAGCAGCCGCGCCATCTCATCTGCCGAAAAGCCCGTGCCGACCTTCCCGGCGAACCGCAGCACGCCCTTGTCGTGGACGCCCAGCAGCAGCGAGCGGAACCCGCGCTGCTTGTCCGAGGGTAACCAGCCCACAATCACGAATTCCTGACGCCGGATGCACTTGGTCTTGACCCAGCTTCCCGATCGCGCGCCGGAATAGCGCGCATCCACCCGCTTGGAGATGACGCCTTCAAGCCCCGCGCCGCAAAAACGCTCGAACAGTTGCTCACCGCGCCCGACAATGTGGTCGGAATAACGAATATGCCCCACCCCGTCGCCGATCAGCGTGGCGAGCATCGCCTTGCGTTCAAGCAAGGGCCGCCCGGTCAAATCCTCGCCATTCAATGCCAGCAGGTCGAACGCCATATAGTCGATCCGGCCCGGATCCTCCTTGAGCGCGGCCTGCAAGGCCTGAAAACTGGTGCGGCCATCGGGCAGGATCACCACGGCCTCGCCGTCGATGAGGGCGCTGGATGCGTCCAGTTTTGTTGCGTCAGCGATCAATCCGGCAAAGCGATCGGACCAGTCGAGGCCCGATCGCGTATAGGCGCGGCCATTGTCGCCGGCGATGGCCAGCAACGTGCGATAGCCATCATATTTCAGCTCATGGAACCAATGGTTGCCCGCAGGCACATGATCGACCAGCGTCGCCAACTGTACTGGCTGAAACGGCGGCGGAGCATCGCCCTTCGCTTTTCCGCGTACAGCCGCTTTCGCTTTTGCGGCTTTGCCCTTGGAAACGGGTTTTCCGGCGGCGATCTCCTCCATCGTGCGGCCGCTGTCGATACTGGTGAGATGGTGACTGACCAGATCGTCCGACCCACCGGCGAAGCCGTCATTGACCTTGCGCAATATCCAGTTTTCGCCGCGCTCCTTCCCACGTGGCTTGAGCCGGAACAAGATCCATTCGCCCTGCATCCGGCGGCCGTGGAGGATGAAATGGAGATGCCCTTCGGGCAGCGTCTTGCGCGGGTCTTTACCCGCTATCGCTTCCCATGTGCCATTGTCCCACAGCATGACGGTGCCGCCGCCATATTCGCCCTTGGGGATCAGGCCTTCGAACCGCGCATAATCGAGCGGATGATCTTCGGTCCGCACGGCCAGACGCTTGTCGTCGGGATTGGCGCTCGGCCCACGGGTTACGGCCCAGCTGACCAGCACGCCGTCCAGTTCCAGCCGGAAATCATAATGCAGCCGCGACGCTGCATGTTTCTGGACGACAAAGCCGTTGCCGGTCGTCGGAAACTCCGCACCGGCAGGCTCGGCCGTGCGCGCAAAATCGCGCTTCGCCCGATAGAGCGCCAGGCTGTCCTTCGGAGATTTGTCCTGCGCCTTGGCCATGCCGGTTCGATCCGTCCCTTTGCCCGTCAATCCGCAAACGCGCCAACTCGTTCCGGGGGTATCGCAAATGGGTCACGCCTTTGCATCGATGGCCCGGGCGAAGCGGTAGCTGGTCTGCTCGAACCTCGAAGCGCGGAAGAAATTATGCGCGTTTTTGATGGCGATATCGCTCATCACTTCAATCCGCGTGCATCCTGTATCGCGCAGCGCCTTTGTCGCAGCATCCAGCAGCGCGGTCGCGATACCTTTGCGGCGATGGCCTTCATCCACTATCAACACCGTGATGCGCCCGATCAGACCATATTGAAGCGTCGGGATCAAAGCCCAGCTGCAACAACCGATGATCCCCTTCAAAACAGCCAAAAGCGTGCCGCCGCCGGCCTTTTCGACCCGCTCAAGATTATTCACGACCCCGCGTTTGTCGATAGTGACCTTATCGAGCTGGCACAGCAGTGCCATCACGCCTTCCGCATCCGCTGACCTGGCGGTGCAGATGCGGAGCGGTGCCGATGTGGGCATGGGTGTGGGCTTGACCGATATCTTCGGTGCGGACCTTGGCGTTTGCCCTGTGGACCGCTTCGAGCGCGGCCTAACGGCAGGCTCGACCGTCTGATGCGCCGTCGCCTTCGCTCTTCGTGGTGATGCCGGACGCGAAGGCATCGCGTCGGCTGATGCCTTCCATGTGCTTGTCGCGCTCTTGCGCAAAAAAATCTGGATATCCTCCAGCGAGGCGGTCAGCCCTTCGTCACTGACGCCGAGCAAGGGTTTCCCGCTCCCATCGATCAGCCCATATTTGCCATAATCGCCCGCACCGATCTTGCGTCTGCGCGACTTTACCAGCTTGAAACCACGATGAGCGGCTATTTCGCGCAGCGTCTGATCGTTGGGCGCGTCGGTCATGATCCACTACACGCAAAGCAACGGAAACGAGCTGCTCACGCCCGCTTCTTGGCAGGCGCTTTTGCTGGTGTCTTGTCGGCCGACTTCGCATCACTCTTAGTCGTGGCCTTGCCCGTCGGCTTCTTTGCCTGGGCTTTGGCCTTGCTGGCCGGACCGATGGATTTTTTCAGCGCCGCCATCAGGTCAACAACATTGTTGCCGCGTGGATCGGCGCTGGCGTCATCGTCATTATCGATGTTGAGCGTCTTGCCCTTCTTCTTATGTTCGATGAGCTCTTTCAGCGCCTCGACATAGCGATCGTGAAAATCGCTCGCGTCGAATTTGCCCGTCTTCTTGTCGATCAGGGTCGTGGCGAGATCGAGCAATTCTTCACCCGGCTCGCCATCGCCGATGTCGCGGAAATAGCTCGCGGCCTTGTTGACTTCATCGGCGTAACGCAACGTCTCCATCACCATGCCGCGGCCGCACGCCTTGATGCTGACGACATATTCCCGGCCGCGCATCGCCAGTTGACCAAGGCCGACCTTCCGGCTCCGCCGCAACGCTTCCCGAAGGACGATGAAGGCTTCCTCGGCCAGGTCATCGGCGGGCACCACATAATAGGGCTTTTCGAAATAGATCATGTCGATGTCGTGCGCATCGACAAATTGGGTCAATTCCAGCGTCTTCTTGCTCTCCAGCTTGACGCCTTCGATCTCCTTCTCGTCCAGCAGTACATATTCGCCCTTGGCATATTCAAAGCCCTTGACGATGTCGTCGAGATCGATCGGCCCGATGCCGGGCACGATCTTCTCATATTTGATGCGCTTGCCCGAAGGTTCATGGATCTGGTTGAAGGCGATCGTTGCGCCGCTCCGGGTCGCGGAATAGATTTCGACGGGGATGGAGACGAGTGCAAGCCTGATCTGGCCTTTCCAATAGGGTCGTGCAGCCATGATCATCTCCTGCCGGTCTGTCGCATCAACCCTTCGCGCTTGGTCCCGTTCCGTGCACATCGCTTTGGCGTCATCCAGTAGCTAAGCACAGCGTTACGCGCCAGAAGGAGCCTGCCACCCGTCGGCGCGATTAGTGTCAAACCGATGCTGGATTTCAACAGCTATGACCGTCATGGTCTATCGATGCTTCGTCCCTGGACTTTGTTGCTAAAGGAGCGCGTCAAGATCGCGCCAGATAGCCCGCGCTACATGCAGATCGCACATGGTCTAGTGCATGAGATTGAGCGCGGCCGTCTGCAGCCGGGCGACTATCTGCCTAGCAGCCGAGACCTGGCCGACGCGCTGGAGGTCAATCGCAAGACTATCGTCACTGCCTATGAGGAATTGATCGCGCAAGGCTGGCTGGCGAGCGCAGGCACGCGCGGCACCCGGGTATCGACGTCACTGCCACGCGGCGAGATGGCCACCACGCCACATCTTCCTGTCGCAACGACCATCGCCCCGGACGACACCGAATTTCCGTTTCTCGCGGCGCCGGACCGGCCGATCGCTATCCCGGTCGGCCATTGGCACAAGCTGGACGAAGGCGTGCCGGACGGTCGCCTGCTCCCCGCCGACCTGCTCGCGCGCGCCTATCGCAAGGCGACGGAGGAGGCCGCCCGCACCAACAGCTTGTCCTATCGTGACCCGCGCGGATCTCCCGACCTGCGACGCGCGATCGCCGACATGCTGCGGCGGCAGCGCGGCCTGATGGTCAGCGCCGACCATATCTGCATCACCCGCGGCAGCCAGATGGGCGTGTTCCTGACTGCCCGCATCCTGATCCGGCCGGGCGACGCGGTGCTGGTCGAGCGGCTCACCTACGAGCCCGCCGTCGCCGCCTTCCGCGCCTGCGGGGCTGAAATCGTGACGGTCGGTCTGGATGAGGATGGCGTCGATGTCTCTGATGTCGAACGTGCCTGTCGCAAACATCGTGTGCGCGCGATCTTCGTGACGCCGCACCACCAATTCCCGACCACAGTCTCGATGCGGCCCGACCGGCGTCTGCGCCTGCTCGAACTGGCGCGCCAATTCGGCTTCGCGGTGATCGAGGATGACTATGACCATGAATTTCACTTCGGCGCGCAACCGCTGCTACCCATGGCCAGCTATGCGCCCGCGCGGGTCATCTATGCCGGGTCGATGTCGAAGCTGCTCGTGCCGGCGCTGCGCATCGGTTACATCGCTGCCGCGCCGCAGGTGATCGACGCGCTTGCCTATCAGATTTCGCTGATCGACGGCATGGGCAACAGCATCACCGAACTGGTCGCTGCGCATCTGCTACAAAGCGGGGAGGTGCGCCGCCACATCCGCAAGACCGCGCAAATCTATGCCGCCCGGCGCGATGCTTTCGCCCGCAGCCTGGACGCGACGCTGGGAGACTTGATCGACTATCGCGTGCCCGACGGCGGCCTTGCCTTCTGGCTGCGCTTTCGCGATCTCGCCGCACTCGATCGAATCGAGGCGCGCGCGCCTGCTCTTGGCCTCAGCTTCGCGTCCTCGCACAGCTATGCCGCCGACGACAGCGCTGAACGCGGCCTGCGCCTGGGCTTTGCCAGCCTGGACGAAAAGGAGGCCCGCGCCGTGCTTCAGGCGTTGCAAGATTGCACGCACAACTGAAAATCGGCTTGGACCCCTTCACTTTGTGAAATTGTATGTTTCTGGCTGGTCCATTGCGACTCATTGTCAGCGTCATGAAATATCCGCCGCGTGACCCCGACGATGTCGTTACCCTGATCGACCAGAACCCGCTTTGCTGGCTGGTGTCGGCGGGAGCGGCCGGATTCGGGGCGAGTCCGCTGCCGCTGCTGGCGGAATGCGATGCGGACGGATCGCTGGTCGCGCTGTTCGGCCATATGGCGATCGCCAACCCGCAGGTCGCGCTGCTGCGCGAACAACCGTCCGCATTGGTGCTGGTCAACGGGCCGCAGGCCTATATCTCCCCGGAATTGCTCAGTAATCCGACCTGGGTGCCGACCTGGAATTATGCCGCTGCAGCTGTCCATGTGGACGTCGCGTTCGTGCCGGATGAAACGCGCGAATCGATCGAGCGGCTGACCGACCGCATGGAGCAGGGCCACGCCGCGCCGTGGAAGGTGAGCGACGCTGAAGCGCGCTTACCCGCCATGCTCCCGCACATCATCGCCTTTCGCGCCTATGTCCGTACGATCGATGGCCGGTTCAAACTGGGCCGTGACGAATCGAAGGCAGGCATCAACGAGATCGTCGGCAACATGGCGCACGGTCCGCTGCGCGACTGGATGCGGCTCTACAATGAAGAGCGGCTCGAAGAGGAGACAAAGGCATGAGCATCAGCCGTCGCAATCTGCTGGTCGGGGGCGGAGGGAGCGTCGCGCTGGCGTTGCTGGCCGGGCGCGGTTGGGCGAAGGTGCAGTCGCTCGACACCGCCTATATCAACGCCACGGTCTGGACCGGGCAGGGCGCGCCGGCACTGTCCGCCATCGGCATCGCAGACAGTCGGATAGCAGCGCTGGGCAGCGCGGCGGTCAAGGCGCACAGCAGCAAGGCGACCCGCGTCGTCGATCTGGCCGGGGCCTTCGTCATGCCCGGCTTCATCGACTGCCACACCCATTTCCTGATCGGCTCCGACCTCCTCACCCAACCCAATCTGCGCGAGGCGAAAAGTCCGCAGGAATTTGCCCGCATCGTTGGCGAAGCGGCGCGCAGCCTGAAACCTGGCCAATGGGTCCAGGGCGGCAGCTGGGACGCGGAACTATGGGGCGGGGAACTGCCAGACCGCAGCTGGATGGATCCGGTGACCCCCGACACCCCGGTCGCCGTGCAGCGGCTCGATCTCCATATGTTGGCGCTCAACAGCGCGGCGCTCAATGTCGCCGGAATCGACCGCAACACGCCCAACGTCCCCGGCGGCGTCATCGTGCGCGACAAAGATGGCAATCCCACCGGCATCCTGAAAGACGCCGCGATGGACCTCGCCAAGCGCGCCATCCCAGCGCCCACCGACGCGGACCGCGAAGCATCCGTGCGCAAGGGCATCGCCCATGGCCTGTCCAAGGGCGTGACCCAGGTCCACACCACTGAACTGGACTGGGTGACCCATGACGCGCTGCGCCGCCTGCGCGCCAAGGGCGAAACGGACATGCGCTTCTATTCCTTCCTGCCGTTGCAGGATTGGGCGAAGGTCAAGGCGCTGGTCGATGTCGAAGGCCGCGGCGACGACTGGCTGCGCTGGGGCGGGCTGAAGCTGCAATATGACGGGTCGCTCGGCTCGCGTACAGCGATGTTCTACCAGCCCTATGACGATGCGCCGGGCAATAGCGGGATGCCGCTGCACAAGATGGCGGACGTCCAGCAATGGACCAACGACGCCGATGCCGCCGGTTTCCAGATCACCATCCACGCGATCGGTGACCGGGCCAATGACGAAGCGCTCGACATCTTCGCCGCCGCCGCTGCCAAAAACGGCCCGCGCGACCGTCGCTTCCGCATCGAACATGCCCAACATCTTTCGGTCGCCGCGATACCTCGTTTCGCCAAACAGCAGGTCATCGCCGCAATGCAGCCCTATCATGCGATTGACGATGGCCGCTGGGCGATCCAGCGCGTCGGCGCGGAACGGTTGAAGGGGACCTATGCCTTCAAATCGCTGCTCGACGCCGGCGCGAAGGTCGCGTTCGGCTCCGACTGGCCCGTCGCGCCGCTCGATCCGCTGACGGGCGTTGCCGCCGCCGTGCTGCGCCAGACGATCGACGGTGCCAATCCGGGTGGCTGGCTGCCGGACCAGAAGCTGACCATGGCGCAGGCGCTCCGCGCCTATACCGTGACCAACGCCTTTGCCGGATTCCAGGATGATCGCCTGGGTCGGATCGCGCCGGGGATGCTGGCCGACTTCGTGGTCATGGACGCCGACCTGTTCGCCATCGACCCGGCCAAGACCGGCGCGACGAAGATACTCAAGACCATCGTGAACGGCGCCGAACGCTTTAGCGCCTGACGCGATTTCATCACCGGGCGAGGGCGACCGAACACGGCGCCCCAGCCCAGCAAAAGGGGACAAGACATGAAGACGATTATGCCCATAAAGTCGGTCAGCCTGGCCGCATTGGCGGCAGCGACCCTGTTCGCCGCGCCCGTCCTGGCGCAGGCGCCTGCCGAAGATAGCGACGCCATCATCGTAACGGCGGGCAAGCGCAACGAGGATATCCGCCAGGTCGCGATGCCGATCAGCGCCGTGACTGGCGAACAGCTCAAGGCGATGAACGCCAACAGCCTGTCGGACTATATCACGCGCCTGCCCGGCGTCGTCTTCAACGACTATCAGCCCGGAATTTCCGAAGTCGTCATCCGCGGCGTTGCCGCCACCACCTATCATGAGCAGGGCCAGACTACGGTTGGCTATTATCTCAACGAAGTCCCCATCGTGGAACCCGGCTTCCCGATCGGCATCCCCGACATCGACACGTTCGACCTCCAGCGCGTCGAAGTGCTGCGCGGTCCCCAAGGCACGCTGTTCGGCTCGTCCACACTGGGTGGCCTCGTCAACTATGTTGCCAATGTCGCCGATGCGTCGAAGATCGACGCCGCCGCGTCTGGCCTGATTGGCACGACCAAGAATGCCAGTGGCGAACTCAACTATGCGGCCAAGGCGATGATCAACATCCCCCTGGTGCAGGATCAACTCGCCCTGCGCCTGGTCGCTTTCCAGCGCTCGGACGCTGGCTATCTCGACAATCCGGGCATCGGCGTTAACGGCTCCAACGATTTCCGCAGCCGGGGTCTTCGCGGATCGATCGTCGCGCATCTGGGTGAAACGACCAAGGTCACGTTCCTGTCCAATTATCAGGACAGCAAGCTGGACGACCAGACCTATCTCGACCTGCCCAACCCCTATGTCCGCAATCTGCCGCGCGCCGAAACGCAGGAAACCGATTTCTGGATGAGCAGCCTGCGTCTCGACCAGGAAGTGGGTGACATCGCCAACCTGACGGTGCTGGGATCGATCACCAAGAAGAACAACACCACCATCTTCTCCTATCCCTCTCCCTATGTGACGGGCGTGACGACCGGCGACGGCGCGGCCTATTCGCTGGGCGAGGCGGATGCGCTCATCAAGACGGTGGAGGCGCGCCTGGCTTCGGCGGGCGAAGGGCCATTCAAATGGCTGGTCGGCATCAGCTACATGCAGGCGAAGAAGACCAGCTACGACCAGATCATTCAGGCGGGCGCGGGTGCGTTTATCGACGCCAATCCTGACCTGTTCGGCGGCTTTAGCGGCGCGCAGCTGACGCCGGGCGATCGCCTCTATGGCTATTATACCAGCAGCACGAACGAGGATTTCGGCGTGTTCGGCGAATTGTCGTTCAAGCCGATCGAACAGTTCGAAATCACCCTGGGTGGCCGCTATTTCGACACCACCGCGAAAGCCGACGTGCTGAACCAGGCCGGCGCGCTGGGCGGCTATCCGGGCGGCTATACGCCGACCGACAGCACCGGCAGCGTGAACCAGAAGGAAGACGGCTTCACCCCCAAGGTGACGGTCGCCTTCCGCCCGACCAAGGACGTGATGGCCTATGCGACCTATTCGGAAGGCTTCCGCGTCGGCGGCATCAACCCCAATGCGGGCCTGCTGCCGACCATCCCCGCCTCCTATGAAAGCGACACGGTCAAGAATTACGAAGCGGGCATCAAGGCGCAGACTCCCGACGGCCGTTTCGCCATCGACCTGACCGGTTTCCAGATCGACTGGGATGATATCCAGGCCCGTCTCTTCGGCCCGGCACCGTCCTACTTCTCCTATGTCGTCAATGCCGGCGGCGCACGGATCAAGGGCGTCGAATTTTCTGGCACGGTCAACCTCAACCGCATGGTCCGCTTCAGCAGCAACGTGACCTACCAGGACGCCAAGATCACCGAATTCCTGCCTTATCCTTTCGATGCGGCAGGGCTGGGCGGCTATCCCGAGGGGACGACGCTGCCCGGTTCGTCCAAATGGTCGGTGGCCAACAGCCTGACCCTGACCTTTGCCGACGTGTCCGGCGCGCCGACCTTCGATGTCGCGCATCGCTATTTGTCGTCGGCGCCGACCAGCTTCGACGATGTGTCGCGGCGCGGCGACTTCAACGTCTTCGACCTGCGCGCTTCGGTGGGCTTGGGCGAAAAGGTGCGGCTGATGGCGTTCGCGAACAATGTCTTCGACAAATATGGCGTGTTGAATGCCCCATTCGCAAACGATGCCTTCACGCCGCAGGGTTCGATCATTCGTCCCCGCACCATTGGCCTGCGCTTCGACTGGGGCCTCTAATCCTTACTACCGGGGTCGCTTGCCACATGGCAGGCGGCCCCATTTTCTTTACAATCCAGACCTGCCAGAAAGGCCGCCATGCGTTTTACCGCTTCCCTCCTGCTTGGCGCCGCCCTTCTGATCGCGCCCGCCCTTCACGCGCAGGACAAGGGCGGCCTCAGCCTCCAGCCGACCCGCACGCTGGCCTATGACGCGCATGAAGGCACCTGGATGCAGCCCGACATGGCCCCCGACGGCAAGACGATCCTGTTCGACCTGCTCGGCGACATCTATGCCCTCGACGCAGCCGGTGGCACGGCACGGCCTCTGCTCAGCGGCATGGCGTTCGAGCGCAATCCGGTCTTTTCGCCCGACGGCAAGCAGTTCGCCTTCATCTCCGACCGGTCGGGCGTCACCAACCTGTGGATCGCCAACGCCGACGGCACGGGCCTCAAGCAACTGTCCCGCGACAGCAGCGTCGCCATCTACAGCTCTCCCGCCTGGTCTCCCGACAGCCGCTTCGTCACCGTATCGCGGACCGTCCACGCGATCCTGGCGTTCGAACTGTTCATGTATGACAAGGATGGCGGCAGCGGCATCCAGATCACCAAGGCGGGATCGCCCGACAATTGGGATGGCCGGATGAACGCCATGGGCGCGGTCGCCGCGCCTGACGGCCGCACCCTCTACTACGCCACCAAGCGCGGGCATACCTGGACTGAGAACGACCTGCCCAACTGGTCGATCGCGCGCCGCGACCTCAAGACCGGCGTGGAGCAAACCATCATCCAGTCGGCCGGCGGCGCAATGCGCCCGGCGCTGTCGCATGACGGCAAGCTGCTCGCCTATGCCAGTCGCACCACGGCGAATGGGGGACAGAAGAACGGCCTGCGCCTACGCAACCTGGATACGGGTGAGGATAAGTGGATCGCCTTTCCGATCGATCGCGACGGCCAGGATGGCGGCTATTATGCCGACCTGCTGCCGCGCTTCACCTTCATGCCGGGCGACAAGGCGCTGCTGATGAGCGTGGGCGGCAAACTGGCGCGGCTGGACATCGCCAGCGGGACACGAACGGACATTCCCTTCACCGCCCCGGTCAATCTCGGTCTTGGTCCGCTCACCCGCGTCCATCAGAAGGAAGAGGAAGGCCCGGTTCGTGTCCGTGTCGTCCAGGCCCCCCGCCAGTCGCCCGATGGCAAGAGCGTCGCCTTCACCGCTCTGGGCGGCCTCTATGTGCAAAGCCTCGTCCCAGGCGCCACGCCCATACGGATCATGGCCGATGACGCTTTCCAGCCCGGCTGGTCCCCGGACGGCAAAAGCATCGTCTATGTAACCTGGACCGCTACGCAAGGCGGCCATGTCTGGACCGTGCCGACGAGCGGCGGCAAACCCCGGCGACTGACCCAATTTCCGGCTTTCTATACCCAGCCAGTCTTTACGCCCGACGGCAAGACGGTGGTGGCTTTGCGCGCCAACCACTATGATCGCCTGCGCGCCGCGTCCGAAATCGACCCGTCACGCCCAACCGACATTATCCGCATGGACGCGCGGGGTGGCCCTGCCACACTCGTCACTCATGCCATGGGTGCCCGGCTGCTCCATTTCGGCGATGACGGTCGTCTCCTTTTCTACAGTCCGGCGGGGGTCAGCACGGTGCCGCTGTCCGGCGGCGATCCGCAATTGGAACTGCGCGTGCTGGCGCCCGGGCTGGGGCAATATTTCCCGGGACCCGCACCGGTGGACGAGGTGCGCCTCAGCCCCGACGGCAGACACGCGCTCGTCAAATCCTTTGCGCAAATCTACCTGATCGACGTCCCGCCCGCCAACGGCGCGGAGCCGCCGACGATCGACCTGAATGCCGCCAGCGTCGCGCGCCACAAATTGACCCGGATCGGCGCCGACTTCACAGACTGGGCGGATAAGGGCGCTACCATCACCTGGTCGGTCGGCGCGACGTTCCAGCGCCTGCCGATCGAACAGGCGCTGTCTGCCTCCGCTCAGGGGGCTGAGGCACAGGCGCAAAGCTTCACCCTGCCGGTCGATCTGCCGCGCGATGTGCCCCGGGGCAGCATCGTGCTGCGCGGCGCGACCGTGCTACCGATGGCGGGCGGGCAGGATGTCGTCGCCAACGCCGACATTGTCATTACCGACAACCGCATCGTCGCCGTCGGCCCATCCGGCTCGCTCGCCATTCCCAGCGGCGCGACCATCCGCGATGTCAGCGGCAAATATATCGTCCCCGGCTTTGTCGACACCCACGCTCACTGGTTCGAAATCCGCCGCGCCATTCATGACAGGGGTCATTGGGACTTCGCCGCGAACCTGGCCTATGGCGTTACCTCGGCGTTGGACGTCCAGCCCTTCACCACCGACATCTTCGCCTATCAGGACATGATCGATGCGGGCATGATGCGCGGCCCGCGCGCTTGGTCCACCGGGCCGGGCGTGTTCGTGAATGCTGAAATCCACAGCAAGCAGGACGCGATCGACGTCCTTACCCGCTATCGCGACCATTATCGCACGCGCAACATCAAGAGCTATATGATCGGCGACCGCGCGCAGCGCCAATATATGGTCGAGGCGGCAAAGGATCTGGGCATGATGCCCACGACCGAAGGTGCCAGCGACATGGTACTGAACCTGACCCACGCCATCGACGGTTTTTCGGGCAACGAACATAGCGTCCCGGTATCGCCGCTGCGGGAGGACATTGTCCGCCTCTTTGCGCAGAGCCGCACCAGTTACACGCCCACCATCTCGGTCGCTTATGGCACGACCCCGGCACTGTTCGATTTCATCATCAACAAACGCCCGCAGGACGACCTGAAATTCCGCCATTTCGTGCCGCCTGGCATCGTCGCTGAAAAGCTCCGCAATCGCCACTGGATGCCGCCCGAGTCGCAAAGCTGGCGCCTGATCGCTGCCGATGCCGTAGCTATCCAGCGCGCGGGCGGGTTGGTGGGCATTGGCAGCCATGGCGAAATGCAGGGTTTGGGCTATCAGTGGGAGATGCAGGCTTTCGCCGCGGGCGGCGCGACGCCAATGGAAACGCTCAAGGCCGCAACGATCGGATCGGCCGAGGTGATCGGCCATAGCGACGATGTAGGCAGTCTGGAACCGGGCAAGTTCGCTGATCTCTTGATCTTGGACGCAGACCCGACGGCTGATATTTCGAATGCCATGAATATTGGCGCTGTGATGAAAAATGGTCGCCTCTATGACCCGATGACGTTAGACGAAATCTGGCCGCAAGACATCAAGGCCGAATTGGCGTGGTTCTCGGAAGAAGGCGTGCAGTGATGTCGCGACGCTAGCATTTACAGTTTCAATTATAATTTGAAGGCGGACGGCCAAGTCGCAAATGACATAGCCACTGACTGAATGCGTCGTCACATTCACACTATGTGTCGAGGCATGTCATTTAGTTCGTGCGGCCAGATCGTTGCCGGTTCCGGGCTCGAATACCCGATTGAGATAGGCCGCGATCCTTATGCCTCCGCGCTTCAGTCGATCGTCCATCTCAGACCGATGCGCGTAGGCATAATCCCAGGACATGTTGGAGTCGGCGGGGTAGATCGTCTTGCGGAGCGCGATGCTCTCGGCAATCCAGAGCGAAGGCGCAGGATCGCTCCACTCGATCAGCTGCTCGGGCGATATCGAGCGCGACAGCCATTGCGCATATTCGGAATAGGACAAGGCGCGTTGTTCGATCATGGCCGAGTCCCACACCGAATGAAGGTTGGTCGCGCGGCCGAACCAAGTCACCTTGACATCATTGCCACCCCGATCATCGCCACCGCCGGCGTGCAATGGCTGATGCAGATCGCCGATGATGTGCACGATGAAGCGGAGGGCCAGCCGCTTGTCCTCGATGGACGATTTGGGACTGCGCAACGTAGCTGTAAAACCATCCAGCGCGCTCATGGCATCGCCCTCTGGCGGCGCGTCTTTGCTTTGATAGCTGTCCCCTTGTCTGACCGTCACATAGTGCCAGGGGCCAGCCTTCTTCTGCCAATAGTCGGCAGGGTCGGACTTCATGTCATCGGGCCAGGTCGCCGCTTCCGCCAAATTCTCGGCACCAAGCAAGAGCCGGACATGGGCAAGTGCAACACCGCTCAGATTTTCATCGGCGATGGCACCGGTTATGCGGTGGCCGACAGGACCCCAAGCTTGTGCGGGTGTGCATGCAAGGAATGGGATGGCGAGAAGGGAGAATATACGCATGGCTGTTCCTTGGCGGCATTTCCTCTCCAGGGAAAGACGGATTGCTGTAGATGGTATGTCGTTCCGCGTGGCGCGACCCTAGATCGTCCTGTCGGCCTTGTCGTCCAGCATCAGCCGTTCGCCCTGCTTCTCTACTATGGCGGCGATCGGCCCTGACATCAGGCTCAGCATGCTAGGAAGATGGAGCGTCACCCGCAGCCGACTGTCTTCCGCATCAACCGTGCAGGGCACTTCGACGCCCATGGTCGCGACCGTCAATGCAAGACGCTCAGCGCTGGGCCATGAATGGGTTACAGCGGCTGCGCCGCCCGGGATGTGCGAGGCCAGTTTGCCAACGCCCCTCTCCATGCGCCGTATGGCCTCGTCGCGACCAAGAGTGTGGGGAATGTCAATTTCAGTGGGAGTTACCATGGTCCATGGACGCTTGGACCAAGGATGTGGTTCCGGCTCTGTCGCGTGGGTCCGCATCATGAGGCTGGGGCTGTGGGGTAGGGGGGTGGTGCTTAACCGGGAAGGGGAAGGACTGCCTTCATGCCCAACGTGGGCAGCGCTGACCGTTCACTGCCAGGATCGTTCATCGCTCGAGATCAGCCGGTTGGGCGATATCCAGACACATCGGACAAGGGATCCCCAGCAGCCAACCTTGCTCATCTCGCCTTTACGGCGGGCACCTCGGCAATGCAGGTGGTGTAGTTGGGCGACTTGCTGTCCGATCTGGCCGCCCATTCGCGCTTGAACCCCTGACTGGCTGGAACGGCCGCGAATTTCCCGAAACGCATATTGACCTGATCCATGGCGCCCATCAATCGATCACGCCGCCCGCTATCGTCCTCGAACAGCGTTCGCGGTCGTCCATCAGCGTCGATGGTCTTCCAGCATGACGCCCGCCTTGGTGACGCCGTAGCCCTCTTGCCAAGCGCTCTCTATGCCACGCCAGGCGTAGGAAAGGGCCATGAGACCATTTTGCCGCCGGATGCTCAATCAGCCAGTCGGCAAGATTGATCGGTTCCTCCATGTCGTCCTGCGCGTCGAAGGAAAGCCTGCCGGAAAGCTCAATAGCAGCCGCGGCAGGTTGGACACGACAAGGCAATGGGTATGGGCTCAAACATCAAATGGGCCAAGGATCAGATACCCGACCCGGCATAGTCCGATTGTCCGAACTGGTCCTTTATTCCTTGTATATTCTAACCCTGGATGGTGATCTGCGCGGCAGGATATGCCCTCGCCATCGCACAGGCACCGTCATAATCCGTCGATAGCCATGCCTGATAGTCGGCCGGTTCAACTATGACCGGCATCGCTTTGGGATGCAGCGGCGCGACCAGCGCATTGGGTTCGCAGGTCAGAAAAGCATAGACCGGACCATGGTCACTCTGCCGCCATATGCCTGCAAAAGCGGCGATCGGCTGATCGATCACGTTGAACCACCACTCATCGCGTCCTTCCCCGATCTTGGGTTCCGCGAATGTCGAAAAGGGTACGAGGCACCGCTGCGGAGGATTGGCCAGCATCGACTTCCAGAATGGGCTGCTGAGATTCCGCACATTGGTGATGCGCTTTTCCAGCATCTTTCCGCTTTTGCCTTTGACCTGGGTTGGCACGCCCCAGGACATGACGTCGCTTCGGATCACACCATCATCGTTGCGGACGATCATGCCCAGCTTTTTAGGCCAGACGTCCGTGGCGAACGCGGCGTTGGGCTGGCGGATATCGAACCCCGCATAGTCCCGCCAACTGAGGATCTTGTCCGGGTCGGTTCGATAGTGATTGCACATCCGGGCAGCCTAGCGATCGCCAATTTCATCGCAAGCCTCTTGCTTCGTTCCTGATATGTTCTTTACGATCAGACCCATGACTCACCCCGATTCTCTTTGGCTCGCGCAGAGCCTGCTTCACGCCCCGGCCTGGGCACGCGTCGCCCTCACTGCACCCAACGAGCGCCTGCGCGAACAAGCGGCGGTGGAACTGGCGCAAAGCGTCATCGTGGCTATCGAAAATCCCCCGACTATTCCTGACATCCGCCAGATGACGCTGCCTTTGTGACGGCAAGCCCGCGGTAGATCGGGTGATGCACAGGGTCAGTCTTGCTGAATAGTCTGCCGCTTTCCTGATCTTGAGCAATAGACCGCATAGCGGCTGTGCAATCCGGCCCCGCCACGCTAGCGTCTCGGTTTGAGCGATCGGGAATAGATATGAACGGATTGGTACGTTTCGAAACGGTGGACGGCGACTTCGTGGTCGTCAATGTCGATCGGGTCAGTTTCGTTCGACGCTACCGCGGTGGGAACGACACCAGCGCGGTCAATTTCGAGAAGGGAAATTATCTCGTCGTCAAGGGCAGTCTCGACAGTGTCATGACCATCCTGGCCGACGGCTGAAGCGACGCTCATGCTTGCCGCCCTATCTGCAGTCGTTCTGGCATCCGGGCAGGCCTTTGCCTGTACGCCGACCCATGTCTGGGACGGGGACGGCCCTATCTGGTGTGCGGAAGGTCCAAAGGTGCGTTTGGCTGGTATCGCCGCGCGCGAGCTGGACGGCACATGCAAACAGGGGCACCCCTGCCCCAGGGCATCGGCTATTGCAGCACGGGACCGGCTGGTGCGCTTGCTGGGTGGCGCAAAAGGCAGGGCGCGGACCGGGCATGTTCTTGTATCGGCGCCGACCATGCGCTGCGTGTCGAGTGGATCGGCGCGGGGCGGTCGCACAGGCGCATGGTGCAGTCTGCCCGGGACGGGTGACATAAGCTGCGCGATGATCAGGTCAGGCACTGTCCTGCGATGGGATCGTCATGCGCGGGGGCATTGTCGCTGATGCCGAGAGGAACGCGCCATGAGCTGACCGGCATTCTTCTGGAAGGCGACTTCTATCCGGTGCTGCGGGTAGCCGATGGAGGCGAGTGGCGACTGGAGATCACCAAGACCTGGCGGCCTCTGCTGGGCAAGCGCGTTGCCATCATCGGTGTGCGTGACGGTTTTGACCTGATTGCCGTCGAACGGATCACCCTGGCATGACGCAAGACCAGCTTTTGTGGGGCGCGGTGTCCATGCTGATGAAGCAGCATGGGGAGCACGCACCGCGCAAAGTGGCCGAACGGATAGGTTCCCTTGCGGTTGAGGGAGACATGGCTGGCGTGGCGCTATGGAAAGATATTGCACACCGGATGGACATGATGATGCGATCACGCGCTCAATAGCCGGTCGTTGCCCTGGTCAATACATTTAAGGCATGGACGGCGGTGTTCTCAGCAGACGTACAAGCCGGCGTGTCGCCCGTTGCAAAGAAAATAAATTGGGTCGTCCATGAAGTACCGATCATGAAATAAATCTCTCAACCAGTTCGGTGAATAGTTTTCAATTCCAAAGGACACGATCGGTGGATTGAGAACATCGATATGGTGGCCAATGGCGAAATACCTGAAGCCAAGAAAATATGTGATATGATCAAATACTTCATATATTCCCTGGTCGTCTTTCGCGCCATAGAATGCCTGAATGATCGACTGAAACTCTTGGCTGTGCATCATGAATAACTCTCTTTTGGCAGCGGAAGTTGTTAATCAGGCTCGCTAACGACGACCCGCCAACGTCCGCCCCTGAGTTTCTATCAACAATGCACCGCAACGGAAAATTTCCGTGCCACTTCAATCCATAAGTCTGCCTGGTTCGCACATGCAAAAGGCTCGAGCGAACTGGAGGGGAGGCTGAGAGGAAGAATGGAACCTGCCTGACGACATCAGGACTGTTCAGATGTCTGGCATGCTCTCCCGCCTCATAACCAAATTGGCTCTTGCGACATTCGCGGCTATCTCCCGAATTTCGGCAACGGTCCGCACCGCAAAGCAAGTGCGGAAAGACGCGCAGTGCTTGCATAATGTTATCCATACAGCGCCTGATGCGATTATGCCGGTTCTTGAACTCTACTTTGTTCAGAAGTGCGCCATTAACGATATCGCCGATCGACTTGGCATAGCCCTGAAAAAGCTGCGCCGACACATACTGCAAGCAGCGCGGCGCTTTGATGAAGAACATTCTACATAGGAGGCGTCCACACACAATCTGCAGGTGTTCAAACGCGGCGGAGCATGCTGTCCCTTGGCGTGGATCAGGTTACGTAGCATTCGCCATTTCAGCATTTCGCGCGGGTTACTCCCTCGCTGTCGGGGGCGGTGATAGCCCGTCAAACGAACCTGGAAATTCCATCAATTACGCCCAGCAACAATGTGCCGCGCCGCGGACATGTCGCTGCGTGTCCGAACAGACATCACGGATTATTCGTCATGCGGGACAATAATGATGAAATCTCTTGAACTGGAATTTGAGGGGGCAAGCCTGTGCCGTAAGCTGGGCGGAACATGGCAGAAAGATCGAGGCCTATGCCTGTGTCCGGCCCATGATGACCATAATCCCAGCCTGTCGATCCGGGTTGGCGAGCGCGCATTGCTCTTCAAATGTTTTGCGGGCTGCGACAGGAGAGACGTCCTGAGGGCAATCCGGCATTTACGCGCCCGCCATTTGGAGCGACATATTTCGAATTTGTCGAGCAAGCCACCGTTGCTTCAAGCCGGGGCAGGCCCGGCCCTACGCATATGGGACGCATCGGCGAATCTCATCGGCACGCCCGCGCAAACCTATCTCTCGAAACGTGCGCTCAAGCCGCCCTGGTATGATTTGCGTTATAATTCACGCACGCCGCTGGGACGAGGCCGCCGCGCGGTGTTCCGGCCCGCAATGATCGCAGCCGTGCGCGAGCGGCGTCGGATCGTCGCCATTCACCGCACCTTTCTCGATCCGACAGTCGCCACCCGGGCATGCGATCTGGCCGATCCTCGCATGATGCTCGGGCGTCCAGGTCGCGGCGCAGTACAACTTGTACCTCCCGGCCCGGTCCTCGGCCTGGCCGAAGGCATCGAAACCGCGCTGGCGGCGATGCAACTGCATGGGATTCCGGTTTGGGCGGTTCTTGGGGCGGAACGGGCCGGACATATTCTGTTGCCCGATTGGCTCGATCGACTCGTCCTGCTGTTCGACAGGGACGCGGCCGGGTGGAAGGCGAACCAAAATGCGCGCCTTGCCTATAAACGCCCTGGCCTGGAGATTGTCAGCGCATGGCCACCACCGCCACACAATGATTGGGCGGACGTGCTCGAAGGGCGGCCGCGCGCTGCCTGATCGCTATGAAACGAAGGGCTGCCCTGCAAAGCCAGGAACAGGGCAGCCGACGCCGTTCAACCGTTCAGACGATCCTTGATCGCCTTGGCGGGCGTGAATGTCAGCTTCTTCGAAGCTTTGATCGCGATGGTTTCGCCGGTGGCCGGATTACGGCCCTCGCGCGCCGCTGTGTCCTTCACCTTGAACTTGCCGAAGCCGTTCAGGGAAATCTCATCGCCTTTGGCCGCGGCGTCGGCGATCGCGCCGAATAGGGCGTCGACGAGTTTGCTTGCATCCGCCTTGGTCAGTCCATGATCGGCGGTGAGCGCTTCAGCCAGCTCGGAATTGTTCATAAACTTCCTCCTGAAATTATGCAGCTGCCGTGTCTAGCGTCACGGCATCGTGCCGTCACGCGTCAAAACGGCGCAAACGAAAGGAGAGGGGGAAGGGACCGGATGCGCGGTTCGATGTGCGGGCCGCAGCTTTTGCGGAGTTTGTTGCATGACCAAGCCATCCATCCTCGTCCCGGCAACCCATCTCACCAAGTCGCCCGTCAATGTGCGCAAGCGGACCGATCCGCGCGCTGACGCGGAACTCGAAGCCAGCATCGCGGGACATGGCCTCATCCAGAATCTCGTCGGGGTGCCGGTGTCCCGCAAAAAGGGTCATTATCGGATCACGGCCGGTGGCCGACGTCTCGATGCAATCCATCGCTTGATCGAGAAGGGGACGCTGCCGCCCGATCATGAGGTGCCCGTCCTTATTCTCGCCAACACGAAAGACGGCCGTGAAATCAGCCTCGCTGAAAACTATGATCGGCTTCAGATGTCGCCTGCCGAAGACTGTCTGGCATTTCGCGATCTGATCGAGGTTGAGCGGCGCAGCACAGCGGAAATCGCCAAGCGCTTCGGCATCGAGGAGCGTTTCGTAATCGGGCGTCTGCGTCTTGCTAACCTCGCCCAGCCGATCTTCGAGGCGCTTGAAGCCGATGAAATCACCCTCGATATCGCCAAGGCCTACGCGACCACTGCCGACACCGGTCGCCAGACTGCGGTCTGGGAAGCGTTGCGCAACAGCTATTCGCGCGACAACGTCAATGAAATCCGACGGGCGCTCAATGGCTACAGCTACCGGGCGAACGATCCCAAAGCCCTGCTCGTCGGGCGGGATGCCTATATCGCGGCTGGCGGCCGTGTTGAGGACGCGGATCTGTTTTCCACCGCTGGCGACGAGCGCTGGATCGACACCCATATCCTCGATGAACTGGCCGAGACGAAACTCACCGCTCAGGCCGAGGCGATCCGCGAGCGTGAGGGCCTGGGAGAGGTTCGCGTCGTCGCCGGTGGTCATATTCCCTATATGGAAACCTATGCGCTGCGACCACTGACGGGCGTTGCCGAGCCGCTCACGGACGAGCAGGAAGCGCGCAAGCAGGAGATTGAGGATGAGATCGCGGATATCGAGCGCCTTGCCGAAGATGAGGATTATGAACCCCATGATGACGAGGAGCAGCGCTATGCCGCGCTTCAGGCAGAACTGACGAAGATCGTTGACCGCGCGCCAGTGTTTGACGCTGAACAGAAAGCGTCTGCGCTCGCCTATGTCGTGCTGGCTCCCGACGGTACTCCGCATGTCCATCACCAGCTTTATGTCGCGCCGGTTTCTAATGAGGCGAACTGCGAGGCCAACAATGAGGACGACGAGGGTGATGATGACGTCGGCGACGAAATGCAGGATAACAGCATCGTCGGCGACACTCGTCCGGCGATGAGCCAGCGCCTTCGCGAAATGCTGGCGATGATGAAGACAGAGCTCTTGGCCGTCCACGTCGCCAGCGATCCTGCGTTCGCGTTGAGTCTGGGCACCTTCATCATGGTCGACCGCGAATCCCGCCTGGGATCCTTTGACATCCCGAGCGATCTGCGGGCCTCCGCACCGTCCCGACTCCTCCCCGACTTTAAGCCGGCAACGGCTGCCGCCGGTGAATGGACGAAACTCGACGAGGCGCTCGATCGCAGCTGGCTCCAACATCAGACCGTTCCGGATCGCTATGAAGCCTTCTGCGCGCTTGCCGATGCAGCGCGCGCGGCCTGGCTGGGATGGGCGATAGCACGCACGCTTCACGCGGTTCCTGCAGGACGCCGCGAGGCAGGCTTCCTCGATCATCTGGGGCGCAAGATGGGTATCGATGTCGCAGCCTGGTGGCGGCCGACGGCGCTGACCTATTTCGACAAGCTGACCAAGCCCGGCATCCTCGCTTTGTTCGAGGAGATCGGCGGACTGGAACTTCGCATGCGCTATTCCGGCTCGAAGAAGCACGATCTGGCCGCTTCGGCCGAGCGGCTATTTGGTGGCGACGTCATTATCGAGCCCGAGATCCAGCAACGGGCGCTCGCCTGGCTGCCTGATGAAATGCGGTTTGCCGCGCCGGGAAACCGCGCCGCGTCGACCTCGTCCGACCATAGCGGGAACGACCTTGCGGACGGGGTGAACGAGGAAGGTAACAGCGCGGGCGACGAAAGCTTCGCGCAAGCTGCCTGAATGCGACCCTGGGGCCGGAAATTCATTCCCGGCCCCAGGGCTTGCGCCTTGAATGAGACCAGACAATGGTAAGAGTTGCGATCAATCTACAGAGTCAGGGATAACTCCCATGCATATTTCCGCATCTGATGCGAAAGGCCGATTAACTGACCCAGTACCGACCGATCCAGCCGGCCGCCGCGCATTGCAGGAAAAGGTGCGCTTGGCCGCCAGAGCCAAAGCGACGACTGGCCCGAAGGCGGCGCATAGCCAGGATTTCCTCTATGGTGATGACGGCATGCCTGAAACGTAGCGGACGGCGCAACGTGAAACACAGGCGCGTCGGCTTGTCGCAGGTTTTGGCGTCGAGATCGTCGTGGGGACTGCTTCGCCGATGAGATCGCAAAGAAGTGGAGTTGCCCGTTGCCGTTCGTCGGAGACGACTTTAGCCGGACAGATGTCGATCGTCCGTTGCCTTCAGCGAGGTGAGGCAGGCCGCTTGCCGTTTGCAGGGGCGCAGAGAAACGTCGAACTGACGGCCGATCAGTTCCCTCCGCTTTAGGCCGTCGTTTAATTCAGGCCGCAGCATTTCTTGTACTTGGCGCCTGACCACAGGGGCATGGATCGTTACGCCCGGTCTTTTGGCGCTTGATGACGGCCGGTCGATCAGGGTCATTTTCAACCCGCCACTGGTGCAGCATCTCGACCCAGATCGGGATCAAGTCGGGTGCTTCTTTATCCCATCGGTCTTCCGCAGTTAGAGAGAGCGTCTTTGTGCCATCGGCGAACGCGCGCAGCTCGCGGATGCCCTCGATCGCGGCGCGGCAACCGGCATCATCGTCGTCGAGGATACGCTGCCATCCCGACGGTGCAAAATCCATCGCCTGCCCAAAACCTTCGATCCACAACTCCCATAATGTCTCGTCCGACCGTGTGTCGATCTCCAGCACCGGTTCGAAGCTGCCCGGTTGGTCCAGGCAGGCCAGGACGACATGATAGTGGTGCATGACGAGATCGGTGAAATGTTGCAGACCGCCCAATTCGCTAAACTCCAGCATGCCCGTGCCGTCATCACCAGCCCAGATCTTCTTCAGCCATTGGCTGGGGGCAAGCAGATCGGGGCTGACCAGGATGGCGGTGAGGAAGCCGTCCAGTTGCGACAGCAGCATGCAATCCTCGCCCTGGTCAAGCAGCAGCCGGTCGAGTTCGTCGAGATAGTCGAGTGGAATAGCCATACCCGTCCATAGCTCCGCGCCGATCCCTCGTCACCGGTTCTGATCTGTCGCCCAGAAAATCCAGGGCACGAAATGAAGGAGAGCGGGAAGGAGCCGGGCGGATTGTCCTGTTCTCGCATGAGGTGCCCATGACCTTGCCCCAACTGCCGTTTCGCAGTCCCAGGATGTGCCAAGCGTCTGTTCGAAGTTTTCGACAAGGGATTGGTTGGCATGCCATCCGTTCACGTCTCCACTGACATCGAATCAGGACTGGGCGTTGTCCTGTCCGCCTCCCTTAACCGGGATGAAGAGCCGACATCCGATCTAACCTATGAACATGTGGTGGTCGACCTGACCCTCGTGTAGCGCCGCGACCCTCGAAATTTCCATAAACCCGCCTGAAGCAAACCGAGGCGGATCGCTAACATCATAGCGAACGCGGATCTGCCTCCCTTGCTGAGGCCCGCGCAATCCCAACCCTACAATCCAGCCCGTGCCCATTGCACGCAGCTGCGTGGAGTCACGTCCATGGTACAGTTCCAAATCCTGTCCTCCTATTCGGCTGCCGATTGGCGGCCGGTAACGATCGAATTCAATTATGCTCCGCACGGCGACCAGCAATATTTGTGGTCCAGCTTTGAAGATGCTGAAGCTGCCCGGCAAAGGCTTATCGAGCGTGCACCTGATGTGGGGTTCCGTGTAGCGCTTGTCGGCGCGGAGATCGGCGACCTTGATTGGCAGATCCGTGAGAAGCTCCGCTTTGCCGACGGCACCTATTTGCCCACGCCCTGGCACGATGAACACTGGTATCAAGCCAGGCATGACGAGCATTTTTGCCATATCTCCACGGAGCAGTCGGGCAAGATTGCGTTTACCGAAAATGCCGCAAAAGGGGCAATGGATCGCCAACTGGTGATGTCGCCGGGTCGCTACCTCAACCGCTTCTTCTGCGAGCGTTTGGACAACAACGCGATCGAAGGCTGGTGCGCCAGATTGTCCGTCCAATTACAGGAGGACACGCTCAAGGTAACCCAGGACGCAGACGAGATCGAAGACGTCTATGTCGGCGGCCCCAGCAGCTGCATGGCACATACGGCGTGCGGCTTTGATAGCTCATGTCATCCGACACGCGTTTATGCCGGGCCGGACACAGCTCTCGCTTATATTGGATCGCGCGAGGACGCCAAAGCCCGCAGCGTCATTTGGCCAAGCCGTAAAATCTACACCAGAATCTATGGAGATGTCTCCCGTCTGAAGCTATTGCTTGAGGGTGCTGGCTACACCGAAGGCAGCCTGAACGGCGCTCGCATCCGACGCATCGAGGATGATGACCATTTTGTCGTTCCGTATATCGACGCAGGTGGCGACCTTGCCGATGATGGCGAATATCTCGTTATCGGCCACGGTAGTGTCTCCTGTGAGAGTACGACCGGGCTGGCAAACGACCCTTGGTATTGTCCGCATTGCGACAGTGACGGCAGTCCCTATGATTCGGTATATCTTAGTGGCGGTGGATATGAGGAATGGTGCTACAGTTGCTTCCACAACCACAGCACCTTCTGTGAGCATAACGAGTGCCACTATAGCGACGACGAAAACTTCATCACTATCTATGCGGACGGCAGTTCGCATAGCATAATTGAAGAAGATGCAGTGGCGTTCGGCGCCGTCTATCTCGAAGATCGCTGCCAATGGTGGATCAGCCGTTGCTGCCGCCAATGCGATGGCTCCGGCGGTTGGTTCCAAGTGGAGGACCTCACCGAATATCATGGCGAATGGCTGTCCGACGATCATCTTCCCGAGCCGCTTGACGATGACAACTCCTCTTGCGCCAATGCGCATATCCTTGCTTACCGCCAGTTCCACGATGAAATGGCGGCGATCCATGCGGACGTCGCCAAGTGGCAGGCCGCTGGCGAGCGCGCTCGAGGCGCAAGGCTAGAGCGTGAACGAGACGAGGCAGCGCGCCATCGTCGCGAAGCGCTCCTGCACGATGTCGATAAGCCGCACGATGGTTCGTGCTCGCAGGGCGAGAGCCACCCGTCGCCTCGCATTCCCGGGAATAGCTGTCCCACCATCGCGATGACAGCGCCCCTCTACTGCGCCGCCGCTTCCCAAGCAGGAGCCTGATCCCATGACCTGTCATCATGTTGCAGGCCGAACCGGCCTGCTCGAAATCCTGTCGTGGGCACGTCCTCATGACAGCACCATCGAACGCGCCTTCTGCCGGGAATATCTCGATCGGGTCCCCGGTATGACTGCCGACGCCTTTGGCAACCGGATACTCACCATCGGGGACAGACCTCGCGTGATGTGGAGTTGCCATGTGGATACCGTCGCAGCACGCGGCGGGCAGCAGGTCGTGGGCATCGACGAACTCGGCATTGCCGGTTTGTGTAATGGCAAGGCCGGCATGTCGCTCGGCGCCGACGACGGGGCCGGTATATGGATCATGCTCAACATGATCGCGACAGGTCGCCCCGGCCTTTACCTGTTCCATCGCGGCGAAGAGCAAGGGTGCCTGGGATCCCGCTGGATCCAGCGCAATACGCCGGATCTGCTGCAGGGTATCGAAGCTGCAATCGCCTTCGACCGCGCTGGCCTTGGCGACGTCATCACCCATCAAAGCTACGGGCGGACATGTTCTGACACCTTTGCGTTTAGCCTGGCGAATGCCCTCAACGGCCTCAACCCAGGCTTCCGATACAGGCCTGACGATACAGGTGTTTATACCGACACCAACGAATATGCAGGTATTGTCTCCGAGTGTACTAACCTGTCGGTAGGCTATCATGGTCAGCATGGGCCGAGAGAAACGCTCGACGTCGACCATTGCGAGAAGCTGCTCGCCGCGATGCTGGAACTGAATGCTTCCCAGTTGGTGATCGAGCGCGATCCCTCGATACAGGAAGACGTTCGTTGGGGATGGCACGAAAGCTATCGCCAACACCCGGGCGACTTCGCGGACGCGGTGGCGGAGAATCCACAGTTGGCCGTTCGGATGCTGGAGGAGTGCGGCGTCACTCTGGACGATTTCCGGATAATCGCCTGGGAAGCAGAGATGGAAGATGACCCAGGCTATCGCCCGCTCATGGTATCATGATGTTCGACGTAGGCTGGCGGAACATCCCCAGTAACCCGATCATCACATCCTGCGCGACCCGATCATGCCCTTCCCCTGATAAGACGCTGCTTGATCCGCGAACAGACGAGGCACGGCTTGTTATACCGCGCCTCGTCCAAGACATCATTCCGTCAGCGCTGGTGCCGCTACCGCTACCTTATTAGCGCCTTTGTCCGGCTTGACCGCAGATGCTCGCTGCTTTGCACCTCTCGGCTTCGCGGATGCTGCAGCCTTTGATGTTGCGGCTTTTCCAGCCATCCTTTTCTCGTTGACTGGTTTGGCAGGCTTGGGCGTTGCGGGATCTGCTACTGCCAGTTCTGCTGGCGCTTCCATGGCTGCAGTCGGGGCCTTCGCAGCGCGCTGCGCCGTTTTTACGCCCAGTTTCTTCCTGGCTGGCTTTATGGGCGCCGCCTGCACGGGCACAGTCGCAGGTTCCGGCTTTGGCTCGGATGAAATGATCTTGGACTCATCGCTGGGTTTGATAGCGGGAGCCTTGCCACGACCACGTTTGGGCTTTTCTGGGCTGGAAGGTGCCGGCGCCGCTTCGACAACCGGTGCCGCCTCTACAACTGGCGATGCTTCATCCAGCGGTGCCGCAGCCTCCGTTTTCGCGCCGACCCTGCGTCCAAGTCCGAGCTTTTGGGCGACGATGCGCCGCTGTTCCGAATAAGCAGGCGCGACCATGGGATAATCCTTGGGAAGATTATAGCGCTCACGATATTCGGCCGGTGTCAGACCATTGACCGCCAGATGCCGCTTGAGGGTTTTGTATGGTTTGCCATCAAGCATGCTGATGATGTGCTCGCGTGAGCCAAGGCTCTTGCGGACCGAGACAGCAGGAACATGATCGGGCGCTACTGGCGGGGCCTCCACCTGAGCCTTTCGTTCCAATGCGCCGCGTGTCGCTTCAATGATCCCGGCAATCTCGCCGGCTGGAACCTGATTGTTGGAAAAATAGGCGCTCAGTAACTGCACCGTCATTGCGGTGAAATCAGACTGCTCAGTATCGGCCACAAGAGAACTCCCGGTAGAGGAATGAAGGGAAGATGCCGGATATCACCGGATGAGAATTGCAGCAGCTAAACGGGAATATGCTGCATTTGCAAGCCGGGAATGAAGGGCGTTCATCCGCACCGCGAAAGGAGAGGGGGAAGAGCAAAGGGGAGAACGACCGGTGTCTTGTATCAAGGAAAGGCGTGCCATAGCCGACCGCGTATCCGCACACATCATGATCGGCGGAATAATTCCCCGTTCGCAATATCCTGATTTCGTCCAAGCAATCGTCCACGATAATCCTGCCATCGATTGGGACGGCACGCCATTCGATCCCACATATCTTCCCGCAACCGGCCCTCTCACGCTCATGGATCATGAAGTGGCCAATGGATGCTTCGAGAAAATCGAAGAAAGCTGCCGACGTCTTGGTTTGCATTATGTCCGATGGTCAGACGGATTTGGCGGAACCTTCCCCTCTGTCCGCGGCATTTACCGGGGCCATGGCGAACCGCAAAACTTTCTCACGACGCAGGATGACCAGCGGATGTTTTCGATCGAGCGCATCCGGCAACTGGGAAGCATCGCGGCAATCGAGGCGGAATATAGGCTGGCGCGTATGAACCCGCCGCCGCTGGTGCTGGTCGATAAAGAGCCGACCGATGAAGCAATGACAGAGACAGTCCATGGCTGACCATTGTGTTCAAGGATCCTTCGCGTTCACCTGCACGGCGCGTGAAAGCGCGCTGATCGAGGAGGCATGGCAGCACGCGTCCGATCTGCTGGCTGACCTTGCTCCAGGCGAACCGAGCGCCGAATTTCTCGCTGCATTCATGCCGAACGATCTCGCCAATCCGTTCAACGGCCTGCTTGAGATTTTCGATGATCCCGACTTCCCGGATTTCGGGGCCGAGATCGAGATTGCAGGAGCTGCCGAGCGCACCGTCGCCATCTATGGCACGACTGACTTCCAGCCAGGTCCGATTGCAGAACTCATCAGGCGCTGTTGCCAGGAGAGCTTGAAAGTAGCGCCTATCGGGTTCGTCTGGAGCTATGGCTGTTCGCGCCCACGCCGCGACAGCTTTGGTGGAGGATGGTGCGCGATATTCGCCGATCATGTTGAATTCGCTAGCACCCAGGAAGAGTTGGCGCGCCGGTTGGTTCGATATGCTGTGACGCCGCCGGTGGAACCGCCCGATCCATGGATCGACTATCCAGAATATCCCTCGGCAGATTGGCAGGCCGAGGTTGCCAATGGCGACACGCGTCTCGGCTATCTCGACTGGGCTCTTGCCCTAACTGAGGCCGACTACCGCGAGTGTTGTTCCATGAAAGTGCCGTCGGCCTGACGCACTCCACCCCCCAAATTTGATCGAGCCATAAGGATGACATCATGACCGACGCTAACGCGCCGGGCGCGTCCGCGCGCCTCTATAGCCAAACCGAGTATGATGAACGCGGCAATTTTCATTATGAGGGCGATATCTATCGCGCCGGTGAAGCGTTGCCATCGCTCGCGTCCCGGATCGAACGCCATCTGACACAGCATTTTACCGGACCCGCCTTCGCGATCCGCACAGAGAAATTTGCCGGAGGGCGCAAAGTCATTGTGGAGATACTAGATTCCCCTGCCGACCTGACCGGCCGTGATGCGCAAAACGCCTTCATCGTCGAGGTGCGCGATCAAATGGAGCGGTTCGGGTTTACCCGGACCAATCCGCTGCAGGATTTCTGGTCATGCAGTTTCTACGGCGAGGTCCGCATCGGCCAGGCCTATTGGTCGGCATTGGCAAAACGTCGGGGTATCCGCAATCCCGTTGACCCAGTCATATCGTTGGCGGCGTTCAAGAAGCGCATCAAAGCGGGTGATCGGTTGAAGCTGATCGACGCGCCCGCCGGTCATCGTCTTCTCGGGACGACCCGCGAAATCACGCAAGTGCGCTCCGGCGACCTTATCCTAGAAGGTCGTTCCTACCTGTCCTTTCCCCGGGCATCCTCCTTTGCCTGCGATGGTCGCTTTGTCCGGATCGCCATCGGTTCGGAATATGGTCCCGACGATCATCTTCTCTACGAATGGCAAAAAGCTTCCTGAGCACGACCTCACCATCCGCTGAAACGCCGATCGGCCGCAAACAGCGCTTCAGAGGAAAATCCGTCGCCATCGGCCACCCGGCACCGTTCATCTCACAATCAAGCGTGGAGGCCTGCGTGCACCAGCCGCATATCAAGGCCATGGCGGCGCTGTTGCGCCGTAGCCAGCCGCGCCATGATCTTTATGCCGTCTTCGGTGACTGCATGGAGGCTATGGCGATCGCTATGGCCAACAGTGTCGATGTGCATCAACGCGAACCGCGTGAGGTTCGTTATCTAGATATCGTTGGGCGCTATCGGCCGGATGTTATCGATCTGTTTCCGCAAATATTGGGCGAACTGGTGCAGGCGCTCGAGGTTGGGCTTGGTGACGTGTTGGGCGCCCTGTTTCACGAGCTTGACCTTCACAGCAAGGCGCGGGGGCAATATTTCACACCCTATGCGCTCAGTCGCTACATGGCGCAGGCCACGCTGGGGAATCGCGAAAATGTGGAAGCGATGATCGCGCAGCATGGCTTCGTGACCGCCATGGAGCCCGCATGCGGCGCGGGATCTATGGTGATCGCGCTTGCCGAGGCCATGCGCGATATCGGGCATAACTATCAGCGGCACCTTCATGTGACAGCGATCGATATCGATCCGCGTGCGATCCACATGGCCTATATCCAGTTCTCATTGCTTCATATTCCAGCCCATCTCATGGTCGGAAACGCCTTGTCGGGCGAGATACAGGACCATTGGTTCACCCCAGCGCATATATTGGAGGGATGGACCGCTCGGCTCGCCCTTTGCCAACGTCGTGAACCCGTGGCTGAGGCCGCTCAACGCGCGACCATCGCGACCGGCCCGACTTCACAATCGCAAGTCGCCGTTCCGCCATCGCACGAACCAGGGGTATCGCAGCGATCCATGCCGCGACAGTTGAGCCTCTTTTGATCTCCCACATCTCACATCATAGGAGATTGGCATGTCCCATCATGTCCATATCGACGCATTGAGCCGGATACCGTCCGGCACGACAATTATAACTTTGGCCATCTGCGGACCACGCGGCGGCATGCGTGCGGTCGAGGATATTTCGATCGATGAAGCCGAGAAAATGATGGCGCGGCTTCAGGCCGCCGTCGCTGCCGCCAAAGCCGAGACAGCCATCGACCCGGTCGATTGCTGCATGCAGGATGTTATCGACCGGCTCGGCGATCCGGCTCTCGCGCTTGATCCTTCGTTTCGTTCATGGTGTGCCGGAAATCATAGCTTGCTCAGCCCCCGACAGGCCGCTGAACGCTGGTGCTGCTGGCGCGTCGCTTGAGCGATGATGGCGGTCGGGATCATAATTGGTTTGCCGGGCGCGCGCGAGCCGTCAGTACAGGATGAGGCCCGTCCCTGGGATGAGCTGATCCAGAAAATCAAAATCGCGCCGGTTGCCGGTCAGCAGGTCACAGCCAGTCGCAGCCGCCTGTAAAAAAAGCAGGGCGTCGTTCAGCAGAGCGATCGAATGCGGTTGGCCGGAAAGCCTCGTAACCATGCCTGTCAGCATCCCTGCCTCTCCGAACATGCGAGAGGAAGGGGCGCTCAGGCGATGCTCCGGGATATCGTCGATCGTACGCCCCAGCGTTTTGAGCACCGAGGCCGTGCGTTTGTCGGCCGGATCGAGCGCACCCATCAGATGGGTCATCTCGGCAAGCGCGACGCTGGAGTGATTGACGATCCGGTTTTCCAGCAAGGAGTCTACTTCAACCGACGTCTTGCCCTGAAGCACATCGATATAGACGCAGGTGTCGAGCAGAAGCTCCCGGCCTATGACCGGTGCCTTGTGAACGAGCGGCAGTTCTTCTTCGGGTCGCCGTGCCAGATTTGCTGCAGATCGCTGCGGCCTGATCCTGCGCAACGAGGCCTTGCGATCAAATCCCAAGCACAATATCCGCCGGGATCGCACCCTTCCGGCTCACAAGCCTGGCGCCGAAGTCATCTTCGAGCGCCACTTTGGCGAGCGCATATTCGACGAGATCGGTGGTCGAGGCGATGCCGCTGCGCATCTTGGCGCGATCGATGAGTTCACGCGGCACGCGCGCGCCGACAGCGCTGTTCGTTCCCGACAATAAGCCCGCCGCCTTCGCAGCGGCCACGACCGCTCCATGTCGCTGGGACAGATGATCTTCGTGCTTCGTGGCCATCACTGACTCCTTTCGTTCAACATATACACTATTTTGTAAAACGCGCAAGCCACAGGCGACGCCGTTGCCGCCTGTCCTGGCGTTGTAAAACCATGATCGCGTGACGCGAGAAAGGGAAGAGTGGGGTGGGGATGTGACAGGGGCCTTGAAGCGCCTGTCGCTATATATCTCAAGGAGACGATTTCCATGGCGACTCTTGCCCCCATGACCGACAGTCCCCGGCTCAAGGCTCCCTATCGGATCGATGTCTCGCGCGGACACTCGCGCGGACATATGAGCAGCCGCGTATCCTCCGAGTGGTTCTCACGTCCCGACGACGAGAAATATCTCTCGCTCACCAGCCTTTATGACGCCGTGCGCAGTCGCGCGGACCGGGCGACCACGCGCATCGTTGAAAGTCGGTCGATCCGGGTTGAGGCTAAAAGCGACAATCCAGAGCGATTGATGCTCATGGCGCCGGGCGATGATCGTCCGCTTGCGCCGACCAACTGGTCCTTCGGCCAGGTGGCAAGTCTGGTCGGAGCGCCAGCCTCCTATCTGCGCCAGCTTCCAGCCGCGCTTGCCGGCATCAATCTCCAGCATGGGCTGATCAACCACCGGGGCGAGCAGGTCAAACTGCTCCAGACCGAGAATGGCCGCACCGAATTGCGGGCTGCTACCGGGTCGGAATATGGCAGGATCTTCGACTGGGAACTGGTGCAGGCGGTGATGGCCTTTGCCGGAGATGGCGTCGGCGACACAAGGTGGAAGGTGCCTGGAACCATCGATTGGGGCAGCATGACCTATAACCCCTATGTCGATATCACCCGAGAGACGACCACACTCTACGCATCGGACCGGGACATTTTCGTGTTCCTCGTGGACGATACGTACCCCATTGAGGCGGGCAAGCTGCCTAACGGCGATCCCGACCTCTATTTTCGCGGCTTCTACGCTTGGAACAGCGAGGTTGGCTCGAAGACCCTCGGGATCGCGACCTTTTACCTGCGCGGCGTATGCGCCAACCGCTGTCTGTGGGGTGTCGAAAATTTTGAGGAGGTCAATATCCGCCACTCGAAATTCGCCGCCGCCCGTTTTGCCCATCAGGCCGCGCCGGCGCTTGAGCATTTCGCAAACTCATCGCCCTCGCATTTCATCTCTGGCATCAAGGCCGCCCGCGAGCGGATCGTTGCGCGCAAGGAGGAAGACCGCGAACCCTTCCTGCGTAAGCGCGGCTTTTCTAAGGCCGAGACAGCAAAGATCATCCAGACCGTGTTGGCAGAAGAAGGCCGTCCGCCTGAGTCCATCTATGATTTCGTCCAGGGCATAACAGCGCTGGCGCGGGCGAAGCCGCATCAGGACTGCCGCCTCGACCTGGAGAACAAGGCCAGAAAGCTGCTCGAACAGGCGCTTTGAGGCCCGACGCCGCCGCTCTCATGCCTTCTCCACCTCCCTCCTCGCCATCCCGGTCATTCGCCGGGGTGGCCATCGTCATGAAAGGATGTCGCCATGCGCGCCCAATCGTCCCTTCCCCTGCCGCAATTTGTCGTCGACATCGCCTTCTTCAGCGGCGGCGAATACTATGCCACCGAGACCTATACCATTCCCGCCTCAACCTGGTTCGCTGCGGAGCAACAGGCGCTGCAGATGTCGGTGAACAGCGTCTATGACGATGCGCGCATTCCCGACCTCAGCCGAACCGCCACCGTCCGTATCGTCTGATGCACTCCTGCGATCATTCCCAATGACAGCCCTTGCGGGCTGGAATCCTCAGATGTGTGCGCCAGTCCAGCCGCTGCCCGAACTGCGAGCGTTCTGTCTCCTCCCGCCGGAGCCATATCCATGACCCGTTACACGCTATCCCATCTCGAAACCGCCGCTTGTCTTTGGGAAGCCGTCCTCGAACTGCGCGATCGCCCTGTGACAAATCACGATGCAAGCAGCCGGGCGCTCGCTCTGGGCAAATGCGTCGATACTCTAGGCACTGCGGCGCTTCGCCTTGTCGTGGTAGGCTGGGTCGATGCGGTGGAGGCGGCATGGCGCGCGGTCGAAGGCGAATATCCGTTGTCGTTCGACTGGGATTTTGTGCCCCGCTGGATTGCCGACACGATCGACTGGTCGGACCCTCGCCATCCGGTTATCCGCGGAAAGCCACCCGGCGCCAACGCCCCAGTCACTTCGACTCCGCCCATAGGAGATGACGCGGCCTCCGGCCGTGACGGCCATCTCGCGCTTCTCGCGCGGGCGCGCGCTGCCCTGGTAGCGCCCGATACCTTCGATCCACCGGCACGTTACGCCCTGATCAATGCTATCCGCGCCAGCGAAGACGCGATCGCCGCTTGCCCATTGCCATGGCCGATAGAGGTCCACACGGCGGTCATTGAACATCGGCATGGAATGAACATCTACGTCGCGGCCGATGAAATGGTTCTCGACGCGGAAATCGGCGCTTATTGCCGTGAATATTGGAGCGAGATTGATGACTCCCGCGACCCGAATGCGCTGTCCGACGCCAAGGTGACATCAAGCTATTTCGAATGTCATCCATCGGAAAGCTGCACGAAGGATCGCGTGCGCCTCTCCCCAGTCGCCCACCCGTCTCCCCTTGCTGCCGGATCGATCGAGCAGGGGCGCTATTGTGTACTATCGACCGCCCATCTGACGGTCCATACCGCCTCATGCCTCGATAAATGGGCGTCCTGGCCGCCCAGTGATCGACCGATCGACATCGCAGCTTCGGTCTATGGCTGGTTCGTGCCGACGCGCGCCATCGATGACGACCGCCGGGCGCAATTGCCGCAGGACCTGCTGCGGCTCATAGCCTTCGGTCGCGCGCGCAGCTTTCAGTTCCTGCTCTTCGACTGTGACGGCAGTGACGTCGACGGACTGCCGCTCCACCATTGGTGAGTGGATTTCCATACTGGCCACCCCGGCTTGCTCTTAATTATCCGAATTTCCCCGCGACCTGATTCCAGAAGCCGATCTTGCGTCCATGCACTTTGCGAAGCTCGGCGAGCCAGTCCTCATGCGACACGATGTCGGCGTCGCCTGCGATACGGTTGGTCAAGGCCGTCGCCGCCGCGAAGTCCCGCGCGGCATAGGGGTAATATTTCGAGCTTGCCCGGTCGAGGACGCCGGCGACCAGCCGCCGATAGAGCAGGGTGGCCCCACCCGGGTCGGCTTGCGCTAATGCCTCAGCGGCGGGACGCAGAACGTCATAGGCCCGGGTTTCCAGATCTTCGAGCCTGTCCCTCGCCAATCTGCCGGCGCGCTTGAGATCGGGCCAGGCAACCAGGAACGCCAGCGCCGATGTCGCTCGATCATATGCCATGGCCTGATCGAGGGCTTGCCTCTCCGCAGCGACATCCTCGAAATCGGGCAAAGCCCTCAGCCAGTCGCGCAGCGCCTGCCCGTCGAGCCAGCGGTCGAAGATCGCCTTGCGCTGCGCCTGTACATCGTCCCTGCGGCCCAGCGCCTCAAAGGCCCGTAATCTGAGATCGGCAAGCTCGCGCTCGTTATGGCTGCGCTCAACCGGCGCGTCGATCCAGTCGAGGGCTTCGTCCGCACGGCCATGTGCGATCAATCGGGCGGCCACCTGCGCATTGAGCAGGGGATTGCGGCGATCGGGATCGACCGTTGCAATATAGGCGTCCACATCGCCGTCGAGATCGGCGAGTTTGGGTAGCAGCCAGCCGACCTTATAGTCGAACTGTCGCCGGTCATTTCCTGTCTTGGCCGCCTGCCGCTCAAGCAGCATCCCGCGCAAAGCTGCGCGGCCCTTCTGCCCCAAGGCTGGAGACGCCGCTTCCGGCAGGTCGTCGAAAACGCCATATCCGTCGCCCTCGACGAGCATGAGAATATCACCCGCCAGCAGCTCGACATCGGACGCATCCGCCTGGCACCACAGCTGGCCCAAATCCTCGCCGCCTTGGCGAAATATCTCGCCAAGCGAACCGCTGCTGTCGTCGGACCTTTCGAACACCGGATCGGCAAGGCTCAGGAACAGCCGCAAGCTATCGATCGCCTGGCTCAGCGAGTGGTCGGCTAGCGGCCCCATGATCGTTTCGCGCAACTGATCGAGTTCGCGCGCGAGTGCAGGCACCTTGTCCCATTCGACGAAGCTTCGCGAACGCCGGATGGTCTTCAGTCGCTTGTCGATTTCTTGCGCCAGCGCGCCGCCATCGTCCTTCGCCGCCAGCTCCATGCGGACGGCGCGGGCGAAGACGGCGTCACGCTCGGCCTGGGCGAGAACAAGCCGGGCAAGGCGAGCGGGTCCCAACGCCTCGATCGCTTCGGAGGTCAGTTTGCCCGAACCGCGATTGCCCTTTCCAGAGGTCGCCATCAGCCGTCCTGCCCTGATACCGACCCCGCCGTTCCCTGGAGCAGGGCAAGCAGCATGGCGTGCAGTGCCTCCTCGGCGCGTTCGCGCCGCGCCGGATCGGTGGCGGCGATATCCCGACGCATCCAGTCCGGCAGGCGCCGGAGCAAGGCAGTCAGTTGCGAATCCATATCCTGAGGCATTCCTCGTTCTTCGCAGCCGGGAACCGCTGCCGCAACAGCGGGTTGCACATGGGCCTCAACGGGCACCATGCCCTTTGACGATAAATGGAGGGGAGGAAGAGGGGAAGGGATGATGGGTTCCAGTCCGGAACCCAAGGAGACCGCCATGCCCCTTCCCGCAACGATCCATAGCGCCGTCATTCCGAACGCGATCCGCCGCGCTTCACGCCTTTTTTCAGGCGACAGCCGGGACTGCCTTCATGAGATGTTCCAGAATGCCAGGCGCGCCGACGCCACCTGCATCGCGATCGATCTGACCGAACAGGACGACCGATCCCTTCTGCACATCCGCGATGATGGCTGCGGCATCGACGATCCAGCCGCCCTGCTGATGTTGGGACATTCAGGCTGGGGCGATGACATCGCGCGCAGCGAAGACCCGGCCGGCATGGGCATGTTCAGCCTTGCCGGCCGCACGGTCGAAATCCAGTCCTTCTCCCCCTCTGCCGCCACGGCCTGGAAAGTCCAGATCCCCGCGCATGCATGGGACAGCGGCGCGCCGCTTGCCATCGGCCCGGCCAGGATTGGTTGGGGCACGCTGATCTCGATCGAAATGCCGCCCGACTGGAAGCAAGGCTTGTCTGCGACCGTCGCCGATGCAGCCCGTCACTATCCCTTGCCGGTCACTTTGAACGGGGCGCTGCTGCTCCGCGAAGACTTCCTCAAGGACGCCATGTTTGTCGAAAACGCCTGCGGCTGCCGTATCGGTGTCTATGATCGAGATCCTGATTGGCCAGGCTACCCGCGCATCAATTTCCACGGGCACCGTGTCAAATGCGCCTTGCCCACGGTTCGGGAAGAAATGGATAGTGGCCGTCTCTGGACGGTCCGCATGGACATCATCGATGCCCCGAAAATTCATCTGGTGCTGCCGGCACGCAAGGAAGTGATCGACAACGCGGCCTTGAAGGCGCTTCGCGACGCCGCCGAGCAGATCCTGTACAAGGCCATCGCGACCCGACCGGACCATCGGCTGCCCTTTTCCGCCTGGCAGCGGGCGTGCGAGCTGGGCGTCACGCTGCCGCAAGCGCGCTCAGGGCTGGCGATCTGGCGGCCGCAGACCGCTGACGACTGTCATGGGCGCAGCAGCCGCATGATCGCTCCTGAAGGCGCCATGCTGATCGTGCCGTCGCTGGAGCCCGATATCGCGCAGTCGCTTGCGCTGGCTCGGGGCAAACCGCCCATCGAGAATGTGCAACTCGTCGAGGCGGAAGACGCGCTGCAAGGCTACGCCTGGTATGACACGCTCCCGGTGATCAGGGATATTTCCCTGCGCATCGACAGGGAAGGTGCCGTGCATCGCTATGACGACGACATGTGCCTCCCCGCCGATTTTGCCTGCGGCCTGGTCGATCGGATCGTCATCGAGCTGACGGTTTGTGAATCCGGTGGCAAGGACGCGCCGCATAGCGTCCATTCCATCGAAATCCCGGCGTTCGTCTGCCGCAATGGCGGTTGGGATATCGAGGAGGCCATCATCCTGGCCACGCGCGATGGTGGTATCACCCCGGACAGACTGAGCCGCATCATCTATGCTACGCTCTTCTGTGCGGCTGATGATAGCGACTGCGACAGCTGGGACACCCAGTCGCGATCCTTCGAACGCGAGGCGCGGCAGCACGCTACGCATATCCTCCTTGGGGAGGACGCTGCCACCCTCGAAGCGATCAACATGAGCGCATGGGATAATCTGAGCTGGCTGATCCCGCTCGATCGCAAGATCGTCATTCACGCAGAACGCGGTGCCATCACAGTCGATTTTCTGCCGAATTGAAATGGCCCCTGAATTTGCTCGCCGCGCCTGTCGCCACTGTCCCAACCCAATCAAGGAGACCGGCCATGCGCCGCTTCCCCGTCTGCGCCTGTTCGACAGCGCATCTTCCCCGCGCCGAGCATGACACCATCGACCGACTGATCCAGCACGCGCCGCGAAGGAGCGGCCGGATCATCGTCGATCATCCGATCTTGGCCATCGAAGCGCACCAATATGGCTTCTGGGTCCATCTTGGCTTCATGGATGACTGGCCCGAGCGCCCCGATGGGCTTTCACCCGAATTCTGGGCTTTGCTGGCAGACGCCCGCAAGGCTGGAGCGAACTGGCTGAGCTTCGACGGTGATGAACCGCCTTCCGATCGGTTCCCGGTCTTCGCGGCCGTGCAGGGGGAGGCAACGGGCGACGCTGGGGAATCGGTCAATGCCGCAACCCCTACTGGGAAGATCACGATCCGCTGTTCTGCATGTGGCAGCGCCGAGGTGATGCGCGACGCCTGGGCGCGCTGGGACGATGATGCCCAGGACTGGGCGCTCGGCGCTGTGTTCGACGCAGCCTTTTGCGAGGTCTGTGAAAAGGACGCCACGCTGTCCGAGCAGCCACTCGGCGGATCGCAGCACACACATCCCTGATCGCCAGGCCCGCCAGCCACTTACCGTCTCAAGCCCTTTTCCTCGATCAGCATCGCCGGCCGCTCCCAAAGAGCCCGGGCGAAGGAGCATATCCCATGACGATCGCCAATCATGATTTCACCCGCGACACGAAAGTCCCGCTCGGGCGCTCATCGACCAGTCCGCTCGAACTGGATCTGGGCAAACTAATGGCGGGGCGCTGTCTGATCCAGGGATCTTCGGGCGCTGGTAAAAGCCAGACGCTGCGCCGGATCATCGAAGAAGCGTTCGACTATCTCACGACCATCATTATCGATCCTGAAGGCGAGTTCGCCAACCTGGCCGCCCATATCGGCGCCACTACGGTCATCGCGCGTGACTATGCCAATGATGGCCTTACCGCGCTCGCGCTTCGAACACGGCAGCACCGCATCGCCCTGCATCTCGACCTTACCGATCTGGAACCCGATCATCGCATCGAAAAGGCGGCGGCCTTCTTTGCAGGGCTGCTTTCGACGCCGCGCGAACATTGGGCTCACACCGTGCTGGTGTGCATCGATGAGGCGCATCTGCTCGCGCCACATATGGCAGCCTCGGCCCGCGACGCGGAAACCCGCCGTCTGGGGGTCGCCACCTTGACGGATATGTGCGCTCGCGGCCGCAAGCGCGGCATTGGCACGATCATCGCGACCCAGCGCCTCGCCAAGCTCGCCAGTTCGGTGGTCTCCGAACTGCATAATCATCTGATTGGCCTTAACGTCTTCGATCGCGATGTTGCGCGCGCTGCCGACCTTCTCGGGTTCGGCAGCGATCAGGCTGCGTTGCTGCGCCAGCTTCCGCCTGGCGAGTTCTTCGCCTTCGGCCCGGCGCTTGCGGCGACGCCGGTGCTGGCGAAGATCGATCCCACGATCACCCCCCATATCGGGCGCACGCCTGATCTCGTTCCTGCCGCCGATCTCGATGCGGACGAGAGCCGGACCCTGCTCGATCTTGACACCCTGCGCGAGGTCGCGCCGACCAGAGGGAACCAGGTAGCCATGCGAGGCCAGCGTGCGCTCGACGCTTTCCTCCTCGATCCGGCCGCCCCCGCTGCAGCCCGTATTGTCGGCGCGTTGGGCAACATAGCGCCCAACGCCACCACGGCTGACGATCTCGCGCGTCACCTCGCATTGCCGGCGAACGATATCGATGCCGGGCTCGACCTGCTCGCCGCGATCGGTGCGTCCGACACCATGCCACGCGGCGATACGCGGATTGCGCGGCTGTCGGCCCGGTTGCGCCTGCGTGTCGTCGATACGCCCGTTATCGGCCTGGTCTGAAGGAAGAACGCCATGACCCAGACAAGCTTCGATCTTGACGCTGATATCGTCGAGCTCACGCCGTTCATTCCTGAACGGGACATTGGCGCAACGACACCACTTGTCGAACTCGCCTTCCGTGCCGACGCATGGCTCCCCGATGAAATACAGCGCCTGCGCGCAGCCTTCGCCGACGACTGCACGATCGATGAGATCGCGATATTGCTTGGCCGGTCCCGTGCGGGCGTGGCCACCCGCATCCATGATCTTGGCCTGCGCCGGAACTCGCGGCGATCCTGGATCGCATGGGAAGATGAGGAACTGGCGCGCTGCTACGCGCAGGAACCAACCGCGACGCTGGCGGCGCGTCTCGGCCGGGGTGTGAGCGCCCTCTATGCCCGTGCGCAATTGCTCGGTCTCTCAGAACCCGGATCGCCGCCCTATAGCGGTTGGGAAGATACACAGCTTCGCGCCGGGTACGACAAGGGTGTTCCCGTCGCCCAGATTGCCAGCCTCATCGGCCGTCCCTTCGCTGGCGTCATCTCCCGCGCTTCGGCGCTGGGGCTGCGCCATGCCTGCCAGCCGGACGACTGGAGCGACGCGGAAATGGCCCGCGCACTCGCACTCGCGGCCACAGGCGCGCCCTATGTCGCCATTGCCAGGGCGCTGGCGTCTGAAGGTTTTCCGGCCCGGAACAGTCGCAGCCTTGGCCAACGCCTTCGCAAACTGGGTTACGGCAGGAGTTGGGGCAGGCCCTGGATCATCGAAGAAGACGAGCTCCTGCGCTACGCCTATACCAGTGGCGCGAGCCTTACGCCCCTGCGGGAGCGGCTCGGCCGCAGCCCGCATTCCATCCGCTGGCGTGCAGAGGCGCTTGGCTTGCGCGGCACGCATGTCCGCCGCGACGGGTTTCGGCAGGGACCTGTCTGGACGGCCGGGGAAGAGGCCCGGTTGCGAGCGGATTATGGCAAGGTCCCGACACGGAACATTGCCCAGGACCTTGGGCGGGGCGTGCGCGCCGTCCTCTATCATGCCAATCGTCTGGGGCTGGTGCATGGCTTCATGCGCGCGTTCAGTGCGGAAGAGGATTGCGCCATCCGCAATGCCTGGACCCATGGCGTCTCGATGGTCGATGTCGCCCAGGCGCTTGGCCGCGATCCCGCCGTCATCGGTAAGCATGCCGCGCGTATCGGTTGCCGGTTCAACGATCCGGCCAGGCCGTCCCGAGGCCCCAGGACCCGGCGGGCAAATCGCACACCCGTCACGCTCCAAAGTCTTCTTGCGCTTAACGCGGCTGCGGCGGTCGATGCCGACCGTTCAATCGCTGCCTGAACCTGTTCCAGCATGGAGGCCATGATGCCCTCGTTCGATCTGCCCGCCCGGTTGTCACCCTGCCGGCGCCGCTTATGCTCATTCGATCACGCCTATAAAATCGCCCTCAATCTTCGGCGGGACACGGGTATCCCGCATTATGTCATTCGCGGGATCGTGCCCCTTCAGGCCTATCGGGTAACGACAAGGCCGCCGGTGTGGCCGGACCGCTGGCTGGCGATGGCCGCATGAGCGCGGGCAAGCGTGCGCCCGTCGTCGCGGCATGGGGGGCAGGCACCAACTCGACCGCCATGATCATCGAACTTGTCCGTCGAGGCGAAATCCCTGACATGACCTTATTGGCGGCAATGCCCGAGCAGCCCCACACCCGACGGCTCATCCCGGACTTCCGTCAATGGATGGACGATCATGGCGTTCCCAACGAGATCGTCGAATATCAGGCCCGGTTCTTCAAGCATTGGCCGCCTTACACCTCACTTCTCGATGCCTGTTTGACGAATGGCACATTGCCCTCGATTGCATTCGGGCAGCATAGCTGCTCGGCGCGTCATAAAATTTCGCCACAGGACAAATGGGTCAAGGCCTGGCCTCCGGCACAGCATGCCTGGGCCAATGGCCAGAAAGTCGTTCGGCTGATCGGTTACGACTGCTCGGCCCGGGACAATCAGCGTTACGCCCACCGCGTAGGGCATAGCTCGGACCTCTATGAATACCGATACCCGCTTCGGGATTGGGGCTTCACGCGTGAAGATTGCGAGCGTGTGATAGCCTAGCAGGGTTTGCCGGCCTTTCATAAAAGCTCCTGCTTCTTTTGTACCGCCATGCAGGTGTCGGAGGTGCGCGCGCTGCCGCGCGAGGAATTGCGCCTTATCGTGCTGCTCGAATCCCGCGCGGCGCCCCGCCTGCGCACGATAGAGGGACTATGGCGCAAATCGACCCGAAAGCGGCCGGGATCGATGACGGCCTTCATCCGCGCCGAGGGATTGCTCGATGGCACCGAGATCGACGAGATCATGGCGGATGCTCCGCTCGATCTTGTCGAGTTCCAGCGTGCAGCGGCAGCTGTCCCGATCGAGCAACGTTCCCACATCAACACGTGGATAGAACGCTTCAATGCCGGGCGGACCTGCGCTTCACGGCCTGACAAGGATTGAGATGGCCACGCCCGAATAGGGTGATGTCCTGGGATTTCCCCTTATGTCGCATACCCGCCATCACCAGGCCTGCCGCCACTACGGAGTTTGCCTGGCAAGACCATGTGGTTGGGCCGCGGGGCGTGATCCATGCTTCATCGGCACATAGGAGCCATGCGCTTGCTGTCGGTCCCGCAAGCGTCGCCAATGTGATCTATGTCCTGGCGTTTCCCCCGGCGGTCCGCGGCCATCAACTGATGGCGCGCGATACTGGAAATGCACCGGTTGGTGCCGGTCATCGCAATTCTGCCGGCTCTGGATGTAGGAACCGCCCGGCCTCGCCTTGCGCACCGCTACCGCTACTCCCCCGACCGTAGCGCCCGCGCGGCTATCGCCGCGCCTCCAACCTCGCGCCTCATCCACCCTCGCTGCCCCCGGCGGCCCTGCATTCGCGGCCCGTCTTGCCGGGGGGGTGCGCAGAATTGTGCGCCGGTCGCAGCGCGGCGGGTGGGGTGGAGGGGCGAGCGTCGCGCGGGAGGCATGGGGAGCGCTGTTCCTTCGACGGGCGGCGCGGGGGGCAAGGGTGGGAAAGAGAGGAGAGAAGGGACGGGGAGGGTGTCGCCGGAAAATGGATTTCGAGCGACATTCGAAAGGTCAAGACGATGAACATCGGTGAAATCTTCAATCAGAACGGCCGCCTGACGGGCTCGATCGCCACCCGCACGATCGATCTCCCGCGCATCGGGCTGCGTAAGGTCATGAGCGAGAATGAAAAGGCTCCGGTCTATGAGGTCCTTGCGCTCAACGTCGCGCGTCGCTGGGTTCAGGTCGGCGCTTTGTGGGAAGCCGCCTCCAAGCGCACCGGCGAGGTTTTCCTTGCCGGCAATATCGACGACCCCAGCCTGCCCGAGCCGCTGCCGATCGCGCTCTTCCCGGCCGATCATGGCGGCTACATGGTCGCATGGCGGCGCGACACCATGCGCTCCGACTTCGGAGGTGGCATGGGGACCAGCCGCACCAACTATGACGACCGCGGCGCGCGCGATCAGGGCGGCTTCGGCGACAGCACCGCAGGGGCTGACGGCGAGCTGGCCGGTGCGGGCGCGCCGTTCGGCGAGGAGGGTCCGTTCTGATCACCCGTTGATCGGAACCCGTTCCGGGCCGGGGAGGCGTCAGGCTTCCCCGGCCCTTTTCCTTTCTTCGCATGAGGAGACAGTCCATGCCGCTTCCTTCTTTTCATGACATCGCGCCGCTGTCCGATCTCTCGGCGCTCTGCGCCGCGATCATGGCCAGTCCCGCTATCCGGGACCTGCTGGCACCCCAAAACACGCTTGCGGTTCGCTCGCCGGAGATCCTTGGCGGCGTTACATGCGGCGAAATCATCGCTGCTATTTATGACCTGCTCGAAGGCACACCCTTTGCGCCCCATGCGGCGCAAATCGTCGATGCCGTCCTGACGCGCTCGACCGCTTTCGCCCGCGCACCGAGCATGCACTGATCCGACATAATGGGGCGGGACGCCGTTGCGCGTTCGCGCCCCTTTTTCTTTTCCATGATGAGGAGAAGTCCAATGACCCACGACCATTCGCGGCGTATCAGCCACTTCGCAGACCTGCCTGCGCTGTTTGCGCAGATGACGGCGACACCGGAATTCAAGCGCGCCTTTGGCGATCCCATCCCGCTTTCGATCATTGCGCCGGGCGAGGCTCCGGGCGAGCATGACATGCCCGAACCGCTCCATGCGCAGGCCGACTGTGCCGGCGTGATCGCCACCATATTCGATCTTTTGACCGATACCCGCCTCGACGCGCTCGCGCCCGAGATCGCATGGGGCATGGTCAACAGTTTCCATTTCGTCGCGGGCAAGCTTGAGCGACAGGAAGATATGCTGGTCCATGAGCTGCGCGACATGATCCGGCGCACGGAGCCTTCCGAGGTGTTCAATAGCGAACTGGAGGAGAAACAGCTCCTGTGCCAGTCGCTGACCGAACAGCGCGAGGCGGTCGAGTGTATGCGCGATTATGCCGCCGAAACTTTCCGTGTGCTGTCGGGTCGCCCCTGGTCGCCGGCGCGCGGATCACGCGTATCGAAGGCCGCCACCGCCACACAGGTGTCGATACAGGATTTCCTGCGCGCCCGGGAACTGGCCGAACGCGAGCGGTACCGCCCCCGTGGACCGATCGTCGTCGCCTCGGGCCATGCCGAATGGCATGACTGGCAGCTGCTCTGGGACAGGCTCGACACGATCCTTGAACGCATCCCGCATATGACGCTGGTGACGACCGCGCAGCGCAAGGGCTTTGACGCGATCGTGGCGTCGTGGGCGGGCAATCGCGACGTCCAGTTGGTGACCTTTTCGTTGACGGGGTCAGGGCGCGGAGCGCCCTTTGCCCGCAACCGTAAGCTGGTGGATCTGAAACCCGTCGAAGCCTTGCTGGGTGAGGGATCGGGTATTCAGGCCAATCTTTATCAGGCCCTGCGCAAGGCCGGCGTTCCGATCCATGCCTTCCGCAAGGCCGATCAGGTTCCGGTCGAAAAGGTCACTCCGCCCCTGCGCAGCCGACGTCGCCGTGCCGCCTGACATTACATCGTTTGCATTCCGTTCGGGGACAGCACTACGCGTGTTGTCCCCTTTTTCATGGAACAGCTGCTGACCCTGGCAATGAGGGCAAGCGTTGCCAGCCTCCCCCCCCGATGTCAGCGCCTGGAGGCACCCATTTGCGAATCAGGGGCATCGAGCCCCAGATTCGCAACGCCTCTTCTCTCTCTCAAGAATTCCAAGGGTGGCACGGGACCGCGTCGGCCTCAAGGACGACGGGGCCCCACCATTTTTTTTGGGGCGGGTCAGGCATTGCGTCCAGCCTTCACCCTTGTGGCCGCCCCAAAAAATCGTGACCCCCATCGCCGGCTGCGCCGGTCGCGTTCCGCGATCCTTGACCCCGCCGCTCGGAGCCCGTGCCCAAGGGGGAACCTCTTTCGCTTCAAAAGGAGGTTCTCATGACGAAGATCAACCACGCCGACCGCACGCCTTCCGACATTGCTACATTCATCACGCAGGAGACAGTGGCCACCACCGACGATTTCCACGCTGCCTTCGCGTCCGATCTCGAAGGCATCCGCATTGGCCGAGGCGGTGAGGAGATGGCGACCGACATGCCCGATCCAAGGGAAGCCCAGCTCGCCGTCGAACTGATCGTCACGACACTTTTCGATGTCCTGCGGGACACGCGGTTGGAACCCGCCGCGCAACGCCTGGCATGGGGTATCGTCAACAGCTTCCATCACGTCGCCGACCAATGGGAGGGCCAAGCCGACAAGGCGACACGGCAAGTTCAGGACCTGCTGCGTCGCGCCGATGGCAGCGAAATCCACAGCGTCGAACTCGAGCAGGCACGCGACGAACTTGAATATCTCGACGAAGCTACCGATGCGCTGCGGTGCATGCGCGACCACGCCGCCGACGTCTTCCACACCGAAACCGGGCGGCCATGGTCCGCACCCAGAGGATCGCTGGTGTCGAGCAAGCGCACCGCGTCGGTTATTGCCGCCACTGATTTCCTCGCCGCCCGTCGCCAGCGCAGAACCGACGCGCACAACCCGCAAGGGCCCATCGTGATCTTCTCAGGAGGAGCGGAATGCTGGTTTGACGACCGTCTCATCTGGGGCAAGCTCGATGAAGCCAAATCCCGAAATCCGATGATGGTGCTGGCGACGACTGCGCAGGACAAGGGATGCGACGCCATGGCGGCCGCGTGGGCGGCATCGCGCAAGGTGACGCTCATAACATTCCGGCTCAGCGCAAAGCTTGGCAAGCGGGCGGGGTTTGTCCGCAACGAGCAGATGGTCGGATTACGTCCCGTTGAAGCGCTGGTTTGCGAAGGATCGGGATTGCAATCGCACCTTGCGCGACTGGTCAGGGAGAAGCGTATCCCGGCGCGGTTTGTCAGGCTCAGCGATCAGGAATGGGAGGCGCAATGACGCCCCGAGAGGATCGGTCCGGTTTACCGGGCCGATCCTCATTTCTTTTTTCGAGCGCAGCACTCGCCCCCGCTCAGGGACCCGCAAGCGGGCCCGTCGCAGGCGCGATGCGGAACCGCCAGCGCGGTCCCGGCCTCCTGCGCGCGGCTTCGCCGTGCTCGTCGCAGGGACACCCTTCGGGTGCGGTTTGGAAGGGCTGGTCGTCGCATAAACGTCCAGTGTGACGCTCACAGGAGGGGAGGGCTATTGCGGGGAATGCGTCCTCTGGCTTCGTGATCCGGTAAGGTCGGAGCAGCGGAGGTCTCGCCGATATCCGTTGTCATCTTGCGCTCTGATACCGACAGAAATAGGTTCATTATGCCGCACCTCTGCCGGTTATCATCAGATTGCCGCTTCGCGGCGGGTCACGTCACCGGCGGCAACTTTTTCAGGGTCGTCAGCGCTGCGCTGCCACCAACCCGGATAGCCTGTGTCAGAAGCTCGCGAAACTCGCGCTCCGTCAGCGTCTCTATCGGCACGTCGTTCACCATGGCCGCATATTTGCCGCGCAGAGCGCGGCGGGCGGTTTCCAGATCTTCCGTCAGCTTGCGCTGACGTGTTTCAAGATCGGCAAGCCGATCCCTTTCAGTCATCTTTGGCATTTCCATCGTCCTTCCCCGATGGCCTGCCCGTCACACGCAACTTTGCCATATCGACGGGCCAACGCAAGAGCGGCTTGCCGCTTCCTGCGGAACGAGCGAGGTAAAGGGCGCGCCGACGAGGCGGCGATGCTGGCATGCGAAGCCTGTCGTTAAATCCCCTGATGAAAGTAATCCCGCTCTTGGGACCGGGCCTGATGCACGGCCCCCTTTTTTATATTCTGGGAGAACAAGGCCATGAGCTTTACCCTTCAAACCACCCAAATATTGGCGACTGAAAACCAGCAGAAAGGTAGCCCCGCGCCTACCGGCACGAGGCCGCGCAGCGCGAGCGCGCTGCGTAAGGCAGGACGCACGGCGCAAGGCCGTTTTGTAATGGACCCTACGCACGGGTGCTGCGGGCATATTATGCCCTGAAAACAAAGCAATATGCCTGTATCACACGTCTCACGCCGATCCGGCGCGCTGTAGTACGCGGAACACCGGACTCCCTAGGATACGCCTATCCAATTGAGAATGCGTCGCTAATTTCGTGATACACGTCCTACACCATTCCCGATCCGGGATTGCGACGGCGCTGGAACCGGCCGGGCGGCGGCCGTTGAAGCGCGGCTTAATTCATGGTTTCTGCGGGGCGGCAGAAAGGATATCGCTCATGGCTGAATTGAATGAGGAATATATCAGCGACCTCCGCCAGGCGGTGGTCAAGGCGATCTGCGAAGTGTCGGCGCAAAGGCAACAATCACCATCGGCAGATAAGGGAGATACCCTCTATATCGGCTCGGCCGAAGTCTGTCAGACGCTCACGATTCTGCTGGCTGAGTTTCTGGAAGGCGTCCCTGGTCTCGATACGCCCAGTGAGGTGCGGCGCATGTCGGAGGTCGTGGCCAGGAAGATCAGACTGGGGATCGGAGAAATCCGTCGGCACCGTGCGGAGACAGGCGGAACGCCGCTGCCATCGATCATCATCAAAAACAACTGATCCGCGTCAGCCCTGTCCTTTCGATGTCGCCACCCCTCCCCCAGCGCTAACGCTCTGGATGAATCTGGCAACGCGTCAGCTTGCGCCCCATGTGCCGATCCGGTAAAGTCCAATTGCTTCATGATACTTCCGAAGGTCTCCGCATAAGGAGCCCTTCGCTTGCCCAAGCTCAATTTTCGTCTCGATGAACCACTGCATGCCGCCTTGATGCGCCGTGCACATGGTGCAAATCTGTCTCTGTCGGGCTTTATCCGTAAGGTGCTCGAACAGGCGGTCGATGAGCGCAAGAGCTACGTCTTTTCCTCCCAGGATGAGATTCTCGCCACCTCGATTCAGATCCTATCAATCGTCGCGACATCGGTCGGCCAGCAATCGCCGAAAGCGCTCGAGCAGGGCATGGCGCAGGCACGGATGATCCTCGCGGAACGCGGCCTGCTTGGTGGGGAGGATGCCTTATGAGCATCTTTCGCAATGACACGCTGGGTTCGTGGACGCGCGGCGGGCAGGCGATCGTCCACAATGTTCGCATGACGACCCAAGTCTTTTACCAGACCATATTGGCAGGTTTCATCATCTGGATCATCGGCACGCTCTGGTATGCGTTCGAAAAGTCCACCGAATATGAGCGGTTCGTTCTGATCAAATTGGCCGAGGCCACGATCAAGGTGGACGCCGCCGGCGGCACCAATGATCCGGTGCAGTTTCGCACCCCCGGAGGCCAGGCCTACTGGACCTCAGCGGACTGGCTGGTTGCCTCCAAATTGGCGAAAAAGACCTTGCATGCATTTGAAGGGTATCTGCTGCATGGCGCACTGCTGTCCGGCCTTCTCACCTTGGTCATGCTCTCATGGGCGTGGTTCTATTTCACGCGGACGGGCAGGGGGCTTGGCTCCAACGAATATCTGCGAGGGGCAAGGTTCGGCACGATCCGGCAGGTGAAACGCGCACTGTGGCGACAGACCAAGGGACCGCTGGTCATCGGCAATGTGCCGGTGCCTGAGGCCTATGAGCCTGAGCATATCCTGCTGTGCGGGGCGCCGGGTACGGGCAAGACCAATCTCATTGTCGGCATGCTTGATGGCATCCGCAAATCCGGCCGACGCGCGATCGTCTACGACACGGCCGGAACCTTCGTCGAGAAATTCTATCGGCAGGGCACGGACATGCTGCTCAACCCACTCGATCAGCGCGCAGCGCGTTGGTCGCCCTGGGTCGATGTGCCGCGCGACTATCATTATGATCAGATCGCGGAGTCGACCATTCCCGACAAGCATGGCGATCCCTTCTGGGCCAAGGCGGCGCGGGGTACGCTGGTTGCGGTCATGCGCAAGCTGGCGCGCCAGCAACATACCTATGTCTCGGTCCTGCTCGACCGGCTGTTGCGCTCGAAGCTCAAGGATCTGGCCGCGTTCGTGACCGGCACCGATGCCGCCGCCTTCATCAGCACCGAAGGCGAACGAACATCCGCCGGCATCCAGGCAGAGCTCGCCTCGGTGATGCGCAGTTTTGGCTATCTCGACGATACCGAGGACGGCTTTTCGATCCGCGATTGGGTTGAGAAAGGCGCGGACGGAAGTTGGCTCTTCATCACCGTGAAGGCCGACCAGCTCCCGTCACTGCGCCCGCTCATCACCGTGTGGCTCGACATCGCGATCAGCGCGATCATGAGCCTGACGCCAGATCGCGACCGTCGGCTCTATTGCGTGATCGATGAACTGCCGACGCTGCATAAGCTGCCGTCGCTCTCGGATTTCCTTGCCCGTGCCCGCAAATATGGTGGCTGTGGTATATTGGGCTTCCAGTCCTATCCCCAATTGAAGGCGACCTACGGCAAGGAGGATGCGGCCGCTATCACTGGTTATTGCTCGACCTGGGTGGCGCTGCGGGCGAATGACACCGATACCGCCGAGCATGTCTCGATCAACCTGGGTCAGGTCGAACAGGTCGAGGCCAATGAGGGTATGTCCTATGGCGTCAACGACATGCGCGACGGCGTCAACCTGTCGCGCATGCAGGTGACGCGGCCGCTGGTCCTGTCGACCGAGGTCACCAACCTGCCCAATCTGGTCGGCTTCCTGCGCTTTGGCCGCAATCTGCCCGTGGTCCGGTTCGACAGCCGGTTCAACAACGTACCATCGCTGGGACCAGCCTTCCTCGAACGCACGACACCCCCAATTCAGATCGACAAGGCCGGGATGCTCGTTCGCATCGCTCATGCCGAAGCGCGTGTTCGCGAAGCAATGGAGCGGGAAGCCACTCAGGCTTCTTCGCTAGCGAAACAGGGTGAGATCAAGCCGGCGAAGCCTTCGGCATCCTCAGAACCCACCACGACGCCATCACCGCAGCCGGATATGTTGACGCCGCCATCGCTGCATATCGATGCCCAGCGCGTGGAAGATATATTGCTCGATGAAGAGAATGCCGAACTTCCCGCCTCTCCCCGCACCCTTTGGACCATCCTTGCCGGCAAACAGGGAGAAATCCGGTCCGATCTTGTCCAGCACGGCCGCGACGACGGGCCGCGTGAGCGGGCGAGGCCAGCATGATTCAGCCCCAACGCCTTCATGGCAAACCAGCCAATATCGCCCGCTATTATACGATCGGCGACTATTACACCAAGGGCGGCAACGAACCGTCTGAATGGGGTGGAAAGCTTGCGGTGGACCTCGGTCTATCAGGTGCTGTCGATCCGAAATTGTTTCGTGATCTTCTCGCCGGAAAGGTTGGCGATCAGCAACTGGGTCGGCACCGCGGGGATGGCGAAATCCAGCATCACCCCGGCTGGGATTTTGCGGTCAATGCGCCCAAGTCGGTATCAATCATGGCGCTGGTGGCAGGCGACGAACGCGTGCTTGCCGCCCATGAGGGAGCGGTGACTGCGGCTATCTCCTATCTGGAGGAACAGGCGCAGCTGCGCCGCCGCGATGATGGCAAGATCGTTCATGAAACGACGGGGCGGATTCTGGTGGCCCGTTTCACCGAGCATGGCAGCCGAGAACTTGACCCCCATCTCCATACACACCTTGTCGTCCTCAATATGACGAACCGCGCAGACGGCGATCCCCTGGCAAGCCTGGAAAGCCGGGAGATGTATGGTGAGCAGCGTGTCGCGGGCCAAATCTATCGCAATGCGCTGGCCTATAGTTTGCGCGAAGCAGGTTATCAAATCGATGCGGATCCTCGTTCCGGATTATTCGAGATACGAGGCGTGTCGAAAGATCTGATTGATCAATTCTCACAGCGCGCCGAGGCGATCGAAAACCATGCGCGCGAGCATGGGTTGGTTGGCCAGAAAGCCCAGCGTGCGTCCTTCTACGCTACGCGCAAGGCCAAGCTAAAGATCGGTAAGGAGGACCTAACCGCGCAGTGGCATCAGCGGACCGGTGGCCGTCTCGAGACGCTGCATAAGATCGCGGACGTGGCGCAAGAACGGGACGCGGGACATCTGCCGCCCACCGAGCGCGAAGCATCGCGGGCCGCTCTTTTCGGCCTGCGGCATCTGGAGAGTGCCGAGGCGGTCAATAATCTGGGTGACATACTGCGCACCGGTCTCGCCGCGCATGTCGGAGAGGTCCGGCTCGATGATATCCGCCCTCGGATCGAAAAGCATGAGTTGGCGCATAAGCTGCTATCGACCCATGAGTCGACCGGTGACAGGATCCTGACCCGTGGGCGCACCAGCCGCAAATCCTGGCGACTGGAACTGGCGCTCACCCAGCATATCGCGCTGGGCCTCGACGATGGACGCCCGATCGCGTCGAGCGATCGCTTACTGGCCGTGCTTGAAGGAACATCGCTCAACAAGGAGCAACAGCGCGCGCTGGTCGAGACGGCACTGACGCGTGATCGCGTCAGCGCAATCCACGGTGTTGCAGGATCCGGCAAGTCGACCTTGGTCCGGATCCTGGGTGAAGCAGCCGATCCGGGAATGACGCTGATCGCCCTGGCCCCCACATCATCGGCCGCTGCGGAACTGGGAAACAAGGCAAAGATTGATTTTCATACCGTCGCCAGCTTCGTGGCGCGGGGCGGGCAGGGGATCACTGAGCGGCATGTTCTGGTGCTGGATGAGGCCGGGCAATTGGGCAATCGCCAGGCCCAACGGTTGCTGGAAATCAGCAGGGCTACAGGCGCTCGGCTTCTGTTCCTGGGAGACGAGAAACAGACCGGCGCGATCGAGCAGGGCAAACCCTTCTGGTTGATGCGAAGGCTGGGTTTGCCGACGGTCGAGTTGACGCAAGCCGTTCGGCAGGAAACCAAAACGATCAAGGCCGCTGTCACAGCAGCGCGAGCGGGAAACTTTGTTGAGGCACTGGCCAGGCTCGATAGTGTCAGCACCGTCAACGACCATGAAAAAATGGCCGAGCAGGTCGTCAATGCCTGGATACGGCTTAAGTCGGAAACTCGGGATGGCACCAATATTCTTGTCCTGGAAAATGCGACCCGGCTCATCATCAACAACAAGATCCGCGAAGCGCTGAAAGACGAGAAGGGCTTGGCAGCTGATGATAGCCGGCTTTCTATCCTCGCACCGGCGGGCCTCACCGATATCGAAAAGCATATGGCCCGCTTCTACGGAGCGGGGCAGGTGGTGCGCTTCGATCGGGACATCGCCGGCCTCGGTGTTGCGCGGCACGCCCACTATCGCGTTGCAGGGCTCGGACGTGAGTCCACTGGTCGACAGCTCGTGCGATTGGTCGACGAGCAAGGGCGCGTCGTCCGCTGGGACCCGCAGACGACGAAGGCCCGGCACATCAATGTGTTCAATCCTGAAGAACGGCACATCGCCGGGGGTGACCGGATCCAGTGGCGGCTCGTCAATCGCGAACTGGGCCTGCGCAATGCCGAGCGCGGCACCGTGGAAAAACTTGATGGCTCGCTAGCGACGATCCGCTGGGATCGGAACGGTCATGTGCAGCAGGTTAATCTGTCAGAACACCGGACCTGGGATCATGGCTATGCAGAGACCATATATTCCGCGCAATCCAAGACCTATCCGCGCGTCTTCGTGCTGGCGCCGGTCGAATCTCCGTTGGTCAATGCCCAGAACTTCTACACTGCTATTACCCGCGCGGCATTTGGCGCGCGACTCTGGACCAACAATGTCGAGGAACTCATTGCCAAGCTCGATCGCCGATCAGGAGAAAAGACGTCTTCGTCGGAAGGATTGGGTCGGCTAAAGACTGACCGCGTAGATATATTCTCGAAACGCAGGGAAGGTCATCTGGCCAGTCTGAGGGCCGAGCAAGAGCGAGTCCGAACAGACCGGCGCGACCGGGCGCTGGAGCGACAACTCCACTATCGTGATCGTCTACCCCGTGGCGCGGCCGAGCATCTTGCCGAAGGTGCCCGGAGCGTCGCGCAGCTTTTAGACAGCTTCCTTGAAAACATTCTCGACAGCGCGCGCATGGACGCAAGAGCGCCGAAAACCGGCATCGACCGGGAAAGCCAATTTCCTGCGGCTCGCCCCGGACCCTCTAATGGTCCCGAACGATGAGGTTAGTGCTCATATTTCCGTCCATGCTCGCTGTTGGTCCTTATCAGCTGCTCCTGCGTCATCGCCGTCGGCGGTGCCGGGCAAGGACGCTGGCGTTGCAATTATGCGGACCCGATCGGCTAAAACGGCCACAAGTGCTCTATGCCCGCCTTAGAGCAATGGACCCACCCGCGTTTCAGGATCTCCGACTGGTCGCCTTCGACCGGCCCGGTCACATGGGAGTTCGCGACGGTCGATATGGCGCGAACGTCGAGATTAACGGTGCTAACCGCTTGGTCCAGCCGAAACGTTGCGTACGGGCCGTCCTGCCTGACTATGTCCCGGCGTTCGATACAGTATGTCAGAGCCGCAGAAGACTCGGCATCTTGATACGAACGGGCAGCCTGGACCTCAAAGCCGGATATACATCAATCATGGCGGCACATTCGATAACGTTATGGCCGAAGCCCGCATGATCTTCTGCCAGGTCGCCGGATCCCGATGTTTTCAGCGATCCGGCCAGCTCGATCAATACGCCCGAAACACTCACGGAGGTTAGGATGATGTCACACGGCATCCCCAAGCTGTTATGTACGGCAGCCATCAGTATAGCGTTGTATGTCGCCCCCGTATTTGCAAAGCCCGCTGACGCAGAGGACCTGCGGATTTCCTCCTGCATTCGGCAAGCCTCGCTTGGTCAGCCATGGTTGGAGAAAACGCTCTGGGGACTGCGCGATCAGGAGGGAGGCTGGATCGGCGCTGAGGTTCGTAACCGCAATGGCTCTCATGATCTTGGACCTCTACAGATCAACAGTTGGTGGATACCTCGCATCGCTGCGCTTGTTGGGCGTTCGCCTGGACAGGTTCGATATTGGCTGCGTTTTGATCCCTGCTTTAACGCGGAGGCTGCCCGTTGGATATTCTTATCCGCCCTGCGTTCGACCGGCAAGTACTGGAAGGCGATTGGCATCTATCACAGTCCGACGAAGTGGAGGCAAACGCGCTATCTGAATTCGGTAGCTCGCCATATGCGAACCAGATTTGGTAATGCAGTCTTTCGCCCTGAATAGACCGATGCGATCTGGCTTGCCCTTGCCGAGCGGACCGTATGGCTCGTAGTGGACTGTGCTTACAACCGCCATATCGGGGCGAAGGTGCAGAGAAGCCGATTCGGACCCCGTTTCGTTAACCTAGTGGATTGATCGAAACGGATGAGCGGCGCCATTTTTCCGCGATGGCGGATGGTCAGGACAGCGGATTTCGGCCTGTGCGCTGTCTGGTTCGTCAGCGCGCCGCGGCAGTTCGCAAGGCGAGGTGAGCGATTTCCCATTCGTCGCGCCACGGAAGGCGGACGCCATGGCGATCTTGACGCGTCGGACGCTGAGGGTGACGCGCGCCGATCTTAAGCAGCCTGAGGCGGATGGTGCCGCAACTGGCCCGCGTGGCCGGGAGGGACTGCGATATCCATCGGATATGACGGACGCGGAGTGGGCGCTGACAGCGCCATTCGTTCCTCCGGCAAGGCGTGGAGGCCGACCTCGAACGGCAGACATGCGCGAAGTCCTGAACGCGATGCTGTATGTTGCCGCGAGCGGGTGCGCGTGGCGACTTTTGCCCAAATGCTTTCCTCCGGTGTCAACTGTGCGGCGTTACTTCTACGCCTGGCGCAATGCCGGTCTGTTCGCAGCCATCAACACCGTGCTGGTCATGAACCTGCGGGAAATCGAAGGACGGGAGGCCTCGCCCAGTGCTGGAGTGATCGATAGCCAGTCGGTGAAGACCACGGAAAGTGGCGGAGTATCGGGCTTTGACGTGGGTAAGAAGGTCAAAGGCCGCAAACGGCACATCCTGACCGACACCTGCGGTTTTCTGATCTTCATCCTCGTCCACACTGCTGATATCCAGGACCGTGATGGGGCCGTAGATGTGCTGGCCGCTGTTCGTACGCGGTTCCCATGGTTGCGCCACGTGTTCGCCGATGGCGGCTATGCAGGCGATAAATTACGCTCCGCCCTCGTCGGCATGGGGAAGTGGACAATCCACATCATCAAGCGCTCGGACAGCGCCAAAGGCTTCGAAGTGCTCCCCCGACGATGGGTAGTTGAACGCACTTTCGCATGGCTCGGCCGCTGCCGAGGGCTCGCCAAGGACTGGGAAAAGTCCATCGCATCTTCAACCGCTTGGGCACTGATCGCTTCAATCCGCATGCTCACGCGCAGAACCGCAAGATATTGCTTCGCTTGAGAAACTTCTGAATCAGGCACTAAAGCTACCGGAGGACTGACGAAAGGAAATAGAAATGGCGACACCTCTCACAATCCATATTCATGAAAATCGACTTTCGGAGATCAGGCGCAAGGTTACAAAGCGCCACCTTCCGTCTGGAGCCATAGAGGTTGTTAATACCGCATGGATGTGAGAACCCCTTCAAGTGTTCTGGAAGAGCGATTTACGGGATTGTCCCGCTGTTCCGCTCGACCTTGGCGCGTTATGGCGGCATTGATGGCGCCGGTGCTTTTCTGCAAGTCGACAGAGGCACAGGCGGTTTCCGGTCCCGTCTATGCAGAACCCCTGCCGGCCGTTGCGCGCCCAGTCGATCATCCGTTCGACGGGGTGATCGAACTCCACGTCGACGCGACCGACATACAGCGCGGCATTTTCAACGTGCACCAGCAAATCCCGGTCGTGAATGGCGGTGCGATGACGCTTCTATATCCCCGGTGGGAGGCCGCGAGCCACGGACCGAGCCTCACCGTTACCGATATTGCAGGTCTCACCGTCGAAGCCGGAGGCCGACGGATTGCGTGGCGGCGTGATTCCTATGAGCCGCACGCCTTTCACCTACAAGTGCCACCTGGCCTCAGGGCGATCGACGTGCGCTTCCAGATGGTTGCCGGGGGCGATCTACTGACGCCGGATGTCGTGTCTGTCCCGTGGCAGAGGCTGATCCTGTATCCTGCGGGCTGGTACGCCCGGAACATCCCTGTGGCGGCTACACTGACCTTGCCGGAAGGATTGCGACCTTTCACGTCGCTGGATGTCGAGCGCAGCGACGGTCCAACCATTCTATTTGAAGAAGCGAACCTGGAAACCCTGCTCGATTCGCCGGTGCTGGCGGGGCGGTACACGGCGCAAGCGCGGTTGGCCTCGCCCGGCCCCGGGGCGGTATCGCTCAATATTGTAGCACAGCGATCCGACGACCTTGTGGTCCCGGCTGAACGGATGGCTGAGTTGCGCCGGTTGATCGGACAGATGCGGGCCGTATTCGGGCCCACGCCCTTCGCGCGCTACGATATTCTTGCGCGGCTGGGCGGCGATGGTTCATCCGGAGGAACGGAGCATCGGGCCTCCAGCGAAAACGAGTTGGCGTCGTCGCTGTTTCAGGACTGGCCGAACCAGATACTCTCGCGTGACCTGATCGCGCACGAGATTGTCCATGCGTGGAACGGCTTCTATCGAACGCCCGCCGATCTCTGGGCGCCGACGCCCAACGTCCCCGTCGCGGGCAGCCTGTTGTGGATGTACGAAGGGCAGACCGAGTTCTGGGGGCGCGTGCTGGCGACGCGGGCGGGCCAGTTCACGCCAGCCGAATTGCGTGATCGGCTGGCGATGGACGCAGCCGAGGTTGCCACGCGACCCGGCCGAGCGTGGCGGCCGTTGTCCGACGACGTCAACTATCCTTCCTTCATGCTTCGCCAGGCGGTGCCATGGCGCGACTGGCAACGTCGGCGGGACTATTATTCAGAAGGTGTCATGCTGTGGCTGGCTGTCGATGCCGAACTGCGTGAGCGCAGCAAGGGTCTGCGTGGAATCGATGATTTCGCACACGGCTTCTTCGCCGACGCCGCTCCCAAAGCGCCGACACGAACCTATACATTCGCCGACATATGCCATGCGCTCAACCAGGTCGCGCCTTCGGACTGGGAAGGGTTCTTGCGGACCTGGCTCGAGGGACATGACGAACTCGACACGACCAGCGGCCTAACACGACATGGGTGGCGGCTGATCTTCACCGACGTGCCCACGGCAGCGTTCCGGGCAAACGAGGAAGAAGTCGGGGTTGTAGACCTCACCTATTCGATCGGGCTGACGGCGCGCGCCGACGGCACGATTCGAGCGGTGGCATGGGATAGTCCATCCTATCAGGCCGGGCTGCGGCCGGGCATTCGGATCGTAGCCGTAAATGCCGCGCCTTATGGACGCGATGCGCTACTGAACGCGGTGCGTGATAGCGTGAACCGCCCCGTCGTGTTGACCATCGAACGAGATGGTCAGCGATCAGAGGTCCCAATCCGTTACGCTGGTGCGCTGCGTTATCCGCAACTCGAGCGCATCACCGGACGACCCGATACGCTTGCAAGCTTGCTGACCGCACGGTGAGTAGTTCGTCCGGAAAGGCATAATCGTAAACGGCGCTGCGGGTAACTCAGTGCCGAGTGCCGTTGACGCTCGACAACTGACGATCGGTTGCGCCCGCTGTTACACGCCACGCGAAGGCCACTTGAGACTTGGAGCTTGAAGACGGTTGTTGTAGCGGTCACCGACGCTGCCGACCGAAGGCGCGAGGTTGACAGCGTGCGCCGGGATTCCGATGGCTCGTTCGGTGGCTGGGTGGCGACGGCAAGTGTGGCCCGACATAACTGTCCGGGTGAATGGCTAACCTCAGCCCCGATTTTGAAGGATGGTGCGGGTGGTCGGAATCGAACCGACACTCCTTTCGGAACCGGATTTTGAATCCAACGCGTCTATCAGTTCCATCACACCCGCACATTTGCCGCCGATTCTAGCCGACGCTCCCTGCACCGATATTGCACCTGGAGCGAAAACTGGGCACCTCCATCAAACTGCTGAGCTGAGTGATTATCTGCCGACGGCGGGGATGGCAGAGTAAGCGCTCGCCCTTGGGTCGCGCTTATTGCTTATTTCCAGCGGTTTTTCTGATCTCTAGAGATAAGCCCACTCGGACTCATTGCGATCGAAACGATGAAAAATATCATCAGAATGCTGATTGATGTCGGTGGTCTAACGACATGGCAGAGGACTATCGGTATAGCCATCTGCACAAACTATTCAGTATGAAAAACATGTATACATTTAGCGATCGGTCGCTGGACTATCAGAATCGCCTTCGCGCTTTCATGGCGGAACACGTCTACAGCAATGAGGAAGTTTGGGCAAAGCAGCGGCGTGACGCTGCCAACGTCTGGGCACCCTTGCCGATTGTTGAAGACCTGAAATCGCGGGCCAAGGCGGCGGGGCTCTGGAATCTCGCGCTGCCACATTCCCGCTATGGACCCGGGCTAACCAACTTCGAATATGCTCCGCTGGCAGAGCAGATGGGCCGCGTCCATTGGTCGTCTGAGCTGTTCAACTGCCATGCGCCCGAAAGCGGCAATATGGAGATGCTGGAAAAATACGGCTCGCAGGATCAGGTCGCAAAATGGCTGCCGGGCATGACTGATGGGACTCATGGCTCCGCCTTCGCAATGACAGAGCCGGATGTGGCATCTTCTGACGCTACAAATATTGAAACGAGCATCGTTCGGGACGGCGACCGTTACGTGATCAACGGACGCAAATGGTGGATCAGCGGCGCAGCTGCTGAACATTGCAAAGTGCTTTTCGTGATGGGTCAAACGGACGCGGACAACCCCGCCAAGCACCTGCGGCAGTCCATGATCATCGTCCCTAAAGACACGCCGGGTGTAACGATCGTTCGGGACTTGAACATCTTGGGATATAGTGACGCGCCCCACGGTCACGCCGAAATCCTGCTCGAAAATGTTTGCGTCCCGACGGAAAATATCATCCTTGGGGAAGGCCGGGGATTCGAGATCGCACAGGGTCGACTAGGCCCTGGGCGCATCCATCATGCGATGCGCAACATCGGAATGGCCGAGCGCGCGCTGGAATCACTGTGCCGCCGAGCGCTCAATCGTAAGCCCTTTGGAAAGCTACTGGCCGATCAGGGCGTGACGCGTGAGCGCATTGCCGAAGCCCGTATCCGCATCGATCAGGCGCGCCTCCTTGTCCTCAACACTGCGCACCGTATCGATACCAACGGCGTAGAGTCGGCAAAGATGGAAATCTCGGCGATCAAGGTGGCCGCCCCGATCATGCTGGGGCAAGTTGTGGACTGGGCGATGCAGGTTTATGGCGCTGCGGGCGTCACCGACGATTTCGGGCTTGGCTATGCCTGCGCGCGTGCACGGATCATGCGCTATGTCGATGGTCCTGACGAAGTACACCGAAATGTCATCGCCAGAATGGAACTGGCTAAATACAAGTAGGAAAATCGACCAATGACCGGCTCTATTGGATCGAGCGAGGCGACGCTTGTGGATGTTCTGCCCAACCATCGCTTTGATGAAGCGGCCCTTGCTTCGTTTCTCGAACGGAACCTGCCGGGATTTGGCGGCTCCTTGATCATCCGGCAGTTCCAAGGCGGTCAATCGAACCCGACCTATCATCTTCAGATCCATGACAAGGCCTATGTACTGCGCAAACAGCCGGCGGGCCCCCTTCTGCCCGGCGCCCATGCGATAGACCGGGAATATGAGGTTCAGTCTAAACTGGCGGGGCATGGCATCCCGCTGGCCGAGATGCACTTGCTATGCATGGACGACCAAATCATTGGTCAGTCCTTCTATCTCATGGAACATGTCGAAGGACGCATCTTTGCCGATCGGTTGTTGCCGTGCGTATCACCGGACGATCGGCGTCAAATCTACCTGCGCATGATAGACGTGCTTGCCAAGCTTCACGACGTGGATATTGACAAGGCCGGATTGAGCACGTTCGGAAAACGCGGCGATTATGTGAAACGCCAAATTTCGCGATGGCAGCGGGCTTATGACAAAACCAAGGTGGCTGAAAATGTCGCCATGGACGAAATGATCGACTGGCTCACCCAGAACGTGCCTTCTGATGGCGAAGAGACGATCGTACATGGCGACTTCCGCATCGGTAACATGATTGTTCACCCGCAAAAACCTGAAATCGCGGCGGTACTGGACTGGGAATTGGCGACCATCGGCCATCCATTGTCTGATCTTGCCTATGCCTGCATGGCGCATAATCTGCCTTCGATCACCAAACGGGGCTTTTCCGATCTGGACTTTAGGGGACTGGGAATTCCTGAGCAGCGCGAGTTGATAGAGCGCTACGCCAAGGCTCGCGGCTTGGATGACGTGCCGTACTGGGATTACTTTCTTGTCCTTTCGATATTCCGCCTAGCTTCGATCCTGGCTGGGGTCTATCGACGCGCACTTGATGGCAACGCGGCAGATGCACGGGCACGAGAGGCTGACACGATTTACCGCATGCTCGCCGAAGAAGGGCAAAAGATGATCCACATGCTGGCTTGAGTTATGCCTTCGGAGACGCATGCTCTGATCCTAGTGGATTGACCGGAACGAAAGAGTCCATTTTGGGATTCCCAGAGGCATGCTGACGTGCGAGTCAGGGCCGATGCGCGATAGTATTACTTTCTTCTTGTCCGAGGTCGACCGCGAACGGTTGAGCGGCATTGTGGCGGCGCCTTTGAGCCCGCAAAAGCATGTTTGGCGAGCCCGTATCGTTTTGCTCAGCAACGACGGTCTTGGGACCTCTGCCATCATGTCTGCGATGGGTAAGTCGAAGACCTGTGTGTGGCGGTGGCAAGAACGTTTCATGCACGAAGGTGTCGACGGCCTGCTGCGCGACAAATCTCGTCCGCCGGGCAAGGCACCCGTGCCACCCAGGCGTGTGGCAGAGATCGTCCGCCTGACGCAGGATACGCCGCCGCACGAGGCGACCCATTGGACGGCGCGCGCGATGGCCAAGGCTGTCGGGCTTGCCGTCTCGACAGTCCAGTCGATCTGGAAGGCACATGGTCTTGCTCCGCATCGCTGGCGCAGCTTCAAGCTGTCGAACGATCAGGCCTTCGCCGAGAAGCTTCACGAGGGACTGTCAGGATTTCCGTGTGCGGCCGGGCGGTTGATCATCAGGCCGCCATGGCTCTGATGAAACGTTCGCCGAAGATCACGGCAAATTGCGC
>NZ_JAVDWV010000021.1:0-52292 GCF_031457465.1 Sphingobium xenophagum
AGCTCATTCGGTATGGCAGGCTCTTTGCGTCGTGACATAGTGGGACTCCTTGTTACCCATTATGCCCGGCCACACACGGAAATCCTGACAGTCCCGTCCGCGCCGATGGTGCCAAGGAAGTGCTCGGGCTGTGGCTTGAGCAAAACGAGGGTGCCAAGTTCTGGCTGCGGGTCATGAACGAGCTGCGCAACCGTGGCACAGGAAGATATCCTGCTCGCTGTCGTCGATGGCCTCAAAGGCTTTCCAGATGCGCTCACAGCCGTGTTTCCCGAGGCCGTCGTTCAAACATGTTGGTGTGGACGGCCTCCAAACGGCATCACAATGTGCTAGATTGAGGTTGTTGCAAATCTCAAGGAGGAGACCGTCCGTGGAACACCTTATCCGAGTTGGCGTCGACACGTCAAAGCACGTTTACCAGCTGCATGGCGTCAACGCCGCCGACCCGACGCGCCACCGGTCACGATCGCGGAGAGTCCACTTATTTCCATCGGTATTTGTTCCTTTCGTAGATCGCGACGCGATGGTCATGCCGGTCATCTGCTGAACGAACCCTCTGACCAATGCAGCCAACGCCCCGCGCAGGTCCTGTCGTCGTCTCGCTATTTCAATAATACCAATTCCTCCGCCATGCTGGGATGCAGAGCGACAGTGTCGTCGAACTCCTGCTTGGTCAGCCCCGCCTTGACCGCGACGGCCGCCGCCTGCAGGATCTCCGGCGCATCGGGTCCAATCATGTGCAGCCCGACGACGCGGTTGGTGGTCGCATCCACCACCATCTTGTAAAGCGCGCGCTCATCGCGACCGGCGAGAACATTCTTCATCGGCCGGAAGTCGGAAGTATAGATCTTGATCGTGCCATATTTCTCTTTCGCCTCGCGCTCGGTCAGGCCGACGCCCGCGAGCGGCGGGTGGCTAAACACGGCGGAGGGCACGCAGCCGTAATCGACGGTGCGTGGATTGTCGCCGAACACGGTGTCTGCAAAGGCATGACCCTCGCGTATCGCAACCGGGGTCAGTTGTAGTCGGTCGGTGACGTCACCGACGGCATAGATGCTGGGGCAGCTGGTCTTGCTGTAATCATCGACCTTGATCGCGCCTTTGTCATTGATCTCCACGCCCGCGCTCTCGAGGCCCAGGTCATCGATATGCGGCTTGCGCCCCGTGGCGAACACCACCAGGTCGCAGGCGACTGGTTCGCCTTCCTCGAATCGGACGCACAAGGTGCCGTCCTTGTCCTTCTCGATCTTGCGCATCTTCGCATGGAAGCGAAAATTGATGCCCTTCGTCACGGAAATCTGCAGCAGCCGGTCGCGGATCTGCGCGTCATAGCCGCGCAGCAAATCGCCGCCGCGATTGATGATCGTCACATGGCTGTCGAACTGGTGGAAGATGCCGGCGAATTCATTGGCGATATAACCGCCGCCGACGATGGCGATCCGCTTCGGGCACTCGTCCAGCAGGAACAACTCGTTGGACGTCACCCCATGCTCGGCGCCGTCGATCTCCGGGATGACCGGCCAGGCACCGGTTGCGACCAGGATATATTTCGCCGTGACCTCGCGCCCGCTCGCTAGCTTCACCGCATGCGGGCCGGTGATGACGGCGCGTTCCGGGATCACCTCGACATCATGGCTGCTCAGCGTATTGGTGTAGAGTCCCTCCAGTCGGTCGACATCCGCCAGCACATTGTCGCGCAGCGCTTTCCATTCGAAATCACAGTCGGGCACGTTCCAGCCGAAGCGGCGCGCATCCTTCAGATCCTCGGCGAAATGCGCGCCGTAGATCAGCAGCTTCTTCGGCACGCAGCCGCGGATGACGCAGGTCCCGCCGACCCGATATTCCTCTGCCACCGCAACCTTCGCGCCATGTGCCGACGCCACCCGTGCCGCCCGAACCCCGCCTGACCCCGCACCGATGACGAACAGATCAAAGTCGTAATCCACGATATATTCTCCCCGCTCAAAAGCGTAGATATGGATGCGGCGGACACCGCTTACGCTTCTGCCACTTGGCGAACGCTGTCGTTGTATCCTGCGATCTGAACAATTCCGTCATCATCACCACCACCGTCTTCGGTGCGCTCCTCGATCGGCTCACCCATCACTGTGACATTCTCGAGGCCGGCAACAACAGCCTCCGGTTCACGAACAACTCGGCTCAGTAGCTCAAAACCAGAAAGGAGAAGTCCCTGCCTTGACCCACCCCTGACATCCGAAACATAATCACAGGGTGGGTCACTTCTCGACGAAAACCCCGGGGCACTTCTCGATGGCGATCGACAGAAGTAGGCTAACCAGCTGTACCATGGTCGCTTACGGTTAGCTGTCGTCGTCCCTAATGCGCTTTCGCACCCGATCTTCTACGATCCGACGAATAGCGGCTTTGGCGGGATTTCTTCGCCGGCTTCGAGCGCCTCCGCTACTTGAGCGAACGCGTTGGTCGTGTCCTGAGACCTGAACAATTCCGTGGTCAGGTCCATCATCGCGGCGTCTGCCGCCGGCGTTCCGCCACTCGACCATATCTTCATGAGCGCGCGGATCGCCGCATAGGCAAGCGTTGGCCCCGACCCCAGACGCTCCGCCAGTTCGGTCGTCGCCTGCTCAAGCTGGTCATCAGGAACGGCCATGGTGACGAAACCCATCTCGGCGCCGGCCGTGCCGGAGATCGGCTCGCCGAGCATGGCGAGCTTAACCGCGCGCGTGCGTCCGATTGCATCGGCGAGCCTTTGAATGCCGCCCGCAAGCGGCAATTGACCGGCGATCACCTCGACGCATTGAAATTGCGCCTGCTCGGACGCTACCACGAAGTCGCAGGCCAGAACCAGTTCGAAGCCGCCCCCCATGGCGATCCCCCGGACCGAAGCGATGGTGGGAATCCGCAGGGCCTCGATCGCGCGATAGGCGGCGTGGACTTCAGCCACGAAGGTGCGGAACCAGTTGATGTCTTTGCCGGGCCACTGACGGACGTCGCCGCCAAGGCTGAAATTTGGTCCTTCCGGGCGAACCACCAAAACGCGGATGTCGCTTTCGCTGGCGGCGCGAATGGCGGCCGCCAGATTGACGGGGAAGTCTCGATCCACGCGATTGAACGGTGCGGCGGCCAGGACGATGTATCCGACGGCGCCTTCGCGTTCGAACCGAATTGTAGTCATGAACCCTCCCTTTGTCATATCGTGGTTGCCGTGATCGCCTTAACTTGCGCGGCACAGCGGTGAGTCGATCGCCGATGTGACGCCGATCTTATGGGGCGGCCCGGAGCTGTCAATAAATATTCCCCAAACGTGGAGTTTAGTGCTTGGTCGTTGCTGCGCCGCTCTTGCGTCCAGAGGTCGCGGGCACCCAAGCGCTTCGATCGGGGCCGGGTGCCAGAGCCATGCTTCAATGGTCTCGCGCCAAGGGAAGGCGCCCGAGGACCATGTCGGATGCCTTCTCAGCGATCATGATGACGGGCGCGTTCGTGTTGCCGCTGACCAAGAGCGGCATGATAGAGGCGTCCGCCACGCGCAAGCCGTCGATGCCGTGCACCCGAAGCGATGAATCGACGACAGCCATGTCATCATCGCCCATTTTGCACGTACCGGCCATTTGATATGTCGGACTCGCGGTTTCGCGGATATAAGCATCGAGTTCATCGTCCGACCGCACTTCCGGCCCCGGCCCGATCTCTCTGTCCACCAGCGGTGCGAAAGCCGGCTGGGCCAGAATGCGCCGCGAAACCCGGATGCTTTCCCGCAGCACCACCATGTCCGCTTCCGCGGTCAGATAATTGGCATACATGGCAGGCGGAGCTGCGGGATCGGACGAGCGCAGAGACACATAGCCGCAGCTTTCCGGCCGGCTGATGTTCATCTGCAATGAAAATCCGTGGCGGGGGGACTTCAGGTAGAATTCGTCCATCAAGAGCATGAACAAATGGCACTGGACATCCGGGTTGGTAAGATCGGGCCTCGATTTGATGAATGCCAGCGCTTCCAGCCCGTTGCGCGATACCGGCCCACGACGGCTGAAGAGATAGCTCAGCCCCGCGACACATTTTCCGACCAGCGTATTGTATTTCATCAGCGATATCGGTCGCGAAGCAAGCGCATTCACCCGGACAAAAGGATGATCCTGCAGATTGCGGCCGACGCCCGGCAAGACCTTCACAACCGGAATATCATGTTTTTCGAGTTCCGCCTGGGGACCAATTCCTGACAGCATCAGGATTTGCGGTGAATTGATCGCGTCGGCGCTCAACACGATTTCGCGCGCCGCATGCGCGATCTTGGTCACCCCGTTCTGCTGATATTCGACTCCGGTCGCCGTGCCGTTTACAATGATGATCCGGTTCACATGGGCTTCGGATATCACGGAAAAGTTGGGCCGTTTCAGAATCGGACGCAAATAGCAGGCCGAGGTGCTTGCTCGCCGCCCTCTGATAATCGTCGCGTGGCTTGGCCCAAAACCTTCCTGAGTCTCGCCATTGAAGTCCTCATTATAGGGATAGCCCGGCTTCTATGAAGGCTTTGGCGAAGGGATGTTCAATGTCCTGACCGATGACGGGCAGCGGCCCGATGCCGCCATGATAGCGGTTCGCGCCGCCGGCGAAAGCTTCGGCGGGCCTGAAATAGGGAAGCACATCTTCATAGGCCCATCCGCTCAGGCCCAACTGCCGCCAGCTATCGTAGTCTTCGGCATTGCCGCGGATATAGACCATACCGTTCAGCGAACTCGTGCCGCCCCAGACCTTGCCCCGGAACCAGGGAATGGCGCGGGAATTGGTCTCCGGCTGGGGTTCGGTCGCATAGCCCCAGTCGAATTTTCCACTGGCGATCAGATACATCACGCCAGCGGGGACGCTGATGAGGGGGTGGTTGTCCTTCGGCCCCGCTTCCAGCAGCAGCACCTTGGTGTTGGGGTCTTCGGACAGGCGGTTGGCGACAACGCACCCGGCCGAACCGGCACCCACCACAATAAAGTCGTACATTTATCCCCCCGCCGGCATTCTGGAGCTGAGGTTCAGTTACTGTCGGTGCCTGGAGACCGTGGGGCCGTCCCAGGCACCGGATTCATGTGTCGGTGACCGCCCCTGCCTCGCATCTCCGCAGGACCGTTCGCGTTGCAAATGGAAGTAGCAGCCTTAGAGCGTTATGGCGGCGATGTGGCGGGGCGGATGAACCGTCTCGCCGCATGCTCCGTCACGCAAAAATGCCACCGTCCGCTTCTATCTCGGTGCCCGTCAGATAGCTGGCCTCGTCGGACAGCAAAAATGCGCTGACCGCCGCGATCTCATGCGGCTGGCCGAACCGCCCCATCGGGATTGAGTTCTTGATCTGGGCGGCCTGTTCTTCCGAAAACCCGGCCACCATCATCGGGGTCTCGATCGTGCCGGGGTTGATGGAGTTCACCCGAATGCCATAAGGCGCGAGGTCGAGCGCGGCACATTTGGTCATGCCGCGCACCGCCCATTTGCTGACGGTATAGGGGAAGTGGCCGCCCACCCCCCGCGTCGCGACACAGGAGGCGATGTTGACAATTGCGCCGCCTTTGTCCTTCATCACCTCGGCCGCCTTCCTCATGCCGAAGAAAGTTCCCATCTGGTTCACGCTCAGCATGTTCTCGAACAGCTCTCGACTGGTGTCGAGGAGCCTCGCGAGTTCGCCAATGCCGGCGTTGTTCACCAGTCCGTCTAACTTGCCAAACCGGTCGATCGCGGTGGCAATCACCCTGTCCCAATCGTCTTCGCTCGTCACGTCATGCCGGACGAACAACGCGCCTTCGATCGGCTCCTGCGATTCGCGCAGGTCGGTCGCGATCACCCAAGCACCCCGTTCAACCAGCGTGCGTGTGGTTGCCCAACCCATCCCGCCGGCGCCGCCCGTTACCACGATCACGCGGTCGGTCAATTGAGACATTATCATCTTACCTTTTAGTATCGGAACGTGAGGCTGATGCCGTAGGTCGCGGGCATTCCGGCAAAGCGCGTTCCCGCGTCAGACGCGCGCGTGGCCGTATACCAGTAATATTCGTTCGTTATGTTGCGCCCCCAGACGCCGGCACGCCACTTGCCGCCATCTCCTTCGATCGCGGCCCTCACGTCCACAAGCGTGTAGCCCCGGATGCGGTACAGCGCTTCCCCGCCGAACCCGCCATTGGTTGCGCTGTTATACGACCCGGTCGCGCCAACCACGGCTTCCAGACGATCATTGAGCGCCCAGCGATACTCGGCGTCGGCATTGCCGGACCATTTCGGCGTATAGGGGAAGGCCTCGCCGTTGAAGTCGCTGGATGCGCCTGTTTGCGTTACACCAATAAAGGATCCGCGCACCTCTGTATCGGCAAGCGTGATCGCTGACGAAAGCGAGAGACCACTCAACGGACGGAGCGATGCGCTCAGCTCGAAACCCTGAACCCGCGATTTCGGAATATTGACCAAAGCCTCAACGGGGCCGAATACTGGGTCAGTGATGACACCTCGGATCTGCTTGTCGACATAGTCATAGTGGAATATCGCGCCATTGAGCTGGAGCAGACGATCGAACAGGCCAGCCTTGAACCCGATTTCGTAGGCCGTGAGCTGTTCTTGTACCACAGGGGACAAAGAATTCGAGAAAATGGCTCCAAGCGACTGATAGGCTCCGGCCTTGTACCCGCGGCTGATGTTTGCGTAGACGAGGAGATTGCGATCGGGCTTATAGTTAAGCCCTGCGCGCCATGAAACATTATCCTCGTTCAAGCTGCTGACAAATAGTCCCGGCTGTCCGTTCGGCTGGATCGTGAAGCACTCACCTGGTTGAATGTTGAGATTGAGCGGAGCGAACGGAGGGAAGGCATTGAACCCGGCTGCAGCCGTGCCATCGCCTGTGTCCCTCGTGCAGCCGGAATAGCTGCGCTTTGCCTCGGTGTAGCGGATCCCGCCCACGGCGCTGAGCCCGGGAAGGATCGGGATGTCGGCGCTCGCGAACACGCCCTTGGTCTTCGCATCCTGACGGTTCTCGGCAATAAATCCGTTGCCGGCGAGCAGTTGCGCAACCGCCGCCGGAAATTCGGTTAAGGCAGATTCATCGATCTTGTCGGACTGGTAATTGACACCGGCCGTGATGTTTCCGGTCTGGGCCAGTGTGAGGCTGGCACGGAGCTCCTGATAGAAGGATTTAACCGTGCCGCTGCTTGTTACCGCCTGGACGGACACGGTGGTGCCATCGAAGTCGATAGGATTATACCGCTTATACACCTGGTAGGAGGAGATCGACGTGAGTGTAAGGTCATCGCTGGCCGAATAATCCAGCCGCCCGCTCACCTGCTTGAAGCTGTCGCGCCTGCGGTAGTCGCGGGTAGGATCCCAGTCTGCGGCCCGTGCCTTCTCGGGCGCGAACGGATAGGCAGCAAAGGCTGGATCCAGCGGCACGCCCGGGATAGTGCCCACCTTGTCGATCAGCTGCGGCGCCTGCGATTCCGAATGGTCGCGCCATCCGTTGACGTTGAGCTGGATCTTGACCTTGTCGGTCGGCTCCCAGTCCGCAATGATGCGGCCGAAGAGCTGGTCCTTCTCGCCAATCTTGTCGTTGCGCGTATAGCTTTCCTGCCAGCTTCCGCTCTTCAGCCAACGGCCCGACAGGCGGACGGAAAGCGTATCGGAGACGGGGCCTCCGACAAAGCCAGTGAGGTTGCTCGTTGCGAAGCGGCCGAAGTCCCAATTCACCCCCGCGGTGAATGTATCGCTAGGCTTGGCCGCGATGTAGTTAATCGCTCCACCGGTCGCGTTACCGCCAAATAGCGTTCCCTGAGGACCCTTGAGAACCTCAACGCGCTCGATATCCAGAGCCGCTCCGAGCGTTCCGCCGGAATATGAGATCGGCACCTCGTCGACGTAAACAGTCACCGCAGGGCTGGCGCCGATGCTGCTGTCCTGATAGCCGACCCCGCGAATGGTATAGACCGGGCTCGCATTAGCCGTTTCGTTGTAGTTGAAACCCGAGACCAGCTTGGTGAGCTGGGACGGATCGCTGATGCCACGTGACGCAAGCACGTCACCGGAGACCGCCGTAATAGACAGACCGACATTGTTAACCGATTGTGCACGCTTTTGCGCGGTGACGATGATTTCCCCGACTTCGGCTTCCGAAACGGGTCGTGTCGCTTGGCCGGCATCCCCCGGAGAGGCGGTCTGCGCCTGCGCAGGCAGGACCCAGATGATGCAGCCCATGGCTGCCGACGTCAGCAAGATCGTCCGCTTATTTATGCTTACCATAATCCCTCCTTTGTGCAGGCCGCCGTTTCGGCAGTCCCGCCGCATCCTCGCCATGTCACGCGCATTTTTTTGATTGCGCTTGGCCGCAGCCTATTTCTCTCGCGGCGGCAGGTCAATTAATCTTCTTACAGTTGTAAAGTTTCTGCAATTTTGCTGACGTGATGCGCCTGCTGCAACAGGGCAAGTCAGCCGACGACGGCGTTAGCTGCTCATGGGGCCAGTTCATTAAAACTGCGCAAAACGGCCCGCCCTGTGAGCGCGTTCGACATCGGGTCAGTTTGCGGCTGCGGCCAATTTCGTCACGCGCGCAACTTCTGTGGAATCATAATATTCCTTAAACAAAGAGAGCTTGCCGTCCCGGAAACGCATCACAGCAATGTAGGTCTGGTCATATTTGTGCACTTCCGGCGCGCTGCCCTCATATTCCAGGATGAAGCCGCCCTCCTCCTTCAGCGGCAACACAGCGATGTTGGTGAACGTCAGCCCTTTCAGGACACCGTTCACATTCCTGATATATTCTCTGACCGTCTCAATTCCTTCGATGCGGACCGGCAAATTGACCAATCGCGCATAAGGAAATTCCAGCACGATATCGTCATTCAAATTCTGGAGAAATTGGTCTGTGTCGCCGGCGATCATCGTCAACACCTTCTCGGCCCAATTGGCATCTAGCATGATTTTTCTCCCAAATTCGGCGATCGTTATTATTCCAAATATGCAGAACCAGTGTCACATCCGTAAGTACGCCAAACCCGCCTACTTCGCTCGATCGACGCGCCGCAAAACGCCAGTTGTCGTAAGGCGATCACCCATGATCCGGCGCCGCTCCAAAAAAGCCTTTATGCTCCATCAGCCATGCGCGCAGGGTTGTGGGCCGCCGGCCAAGCATTCGCTCGGCAAAGTTGTTGAGCGACCATATGACGGAATTCGTATTCTCCCAGAACTGCACATAGTCCCAGCGATACTCGGCCTCTCCTGCTCGGCCCGCGCGCTGGTCAAGCAACGGGCCCAGCTCCTTCATGAAGGTTTCACGGCTACCGTCATAGGCAATGTGCCGCCGGAGAATATCGCTCATCATTTCCGCAATTTCTTCGGACGATAACTGATCCTGTCCGTTGTTCATGGTGTGGAACTGCGAGATATGCCTTACATCGTCGGAGAGCAGCAACCGCGCCCCAACCTCCCCGACATCGCGCGCGTCAACGAACGGAACATACAGGGGAGGATAAATAAATAAGTCGCGATCGCGTATGCCCCCCGATGCAAGCAGGAGATTGTCCATGAAAGTGGCGCCACAATTCAAGAAGGTCACGGGAAGCCCGCTTCGGGCAAGCTCCGCCTTCGCGATATAATGTTGGCTGCCATCCCCGCCGCGCGCCGCAAGCTCTTCCGGAACTTGATCGAGCGTCGACTCGGGGCCGTATCCGACCACCCTGACGATGTGCTTGACCGTTCCCGCCGCGCGGACTGCGGCAATGAGGTTTTGCATCGCGCGCACTTCGTCCAAACCCGAAGGCGTGACGACGAAGATTCCCTCCATATCCTCAAGAGCCGGTTTGAGGGAATCCGGATCCAGATAGTTCGCCACGACCACATCTGCCGCCGGATAGCCGTTCTGCAACCCGCTCACGGCCGCTGCGGAGCTAGTGATAAGGCGCAGGCAGACGTCGGGCGCCGCATATCGCACATAGTCCGCGAGTGGCTGCCCTACACGTCCGGCCGCGCCGAACACGGCGATCGACTTGGGGACGGGCTTTTTGTCATAGTCCAACAGAGTCTCTCCCGTGGTTTGCCACCTGGCACCAGTTAAACCCGGCCACGGGACGTCTGTCAACAATAACTCCACGGCCGTGGAACTTAATCTTGTCTCGGGAAGGTCGCACGCTTAACTGCGCCGCGTCCAAGCCTCGCAGTTTGGTTAGTGCAGAGCAGCGCTGACGGGGAGGTTATGGATCACCCGCCCGACGCACTTCGCGCAATATTTTCGAAAAGTACGTTTAGATGGGATGTCATTCCACCGTCCACGCTGATGCACTGGCCATTTACATAGGCTCCTTCGTCCGAAATGAGCCACAGAACTGTCCCGGCGATATCTTCCGGTCGGCCTATACGGGGTGCGAGCGAGTGCTGGACGACCACGTCCTGGTGCGCCCCCAATCCGTTCTCCGTAGCAGGGGTCAGGATGACGCCGGGCGCGATAGCGTTACAGCGAATGCCCTCCCGGCCGTGTTGAGCCGCTACATATTGACTAAGAGTTATAACGCCGGCTTTTCCGACGCCATAGGCGGTCCACGCCGGCGCACCTCGAAGCGCCGAAAGCGAGGCAATGTTGACTATCGCACCGCCGCCTGCACTGCGCAGGCGAGGAATGGCATATTTGCACGCCAGCATTGTTCCCCGCAGGTTGACACGCATCGTCTCGTCCCAGAGGTCGACGTCCATATTCTCAACCCCGGGATCGCGCGCGATGAGGCTGGTGTTCGCCGCGTTGTTGACCAGAGCGTGAAGGTCGCCGAATTCGTTGCTGGCAAACTCGAACAGTCCGGCGACTGTACGCTCATCATCCAGATCGAACACACAGGATACGGCGTTACCGCCCGATTCGCGGATGAACTCGACGTTAGAATCCACGCCCGCAAATCCGATGTCGGCCAGCACCACATTCGCACCCTGTGCCGCGCAGAGTGAAGCGATGGTCGCTCCTATGCCGCCTCCGGCGCCCGTAACGATGACAGTCTTGCCTGCAAGCCTGTCGCCGGAGGACGGTTTGCGAGTCATCATCGATATCCTTTATTAATGCTCATGGTGCCGCCTTCATGGTACTCGGGGGGAGCAGGCGAATAGCGTCGATCCGCCCCATCACAATAATCGAGTCTGGCACCAACGTCGCCATGACCGCCTCATTCGGCCTTCGGCGAAATGAAGTGCGGACTGACTCTGATCTGGGTTTTGCTAACTCTCTCCTCGGCTCGCTGGACGTGCAGTCCGGCCCAGCGTTCGCGGTAGCGTTGTCAGATTCTTTTTACGGTCGTCAAGTATAATGTGGCGGTTCATCGCCGTCCCTCAGATGCGCGCTAATCGGCGGGCGCCTCGCGCTGTTGGCTGCTATAATGGAAGGATCCGCGAAGCTGGTCATTGCTGCCCGTAAAACACTCAATCGCGTAACAGCGCGACCAGATGACCAGCATTCTCCGCCGCATACTGAGACGACCGTTTCACATATCGATTTAGGCGGCTGATGGATCAGTTGGCTGCGAACCGCGTTTGGACGTATTGGCCGATCGGGACGACCTGTTCGCGTCGAACTTGCGACCGAACATCACCGCTTCGATCAGATCGAAATAGGCTTCTTTCGTGCCAGGAGACTTAACTGATAGGCCTGTGACGGCCTCGATTGCGGCTCCGGCGGAGAAAAGCACCGTCGTCATGCCGATGAGCATAAAATGCAGCAGGATCGGCTCACCGGCGGGCAGATCTCCCGTGGCTTGCGCGCGCCGGATATCGGGCAGGTTGGTATTCACGACGGGGGCAAGCATATTGGCCGCGATCCACCGCAGGCGCGGGCCATTTTCACGGCTTTCGTTCAACATGAAGCGATGAAGGTCGGGATATTTATATTCGATGTTAAGCATCGAACGGAAAAGCTCCCGGACACGATCGATCGGCTCCATGCCCACCATGCTGCGGGTATGGGCATCGAAATCTTCGCGGAATTCACCGACGACCTGCTCCGCGACCGCCTGCCAGAGCGCATCCTTGGTCTTATAGTGGTAGGTGATCAGCGGATGCTGGATGCCGAGACGGTCGGCAATGTCACGAATGCTTGCGGCGTCAAAACCCTTTTTCGCGAATTCCTGTAAAGCCGCGCCAAGGATGGCGCGCCTGGTTTCGACCGCCCGCTGTTGTTGCCGTGGCCGGCGAGGCGTCCCTTCTGGTTCGGATTGTGACGCTATGTGCTCACCGGTCGATGCCGCGTCCCTGGCGAAATTTGCCGCCGCTTTTCTGGTGCGTTTCCGGCCGACCGCAGGGGGATCCTCGGCTCCCTCTTGGACAACCAAGCGGTGCCCACCGCGTCTGACCTTGCTTGCGTCGCCAGTGCACTTCTTGGCATCGGAGGTGCTCCGTCGCGCCGCTTTTGGTCCGTCCTTTTCCAGTGTCGTCACGTCCATCCACATCCGATCGGGGATTCTGCCGCTTGTCCGTAACACATCCGCGCCGGATGCCGCAAACGCCGCCCATGATCCGTCGTCGCCTGCAATCGTCGCGGGCCGACATCGCACACCCCACCGGCGCTTCGGAAAAAGTGCTCCCGTAGGGAACGACCGTCGCCGGAAGGCGTCGCAACCAGCCGGCACGGATGCGGACGGGGAACGCCGGACGCCCTGTCATGCGCCACATGGCTGCTCATCAACCGACGACCGGCGAACCGGCAGCATCCGGGCTATGCTGAGACATTCTCCTCAACGAAAAACACCTGAGCGCGCGTTCTGTCGAGAAAGATTGCTTCGTCCTTGGCCAGAAGATCGGCAACCGCTTTGTCCTTAACTCTTTCCATCATCGCGTCGAAAGCCTGCTGGTCTGCGAACCAAAATTCGGTGATCACGTCAAAATCGGCGACCCTGTTTTCATGTTCGGCGTGCGCCATATCCACACCGGAGTCGCGACGAATGAAATTCCGCACATATTTACCGATTTCAGGGACGGTGCGTAAAACAAGCGGCGCATGATTGTTGTTGTAATAGTCGACGAAGAACTCCCACGAGACGTCGGGGTTCTTGTGCAGCAGATTGACGAGCTTGATCATAACCTCTCCTTCCTTTGCCACCCGGCGCGACGCCCGGTGCGTTCTCATAATGGAAACCGATGGCCATTATTCCGAATGATCAAGGGCAGCGAGGCCCCTATTCTATGCCGTGGGCTGCCAGATGGCCGTCGCGGATCGCGGCCTGGAGATAACGAGGCGACAAAGCATCGCCGACCAGCTCCACCTTTAGCGAGGTCGCGGCCAGACCGTCCGCAATGTTCCTGATCGACCGATTGTGGGAGACGAGCACCACATAATCGGCCGGGATGTCCTCCCGCATGTTGGAGTAGCTGCCGAGTACGGTGGGCATGGCGATCACGCTGTTGCGCGTGATTTCCGTGAGCCGCATCCGCGTGAGGACCTTTAACCCTTTCGGGAGCATCCGTTTGAGCGCCGGCTCGCCCATCAGCGACCACTCCGTTTGCGGAGCGAACGAGGGTTTCGTGGAAACAAAGGTCACGTCGAGGCCTTTGTTCAACAGATATTCGGCGGTCGCTATGGCCTCATAATGACCAAGGTCGTCAAGAACGACGGCACGCTTGCCGGCCTCGACGTCCTGCCGCTCAAACACGTCCGCCGAGGAGAGGACGTGGGCCTGTTCGACCCCTTTGATCGGCTCGCCCGGCGTGAGAACCTGCACGCCGTCCATGCGCGGAGCGGAACCGGTGGCAACGATCACGACATCGGGCGGTTCGGCGGTCAGATCATCGATCTCTGCATAGGTGCTCAGGCGGACATCGACGCCAAGCCGATAGATCTCACGCTCGAGCCAATCGACGATGTCGGCGATACCGTGACGGGTCGGAGCCATGGCGGCGTAGCGCAGCGCGCCGCCAAGGACCGCGCGCGCCTCAAATAATATGACCCGATGTCCTTTCAGAGCCGCTATCCTGGCTGCCTCCAGCCCCGCGGGACCTCCGCCGACCACGACGACCGTTTTCGCTGTCGCCGCTGATGTCACGTGCGCATCGCCGATCTTCTCCTCAAGACCAGCGCCGGCGTTCACCGCGCAGCCGAGCGGGGCGCCCATGGTTACACGACCGACGCACACCTGGTTGCAGCCGATGCACGGCCGCACCTCGAGTGCCCGCCCCTCTACCGTTTTTCTCACCAGGTCCGGGTCGGCTATGTGCGCGCGGGTCATTCCGACCATGTCGGCAATGCCGCTGCGGATCGTCTGGTCCGCTTCCTCCAATGTGCGGAAGCGGCCGATGACCAACGTAGGCAGATCGACGTGGGAAGTGATCTGTTCGCTATATGGCAGCTCGTAACCCGCCGGTTCATACATGCCGCCGAACAGGCGATCGATGTTGATCTGGTTGCCCAGGCTGACGCTGACGTAATCGATCAGTCCCCCCTTCTCCAGATCCTTGCAGAGCCGAAGAGCATCCGCGCTATGGAACCCGCCGGGGGTCACGTCATCACCGACACGGACGCCGACAACGAAATCGCGCGGGACCGCGGTCCGGATCGCGGAAAGGACCTCCCGCACGAAGCGGGATCGGTTTTCGAAACTCCCGCCATAGTCGTCCGTACGCTTGTTGGTGTTCGGCGACAGAAATTCGTTGAGAAGATAGCCGTGCGCCGCGTGAACTTCGACCCCGTCCAGGCCATAGCGTGCGCACTTTTCGGCGGCGTCTATGAACCCAGCAATAACCTCGTCGATCATGCCCTTGGTCATGCTGACGGGAACAATGCCTGCTCGTGCGCCAGGTATGTCGGACACCGACCAGGGGGGATCGCCATCCGCACGTATAAGGGCGCTGCCGCCATGACCGATCTGCTGGAACAGGGTCATCCCGTGGGGTTTGCAGCTGTCGACCAGGCGGCGATAGCCATCTCCGTTTTCCACGCCTGACCAGAAGTTCGGCGTGGGCGTGGTGGAAGTGCCGCTTGGATGAACAGGCACGGCCTCGATGACCGTCAGGCCCACGCCCCCCCGTGCTCGGGCCTCATGATAGGCGATCAGGCGGTCGCCAAACGTCCAGCCGTAGCCGGTGGTGTGCGCCGACCGGAATATCCGGTTCTTGATTTCCATACCACCGATCGTAATCGGCTCCAACACGTGGGTTAGCGGCATCGCAGAATCCTTTCCTGTCTATCGTTACCTCGTTGGGCCGATATGCTTATGGGTTACCGGAACTCATCAGTGCGAGCACCGCCTGCGCGTGTTCCACCGACGGCAGATGTCTGGCGCTGGGGATCGACATGAGGCGTGCGCCCTGGATGGCGCGCGTCATATCCTCGGCATGAAGGCGTGGGACGATGCTATCTTCGTCTCCGCGGATAACCAGCGTCGGCACCGCCACGCGGTGGAGTCGTCCGGCTAGGCCCTTTTCCGGTATAGGCCAAATATACCGGCCGATGCAGCCCAGCGCCCATATCTGGCCAGCCCGGAGTGCAATGACTTCGTCCGCCTTGCCCTGCGGATCGATCGCGGCCGAAGCCGCCGACGAAAGCGGATCGGCGAACAGCAGGCCCGGCAAGTGGCTGGGTTCGGCCTGCCAATTCGGGAGCGGTTCGTCCTCGCGCCACAGGCCGAGCGGACCGACAAGGATCAGAGACGCAAACAGCCGCGGAAAGTTCGCGCCGAGTTCCGCTGCAAGCATCGCTCCGATCGATACGCCGACTGCCGCAGGCCGCTCCAGTCCAAGCTGAAGAACGACTTCTTCCAAAGCCAGCACAAGATCCCAGAGGGTGCCAAGTACCGTTCCCGCATCCGGCGCTTCGGGACTGGTGCCCGGAAATTCGACCGCATGGACCGTAAAACGGGAGGCAAGCGCTTCGACAAAGGGATCGGACGCGACGAGACCCGTTGGGGGGAAGTAGACGACGTCCGGGCCGCTCCCGCTTGTCGTTACATAAATGTCGAGCTTTCCGCCCCAGACGGAATGGGGGACGCGCTGCATTTTCCCGTTCATTGCGCCGTCTCCCGGACCGGGGAGTCTTCGGACGACTCCGTCGCTTTAAGCCGCTCGGGCCACCAGTCATTGGGCATCGTCGACCCCTTTGAATGAGCGCGCAGACAGGGGGCCACTTCCCGCATGAAGAGCCGGATATTGTGTTCGGTCAGCTCCCGCGGCATCGATCCGATCTGCAGCATCGCCAGCACATTGGCGACGCCTAGCGCATCGACGAGATCGCGCAGCTGTTCCCGCACAGTCGAGGGACTGCCGCAGATGACCGATCCCATACCCATAAGCTGCTTCATGGTGATGCCCTTAAGCATATCCCAGCTAAAGCCGCCGGGCGCGCGCATCGCCGCCTTCAGACCATCAAGTTCCACCCCTCCGGGGAGATTCATCGCATCGTTGCCCAGCGCGCCTGATGCCTTCCGGAAGTAATATTCGACATGCGGCGCGTAGAGCCGTTCCGCCTCGGCGTCGGTTTCGGCGATGCAGATGCACTGAACGAGACCGGCGCGATTGGGGTTGACAGCTATTCCGGAGCGATCCGCCGTTTCCCAAAGCTTCCCGAACGTCGCCTGTGCCCCCTTGCGGCCCATCTGACCAAAGGAATTGAACCCGTAGCCCTGCTTGAGCACAAACTCCATTGTCTTCGGGCTGCCGGAGCCCGTGATCCATATCGGCGGTGTGGGGGATTGAACCGGCCGAGGCCAGATGTTTACCACCGCATGCTGCGCATATCGCCCGTTCCAGGCGAAGATGTCATCCGCCGTCCAAGCCTTGGTGATCAGCCGAAGATTTTCGTCGAAGCGCGCACGCGTTTCGATCTGCGGGACGCCGTTGTTGATCGAAGCATCATAAGGCAGGCCCACGGGGAAACCCGCGATGAGGCGACCATCGCTCATGCAGTCGATCATCGCCAGTTCCTCGGCCACCCGCAGCGGCTCCCGCGTTTTGCCGAGCGATCGGCCGATGGGATAGATGCCGACGTCAATTCCCTCGGAAGCGGTGGCATAGGCTATTGCCGCAAGAATAAGGTCCGGATTGGGCACCATGTCGTAGCTGCTCTGGCCGTGCTCGGTAACCGCGACGGCGTCAAAGCCTTCCCGCGCAGCAAACAGGAGTTCATCGAGAGCATCCCTGTAATCCGCAACGAGACGGCGATCGTCGACGAGCTTGCGATAGGGTGTGGTGACGACCGATGAGTACTCGTGCTCAAAATTTGGAGGTAGATGGCGATAGGGAACTTGTTGGAAATAGGTCAATCTCATCGGGTTTACATCCTCCACTATTCGCCCGTCCCACGTCGTCGCGGGATCATTATGTGCCATGATTGGGCTCGACCGCAGCGTTAGCGCCCTCCCTAGCCTGACTTGCTGGGCAACCGTAAAGGCGAAATGTAGGTTATGTCAATGACAAACTACACGACCGTAAAGTTTAATTGGGGTTCTCCGACGACGCGTGGGCGCTGCACCCCTACGTTCAGCTCGCCTTCGCCCCTCACAGCGGGAATCGGTCGCCTTACGAATATGCACGGCGAAGTTGCAGGCGAGAGCGCGGTCCCCGCCAGTCGAGATCGCATCGCGTTCCTGAGGGCGGGCGCACGTCAAGCCGTCTGTACCTTTGGATGAAAGCGGAAGATTATCCGTCCTTCACCGAAAAAACGGGCCAACCCCGCATCAGGATCGGTCGGGTCGGTCGCGGACGTGCCGTCGAAGAAAGCCCGCCATAGCGCTTATGGCCTCTCTCGATTGACGATGGCCATTATCAAGTTCGAGAAAGCCGTGGACAGTCCCGTCGTAGCGGAGAATTTCGCATAGGACGCCAACTCCCTTCAGCCGTTCGAAGTACATCTCGCCCTGTTCGCGAAAGGCATCGAGTTCGACCGTGAGAATTAGGGCGGGGGGCAGGCCAGTCACGTTTTCGGCGAGCAGAGGCGCAAAGCGTGGATCTCGATGGACGCGTTCATCGGGAGCATAACCTTTGAAAAGGAGCGGCAGCAGATCTTTAGGCGGGAATGGTGCCGGCATGTTGCGGATGAACGGTGTGTCGAGGTCGGCGCTCAGCGCTGGACAGGATAGTATCTGCGCATGGATCGCAGGACCGGCTGAACGGGCCAGCAGTGCCACTGCCGCCGCCAAATTCGCACCAGCGCTTTCGCCTGCAATCACGATCTTTGCCTCGTCCGATCCGGTCAGGCGTGCTGCATTATTGGCAGCCCAGCGGACGGCTTGATGGGCATCCTCAAAGGCGGCCGGAAACGGATGTTCCGGTGCCAAACGGTAATCGACGCTCAGCACAATCGCGCCCGTGCCCGCCGCGATCCGCCTTGACGGGGCATCGCTGACCTCCACGCCGCCCAGCGTCCAGCCGCCACCATGCAGGAACACCATCAGGATAGTGGGCTTGTCGCTTCCAAAATACAGTCTTCCACGCAACGGGGTGTCGCCCTCGCCGATATCGACGTCCACGACATCAAGAAGCGGCGGCCCGGGCGGAATCAAGCGCGCCGCCTTTAGTTGTGCGTCACGCATTTCTGTAACAGAGGCGCCGGGCGGTACAGACTCCCGCGCCATTACCGCCAATAACTCCTGTATTTCTGGATCAAGCGGACGAATGCTTGCGAACCCCCCGGGAATCTCGCTCATTGGAATACCTCCTTCACGGCATCGCGTTAATTCACTGGCAAGCGCAAGATCCGGCAGCGTTAGACAGAGACCCTGGCTGCTCTCCCTAATTCGCTATCCGAAGTGATGTATTCCTCGGTCAAAAACGAATTGATATTTTTAGGTGTCATGTCGAAGAGCTTGCGTTCCTCCTCGCCGAGAATCCGGCCGAAATCACCTTCCAACCTCTTCTCCGCTTCCCGAAGATCTGCCATATTTCCGAACCAGATCTCGGAGATGACATCAAAATCTGGCTCTTCTGCCGCCTTATCCGAATGCTGAAACGAAAACCCGCCCGATACGACATAGTTGCGCCTATATCCTAACAGCTTTGAACCCTGCATTGCCAATGGCGCGTGATGATTTTCATAATAATCCCGAACTCCTCTCTCTACATTCCGGTCTTACGTTTCAATGTGAACATATATTTTATCATCACTGCCCCTTCTACATTTTCTTTTTAGCCTTTTCTATGAGTTGCCCTTGATCTATCGGCACTTTCTCTATATTCCGATCTTCCGGCATATAGTTTCTCGGAGGAGAAACTTCTGGACTTTTCCCGTGACGGTCAGTGGAAACGATTCGACGAATTCGATGTATCGGGGGATTTTGTAATGGGATATTCTTCCTTTGCAGAAGGAAACGATCTCTTCGGGATTGAGAACCTCTCCCTGCTGAACAATGACGCAGGCGCACAGCTCCTCGCCGAAGCGATCATCAGGGATGCCGATACATTGCACGTCCCTTATCTTGGGATGGCTGTGCAGGAATGACTCGACTTCGGCGGGGTAGATGTTTTCTCCTCCACGGATGACCATGTCTTTCGATCGACCGACGATCTGACAGTAGCCATCGGAGTCGATGGAGGCCAGGTCGCCGGTATGCATCCACCCGTCCCTGATCGCTTCCTGGGTGGCGGCATCGTCACCCCAATAGCCAGCCATCACGGAATATCCACGAACCACAAGCTCGCCGGTCTGATCGACTGGCAACGTCTCAAAAAGATTGTTGACGACTTTTGCTTCCAGATGAGGGTGGATCCGTCCCACCGTATTGATTCGAAGCTCTACAGGGTCCTCAGTCGAGCTTTGGAAACTTACCGGCGAAGTCTCCGTCATGCCGTAGGCGATCGTGACTTCCTTCATGTTCATCAGGTCCATGACCTTCCGCATCGTGGCGGGCGGACAGGGCGAGCCGGCCATGATGCCGGTGCGCAAGCTCGAGAGATCATATTGCTCGAATGACGGATGATCGAGCATAGCGATAAACATCGTCGGCACGCCGTAGAGGACCGTACAACGCTCGGCAGCGACTGCATCGAGGGTCAATTGGGCGTCAAAATGCTCAGCCGGCTGCACCATGCAGGCGCCGTGGGTGATGCATGCCAGATTGGCCATTACCATCCCGAAACAATGATAGAGCGGGACCGGCAGGCACAGCCTATCACTGGAATTGAGCTTTATCCCTTGGCCGACGAAAAAGCCGTTGTTGAGAATATTCCTGTGCGTAAGCGCCGCGCCCTTCGGCGTCCCGGTCGTGCCGGACGTAAATTGGATATTGATCGAATCGTCCGGCCTCAGGGTCGAAGCGATCGCCCGCACTCGCTCGCGCCCATGCTGGCTCGCCGATGCCATGAGGTCTGGAAAGGCGATCATCCCCACCGGAACGTCATGGCCAAGGCAGATCGCCCATTGGAGATCAGGCAGTTTTTGCGATCGAAGCTCTCCGGCCTTACTGGCGGCGATCTCCGGGGCCAACTCCCGCAGTATGTCGACATACGAGCTGGTGCGGAAGTAAGGCGACAGAATGATAGCTCGACACCCCGTCTTCTTCAGCGCGTGTTCCAATTCATGCGTGCGGTAGGCAGGGTTGATATTGACCTGGATAATCCCGGCCATCGCGGTCGCGAATTGCGCCAGGACCCATTCGGAATTATTCTGCGACCAGACGCCGACACGGTCACCAGGCTCAAGACCGATATCGATCAGCGCTGCGGCTAGCTGCTCCACCTTATCGAAAAGTTCGGCATAGCTCCAGCGAATGTCCTGGTGGCGGACGATCAAGGCATCCTGATCCGGCCATCGCCGAGCCGCAGCAGCCAGCGCTTCGCCGATGCAGCCATCGAGAAGCGCAGGCGCGGATGCCCCTGTCACGAGGCTTGGTTGCTGCATTTGCGTCATGTCAGGCAAGAGCCGCGAGCTGATCACGCGTCACAACCGTCTGCGTGTTGGTATATTCGGCCAGGCCATCGAGGGAGTTCTCAATGCCGAGGCCCGACTGCTTGTGTCCCCCGAATGCGACATGCGGTGAAAAGCTGTGGATCTCGTTGATCCACACTGTGCCCGCCTCGATCCGTCGAGCGATGGCTTCGGCCTGTTGCACGTCCTTGCCCCAAACCGAGGCTGCGAGACCGTAGTCGGTGTCGTTCGCGCGAGCGATCACATCGTCGATGTCATCGAACTTGAGCAACGGCAGGATCGGACCGAACGCTTCCTCGGCTACCACCCGGCTGTCTTCGGGCGGATTATCGATGATAGTGATGGGCACGAAGAAGCCGGGCTGGTCGGAAACTTCGCCGCCCAGCAGGAAGTTCAGGCCGTTCTCCTTGGCGTCAGCGAGTAGTTCCTTGAGCTTTTCGAACTGCATCCGGTTCTGGATCGGCCCTAGGTCGACGCCCTGATGTGCGCCGTTGCCGACCGTTACAGTCTTGGCATAATCAACCAGTTCCTTCGCGAGTTCGTCATAGATATCGGCGTGGATGTAGAGCCGCTTGGCCGCTACGCAGAATTGTGCGCTGTTCTGGAAGGAGGCCCAGAACAGCTGCTTGGCGGTTTCCCTGACGTCGACATCGGGAAGCACAATCGCGGGATCGTTCCCGCCGAGCTCAAGCGTGACGCGCCGTATCGCGCCAGCTGCACTTTCCATGATCTTGCGCCCGGTCGCCGTCGAACCGGTGAAGCTGATCTTGCGGACATCCTTATGTCCGGTCAGCCACGCACCCAACTCATTGCCGCCCGACACGACGTTGAGCACACCCGCGGGCAACACGTCCCGCAGCAATTCGCCGAGCTTGAGCGTGCACAAGGGCGTGAACGGCGACGGCTTGAGCACCATAGTGTTGCCCGCGACCAAAGCCGGTGCGATCTTCCAGATGGCCAACAGAACCGGGAAGTTCCACGGCGTGATGCCCGCAACGACGCCAAGTGGTACGCGGTGGACCTCTACCTTGCGTCCTTCGCTTTGTTCGACAACTTCCGATGAAAGCGATTGCGTGGCGATCTCGCGACACCAGATGACCGAACCAAAGATTTCCCATTCGGCGCCCTTGCGCGCCTTGCCCTGCTCCAGGGTGAGCAGCCGCATGAAATCCTCAGCATGCGCTTCGATGACGTCGCCGATCTTCGCCACCAATGCCTGGCGCTCGGCAACCGGCCGGGCGCTCCATGCGGGAAACGCCTGCTTCGCGGCGGCTACAGCTTCGTCGAGTTGCTCCCGGCTCGCTTCGGGAACGCTGGCGATGACCTCTTCCGTAGCGGGATCAATGGCGTCGAACGTGGATGTGCCCACCGCCGGCTGACCATCGATCGTCATCGTATAGGTGCGTTCGAACATATCGCTCATATCTCTCTCCATGGCCGTCGGCCGGCTATTTCCCCAGTTTCAATTGTATTCTCATCACGAGGCGCAACAGCGCTGGAATGCCAAAGAGCAATAGCCGGGCGAGCGGCCACATGCGGGCCGTCATCTCAGGCTTTCCGGAAGGATAGATGCCGTCGGCGGCCGAATGTGGATCGAATTCCGATTTGATCTTGCGCATCAGTCGGTTGAGGCCGAAGCGTTGGCCATAAATGTCGGCGAACAATGAACCCAAGGCGAACGCGGCGGTGCCGAGCGGCGAGCGGCTGTTTTCATCCATCGTCTGAAGCACGAAGGCGAACCCGTCACCCCCTGATCGCGACGTGTCGTTGTCACACGCCACAATGTTCTCACCCCACAGATGCCGCCCCTCGGAAAGCCACAGCCAGAACTCCTCAGGGGATCCTTCAGAAAAGGTATGACGCTTTTCCTTATAAGGCGCCATTAGCCTTTCAGACGTTTGTACGACCTGCGGAAGCAGGCCTACTGAATTATAGACGCCGACACTGGTAAGCACCTGCCTCGGCCCCGACCGGTAAGCACGCGGCGAATAACAGGAAGTAATCGAGTTTCGCGCGATGATCTCAGCATGTTCGGGCGCGAGGTCAAGCTCGCGCCCCCCGGTCCGCTCGACGATCGAGCGGATTGTGCGGTCACGCCACTCCGCTTCCGCCTGCGAACCCGACACCGCGACCAGCGTCCAGGATATCCGGTTTTCGGTCCGAGCGACCTCCGGAAGAGTGCCATTCTTCACATGTTCGTAATATTCACGGTTGGTCGAATAAAGGATCCATCCGTACTGGTCAGGCGGCAGCCGGACGATGAACGTCGCCGCGTTGGACGCCATGAGTTCGTAGGCTGCGTCGCGCGGCCCCTTCCAGTCGGGCCACGCTACCTGATAAAGGCGCAGCGTATCGGATAATGGGATGCCAAGCTGCGGGTGTTGCCCCCGATGATCGAGGCTGGTCGGTCCCGCCCAGGGATGAAGCTTGTAGCCAATGCGGGTGAAGACGCCGAGCGATCCAAAAGCGCCAGCTTGACCTCGGATCATTCCTCGGAAACCCGGTCCGGGTCCTTCACCAGCAAACCAGCCCGTGCCCGCCCCTGCGGAACCAGATCGGACGACATCGCCTTCGGGCGTCACCCACTCCCAAGCCATCAGATTGCGCGCATTGTACCCGGTATGATTACCGGTGATCCCGATTCCGCCTCCGGACGTCGCCGAAGCCAAGGGGGAATGTGTCCATCCCGCGCCGATGATGTGGGGCGTCAAGCCCACCTTCATCGCCTCCGCCTGAAGCTGCGCGGCGGTGACATAGGGTTCGATAACGGCCAGTTGATTACGCTGGTCCATCTCGACGATCTTGTCCATGCGGCGTAGGTCGAGGCTGACCACGCCCTCTTGCGTGACGCCTGAGAATGAGCCCATCCCGGTACTATGCGCGCGATATTTGACACCATGTCGCAGGCATGCCCGCACGATGGCCTGAACCTCCTCGGTGGAGTTAGGCAGCAGGATCGCCTCGGGCCTTATCTTGTAGATCTGCTTGGATGAAGGCGTGCCGCCGGTGGTCGTCACCCATGCATAGCCGGCGATCACTGCCGGGTCGTCGGAGAAGCCCCGCGGACCGAGAATTTCGATCAGCTCTTGGCGGGCTGCCCCCGACAGGCGCGACCTGGATTTCGAGCCTCCCTTCACCTCGGGAGCGGCAAAGTTCGCTGGTCTGATTCCACCTCCCGCATTAGCGCTGGCCAAATCCATATCAGATTGCCTTCTTTTTGGAGGCACTGGCCATGAGCAACTCGAATACGCCCATGACCTCCAGCGGCACGCTATTTTCTCCAGCAACCTGAGCGAGATGACCGCGACAGGCGCCGCAAGATGTCGCGACGATCGATGCTCCGGTTGCCAAGGCTTCGGTGAGGCGATTCTGCGCCGCAAAGCCTGCGAAATTCGAATAGCCCTCTTTCGCGCCACCAGCGGCGCCGCAACAATAGGCCGCCTCTCTCGTCCGCTCCATTTCGACCAGTTTCAGGCCATTGATTCGCCTCAACAGATTGCGGGGTGGCTCGTATACGCCGTCATTACCGAACAGGACCTGGGTGGGCTTGTCGCGAACAGGAAACGTGTTGAGCACCTTGGTCCAAACTGCATCCGAAGGCTCGAACCGTTCGCCGAGCCGGCCGAGCTTACAGGGATCGTGGTAAGTCACGGTCGCATCGCAATGCGCGTCGATCCGGAGCGCACCGCTCTCGAAAAGATCGTCGATGAAATCAGTGACATGACGAACGTCAGATGTGGGGCAAGCCAGGCCGAGGCGCGGCCAGATATTGACCATCCCGTGATAGCTGGTCGCCGAACATGTCACGACCGTCCTGGCCCCGGTCGCGCCGATGAGCGCGATCATGTCCTTGGCGAGCGCCCTGGCGTCGTCCTGATAGCCGAGATCGAACGCCGTCTCGCCGGTCGCCGCCTCTTTGTCATAGGCAATCCCGAACCGTATGCCAGCTTCGATCAGCAAGGCGGTGATCGCCCGCAATTCGCCCCACCGGGAAGGGTCAAACGCGTTCTCGCACCCGATGTGCAGCAACACGTCAACTTGAGCATCGGTCGCATCTGCAAGCTTAAGCCCGTCGGCCCATTTTGACCGGTCTTCTCGCGGCCTGCCCGTCGAGTTGCCAAATCGGCGAAGCTTCTGAACAAGCTCGTTATGGACAAGGGGTCCCGCGCCGCGCGCGACCACATCCGCCCGCAGCGCATAAAGCACCGACAGTGGCTCGATCAGTTCGCCATTGTTATTCTTGCAGGCGATGTCGCAGGCACCACACATGCTGCACGCGAACACCGTCTCGACGGTTTCCTCCGTGCATTCGACATCGCCCGAACTCACGGCATAGGCCGTAATCACCTTGCCGCCGCCGCTATAAGCGTGGAAGCCGCCCCATTGAATACTCGGGCAAGCGTGCGCGAAGTCATGGCTTTTGGGGGAAGGCACCCATTTGCAGTGCGAACAGCGCCAGCAATGCGCCATGTTGCCGCCGAGGTCGGACAGGCTGGATGGGTGATTCATGCAAAAACTCCGAGACTTTGCGCTCCGGGCTGAAGAACGCCGCCGGGATCCAGCAAAGCTTTCACGCGCGCCAGAAGTGGAGCGATTTTCTTGTCCTGCGCGAATGGGACATGCGCCCAGGGATGATAGGGGCGACTGAAAAAGGCGCCTTGTTCGGCAAGCGTCTCCGCGGTGCGCACCGCCTGGCCGGATAGGTTGGCGGCCTCCTGCGCAGGCGCCAGCAGGGTGATCTGGCAATGGGCGTTGACGCCTTGGGCGAGCGGCTGGAGGTAGATGCCGACATCGCCGGTATCCAGCACGCCAGAACGCCGGAATTGCTCCTGCACCTGGTCGAGTTGTGTGAGGTAGAATATCTCCTCAGCGGCTAGGCCCCTCAGCGTGGGAGCAGGCTCGTCTCCTGCCATCCGCTGCGACTTTGCAATATCGGCGGCGGTGATACCTGCCGTGTCTGAGATGACCGCGACGTTCAGCGCGGCCGCATCACGTTCGAGATCAGCTCGTTGGAAGGCGATTGCTTCTTCCGGGAAATAAGCCGGCGCGCTGAGCTCTACGTACAAAATCCACTCCGGCAGCGACCCCAGCATGTCTCGATAGCGCGAAGGGTCGTCCGCCTGCATCAGCGCCAACTGCACCCGGTTCAGGATGAACATCTGCCCCGCCGACCGCCGGCGCAGCATTTTATAGCAAAGCTCCGCGATCGCATCGAAGCTGTCACTCGTCGCGAAGAGGGGCACTTCGAGCGCGGGGCGCCTCTGACAGTAAAGCGAGGCCCAGGAAACGACACCGAGCGCGCCCTGAGCACCCTGCAAGACACGTCCGATATCCGTATGCATCGGCCCGACCCCGACCAGCGGCCGGTTCCCACGCTCCAGATTCTGCTCGAGCGTCCCGGGGAGCGCAGCGCCTCCCGTCCGGAAGATATCGCCGGTGCCAAAGACGCACTCCATCGCGGCAAGCGGATCGGCCGAATCCCAATGAAGTCCCGGAACGGTCATCGGTTCACGCTCGAGGAACGCTGCGATCACGGATTTGGAGCGCCGGGCGAACAGCGGACGAAAGGCGCGCAGATCATGCGGCGCCAGGGCATCATCGAGCTGATTGAAGGTCACACCGGGCTCCACAATCGCAAGGGCGTCCTGCGTGTCTATATGGATGATCCGGTTCATCCCGCTAAGATCAAGGATCAGCGCTTCTTGGACGCAGACCGTATCGCCGCGACGACGCGGCCCAGCCGTCGTGCTGACCGGCACGACGGGCGTACCGCGCCGGCCGGCCCACCTGAGCGCAGCCTGCACCTCCGCGACCGAACCCGGCTTCGCCACGCCGATCGGACAGGCGCCAAGTCGACCGCTTCGGTCACTGCTGAACGACGCCCGACGAGCGGGATCGGCGTCGAACGTAATACCTTTCGGAAAGTCCTTGTACCTGGCTACACTAGGCGAGGTCATTACTATTCTTGCCTCTCGCTAATAAGGCGCACTAGTTCGCAAGACATGCACCACTGAACTGATCAGGGATGGATCAAACAGCTTGCACATCCTCGACGAGCCGTTGATCGTCGGCGCCGATTACTAATAATGATGCGACATACTGGACCAGCATTGGACCGGAAGCATCCGCTCGGCTGGCTTGCCTTGCAGACGCTTGCGGCCTCCGCGTCAGTTCAGGCACGCTCCATTACAGGCTCGAAGAACGCCTTATGCTCCATGAACCAGGCGCGCAGGGACGTCGGCTTCCGGCCGAGCATCCGCTCGGCGAAATTGTTGAGCGACCACACGACGCAGTTGCGATTTTCCCACATCGTATAATCCCAACGATACTCGCCTTCCCCAGGGCGGCCCGCCATTTGATCGAATATCGGGCCCAACACGGCCATGAAGGTCTCACGACTGCCGTCATGGAAGATCTTGCGCTTGAAAACGTCGCTCATCATCTCGGCGACCGCGCCTGGCTCAAGCTGGTCCTGGCCGTTATTCATCGTATGGAACTGCCCGATGTGCCGCGCGTCATCGGAGAGCAGCAGGCGCGCGCCCACTTCGCCCAGATCGCGGGCATCAACGAACGGAACGAAGCGGGGCGGGTAGATGAACAGGTTGTGCTGACTTATCCCCTGCGCGGCCAGCAGGAAGTTGTCCATGAACGTCGCGCCGCTGTTCAAATAGGTCACCGGAAGTTGGCTCTTCTTCAGGACCGCTTTCGCAATGAAATGCTGGCTGCCGTCGCCGCCGCGCTTAGCTAGATCTTCAGGAACGTTCTCAGGCGAAGACTCGGGTTCGTAGCCCACGATTCGGACGATATGCTTGGCGGCCCCCGCCGATTGCACGGCCGTCACGAGGTTTCCCATGGCGCGCTCCTCGTTCATCCCAGGAGGTGTGACGACGAAGATGCCCTCGATATCCTTCAGCGCGACATCAAGCGAAGCCGCGTCGAGATAGTCGGCGACGACCACCTCTGCGTCCGGAAACTTCTCGCGCAGGCCCGCCACTGAAGCGTTGGAACGGGTGATGAGGCGAAGCTTCACCTCGGGTGCAGCATAGCTCACATATTCAGCGACTGGACGCCCCACACGCCCAGTGGCGCCGAACACGGCGATCGACGTGGGGATGGGCTTCTTTTCATAATCCATCGAATATCTCTCCTAGAGCCGCAGTCAGGGCTGCAGCCACCTAAGCCATACAACGGAACACTGTCAATAATAATTCCCCGACCGTGGAGTTTTTGGAGACGGCCTGCCGTGGGGGTCGATCGGCCCTGTTGCCAAGCGATGAGTGCCCGCGACCTACGGCATGAATCTCGCGTTCAGATACCAGAAGCGACTACACGAAAGTGACGTATCTGCATGTTAAGGGCCAACAAATCCGGTACGATACCAACAGAGGCTACCTGTGGGCACTCAACGGCGTGTTCAACCTATCCTTTGAGCATGTGTCAGTCATTGCGGGCGCCGATATGAGAGGGCCGCAAGTCGGCTCACAACGATCGAGGTAGAACCCTGCTCGCCCAATATGTGAGCCGGTTGCCCACCCCTGGTATGGCGAAGGATCGCCGATGAACCAGAGCGTGGACCGCATGGGCGCCGCACCGATCCACGTCCATTAAACCCACTTCCCTCACGTCAAATCGCTGAGGGCAGCCATGCCGGTGTCGATGCCACCGGGTGCAAAAGACCCAACGCTCACTCCCGTACCGGCAAACTCGACGGAAAGCGCCCGCATAAGGGTGCTCACATAGGCTTTCGACGCGCCGTAGACCGCTTGAAAGGGTACGGATGTTTCGCCCGCCAAGCTCGACACCGCGATTATTGAGGATTCGAACGGCTGCTGCCTGAAGATCGCGACGAGGCGCCCCAGCAGGTCCGTGAAACCGAGTACGTTTGTTTCGAACACCTCGGAATAGGCATAGGCTCGGTCAGCATCAAACGAACCGACGTTAGTCAGTCCGGCAGCTAAGAAAGCCGCGTTGACTTCCAATTCTATATCCCTGGCTGCGATCTTCTCCCTGCTCACGATTTCACGTTGATCAGCCACGATGATCTCGCACAGGACACTAAACCGCTTGCCGATTTCGGCTTGTAGCTCCCGCAAGTTGTCGAGCCTTCGCCCAACAATCAGGGGCTTGGCCTGGTACGATGCCGCCAAACGGAGGGCGGACGCCCTGCCCAGACCGGTTGAGGCGCCTGTAACCAGCACCCACGAGTCTTGATCGGCAATGGCTTCATGCGCTTTCCAAGGCCTTGTACAGGGCGGTTTTCCCGATCTTGAGCTGGGCCGCCGCCTCACGAACAGTTAGGCCCGCTGCTTCGATAGAGCCAGTGCAACACGCTATCTCAACCAAGTTTGGCCATGAGCCGCCCAGCGGCCCCCTGCTCTGCGGCGAGATTGCGATTGTAAGCCAGAGGCATGCGAGGGCTCTTCCAGCGCAACGCATCCATGATACCGGCGAGATCCTCACCGCTCGTAAACAAATCCTGGGTGAGCCCGACCCGCGTCGAATGCGCGCTGACTCCCTTGAGCAGGCGGGTCAGATCATCCGTCGTCAAATCGACGAGCGCGCCAGCATCGAATGCCCGCTGGATCATCGAACGATAGATCGGACCGACAGAAGCAGGATGGAGAGCCCCCTCCCCTAAGTCGTACTCCACCCGCCCCGGCACAGCCCGCTTCGGCAGCGTCTTGCGCAGATCCCAAGCCTCGCGCCCGGAGATGCTGTCGATCGACCGACCACGCGCCGCCGCCTTAACCTTGTAGCGCCGCACGTTCACGCGCCGAAACACCGCCCCCTTCTCGATGCCGGCCGCCGCTAGCCAGGCCGCAATCGCCCGGACCGTCCGCGGGCTGAGATAGGCGGTCGCCCCCTCCCCCTCCTGATCGCCCTTGCTGCGCGGGATGCTGAGCAGCCGCGCATCGGGGTCGATTGCCTCGATCATGTGCTCGACCTCGATCGCCACCAATTCCGAGGCGCGCAACCCGGTGTCATAGCCAGCGGAGAGCAGCGCGTGATCGCGCAGGCCTGGCAGATCTTCAGCGCAGCTTTCGAGCAGCGCCCGCACATTCAGGCCGCGGGGCTCGTCGCGCTCGACATTGCGCACCGGCCCCTTGAACCGCAGCGGTCGCGCCTGCTTCTGCGCCGTGCCGAGCCGGCGGCGGATCGCCTGCAGCCGCAGCTTCACCAGCGAGGCCGGCGTCGGATCCTTGAGATCGAGCAGCAGGTGGATCCTGGCGATCGACGCCTTGTAGCGGCCGAGCGACGCGGGCTTGCTTCCTTGCGCAGCGCGCGCATCGAGATAATCGGCCACGGTCTCCGGGATTGCCGGCAGCGATATCCGATTGTGGCGCCGGCACCAGAGGTCGAATGCCTCGAGATCGGACCTGAGTGCGCGTATGCTGTGCGGAGACGACGCCGCCTGGTACGCGGCGATCAGCGGCTCGTTAACGATAATGCGCTCGACCGCGTGCATCTTCACCACCGCCCAGGAAAGATCGCAGACCTGCTGCTCTATCGGCGTTGGCGTCGTTTCCCCCGCTATCAGTGCGTTTTCGTCGAGGCGCGCGGGCTGGTCCATCGTCGCGATCTGTAGCGCACATTATAAAGGGGCGTCAATTATGGACATGTGATAACTACAATTATCAATTGTTCATCATATCCGATTGTATTTTACGTTAATATGATCAGTAATTTCGCACAAAAACAGGTAGTTTTGACTTTATTATTGCTAATAAGTTCCGTCCTTTCCTATTTCAGTATTTAACTCATCGGCATGGGTGTCGCGCATTTTTATCAAAGCTACTTCCTTTATTTTCAGAGTCCGCGCCGCCATCCATTCCGGCACATGCCAGCTTGCCGGTAGAGACCTGGCGATCACCCCCGGCACAAACGACCAGAGCAGGATGCCGGCGAAGAAGGCGGCACTGCAGATACCCATTTCCCGTTTGCGCTGATGGTTCGTAGCTTGCGCGCGCAGGGCAATCCCGTCGAGTTGACCAATCGACTGGTGCATCGTGGCTCGCGCCTCATCCATCTGTCGCTTGTCATCGGCGCGCACGTCGATGGCGGCTTTGGCAAGCTCGCGCACCATGTCGGTCGGCGTCAGCTTGACGGCTGGCGCTTGGGCAATACCCTCGAGGCTTTCTGTCAAGGTCGCGAGCTGCTGGCTGATTGCACCCAGCGTCGGGTTATAGTCGGGCATCTTCTCCCGCGCAGCCGTCAGCCCCTGAATGGCGGTGTGGAGCAGTGATATCTCCTGCCGCAGCCCTTCAAAGGCTTGCGTTGGATCATCGGCAATGGCGGATTGGGGTGGGATGTCGGTCATGGGATCGGACCCTACAATCCGATTCCACGGCTACGCGAGCGGTCGAACCACTGCTGGAGGCCCTGAGAAATGGACGCGCCCTTCTGAGACCCGAGGCCAAGGTCTTTGGTGCGATTGCGCAGCAGCGACTCGAGCTGGGGATCACGATGCAGCGCCTTGGCCATGGCGTGCATGTCCTGCTTCGCGGTCCAGACAGCGTCGGAATCGCCATGGCGCTCCAGCGCCTTCAAATGGCGGGCCTTGTCCTGCCAAGTGGTGACAAAGCGATCGGCGCGGTCGATGCCATCAGCGCGGATTTGACCTTCAGCCATCATCGCCTGGATCGCGCGGTTTGTCCGGCCATTAGCCGCCTCACCGATGAGGGCCGGGTCCTTGTTCATGGCAAGGCGCATGTCTTCCGCGCCGCCGGGGCGCAGCGTGTCGATATCCTTGATCGCACGGCTGAACGCCTGCCGCTGATGGGGCAGCGGATCAAAACCCTGTTCCTTCATGCGGATGATGTCCGCCGCCGCCTGGCCATAGCGTTGCACCGCCTGATCCAGCGGACTGGGCTGCTCGGGAATGGGAATGGGTGCGCGGTTGAGCTTAAGGCCGTCGAACATGCCGCGCCGAGGAGCGGTAGATACGGGCTGCGGTTCGCGCTGTTGCTCAGTGGCCTTGGCATAATCCGACACCATGTCCTTGCCCCGCTCGCGGGTCAGCGTGCGTACGAGCCTGCCCCGATCGACAAAGTCATCATGGCCATAATGGAGATCGACCGTCCCGCGATGGCGCGAGAGCGCGACATAGGCGGCGTGACGGTCAAGCCCGGGCGTCGCCAGCACATGCACCTTGTCGACGGTCATGCCCTGCGCCTTGTGGATGGTGGCAGCATAGCCATGATCGATGGCGGCATAATCTTTGATGTCGAACGCCACGGCCCGACCATCATCGAGCATCACCGCCATGCGAAAATGGTTCACACGCTGCACGGTGGCGAGCGTGCCGTTCTTGACGCCCATGCCACGCTCATTCTTCAGGAACATCACCCGGTCGCCGGGCGCGAATTTACGCTCGCCCCGCTCGACGGTTAGACTTATGTCCTCGCCCAGCGCGCCAGCATTACGCAGCCGGTCGCGCGCAGCCATGTTCAGCGCCTGCACCTCGTCATTGGTGTGGGTAAGGATGATGCGACTGGCTTGGCGGTCTGCGACGCGATCCTTGTCCCAACGATCGATCAGATCACGCCGCGCGTCGTGCCGGGTCTCGGCGGCATGGACATGGCCTGCCTGGGCATACGCGTCGATCGCTTCGCCGGTCCGGCCAGTAGCCAGCGCCCGGGTCGCCACACGCTGCCATTCTTCACCCTGCCGCCGGATCGAAGTGATCTCGACACTGCCATGGCGCTCGGTCACCGAGCGGAACGCAGCGCCAGCCTCGATCGCCTGCAACTGCTCGGGATCGCCGACCAGCACGATCTTGGCGCCACGCTTTTCCGCTTCCCTGACGACCCGCTCCATCTGCCGGGTGCCGATCATCCCGGCTTCGTCGATCACCAGGATGGATTTGTCCGTGAGCAGTTCACGATCCTGCGCCCATTGATGTTCGAGGCTGGCGATGGTGCGCGACGCGATGCCCGATCCGCCTTCGAGATTTTCTGCGGCAATGCCGGACAGAGCCGCGCCGCGCACTTCATAGCCAGCATCCTCCCATGCGGTGCGCGCGACCCCCAGCATCGCGCTCTTGCCGGTCCCGGCATAGCCGATGACATTGCTCAAGCCCTTGGCGCTGGTCACATGTTCGAGCGCGCCGCGCTGCTCGGTCGATAGGTCGAGGCCGCGCTTGGCCGCTTGCGCCAGCGCCCGCTCGACATGGCGTTCGGCCACGCCATGATGGCGGCGCGCATCGAGCGTGGCGGTCGCTTGTTCGAGCCGCTGCTCGGTTTCCATCATCGAGCGCGATGTGAACCGGGCGTCGCCGCGCCCGTCCTTGCCCAGGGCGACGAGATCGGGCGAGGCCTTTACCGCCGCCATCACCGCGTCGAGCTGCGCCTTTCCCTCACTGTGCCGGTGAACGAACAGGGCAAGGTCGCGGGTGGTGAAGGTCGCTTGGGCCTGAGTGATCGCGTCCAGTGCGATGCCGGGTTTGGCGAGGATCTTCTCGCCATTGGCCCGCGCAATCGCATGATGCTCTTGCAGCCGTTCGCTCTCATGACCTTGCCCTGCCATGCGCGAGGCAGCCGGGCCGATCTTGTGCTGGGGTTCGAGATCGATCCGCTGCGCCTCGAGACTGCGATGATCTATGCGCGCATCGATATCCAGTTCGGCCAGGCGTTGATTGACATGGTTTCCCCAGGCCTCGCGCCAATGGGTGAGTAGTTCGCTCCTGTTCCAGTCGCGGACCTTGGCGCCAAAGCCCTCCTCACTGACCTCACGCAGCGACAGCATCACATGGGCATGAGGTTTGGGGCTGCCATCGCTGCCGATATCCCAATGGACATTGAGGTCGGCGACCATGCCCTGATCGACAAACTCCCGTTGGACAAAGTCGCGGGCCAGGCGGATGCCCTCAGCTTCGGTCAGCTCGTGTGGAATGGCGAACTCCACCTCCCGCGCCAGCTGGGCGTCCTTGCGGATCTCGGCGGCTTCGACGTCATTCCACAGCTGCGCGCGATCCCGCCATTGTTCTGGCGCGCCGTCGGGCAGCATCACTTCGCTGTGAACGACGCCCGCCTTGTTGGAAAAATCATGATGGCGGCCAAGGCGCTGATCGTGCAGCCGGGAGGCGGAGCGATAGGCGGCAGCGGCCAGCGCCGAGGATCCGGTGGCGCGGGAAATGATCTTGGCCGAGAAGTGGTAGATCGCCATGGCGACATACCAATTACCCCTAAAGAGCCACGTCGGCACGACGTATAAGCGCGCCCTCAAAAGATTTCATCAATCTCGGGAGGACGCAATCTCAGGGGATTTCACGAGATTGTGACTGATCGAGAGGGTCGATAACGCGAATGGCCTCACCCTTACAAGGAGGACATTCTCCATGCGCAAACCACGCGACTATGATGCTGAGCTGAAGGCGCTGACCGACAAAGCCCGGCAGCTCAAAAGCCGTAAGCAGAGTCAGCTAGGCGAACTGGTCATGGCGACCGGTGCGGACGGGCTCAGCGCCGAAGCGCTAGCCGGGGCGCTGCTGGACGCCGTTGCCACCACGGACAGCGCGAAACAGGAAGCATGGCGCAAACGGGGCGCGGCCTTCTTTTCAGGCAAGCGAGGCGAAGCTGGCCACAGCGCTGGCGACAAGCCGGGCGGCGGTGCAACGGGTCACGATCGCGCGTCACCGGCTGGAGGCAGTCCAGGCGCGGCATGATTGGCGGGACTGGCAGGTGAAGCGGCGCGAACGTACCCGCCATCTGATCGAACTGGGCGGGCTGGTCGTAAAGGCCGATCTGGTTGCGCTCACCGATGATGATCGCGCCGTCATGCTCGGACTGCTGGGCGAGGCTGCGGCACAGCTGCGCACAGACGATCACGAGCGGCTGCTCCTGCTATGGCGCAGATGCGGTCAACGGATGTTCGCCAGCGATTCATTGCCTGACGAAAGCTGACCAGGCATAGGCGGCGGCATGAATGAACATATGCAAGCGGCCATTCTCGCCGTGATCGAACGGGCGCCGCAATGGATCCGCCAGGATCTCACCGCGAAAGATGAGATTGTCCGCAGGCGGGCAGAAGAATCGCTGGCCGCGATGATTGCGGACGCACTCGGGAAAGCGGACCCGCAGCCCGAATGATCAGGCGATGCCTGCGGCCTTCTTAAGGTCGGCGATGCGTTCGGCGCAGATCGCGTGCACGACGCGGCCCAGCTCCTCGACCTGCTCGCCAAGCCAGCTCAGCTCCGCCTCGCTGATCCGATAATGTTTGGAATAGCGCGCCTTCACATAGGCGGCCTTGAGCTTCTCGAACAGAGAGCGATCGCGCTGGCTATCGGCCGGCCAGACGTAGATTAGCCGTCGGTCGATCCGCTCGGCCTGCGTACGCAGGAAGGCCAGATTGTGGACGTGGGGCGTGTAGAAAGTGCAGACCAGCAGGACGCAGTGATAAAGGCGTTCGGTGGCCTGATGCAGAATAAATGCTGCGTCCCGCCACTCATGCTGCGACTTGAAAAAGAGGAAGCCCTTCTGCGCTGACGCAGCAAGGGGCATCCACTCTCCAAAATATTCCTGTGCCATGGCGAGTGCCTGTTCAGGCGTCTTGGGCTTGGGCTGGTGGAATTCGCTATCTTCGCTCTCGTAGAGCGCGATCCCGTCTTTCGCGACGTCCATGAAGAAATAGCGGCCATGGGCAAGGCCGTCATTCACCTCCTGCAGGGTGTGGACGATAAAATTGACCGGAGTCTTGAGTGTCGCGGTAATGCCATATTCGCGCATCAGCCGGTCATCGACCTTGAGCCAATATTTGACGCGATCGGTAAGCCGCTGGTCGCTGACGATGATCAGAAGATCATAGTCGGACTTGTAGCCCTTGGCGGTGTGCGGCTCGTCGACCCAGGTGCCGCGGGCATAGCTGCCGTAAAGCACGATCTTGAGGATCCGACCTGCCTTCTTCCACTCATGACGCGAGAGCGCAAAAGCATCCTCGAATTCTTCGAAGATGATCTGCACCACGCGCTCCAGCTCACGCTGCTTGTCGGCGGGAAGATGATCGAGATCGTTACGCATGTCAGGGGCACCCTGTCGAACCGATCGCCCGATGGCAAGCCATCGGGCGCGGTGAAGTAATCACAGGCGATGGGACAGGCGTCGCCACCAGGGCTCAGGCTCCTGCACAGTTCGCAGGAAAATGCGCAACGCAGCGGCAAATTCTGCCTCTGCTTGACTGGCCGTGATGCCATGACGCTCGGCAAGCTGCGCATAGGTCAGGTCCTCCATGCGGATGGCAAAGAAGATCGCGCGCTGGAGATCAGTCATGCGGCGCAGCGAGCGGCGCCCGCGCCGCAGGAAGACGCGCAAGGGAAGCGGGTCGGTCATGACACTACCCCTTCCCTGTTCAGCAGATAGTCGGCCGCCTTGCTGGCTGCGCTGGCCGCCTTGAAGATCGCCCGATCATCCTCGCGCAGGACGGCAAGCCAGGATCCGATATAGTCACTATGTCGGACGGTGGGGACGATGCCTAGCGACGCGCACGTGAAGGCGCTCGCCATCTCGGCCACAAGTTCCTCTCGGGCATAGAGGGCAGAGCCAAAGCTGCCCGACTGATCGCGGGCCAGACGGCTGCCATGGCCGGTCCAATGCCCTAGCTCATGGAAAACGGTTCGAAACCAGTTGATCGGATCATGAAACGCCGCTTGCGGGGGCACGGCAACATAGTCGCCTGCGGGGGCGTAATAGGCCTTATCGCCACCTATGCGGATATCAGCACCACTGCGTTGGATGACGCTATCAGCCTCCGCAATCGAAACCAGCGGCTCCGGCATTTCGGGCAACTGGGTCAGATCGCCGGATAGGCCCTCGCATTGGTCGACATTGAAGACCGTGAAGCGCTTCAGGAACGCGATCGTCCTGGCCTCGCGATCCTCCTGGCCCGCCCGCTCTTCCTCGGCCTTGGGAATGAAGCGATCGGCGTAGCAGATAATCGTGCCCTTCTCGCCTTTGCGGACATGACCGCCTACTGCCTCCGCCTGTCGGTAGGTAAGCCAGCGCTGCCTGGTAAAGCCGCGCTCGATGACGGTAGCCCACAGGATCAGGATATTGATCCCCGAGTACCGCCGCCCGGTGACTGCGTTCTGCGGCATGGTGCAGGGACATGACGTTGCATCCCAGGGCTGCACCCAGGGGAGTCTTCCCTCTTCCAGCTCTGCGATGATCCGGGATGTGACTTCGGCGTAGATGCTCTGCCGTTCGGTCTTGCTCATGATCCTTCCTCCTTCTTCACACCGCAACCGGCGCCGGAGGGCGGGGTGGGCGGCAGGAGCGGTCCATCAGCGCCGCCGGGAAGGCAGCCTGCACCCGCAGGGCCGCAATGCAATGGAGGACCCCGGCGTAGCCGGGGTTGCAGGACGGCGAGGCGGGGCTAGGGACAAGCGACGCCCACACCGACCGTTCGATGCCGGAGGCCTAACGCCATCGCGCCGCCAGGCGCGATGACCGCATGGCGGCACACAGCGCCGTCCAGACACCGAATCACACGACGCACGCGCGGCCTGCCGCGCGTTCCGCAGCCAACACACCGTCTCACGACATCTCAAGCTGGCGAGGTCAGCCAGTATCCCACACGAACGACGAAATTTATTTTGAGTCCACCGAAGGACGCTGATGTTTGCCATAATGCGCCACAGTGTGATCGACGATTTTAGATAGATTCTCGGCCTATTGACGCCGTCCAGATGCCTGACAATCCTTTGCCTCAGGGGCGCACAAATGACATCGCAGCATATGGGATATTGCCATGACCGCTCAGCCAACCGACCGCATCTTGCGGCTCAACACCGTCCTCGATCGCACCGGCCTCAGCCGCGCGACGCTTTATCGCAAGGTCCAGGCGGGGACCTTTCCGCGACAGATCCGCATCGCCACCCGCTGCACGGGCTGGCGCGAGTCCGCCGTCAACGACTGGATGCGCAATCCGATGTTCTGGAGTGTCGATGACGCCGACAAGCGACAAAAGGTACAGTCATTGTAATGTCATCGACACAACCCATATCAAGACTGTCGCTCCCTCCCCCCCTTTGGAGCGACACCTCCCTGAACTATGGCCCCGCCGTCGATATTATCTGCGGCGGGGTTACTTTTGCCGCTCGCCAACGCCTGTGGCCGCAAGTCCGATAACGGCTGACGATGGGACCTAGCGCCCGACCGCTTCCGAAACTCGAACAACAGAGACCTGACATTCCAGCCAAAAGAGGCCGTGTCCGCTTTGCGCCCCACAATCGGTCGTTGAACCGCTCCCACCGATCGTCTGAAAGCGGACGTTGAATGAGCTTTTCCGAATTTCCGAAATGTTGGACGAACAGGAATGTCTGCTTCTGAGGAGCGAAATCTAAGGAGCTGCAATTCTAACTGGTGGACGCCACACCTTGCCGCGCGAGTTTGATGCTGGGCCCTTCGGAGACCAAGGCCCAAAGACCTTTACTCAGCAGTGCGATGTCGGACTACATAGGCGGCATTCGCAACGACGGCGCGCGTCTGCTCGCTCCAGCCGCCCGGCCAGTCGTTCAACATGTCGAGATCGATGCGCCGGCCATGCTCGCGCAAAACGTCTGCGGCCAATTGAAGCGCCTCCTCGTCATTTCGCGCCCAGAGCCATATGCAGAGCGAGGAGGCAATCGCGTCCCACTCCACACCCGCCTCCATCACCTGCTCAACATCGAGAAAGGCGAAGCTACTGTCGATGGCAAGCCGGTCGAACAGCCCAGGCAAGCGATCTACACTCCAGCAATGTCGTGAATCAGGCAGTCGGGGATCTAGCAATCGCCGACGCAAATCGAACCAACCGACGGTGTTGCAGCCATCGGCCAGCCAATCGAGTTCCTTATCGTCGATCAGGTCGAAATAGGGCTCTAGGGCTGTGATCTGCTCCGGTCGGGTCAAACCCGGATGGCCGCGCTCCCGAACTCCGAAATGCATCGTCAGATATTCAAACATCTTGGCCGGTTCGCTCGCCGCGGCAATAGCTTCTGCGACGCGGCTCAGGAGGTCTGGTGTGGCAAGATAGAGCGCTGTCTGCACCATTTGGGGCGAGGTCGAGATGCTCTCCCAATTCTCCAGCAGCAGAGGTTCTGCGATAGCGCGGGGCAGCCGGATGACCGCATTGCAGAGCGTATGGTCAATGTCGAAATCGCGGTCGGGCGACGCTGCGATCTTGGCGAAACGACTGTCGAAAGCACGGCGTAGCGCAGCCGTAAGATCATCGGACCAGATAATGCGTGTAAATTGCCACCAATATTCCCTGCTATCGCCCTCAAGCTTGAGCAGCACCAGCGGTATTGCATCCGTATCGCCTCGCTCCAGCCGTCGCCGCAGGATAGCGTCGCTCAGGACAGGATCATCCTGCCAGCTACGCATCTGGCCTAAATCGGCTTCGCCCCAACTCGATCCCCAAAGGTCGAAAGCGGTGATCCGCTCATGTTCGGTACGTCCAATATCCTGCCAGATGCCGCGCAGCAGGGCGCGACCCTCAGCCGACATGTGAATGCCATGCTCCTCGTCAGAGCGCGTCCAGTGATCCTGACCCCGGCGGAAATTGACAAGATACCACTGCGTTGACCGCGCGCGTGCATGCGCCATCGTCGCCGCGCAAAACTGGATGGCGGTGGGCTGGTCGACCGTATGCAACAAGCAATAGACCTGCCAGGACAGATCGTCCTCCAGGCCGCGCTTGGCGAGATAGTCGATGGCAGGTGCGGGCGGCTTGCGGGCGAAGGCCCACTGGATTTCGTGATCCGCAACCTCATTCTTTGGCGAACGGACTTTGTCGCCCCGTTCTTCGGGCAGCAGCGACCATTCAGCGCAGAGCGGGCCAAGCACCTCTTCGGCGGTTTCGTGGTCGCAACAGAAAGAAAAGGCCCAGAGATAGTCGTCGAGCCGAATGGCGCGACCTGTGTCCGAAGCCCAGCAGGATCGGAGGGCGGGGAGCAGCCGCGGATCCGCGACGCTTCCAGCGATGTCGAGAAGCGCCATCCGCACATCGTCGTTGATTTGTTTCGCAAGGAGCCGCGATGACAATGCCTCGACCAGCGCCAACGCATGCTCCTGCTTGGCATGCGCGATCTGGCGGTCGCGCCACTGGTCGCGCGCGCGCAAACGACGCTTGAGGCAATCTTCCACGCCCGCTTCAAGGTCGCCATTGCGAAGGCAGGCCATTCGACTGTGCGGCGTGTTCTCGGCCAACGCCTTGGCCAACGCGATGACGTCGACGCCTTCGGTCTCCATCAGCACCGCCGCAATCTCATCGCGCAACGCTCGCTTATTCTCGGTCCGGTTCGCCTCCTCTGAGAGCCATTGTCCAGCCAAATTGGTCAGCTTCCCGCGCTCCGGCGTGCCGCCTCGGCTCCCTCGCAAGGCATGAAAGAGCGCCAAAGCATTGTGGCGGCCAATGCGCTCAGGCAGGTCGGGTACGTCAATATGTCGAAGGAGCAGCGCCCCGAATACGGCCGCCAGGAAGGGATCTGCGATCAGAGCGTCATCAAGCGTTGCAGCATTGAGCAGGCCAGCGGCTGCGTCCACAAGCAATTGATCACGCACGCGATCATGTCGGAACCCAATCTTCTGGTGCGCCGAGCGCCCTTCAAGCCTGACCACCTCGCCGACGGTGAACAGCGCGCGCAATGCGGGCAAATGCGCGGTGAGCGCCGGCCATTGTGACGTCTCGCCCCAGCCGGGGGACATGCGTCGCCGCTGCAGCATCTCGCTCGCCAGTGTCTCCAGCGCTAATCGAAGCTCAGTCGACGGTACATTGGTGCGGCTTTCGCAGCGATGCAGCGATCGCTCGATAAAATCCGCGATCACCGAATCAGTGGTCGACGTCGCCCCAAATTCGTGCAGACCAATCAACAAGGGATCGTGGCCGAGGGCCGTGGAAAGCGACAGGGCAGCAGCAGTGCTGATGGGATGTCCCAGTAGCTTGGCCTTATGTTCCAGCGCCTTAACTCCTTCGTGCACTTCGAACGGCTTCGGGGGCACCAGCATTGGTTCGGCAAGACGTCGGGCCTGCTCAGGCAGACCATTGATGAAGCGCTGCCAGACCGGGCACATAATCCGCCAGGCAGGAGCGCCGCGCCGGCTTTCAATGCCGGTGTCGCTTGCCCAGCGGGCCAACTTCTCGATTACGCGCGCCGGATTGGCGGCGTGATTGATGTCCTCGACCAGCAGAAGCAGCGGCTGGGTGGGCGACGCCAATGAAAAGGCGTCGGGGGTTTGAGCCAGCGCCGGATGCAGCCGGCGAAGCGCCTCCAGGACCGCCGCCGGCAGGGAAGCCGCTGTCTCCAATATGTCCTCGGTAAGGACGAGCGCGAAACCGCCGCCGGCAATCCATTGGCGCATGGAGCGAAGGCAGGCCACGGTTTTGCCCGACCCTGACTCGCCAATGATGAAACTGACGGGACGGCGCGATTTGAGCAGCTGTCGATCGAGATCACGGCTGATCCAGGCGCTCGTAAGTTCGGGTGGCGCCACTGTCGCCAAGCTCTGCTGGGACAATTTTGCCAGCAGTGAGGTGGAAAGAAGTTCCTCTTCAATGCCAAGATAGGTTCGGCGTATTGTTTGACCGACGGGATCGAGATCGAGCACGCGAGCCAGCCGCACGCGCGACCAGATATCGATAGTGATCCCGTGCGTCGCACCCAGCGCAGTGGCGTCTCGAACGAGTTGCTCGCCGGGTTCCTGGTTCGTCGTCAGGAACAGCGTGGCGGCAAGAACGGGCGTGCGCTCGCGCTCCTCCGCCACGATTTTCGCCGTCTTGGCGATGTCACCCATCCGCGCCTTGGAGGTGCCGGTGGTTGCCATCCATTTCGCTCGCAGATCGCGCTCGGCGGCGGTTGTGTGATGGATCGCGATCAGATGCGGTGGTGTAGCGCCGCGGACAAAACCGATATTGTCGACCGGCGAAGCGCGTGTCCTCCCCGCAGCATTGACACCTTGCTGCGAGAGAGCGGCGCACAGGGGTTCTGCGTGCTGCAGGATGCTCAGTGCCAGTTGTTCAAACTTGCCCTCATCCGTGATCTCGGCAAGCGCCTTTATGGTGCGCGGATCCATGGGGTCAGTTCGCGGCGTCGTCGGAATAGCCGAAAGCGAGCCACAAAGGCTCAGCGGCTGCAGGCCAGGCATGGCCGGACGTGATGTGCGGGTGATAGGTTTCGGTGACCGGCTTGCCATAGTGATCGCGAAGGCGGTCGATAGCCCTTAGGCAGGCGGGATAAATGCGCTGATCGGGTGATGCCCGCCACTGAGTGAATGCACGTTTACGCAGGACGGGTAGGGGCGCGCCTTCGAGTTCGAACGCATTTGCCATTCCTTCGACAGGAATCCGTGACACAGCAGCATGTTCGAGGCGGTCGAGAAAGAGGCGACCGATCGCTGTTCCCGCGGGCTGTGCGCCGAGCTCCATTAACAGGATCGCGTCATCCTCATTCATGGTTTGTGCGATAGCATCCGCAATGGTCGTGCGCTTTCCGTCGTGGTTCATCTCTCCGACCATTGTCTTGGCGCGACTGCGCACGTCGATGGAATGCGCCAGAGCGGATGCGAGAGCTTCGCGCAGCATATAGGTATCACGCCAGCCTTTCGGGTCTTCCACGGCGCCGATGACAGCGTCGAGCAGGGCTTCGTCTGCCTCATCCGTCCCGATCCTCGCCAGCGCCTGGGGCATGTCTTCAAACAGCAGCTCCGGACTGTGCCGCACTAGAGCGACGAGGGCGCGGACGGCAGTCGGCGAGATCGAACGGCCCAGTGCGCGAACGAGGTCGTGCAGTCGGTATCTGCGTCGCGCTCCACCCGGCAAATCGTCGAAACTGGGGAGCGCCGCTTCGGCGTCATCTGCGAAGGGAACCAGGCGAAGCCAGGCGTCCAGCCGCCAATAGTCGTTCTCCTGCACCCATTTCATCGCTGCGAGATCTGCGGCGGCAAGCGCAACCCCGTGCTGGATGATGTGCGCGGGCAACATCTCGCCGCGTTCCGCAAAAGTCTTGCAGAAATCCAGAAGCAGTCCGTTGTCCTTGCCCGCTTCGATTAGCGTTCGCAGTGCTGGACCCCGATCGCCGTAGTTCATGCGGGTCACTGGGGCTGCTAGCCGGAACGCCTGTCCGATCGAATCCTTGTCTCCCGCCGCGACCAGTTCGCCAATACGGGCGATGATGTGTGCAGCGATGGGGTGGGGCGCGCTTGCGCGGCGTTCGATCAGGCGATCGCGCCGTTCCTCCAGATCGTCGAGGGATGGGCCCAGCGGCCCCTGCTGCACGGGATCGACCTCCAGCAATTCCCCGAGCACCAGTGCCGCGTCCAATTCGAAGGTCGTGTCATTGAGGCGCTGGGCCATTGCGTCGATCACGACATCGCCAGCTATGGCGTTGGCCCCAGCGCGATATTGAATGTCGTACCCCATGAAGGCTTCGTTCGCGCGCGGGTTGCTCGGATCGATGGCGCGCAAGGCGCGCTCTTCTGCATGCTGCGCGCGATCACGGTCCCACAACGCCAAGAGCGACGGCCATAGCGCGCCGCTCGCGAGCCGACCGATCAGCTTCGCCAGCTCCGCCAGGTCGTAGCGCCGCAACTCGTCCCCTTGCGCAAGCAGAAGGGCTGCCCAGGCCTGTGCAAGCTGGATGAGAGTCTCGCGCGCCTCGGTCGAGATGTTGAAGTCCCGTTCTTCCTCGTGGCCGCGCCAGTCAGCTAGGATCGAGATAAGGATGGCGGCCTGGTGCGGCTCGGTAGCGGTGCGCGCGGCGATTTCCTGTACGAGCAGCTCGAGCCTGACGCCGCGCAGAGCGTCCCTAACTGCCTGCGATTCTTCACTGCGCAGTGCTGCCCGGTCGCCGGAGCGCACAACAAGATGATCGACGAGGCTGGCAATGGACTGTTTACCGAGTAGCTGCGCGGCGAGCTGTTGCCGCGAGAACGTCCGGTCCTTCGTCGTGGCAATCGTGATCAGCTCGGACTGTTCCGCCGGCTCCATGCCAACGACAAACTGGGATGCGCGATACGGGATAGCGTGGTTGCCGAGCAGTCGGGTGATTAGCACGTCCTGAAAAACGGTCGGAAACCTCCGGAATACTTCCTGTTCCAGCTCGTGGCTCGTCCAATGATTGTCCGTTTTCAGGTCGAGCGTGGCCGCGACGATCGCTTCCGGCGTCGCGCAGTCGAATTCCAATGCGAGCCTTAGCCAGTCGATGCCGTCCGCATCTTCGAAGCGTTTGCGACGGAGCTTGCTCCATCGCGCGCGATGCTTGTCCGTCGCATTGTCTGGCTCGCGACCGCGCGCCAAGGCCTTCCACATCCTATCCGGCAGCTGGTCGAGCAGATGTTCCAGACTTGCGCGCTCATCGCGAAAGTCGAGATAGTCGATCACACTGGACACCACATCGGCGCTCGGGTCGCCGACGGCGGCAGACAATGCGCGGGTCAGACTGACGGTATCGCCTTGCTCCACCAGGTCGGTGAGCAGAACGCGCCGGGTCTCGCTCTTGAGCTTGGGATAGCGTCGCTTCCAGTCTGGCTCGAGCGTGCTGATAGGAAAACTGCGACCCGAGCGATGAAGATCGAACAGAAACTCCCGGCCATTCTCCAGCGCGTCCCACAGCGCATTGCCAAATTGCTCCAGTCCGGTTGCGAGTCTGAACCTGTTCGTCCGTGCCAGGTCATCGGCGCTCCAGCGTTCGGCGAACGCGATGAGCTCGTCATCTAGATCGCTGCCCATACAGGAGCGCGATCGATGGAACATGTCTGCGGCGAGGAATGGATCAATCCCGAGCGCCGTAAGGACGAGCGCCTGGAGCTGCTTCGGCGCGATTTTAGCATGAGCGAGGCGTTCTACGGCAAATAGGATCGTCACGGACCAGAAGGGCGCGTCGATCAAGGCGCGCAGCGATTCACCGATGGCACCCCCACTCTCATTCTCGATCATGTTCGCGACGCGGAAGGACGCAAACCACTCCTGGATCAACTGGTGCTGAAGGCTGATGCTGCGCTGGCCTGGCTCCCCCATGCCGACGAGGAGATGATGGCTGATCAGTATGTCCAGCACGGCCTGCGGCGCGATCGGCTGCATCAACAGCTGGCGCGCCCGCAAGTCGCCGGCCAGCTCTCCGATGGCAGGAATAAGTTCGGCCTCCGACAGGATGGTGGTTCCAGCATCCATCAAGCGATCGGATAGCAGCCGCAGGAAAGGGATATGCTGTCCATCGAGCGCGAGGCGGAGCTGCTCGCGCCGTGCCGGCGTACCGCCGGCATCAGCAACCAGACCAGCGATGACGGTCTCGCGATCGGTCGGTAGCTCGCCGGCGGCGCCCTGGCGCAGAATAGCCGCAAGGAACAGGGGTGTGCGCAGCAGCGGACGGAGGGCGGGCAGCGCACGCGCGCGCACGACGAGATCATGACCCGATGGTCCGAGCAGTCGTGAAGCAGCATCAAGTTGCCGGCTGCGATCAAAAGGCAGGACGTCCAGTGCCGGCACCTGCGCAAACGGGCTGGCCGCCCCTGCCCGCGTCGCGATCACCAGCAGCATTTGGGGATAGTCGCGCCGGAGCGCCTCAAGCTCGCCCCAGGCCCATGCGCGTTGGTCAGGATTGAGTTCGTTCCATCCGTCGAGGAGCAGCACGAGCTGGGCACCATGCGCCAGGACGGCGAAGTCGGCCTCGGAGAATGTGGCGAAACTTCCTTTGCTGCAAATCTCCGCAGCGATTGTGTCTCGACGCAGCGCCAACGTCGGCAGACTCCGCACGATCGGAACGAGCGACGGCTGAGCGAGGAGCGTCACTGCAATTTGATGGAGAGCCTGGGTTTTTCCGGCACCCGGCTCGCCGACGAGAATGACGGAGCGGGCCGCCCGCAATTCGGCTTCGACCCCGTCTCGTTGAACGATTCGTTCGGTTGCTTTGCCTTCGCGCGTCGCAAACACCGGATCGATGAGAAATGCCTGATCGCGGTCGCGAAAAATCTTTAGCTCCAGCTCGGCCCCGCGCCGGCCGGACGCCAACGCATCGCCTGCGCCTGTGGGCACTTCGCACAATCTCGTTCCGAACCGATCGCGCAGCAGCTCCACGGTGCGGCTGACGTCGACCCGGATCGCCCGCACATTGAGCTGCTTGGCGAGTGCTTCGAGAACGGCGAAGATTTGTGTGGCGTTAGCGCCTTCGCGTGGTCTGGTCCGCTCCAATTGATCGATCGCGCGTAACCGGTCGGTGCCAAGGTCGTTTGTTGCCTGAAGCTGACCAATAACGAAATTGCGCCAGAAAAGATGAAGCTGCCGCGATGTTGGCATTGCTCCCAAATGGCGCTCCAGGATGTTCGTGACCGTCCCGTGCACCTTGCGGGTCGACTGCCCCATTTGGCGTGCAATGGCGGCAACAAAGGCTTCGGGATCGGCTTCCAGCCGCGCTTGGTCTCTGAGGCGCTGGCAGGCGAGCAGATTGTCACTCGACACGGATTCAGCGAGGCCGCCTGCAAGATCGCGTCCATCGACGAAGTCCGGCAGCAAGAGAGTCGACCAAGCAGCAATGACGACCTTGGCGAAGTCGTCATCCGGTCCGGATTTGAAGGGCAGGCGACGTTTCAGCTGGAGGTCGAGGGTCCCGCGTCGGTCTGCATCATCCTCCCATTCGATCACGATATCGTCGAGCGGTCGACCATTGGCACTCTGTTGGACCGCTACGCTGGTCACTACCCCAGGACACAGGGGAGCATGTGTTCGCGTGACGAGCGCTGTTAAATAGACGGCGATGGTGGCGTGCTCGTAGCTCGTTCCGATGCCGCCTGTCGCTTCCGCGATGTGATCCGGTCGGGCGGCAATTCCTCCGCCTCATCGCCATCCTCTGCGGTCATGCGGCAGCCTGCGCGCGCAATTGCTCGATCAACGCCTGCGCTTCGCCCTGTCGCTGCCCCTTCGCGTCAGCGACGAGGACTTTTTCAGCTTCAGTCAATTGCTCGAGGAACTGAAATCCGTCGGCGACGCGCCCGACCAATGCTTTCAGTTCGGGGTTTTCATCCTTGCGCAGCAGCATGCGCAGGTCATCGACATCATATTCCGCACCCGAGATGCGGTCACGGAAACGAGCGAACGACAAGCTGTCGTTGACGCCCCAAAGCTTTAGGACCGCAAGGGATCGGATGCGGTCGCGGTTGATTGGTCGCTTCGCGATCTCCGATAGATCATAGAGGTCGCGCACTTTCGATCTCTGGCTGGCGGCCCGAATCTTCTCGCCGACAATCTCTTCGAAGGCCAGGCAAGGGATGGCCGCCGGCGCGAAAGGCAGGAGCCCGAAATAGTCCTGGGCAATTTGGTCGATAGGCACCACCGGCAAGATTGGCAGCTCGCGCGTGCTCACCTGGATCTTGATGCGCACGCCCCGGGGGTTGGCTTCATGCGAGCATATGGGATTGGCGGAGAGACCGTCGTCGATCCGATACCAGTCCTTGTCGCGCTCAAGGACAAAAGTGATGCCGTGATAGGGCGCGTCGTGCAGGGTGGACGCGATTTCGAGCAGGAGATCGTCGCCATCGATGTCGCTGCACTTCGTGAAATCAAGATCTGTCGAGAGGCGCCCGCGTGGGCCGAAGACCATCTTGCGCAGCATCGTGCCGCCTTTGAACGCGAGATGTTCCAGCAGGTGCCTTTCCTGGAACAGCTGGAGGATGTGCGTCAGGATGATGTCGATCTCGACATTCCCGATATCCCGCGCGCCTGATCGCTGCGCGGTCATGCGCAGTTCTTTTGTTGTGAGCATTAGTGGTCCCCGCGTTTCAGCCGGGGTACATCGGCAAGGAGATCGCTGCGCGTGGCGTGAACAAACAGCCCCCATTCGCTGACATAGCCGATGTCATCGGGTTGGCGCTCCTTTCGGCCGAATACCGACCGCATGGACAGCGGGACCGCCTGACGCAGTTGACTGCGGTCGACTTCGGGGAAATCCCATCCGACCAGGTCGATAAGGAAGCCAAGGCGCTGAAGCATGGACCTCGACCCCATCTGCAGCGCATCGGTCACGAGATCGGCGGGGTTCACAGTTCGTGATGCACTAAATATGATGCGTGCCACTTCCGACGGACCACCCGCCAGCGAGGGGCGGTCGACACAATCAACAGCTGTTTTGGACGGTGTCGAGAGTTGGGCGGTTCGGTCGTAGATTTCGAAGGTGGTGAAGCCGAAGAACTTGCGTGACGGGAGATGTACGAACCGGACAGGGTGGCCCTCGATCGCGACCGCATCGCGGGGTTTGAGCACCGCCACCGTCGTCAAGCGTGGACGCTGCGTCGTCATCCCGTGGAAGGCGGCAGCAGACCACCATCCCACATAAGAAGGCTCGACGGCGGCCGATGCGAGCGCAATCACATTGTTCTCGCCCAGATTTTCCGGACCGTGCGACGGAGGCAGCACCATATAGCGGCCGCCGACGAGACGGGTGAGCCAGCCTTTTCGCACGAGGTTCCGGACCACCGAGCGCGCCGTCGTTTCTGATCCCAGCAGTTCGATCACATCGGCCGCTGAGACAATGTCACGCTCTTCCTCTGCCAGCGACAGCATCAGGCGTGCTTCATTCGGCCCTAAAGTGCGGAGATTAGAATCCATGCCTCTTTGTAGCTCGTACAGCAAATTTGGCACTCTTTTTAATCAGTAAAAAATTAGAAAAATATCTAAATTTGTCGTATTACAACAAAAATGCCTATCAAATTAATCTGACGGCACGTCCGCTTCGCCCTGCCTGCGCCCCTGACTGATGATGGCAAGGCGCATATCGATGACGTCCTTGCGCTCTCTGAGGAGCGCCTCATCGCTCGGAAGATCGACGATCTCGAGCCAGTGGGCGTGGCTGCGTACGTTGGGCGCATGCAGCATGAGATAGTGAACGTGCCGGGTCAGAAGCATGCGCAGATACTGGGCCATGACGCGCAGGTCGTCGTCATGATCGCGCGCATGCACATATTCGTTCCGGACGCGCGAGATATGCCCTAGTTTCCACCGCGCGATAAGAGGGTCATGTTCGGCGAACGCGGCCCGTTGTATGATCCGCGTGTAGTTTTTCTCGCGCGCCTGCGGATCGCCGTAGAGCTGTTCGAGAGCCGACCAGTAGCGCAGCAGACTATAGCTCTGGTCTCGCGAACCCATGGCGTTTTGCATCAAGCGCAGCACCCTCACCAGCACGCCGCGAAGCGGATGGACGGTAAGTGCGGCAAGGGCCGCGCGCACCTGAGGAATGAAGCGCAGCACCGCCGGCATGTCGATCGGATGCACGCCCCAGGCTTCCTCGTCGAACTCGGAGTTGAACCACACATGCTCCCCGCCGAGAAAACGCCGCCCTTCGAACACGAAATGATAGGGCCCATGCCAAAGCTTCCCCTCGGCCCAGCGTTCATTGCCCTTCGCCCAGCGTCCCCGCATCTCGTACATATTGAAGAGAGCCATGACGATGTCCGTCGCGTCGAGCATCCGCGCGACGGCATTCTCCTCGTCGCGGGCATCGCAGCGGGTGATCAAATAGCCGAAGAAGATCGGCATTCTGGGATCGACATCCCCGTAACCATTCAGGAAATACTCGTCCTGCTGCATATAGACGGGAAGATCGCTGGCACTCTGGAAGCTTACTTCGTTCCAGCTCAGGCGAAAACTGGAAGCGAAGGCCATCTGGCGTGCACGGAATTTTGTCCACATCGCATAGCGTCGAGGCGGCTGAGAGAGCCGCAATCTGGCGATGCGGCGCGCTTCGGAAAGGAGCGCGTCATTCGTGAGCGGACCATTTTTGCGGCTTGTCCATAAGGCTTCGCGCAAGAGATAGCGCAGCTGCCGACCCGTAAATCCGGGATCGGCTTCAAATGCGTCGGGAAGAATGCGCTCAAGTTCACCGGAATCAAGGTGATGAAAGTGAAGGACCCTGTTCTCGTCAACCGTCGTGCCTGCCTCGAAGCGTGCAAGCAATTCGGTCAGCTCCGCGTCGGAAACGAGCCTGGACTGACGACGAATTGGCATTCTTGTCTCTGGAACGCTCTCGATTGGTAATACTGCGTTGGTTGCATTTTGAATGAGGCGGCGCAAGGTGGGCATGCTCGAACCGCCGGATAGCCGGGTCGCCAATTCGCGGCAGACACTGCAGTCTCCAGTGAAATCATCACTTCTAGAGGCAGCACCGCCTTGATGACCGCAATCGCAGTCCGAGCACTCGATATGGAACAGGCGAGGTAAATTTGGCCTTGTTTCCGGCATAGCATGCCATGAGCAAACGGCCGCTTTGTCGGCGACTGCTGACCTGGCCACTGGCTTGACCGAATGTCAGCTTTCCCAAAATCCTCATCTGATACCAGACAGTCAGGAAGCGGCCCAGTTCCGGCCATTGGGTGAAGGTCCGGTTGCGAGAAGCTGAAACGTAGCTCTGCATGACCGACAAGGGTCGACAGCGGCTTGACGGCTAAAGTTGCGAGATCCGGTACTGGTAATATGACCTACCGGCTGCCAATGGATAATCTCCCATGGTCGCAAATAAGGAGAGACATGCTATGTCCGCCGACGAAACACTCATCGCGCTTACCGCCGATATTGTAGCCGCGCATGTCAGCAACAATAGCGTGGCAGTCAACGATCTCGCCGCACTGATTGCCAATGTGCATGGTGCCCTTGCGGCTCTGGGCGAACCTGCCGTCGCTGAAGAAGTAAAGCAGGAACCTGCGGTGTCGGTACGTGCGTCGATCAAGCCGGACTATATTATCTGTCTCGAAGATGGCAAAAAGCTCAAGATGCTCAAGCGCCACCTGATGACCCATTATCAGATGACCCCGGCGGCCTATCGGGCAAAATGGAACCTGCCGAGCGATTATCCAATGGTGGCGCCAAGCTATGCCGCGCAGCGCAAGGAGCTCGCCCACAAGATTGGCCTGGGCCGCAAGCCGCGCGTTGTTGAAGCAGCGCCAGTCAAGGCGCCCCGCCCTGCCCGCGCCAAGAAGGTGGTCGAACCTACCTGATATAAGGAGTGTGGGGATTGTGAGCGACCATCCCCACACCCTGCTGCAGACTGATTGATCAACCGGGTGCCGCAGCCTTTTGCGGCACCTCGATCATGCTCAACACATAATCCGCCCATTGCTGCAGCATGCGCCGACGCGGTGTGAGATAGAGGGCACTATTGTAGGCACCACGCACCTCATCACGATCGGCATGAGCAAGGGCCATCTCTATCCAGTCAGGCCGATAGCATTCCGCTTCGTTCGCCCAGGTCGAGGCGATGCCCCTAAACCCATGTACCGTCTGCCGCCCGCGATAGCCCATGCGATAGCAGCCATAGATCATTGTGTTCTGCGATACGGGCAGTGCCGGCTTATCGCCGGCAAAGACGTAGCGGCCCTGGCTATAGATCCGCACGGTCTTCAAAAGCACCACCACTTGGCGCGCAAGCGGCACGATATGCTCGCGCCCCATCTTCATACGCTCCGCAGGCACCCGCCAGATTGGGGCAGGCCCATCAAGCCCCTCAAATTCCTCCCAGGTGGCAACCCGGGTCTCATTGGTTCGCGCCCATGTCAGCAGAGTGAATAGCAGGGCATCGCGCGTCACAGCCCGGCGCCGGGGGTTCTCATCACCATCGTAGGCGTGGATTGCCCTCACGAGCGCAGGCAACTCCCCTGCCCCGACCCGCGGCATATGGCGCACCCGTGGCTTGGGGCGTAGCAAAGTCGCCAGTCCGGCAGCCGGGTCATGGCTGGCCCAGCCCTGCGGGATAGCGAAGAGATAGACCTGGCTGACATGCTGACGCAGCCGGCGGCTTACATCGAGCGCCCCGCGCGCCTCGACCGCCCGGAGCATCTCCAATATATCGGCGGCCGAGATTTGCTTGATATCGCGGTGCCCCAATACAGGAAATACGTCCCGCTCCAGACGCGAAAGGATGCGTGCTGCATGGCCAGGCTCCAGCGCGCTCACCCGATTGGCATGCCAGGCCCGTGCGGCAACCTCAAAGCTGACGATCGGCACTGCCGCCCTGGGTCCAGGATATTCGCCCCTGGCAATGGCGAGCTTGGCCTCAGCGCGACGCAGACGTGCCTGTGCGAGACTAACCTCAGGATAGCGTCCGAACGAAAGCAGCTTCTCTTTACCGTCGAACCGATATTTCATGCGCCAAAGGCGCGAGCCGGTAGGACGGACCAGCAGATAAAGGCCTTGGCCATCGGCCAGCTTATAATCTCTAGATCGCTTGGTAGCGTAACGGACCTCGAGTTCCTTGAGGGGCATGGGGGTATCTCCTGCTGGACGCAGGCTATTACCCCAGAAAATACCCCCAAATGCAAATCGACGTCCTGGGATTTGCCGCGATCCAATGAGCGACATTGCGATCTCAGGAAACGGCGCAAATCCGCCAAAAAGAGCATAAAAAAACCGCCCCGGGATGATCCGGAACGGTTTGATACAGCGACCTGTGGTTGCGGGAGTAGGATTTGAACCTACGACCTTCAGGTTATGAGCCTGACGAGCTACCGGGCTGCTCCATCCCGCGACACTGGTTGCCCCTTGT
>NZ_JAVDWV010000022.1:0-52240 GCF_031457465.1 Sphingobium xenophagum
CTGTAGCCCATAGCCTGCTATCCTCGGAAAAAATGAACTCTCGCCCTTCGGGCTGTTCATTTTTTCCGAGGATAGCAGGCTACTGGCCGAGTCCGCGGCTGAAGCCAGTATCCGACTGAAGTCGGAGGGGTTTCTCCTCATGGAGGACTCTAAAGGACTGGCGACGCATCCATACCCGCTACGATCGATGCGCCCACATCTTCATGTCCGCCATCTGTATCGCCGCAACCGTCATCTTCTGGCTCAATCAATGAGTCCTGACCCTAGTGCGATTTTCCTGATTATCTCCTCCATACGCGGCAGTAGCTTCACTGCTGGGCTCGCTGCGGTGTCGATAAGGCAGCGCGGCGCCGAAAGATCGACACTCGTCATTGCGGCAGTCTCAAGCCGACAATCTACACCATAATATTATCCTGTTCACTAGGATAATATAGTATTCATTCCGGCATGTGGTGCTTCCGTGCATCGCACGCACTTGACTAATCTTTTCAGATGGATAATTTATTACATAAGATGGTGCGAGACGCCGACAGAACAAAATGAAGGAGAATGCGGATCATGAGTTCAGCCCCAATCGCGCTCCGCCCCCCCCCAAGATTTCCCGATATTCGAAGATGATCTCTACGCCCCGGAGAATCTCGCCGATTCCTTTCCAAGCTTTCGCCGGATTCGTGAACTTGGCGACATCGTGTGGCTTGATTGCCTTGGAATGTTCGCGGCCGGTCGCTTCGAAGACGTGCAAAAAGGGCTGCGCGCCAACACCAAGCTCATCAGCAGTCGGGGTGTCACCACCAACCGCTTTCAACTTGACGACGGCATCCGCAACGGCCCGACCGGTGTCATCACGATGGATGGAGAGGAGCGTGCCCAGATCAAGCGGCTGCTGATGAAGCCGCTTATCCCAAAGGCGCTCCAAACCATCAAAGACAGGGTGGAGGCTGAAGCAAAAGAAGTGGTGCGGCGTTTCTGCATCGGTAAGGAAGTGGAAGGGATGGCCACGATCGCTTCCCACCTGCCCGTCACAGTCGTCGCGGAATTGGTCGGCCTCAACAGCGTAGGTGGCGAGCAGTTGCTGCATTGGGCGGCTACAGCGTTCAACAGCTTCGGGCCGCCCGAAAAGCCACTGGCCCCATTTTGGGCGAGTATATCAATTTTGCGCGCACTTTATCCCGCGACAAGGTGATGCGTGGCGGTTGGGCCGAGGGGCTGTTCGACGCTGCCGACCGGGGTGAGATTTCGCTCGACACTGCCCGACTGATGATCTTTGACTATGCCACACCCTCCCTCGACACCACGATCGCATCAATCGGCGAGATGTTGTGGCGACTGGCCTCGGTTGATGGCGCCTATGATACTCTCCGGGCACATCCCGAACTGGTCCCATCCGTAGTGTACGAGTCGGTTCGGATGGCCACACCGATCCGCGGTTTTACTCGCTATGCCATCGAGCCGTTCCAGATGTCTGAAACGACCCTGCCTGCAGGATCGCGCATCCTGTTGCTCAATGCATCGGCCAATCGCGATGAGCGCCATTATTCCGACCCCGACCGGTTCGATGTGAGGCGCAATCCGCGCGATCATCTTGGATGGGGTGCTGGCGTCCATCTGTGCGCAGGAATGCACCTGGCGCGGCTGGAGATGGAAGCGCTGTTGCGCGCGATCCTCGCATCGGTGGCGCGCATATCGGCGGGGGAGCCGACACGTCTAGTGAACAATGGCCTGCAAGGATTTGCCCAACTGCCGCTCACGCTTCATCCCGACTGAGCGCCGGCTGGTATTCCATTGGTAGTAGGCTTGGGACTCAGCGCTCGGCCTCAAAAGCGCGAGAGGGTAGGGCGAGAACGCGATCCAGCGTTTTGCGAACATGACCGCGACCAGCGGTTTCTGCCTGCTCGGCGTTACCGGACAGGACCGCCTGTGTCAGTTCGGTGTAGTCGGAAAGATCGGTGGAATCGGCTGCACGGTCAAAAGAGCGAAACTGAATTCGCATGATTTGGACTTGGATAGCTGGGAAAACCCTTTGCAACTCTTCATTGCGCGAAGCCGCAACGAGAAAGCGATAATAGTCCTCGCGCGCAGCCAGAAACCGGTTGAAGTCCGTTTCCGGCACCATACTAGCCATCGCAGTGTAGCGCTTTTGAAACGCCATTCGGACAGTGGAAACCTGGATCGCTTGCGCTGCCCCTCGCGCAGCGAGGCCCAACAGGACCTCGACAACATCAAGGATGCCCCGGACTTCGCTGCGCGAAAGGCGTCGTACCTGCGCACCCTTGTTCAATGCGACGGTAACGACCCCTGTCGATGCCAGGCGCTGTAAAACTTCCCTGACCGTTCCGCGTCCAACCCCAAACTCCCGCATGAGGTCGGGTGCCGCGAGGCGTTGGCCGGGGACAAACCGACCTTCATAGAGCGCGCGCAAGATGCCACGGTGAACCTGTTCGAACGGTGTTCGCGCGGACGTGGGTACCGTATTGTCATCTGTCATATTGTCATACCGTCGCTCAGAGCCTCAGACCTTCTTTCACCCGATCGCCGCTTGAGAGAGCGGGATTAGGTTCCCCAATATGCGGCCGCGATTTAAACGATGGTCGCACGTGCCTTCGCGTGCCTAGCCCGAAACGGCGGGTGTGATCCAGCCCGGTTGGCCTTTGCCCCCGGCATAGCCGGCCCGGACACGCTGCTTGAGCAGGGGAGGTGGCCGAAATCGTTCGCCATAGGCTTCCTGCATGATTTCCTGAGCCTGCACGCAAAGGCTCGACGTCACAGCATCCATCAGGGCAAAGGGACCGATCGGATGCCCCAAGCCCAGACGACAAGCAGTATCCAGATCTTCGGGTGTGGCAACCCCTTCCTCAACCAGTTTAACAGCCTCGATCATGAACATATGCAACATGCGATTAACGGCAAAGCCAGCAACATCTTTGACATGGATCGGTGTTTTACCGATCGAGATTATGGTCGCCATAACCTCTTCGAGTGTGGTGCCAGTGGTGTCAAATCCGGGTATCACTTCGACCAAATTCATACGCGAGACCGGCGAGAAGTAATGTGTTCCGATGAAGTGAGGGCGGCGCTCGATCGGGAGTGCAGCAGCAAGAGTTGAGATCGGGATGGTGGAGGTGTTTGACGTTATCAGGCAATCGGGTTTGCAGATCTCATCGAGCGCTTTGAGCACCGCCGATTTGACTTCCACGGCTTCGAACACCGCTTCGGTCACGATGTCGCGATCATGAAAGGTAGATAGGTCGCTCACCGGACGAATGCGCGCAAGAACAGCGTCAATTTGACCTTGCTCGTAAAACCCGCGCGCGACGCCCTTTTCCATCAGAGTGCGAAGTCGAGCGAGCGCACGGCCCAAGCTTTGCTGGTCGCGATCGTTCAACAGGACGTCATGGTCGGCCAGCGCGAATACGAGCGCGATTTCCGCGCCCATAAGGCCAGCGCCGACTACTCCGATCTTTTGATCCACTGTGTGTCTCCTGCTATCGTAATTATTCAGACGCCCCCAACGGTAACGGTCGCGCCGCCATCAATGACAATGGTTTGTCCGGAGACATAGCGCGAAGCATCCGATGCCAAGAAAACCGCCGCGCCCGCAATGTCGTCGGGTTCGCCGATCCGACCGAGGGGGGTGCCGGACAATGCCTTGGCAAGGTTAACCTCGTCCTCCCACAGGGCGCGGGCAAATTCGGTACGAATGAGGCCGGGCGCGATACAGTTCGCACGCACGCCGCTGGCCCCATATTCGACAGCCAGATTTCGGGCGAGTTGGAAATCAGCGGCTTTCGAAATATTATAGGCACCGATGACGGGTGATCCTCGCAGGCCACCCATTGAGGAAACGAGAATGATCGAACCCGCCTTACGCGCAATCATTGCGGGTGAGACGAGGGCAGCAAGCCAGTGGCTGGACATCAGGTTGTTACGCAGAATTTTATCGAACTGTTCGTCAGTGATCCCGGCCATTGGACCATAATAAGGATTAGACGCGGCATTGCAGACCATGATGTCGATGCTGCCCAGCGCTGCGCCTCCTTCCTCGACCAACCGCTCGATATCGGCTTTATTCCCGATGTTGGCAGCGATTGCAGTCGCCTGCCCACCGTCGCGCGCGTTGATGGCTGCCGCAACCTTTGCACAGGCAGCCAGCTTGCGTGAAGAAATGATGACATTCGCGCCATGCGCTGCCAAGGCTTCCGCGATGGCGCGGCCGATACCGCGTGAAGAACCCGTGACAATCGCGCCCTTGCCGGAGAGATCGAAGATTGAAGCGTTCATAAAAGGGGCCTCACATTGCGGAAATGCCGCCGTCGAGTTTGAGTTCGGCGCCAGTCATGAAACGGCTTTCGTCGGATGCGAGATACACGATCGCATGGGCGACCTCCTCTGGCTCACCAAGGCGGCCCAATGGCACTTGCTTCGCGAGCTTCGCCATCACGGTTGCTTCGTCCCGATCGCCCACGATATCCTGGAGGATCGGGGTTCGTATAAACGTGGGATGCACGGAATTGCAGCGAATGTCCCACCCGCTGCGTGCGCAGTGCAGCGCGATCGATTTGCTGAGCATCCAGACCGCAGCCTTGGTGGCATTGTAGTTCGCAAAATTGTGCGAGGCGATCAGGCCCGCGATTGAGGACAGGTTGATGATCGATGCCGGCTGATGCTCGCGCAGAAGTGGCAGCGCCAGCTTAGCGCCGAGAAAGACGCTATCGACATTGACCGCAGTGCCATGCTGCCATTCCGCCAATGTGAAATCCTCGACCGATCCGGTCAGCACGATTCCGGCGTTGTTGACGAGCACCGACAGGCCGCCAAGCGTCTCCGAAGCAAGCGCGATTACGTCCCCCCAGTCGCTTTCGCTGACCACATCGTGCCGCGCGGCATAGGCGGTACCGGCACCGAGCTCAGCATTGATAGCCTGCGCGGTGGCGATCACGGCCTCCTCGTTGCGGTCGGTCAACAACACGCGCGCGCACTGTCGTGCCATGGCGAAAGCGGCGGCAGCGCCCAATCCCTGCGCCGCGCCGGTAATGAGCGCTTTTTTGCCGGTAAGTCGCGCGCTCATGCGTCGAAGTCCGACGGTTTAGGCCATAAGCCTTCGCTAGCCATCTTCTCCGCTTCTTCGAGGGTTAGCACATCTGCACTGCCGCCCGTGAACGCCGGATCGGTACCGCGCCATCGCTTGAGTTCGAGTCGCGCGATCTGGTTGCGATGCACCTCGTCCGGCCCGTCTGCCAGGCGCAGCAGGCGCGCTGTGGCGAACGCTGCGGATAGCAGATGATCGTTGCTGGTGCCGCCGCCGCCGAACATCTGCATGGCTGTATCAATGATCTCCTGTGCCATCAGGGGCGCGGTAACCTTAATCATTGCAATCTCGCGCCGGGCATTCTTACTGCCGACCGTGTCCATCATCCATGCCGCCTTCATGGTGAGTAGGCGGGCCTGCTCGATTTGAATTCTCGCATTCGCAATCCGTTCTAGCGTCACGGTTTGCTCGGCCAGGGTCTTGCCAAAGGGCTGTCGCAGTTCGGCGCGTCGGCACATCCGTTCCAGGATGCGCTCGCACAGGCCGATCAGGCGCATACAATGGTGGATGCGCCCCGGCCCCAAGCGCCCTTGCGCGATTTCAAACCCGCGCCCTTCGCCCAACAACATATTGGAAGCCGGAACCCGGACATTGTCGAAGAGCACCTCCGCAGCGCGGTCCGGAACGCCGTAGAACCCAAACACCGGTAGAGAACGAATGACCCGGACGCCCGGCGTTTCGCGTGGGATCAGAATCATCGATTGACGACGATAGGGATCATCGCCTTCCGGCTGGTTCTTGCCCATGAAGATGATGATCTTGCACGCCGGACTGGTTGCATTGGTCGTGTACCATTTGCGTCCGTTGACTATATATTCGTCGCCGTCGCGCGCAATGGAACTGCCGATATTCGTGGCGTCCGATGATGCAACTTCAGGCTCCGTCATCGCGAAAGCCGAGCGGATTTCGCCGTCCAGCAATGGGGTCAGCCAGCGATCACGCTGCTCGTGGGTTCCGTAGCGCAGGATCGTTTCCATGTTCCCGGTGTCAGGGGCGGAGCAATTGAACACCTCAGGGGCGAACAGGCTGCGGCCCATGATTTCACAGAGCGGCGCATAATCGACGTTGGAAAGGCCGTCGGCATGGTGCGCGGCGGGCAAGAACAGGTTGCACAGTCCTGCGGCGCGCGCCCTTGGCTTCAGTTCCTCGACAATCGGATAGACCGACCATGGTCCCAACCGTTCCGCCTCAAGATAATAGCGCCGTTCATTGGGATAGATTTCTTCCGCCATGAACGTTTTGAGCCGTTTGGCGAGATCATCGCTACGGGTGCTAGGTTCCATCATATATCGCTCTCCATATACATAGATCGTCATACGTAATAGTATGAAGATATCAAGACGTGCTATGCCTGCGTCAACTCCGGGCCGCAGATCACCAGCACAGCGAACCTTGCGACAAACCAACTAAATAGATTGACGCAGCACGAAGATCATGCCAAATGATAGGACGATTATGCGGGTTTTATTGAATGATTGTCGATAAGCGCGACTTCGAATTTCTGTTCCAGTGGTTGGATATGGATGGATTGCTGTCCCGACAGCGCTTCGCCTCGCACGACCGTGAAGTGGTCAACGCAGTCATCGAACTCGCGACGCGCCTAGGCGAAAATGATTTGGCCCCGCATTTGCGCGCTTGGGACTCAAGCGAGCCGCAGCTCGATCTCGACGGCAATGTGACGGTATTGCCGTCAGTGGCCGGGGGCGTCCGCAAGATTGCCGAGGCGGGGATCTTCGCGATGGTGTTCGACGAGACGCATGGCGGTTTGCAACTCCCGCATCTTGTCTATGTCAGCGCTCTCGGCATATTGATGGCCGGCAACCTTGGGACGGCCTCTTTCACCTTGCTGACCGTAGGCAATGCGCGCCTGCTCGCCAACTATGCCAGTCCGGCTCAAATCGCGACCTTTGCGGAGCCGCAAATCGCCGGGGTGGCCATGGGTACTATGCGCCTGTCGGAGCCGCATGCGGGTTCTTCCCTTGGTGACATTCTTGCGCGCGCCGTGCTGGAGGGCGAGGACCGATATGGCGCGCGCTATCGCCTGACCGGCAGCAAGATGTGGATTTCTGCGGGCGACCATGATGTTACCGACAACATCGTTCATCTCGTGCTTGCCAAAGTCCCCGCGCCAGACGGACACGTCGCCCAAGGTACCCGCGGCATCTCGCTGTTTATCGTGCCTAAGATACTTCCTGATGGCACCATCAATGACGTCGCCGTGGCCGGCCTCAATCACAAGATGGGATATCGCGCCTTGCCCAACTGTGCGCTCAATTTTGGCGAGGGTAAATCGATGCCGGGGGGAGAGGCCGGCGCTATCGGTTGGCGGGTAGGGGAGGTCGGTCAAGGGCTTCCGCAAATGTTTCAGATGATGAACGAAGCCCGGATTTCGGTGGGACTTGCTGGCGCAATGCTCGCCAATCGCGGCTATCAGATGTCGCGCGACTATGCGCTGGAACGGACCCAGGGCCGGCGCATTGGCGCAGCCGTTGGGGCGCAAGTACCAATCATCGAACATGCCGATGTCCGCCGTATGCTCCTGGCGCAAAAGGCGATCGGGCAGGGCGCTTTGGCTCTAGTCCTATTTTCAGCGCGACTGCTTGACGATGAAAAGACGGCGACAACCGCAGAGGACCGGGCTGCTGCTGCGTCGCTATTGGCCCTGTTGACACCCGCGACCAAGACATGGCCTTCCGAATGGGCGCAGCATTCGCTCCATTTGGCGCTTCAGGTCTACGGAGGGGCGGGCTATTCGCAGGACTTCGAGATCGAACAACTTTATCGCGACAATCGGCTGAACCCGATTCATGAAGGCACGACTGGTATCCAGGGTCTGGACCTGATCAGCAGAAAGCTGCGCCGTGACGGCGGGATTGCATTTGCCGCGCTGGCCGAACGAATTCGCGCGACGATAGCGAAGGTCGGTGTAGGCTCCTCCCTAAGCGCCGTTGCGTTGGCTGTGGGGGATGCGCTGTCCGAATTTGAACAAGCAGTCGCGATACTGCTCGCCGAGGCTGAGGATGCCGTAGCGTTGGCGCATGGCTCACCCGTATTGGCGGCGTTCGGGCATCTTGTCGTGGGTTGGCTGTGGTTAGATCAGGCGATTTTGGCGGAAGCGCTACTCGCCATCCAAGACCGAAGGTTCGATACAGCGTTCCTGAACGGACGTATCCGCGCCTGTCGCTATTTCGCGGAAGCGGAACTGCCACAGATGAAAACTTGGCTGGTGCCCGTCCTGGCAAGATCTGACCTGATCTTCGCAGCACCAATCGATGAATTCTAAAAAATGGTTGGAGAGCTAACATGACATTGGCGAGCAAGACGCTGTTCATCACCGGTGGAAGTCGGGGGATCGGCCTGGCAATCGCTGAACGGGCTGCACGCGATGGCGCGAACGTGGTCATCGCCGCAAAGACGGGTGATCCTCATCCTAAGCTGGTGGGGACGATCTACACCGCCGCGGAGGCGATCGAGCGGGCTGGTGGCAAAGCGCTTCCGCTGCTGCTCGACGTACGCGATGCCGATGCGGTCCAAGCCGCAGTCACTCAGGCCGCACAGCATTTCGGTGGAATCGACATTTGTGTGAACAATGCGTCGGCAATCAATCTGGTGAAATCGGAGGACATCGACGTGAAGCGCTTCGACTTGATCCAGCAGATCAATATGCGCGGCACCTTCCTTGTCTCGCGCGCCTGCGTTCCGCATCTGCGCAACAGCGCGAACGGACATGTTCTGACCTTGTCACCGCCGCTGGACATGCGGGCGGACTGGTTCGCGCAGCATCTGCCCTACACGATCAGCAAATATGGCATGTCGATGGTCACCTTCGGCATGGCTGAAGAATTCCGTTCAGAGGGGATCGCATTCAACGCATTGTGGCCGCGAACGACGATCGCAACGGCGGCGGTGGAGTTTGCACTGGGCGGCGAAAACCTGATGCGTCGTTCACGCCGACCCGAAATCATGGCGGATGCTGCCCATGCCATTTTCCTGCGCGACTCGCGGATATTCACTGGCAACTTCGTGATCGACGATGACGTGCTGCGTGAGGAAGGCGTTACCGACTTTGCGCCGTACCGTTATGATCCGACCTCAGTACTGGAGATCGACATCTTCGTGGAGCCTGACGTCAACCCGATCCCCTGAACCCGGCATCTAAAGCGCACATGTCAAAACGAGAAGCCGTCATCTTATCCGTCGCACGTACGCCGATTGGCAAAGCATATCGCGGCGCGTTCAACGATACGCAGCCCCAGACCTTGGCTGGCCATGCCATTGCGCAAGCCCTCAGCCGGGCAGCGGCCAGACCTTTATATGGGCATGCTGGAGACCGCCGAGATGGTTGCGCGCCGCTATGGCGTAAGTCGGGAGGAAGCGGGATGTCCTTGGTGCCCAGTCGCATCAGCGCGCAGCCGCTGCCGTCGCTGCAGGTATATTTGCAGATGAAATTGTCCCGCTACGCACGCAGATGCTCGTGACCGACAAGGCAACTGGCGAGACTGAGCAGCGCGAGACGACGTTAACCCAGGACGAGGGTATGCGCCCCGGCACTACGGCGGAGTCGATCGCCACGCTGCCTGCAGCCTATAAGGGTGGCCAGGCGCTCGAACCGGGCGGCACGGTGACGGCAGGCAACAACAGCCAATTGTCGGATGGCGCGGCCGCACTGGTGCTGATGAGCGCATCGGAAGCGTCCAGGCGAGGGCTGACGCCGTTCGGCGCCTGTCGTGGCATGGCGGTAGCAGGATGTGACCCCGATGAGATGGGTATAGGCCCGGTATTTGCTGTTCCAAAATTGCTGAAAGCGCACGGAAAGAAGGTCGACGATATCGACCTCTGGGAACTGAACGAAGCGTTCGCCAGTCAGGTGATCTATAGCCGCGACACGATTGGCATTCCTAACGAGCGCCTCAACGTATCGGGCGGCGCAATTGCGATCGGGCATCCCTATGGCATGACCGGCGCCCGCTGTACCGGTCATATTTTGCTCGAAGGGCGCCGTCGCAAGGCGAAATATGGCGTGGTCACCATGTGCGTAGGCGGTGGAATGGGTGCCGCCGGGCTGTTTGAGATTTATTGAGGAAATCAGATGAATGTTGTCACGGTCGAAATCGCCGCGCCTCATGTCGCACTCGTCACCATTCGTCGGCCCGAAGCCCGAAACGCTATAAACGGTTTCGTGGCGCAAGCGCTCGACCGGGCAGTCAAGCAGATCGAGAGCGACCCTGACCTCTGGGTCGCAGTCCTGACGGGCGAGGGGGGCGTCGCATTTTGTGCTGGTGCCGACCTTAAAGAGGTCTCCGCCGGGCGGCTGTCGGAACTCTTTACGCCGGATGGGCAGTTTGCCGGTTTCGTCAAACATCCGCGCGATAAGGTGTGGATTGCGGCGGTCGAGGGGTTTGCGATGGCAGGCGGGTGCGAAATCGCGCTGGCATGCGACATGATCGTCGCTTCGGAAACTTCGACGTTTGCGCTGCCGGAAGTGATGCGTGGACTGATCGCGGCGGCCGGGGGCATGTACCGATTGGCGCGCGCTCTGCCGCGTGCAATCGCAATGGAGATGCTTGCTACCGGAGAATGCCTGCCAGCGACACGTGCGGCTGAGTTCGGTCTGGTCAACCGATTGACTCCGCATGGCGGGGCTGTGACGGGCGCGCTCGAACTCGCCGTGCAAATCGCTTCCAATGCGCCGGTCGCGGTGCACGAAAGCCTCCAGGTGGCGCGCCGCGCTTACGACCTGGACGACAATGCATTGTTCGCTCTGGGACTCGATGCGCAGGATCGAGTGATGGCGACCGAGGATTTCGTTGAGGGACCGCTAGCCTTTATCGAAAAGCGGGCGCCGCGATGGAAGGGACGCTAGGCGCTGAATGCGGGCGGCATGAAACGGTCGCATAACGCCGGAAGGATGCCCTGAAGTCCGCCACCGACGTGAGATGCCTATCTGCCGACCAGTCGATCTACTTCGTTGAACATTTCTGCTATGCCTGCCAATGCGAATGCGATCACGCTGGGATCCTCAAAGCGGGAGCCGACAATCTTAGCGGCAATGTTGCCGACCACAATCTCGGGCGTGCTTACGGGGCGCGCAAGTGCTGAGATCAGGGTTTCGCGAATCTGATATTGGGCGCGCACCCCGCCTGTTACCGCCACAGATGAGGTGATGATGAGTGCCGGCTTGTTCTTGAGTGGCGATTGGTTGTGAGGGCGGGACGCCCAGTCGAGGGCATTTTTTAACGTTCCAGGGATGCCGTGATTATATTCAGAGGAGACGACCACCAATCCATCTGCCTCCAGGATTTGATCGCGCAGTTTCTGCACGCTTGGCGGCAGCGGATCGACGTAAAGATCCTGGTTGAAATGCGGTACGGCTCCAATATCGGAATAGTCAAAGATGGCGCGCTCTGCGGTCGCCTCGACAAGCGCAGCGAGAAGCGCAGACGAGAAGGAATTGGCGCGCAGACTGCCTGAGATTCCAAGAAGGCGGTAAGGGGGCTTCACGCAGAATGTCCTTTCACAAAGATCTGGGTTGCATCGGACGTCCGATCACCATTCCCCACGGCGAACTAGGCGCAGTGGCTGAATGGCGCGGATAAGCTCGCAAGCAGCCCGCAGCAGCGTTAGCCCATGACCGTTTATCCGATCAATCGAATTATATTGCTCATATGGACTATATCTGTTGACCAGGTAAGATTGACCTTTATCAAACAGGCAAACCAAGATCGGACTGTGGGTACGATCAGACCATGCCGATAGGATATTATAGTGCGAATTCTGATGGTTGGTCCCGGTGGTCGAACAGGTCGGCATGTCATTGCAGCATTGCAGGCGCATCATGAGCATTGTGACATCATTGGTTTTAGCAGGAACGATCCGTGCATCGATCATGTCGAGTTTCGTAAGGGGGATCTTGAAAATCCCGTAGACCGAGCGAATGCAGTGGAGGGCATCGACGCCGTCATTTATTACGGCCCTCCCTTCCATCCGCGCGAAACCGCTCTCGGTACCGGCATGATCGACGCAGCCGTCGCGGCTGGAGTCTGTCGCTCTGTCTTTATCTCGGTCATTCATCCGCAAATCGACGATTGGCTTAATCACAAGGCGAAACTAGACGTCGAGGCGCACCTGATAGCCACTGATCTGGCATGGACGATCATACGTCCGCAGCACCTGATGCAGAATGTGGACGCTGCGGCGATCGCGCAATCTGGACTTTATCGGGTGCCCTACGACACGACATCGCGGCTTGGTCATGTCGATCTCGCTGATGTAGGTTCTGTTGTCGCAAAAGTCATTATGGAGCCGGGACATCAATATGCCGCCTATGATCTGTCGGCGGCCGACAGTCTCTCTGCTAGAAGAAATGTGCGCGAAATTCGCCAAGATGCGGCCCCTCACCTGCCCATCTGGTGGAAATCCCAATGTACTGACGTGGCTGCTCGATCGCCCCCCCGACCTCATTTGAGGCCTATGCTGAACGCTCTTTGCGATCGGATTCGTTTGACAGTCCGGCACTACGTCTCGTGGTCCCCACGCCACAGCTAGAACCATGACACAGCGATTACGAATAGCGCTCTAGAGCGTAATCACTAGAGCGGGATGCAGCCACAAACGACCCGCCATCGGCAAGGCGATCCGCAGCGCTGGCGCCAGGCTCCTGTTCCTGCCGCCGTACAGTCCCGATCTCAATCCGATCGAGCAGGTCTTCGCCAAGCTCAAACACCTGATGCGCAAAACAGCCGAGCGTACCCATGAAGCAACTTGGCGGCGCACCGGCTCCTTGCTCGACACCTTCAGTCCCTCAGAATGCCGCAATTACCTGTTCAACTCAGAATACAGATCAAGCTGATGTCATCCGAGTCTAAGGCAGGTTTTTGCGTTCTACTATGTGGCGCGCGCGTCAGGATAGCTGTCGCGCCAAAAAAGGGCGGAAAAGCACGCCTGCAACGGTGTGAATTTTACTGCTGTGCCCCTGCCGATAGCATTTGGACGGCTGGCCGTTTTATGCGCGCATCAATTCCAGCGCGTTGCCGACGGCCAATATGCCTTCGGGGGCTGCGGCAAAGCCCATATGGGTGCAATCGACTTCGATTGCCTTGTCGCGCTCACCACCGCGCCCCTTGGCGCATTCAGGCAGGATCACGCCGTCGCGCTGCGACCACAACGCAATAGTTGGCACCGGCGGTTTGATTTCGCGGGTGCAGGGGAAGGGGGGCTTGTCGACCGGAAAACCCGATACGAGCTGATAGAGACGCCAGGCATGGTTGGCGCGCGGGTCGCCGGAAAAGGGCGTGCCCAGCGTCACCACGCCGCCGACCTTATGCGTGGCATATTTGGCATATTCGCGGGCATACAGGCCGCCGAGGCTCCATCCGACAAGCGTCACCGGGCCGCCGCCTGCGCGCCGAATGGCATCGACGCACCGGTCGATCTGGTCGAGGCTGTCAGGCTTCGGGCCATAATTGCGGCCCATTGCCCAATCATGCGCGGCATAGCCCGCCGCCGCCAATATCTGGCGCATGGCATCCATCCGCCGTTCCGATGCGAGCAAGCCGGGGATCAACAGGACCGAACGACCATCGCCCTTGATCTGCTGCGCCAGCGAGTCGGCCTGCGCTTGGGTGCGAGCGAGGTCGCGGGGGAGCGACAGATTGCCGATCAGATGCGACAAAGGCGGCCGCGACGGGGCGGCTGGCCCTGGCGCAAAACGATCTTTCCAAAAACTGCTGACGGCTTGAACATGAGGTGGCACGAAAACAAAAATCCCAAGCCCGATCGGGCAAAGATGACGTTATCGTGACAAACGCCGCGTCCGTCCATTGGTTTCGTCCTATGCGACGAACGGTTCGTCGCTGAAAGGCTTAGGGTGTGGGTAGGGTCGGGCTGAGTGGGGCAGGGTCCACAGGACGCAAGGGCCGTGGTTCCAGGATCGCGGCGGTTTCGATGAGATCGAGCGCGCGGCGCGCCTCCAGATAGCGGCGGGCGAATTGAAGCCAGCGGTCGGCGGCCGCGCGGCCAGGCATCCGCTCTACTTCCGCCAGGGCGGCGCTGACGCGACCGCCGTCAAGATAGCGCACGGCCCGCTCCAGCGCGGCCTGGGGCCGGGGGGAGGGTGCCGATGCCTTGCGAATCGTCACCAGTTCGCGGGCCTCATGGGCAATGGCATCCCACCAGTCGCTTTCCACGGGCGGCGTGGTCAATCGATCGCTGAGGTCGGTAAGGCCGACGCGCAGATCAGCCAGAGTCACAGGCTCGCGCGCGGCATTGATGATGGTAGCGACGGCGCGCGGCTGTGCCTGACCGAAGCGCAAGCGCAACTGCGCCTCGATATAGCCTAGCGGTGCGCCATTATCGAGCGCGCGACGCGCGGCGAAGGCGATCAGCAGCCCTTCGGCACGAGCGGCATTACCCGAAGCGGCCTGCGCCTCGACGGTGATGCGGGTAAGCCGTTCGTCGAGCGCGACCACACGGGCGTCAAGCATTTGGGCGCTGTTGGCGCTGAGCGTGCTTGGCGTAATGGAAGCGGAAGGCGCGCCCGTCTGCGGCACGGCGGCGACGGGCTGGGCCGGTTGCGGGTTCCAGCGCTTCTGGATCTGGGGCCAGGCCCAGGCGGTCAGCGCGACGCCGATCAGGAAGGCGAGCAGCATCAACGTCACCAGCGGCAGGGTGCTGCGCCGACGGACAGGGGGCGGGGTCACGGGGATACTCCTATCGCCGTCCGCGTCTTGCATGCTGACCCTTTCGCCTGTCATCGTCCCGTCATTCGCACAAAGAAAGGGCGAGGGCCAGCATGTCGTCATCGACCGGCTTGTGCGGCGCGGAAAGGCTGGCCCAGCCGCTGCCGCAAGCGGCCAGCGCGGCTTGGCTGATCGCTACGATATGCAGCGCGCTACGACCGTCGAGAGGGATGCATTCGGCCAGCCGCTCGCCCGCGCGCGGCGAATGGATCAGCAGAATGGCGCCGGGGGTGGCATCACGCAGCAGCGCTGGGTCCGACGGCAGGCAGGCCATCGTATAAACCGCGATTCGGGTCAGACGGAGCGGCCCGGCCTCCATCGGCGCGACCGTGGTGCCCGCCAGATGGAGGACGGCGCGATGGCCATCCGCCGCGATCCGCGCGGCAATGGCGCTGGCGTCGCCCTCGCCACAGATCACCTCGGCAAAGCCCCCTTCGTGCAACGCCGCTGCCGTCGCCGCGCCGACAGCATAGGTCGGGAGCGCGCGATAGTCGGCCAGTCCCGGTCCGGCGAGGCGCACCGCATTGGCGCTGGTCAGCAGCAGCGCGTCGAATCCGTCGGCCGGAGGCGCGGACCAGTCGAGCGGCAAAGGCGCGAACAGCGGATGGCGCAGCACGTCGAACCCCCGGCGAGCGGCCTTGTCCGCCGTCCTGCCCGCCGCCGGTTCGGGGCGCAGGATCAGGAGCCGCCTCACCCTTCGACCCCTCATCCTTCAAACAGGGCCCGCAGCGCTGGGCTGGCCTGCTCCAGCAAAGCGCGGCCGACCGCCTGCGCCACTAGATCATCGCTGCGCGCTAGCCATGTTTCCTGGGCCACCGTTTCCTGCCCATCGGGGCTGATGATCTCGGCGCGCAGATATAGCCCCTCACCATCCACCACCGCCAACGCCGCGATCGGCGAATGGCAGGTGCCGCCCAGCGCCTTGAGGACCGCGCGTTCGGCGGCAACAGCATCGTTCGCGTCGGCATCATTTATGGCGGCTAGCGCATCGAGCAGCGGCGCATTGTCGGCCAATGCCTCAATCCCCACTGCACCCTGCGATGGGGCAGGCAACATGGTGTCGATTGGAATGCTCACGCCGACATGGCTCTGGTCAAGCCGGTCAAGCCCCGCCGCCGCCAATAATGTAGCATGGACCTCGCCCGCTGCCAGTTTGGCAAGGCGGGTGGCGACATTGCCGCGGAACAGAGTGATGGTGGCGTCGGGGCGCAGCCGCATGACCTGCGCGGCGCGGCGCGGCGAACTGGTGCCGACGACCGGGTTGGCGGGCAGCGCATCGAAACTTTCCACCCCCACCAGCTTGTCGCGCACATCGGCGCGCGGCAGCATCGCGCCGATCTGGAAAATGGCGGGGCGAATCGTTTCGACGTCCTTCATGCTGTGGACGGCGAAGTCGATCTCCTGTGCGACCAATGCGCGTTCCAGCTCCTTGGTCCAGAGCGCCTTGCCGCCGATATCAGCGAGTGCGCGATCCTGGATGCGGTCGCCGCTGGTCTGGACGATAACGATCTCAATCGCGTCCTGCGCCCAGCCATGGGCGGCAATCAGGGCATGGGCGGTCATGTGCGCCTGGGCCAGCGCAAGCGGGGAGCCTCTGGTGCCGAGGCGCAACGGTTGATCGGACAAATACATATGCGGCTTGCTCTAATGACCACGGGCTTTAGATGGAAGCGGCAATGACAATCATCCTTGGCCTGGAATCGAGCTGCGATGAAACCGCAGCGGCGCTGGTGACGGCCGACGGGCGGATATTGGCCCATCGCCTGGCGACGCAGGAAGAAGCGCATCGCCCCTATGGCGGGGTCGTGCCCGAAATCGCCGCGCGCGCGCATGTGGAGGCGCTCACGCCCCTGATCGCGGCGGCGCTGGCGGATGCGGAAATGACATTGGCCGACGTCGATGTGATCGCCGCGACCGCCGGGCCGGGGCTGATCGGCGGGGTTATGGTGGGCCTGGTCACCGGCAAGGCACTGGCCCATGCGGCGGATAAGCCCTTGATCGCGGTCAATCATCTGGAGGGCCATGCGCTGTCGCCGCGCCTCGCCGACCGGACGCTACAATTCCCCTATATGCTGCTGCTGGTATCGGGCGGCCATTGCCAGATTTTGTTGGTGCGCGGGCCGGGCGATTATGCGCGGCTGGCGACGACGATCGACGATGCGGCGGGCGAGGCGTTCGACAAGACCGCCAAGCTGCTGGGTCTGGGCTATCCAGGCGGTCCGCTGGTCGAAAAGGCGGCGGCGCAGGGTAATGCCAAGGCTGTACCGCTACCCCGCCCGCTGGTCGGCACCGCCGAGCCGCATTTTTCCTTCGCAGGCCTCAAAAGCGCAGTGATGCGCGCGGTCCAGTCAGGGCATTATTCGACGCAGGATATCGCCGCGAGCTTTCAGCAGGCAGTGATCGACTGCCTGATCGACCGCACCCGCCGCGCGCTTGGGTCGGACGAGCCTGCGACGGCGCTGGTCGTCGCCGGGGGCGTCGCCGCCAACCAGGCGATTCGCGGCGCGCTCGAAGCGCTGGCGGCGGAGCATGACCTGCCCTTCGTCGCGCCGCCGCTGTGGCTTTGTACCGACAATGCGGCGATGATCGCCTGGGCCGGGGCGGAGCGCTATGCCGTGGGGCTGGTTGACGATCTGACCTTCCCCGCCCGGCCGCGCTGGCCGCTCGACCCGGCAGCGGAAAAGGCGCGCGGCGCCGGAGTCAAAGCATGAAGAGTGTGAAGGCATGAAGGCGGGCGTTATCGGAGCAGGGGCCTGGGGCACGGCGCTGGCGCAATTGCTGGCCGCCGATGGACAGGCGGTGCGGCTGTGGGCGCTTGAGGCCGAGGTGGTCGACGCGGTCAATGGGTCGCAGGAAAATCCGCTCTATCTGCCGGGCATCCCGCTCTCGCCCTCGATCGCCGCGACCGGCGCGATGGCGGATATGGCCGATTGCGACCTGTTGCTGGTGGTCAGCCCCGCCCAGCATCTGCGCAGCGTCGTGGCGCAGGCACCCGCGGGCGTCCCGCTGCTACTCTGTTCCAAGGGGATCGAGGCGGGAACCAGCTTGCTGATGTCGGAGGTCGCGCAACAGGCGCAGCCGCGATCGCCGATCGCCGTCCTGTCCGGCCCGACCTTTGCGCATGAAGTGGCGCGCGGCCTGCCGACCGCGATCACTCTGGCCTGCGAGGATGCGGCGCTTGGCCAGCGGCTTGCTGAACGGATCGCTCGACCGGCTTTCCGCCCCTATCTGTCCGACGATGTGATCGGCGCGGAGATTGGCGGCGCGGTCAAGAATGTGCTGGCGATCGCGTGCGGCGTTGCCGAGGGCGCGGGGCTGGGCCTCAATGCGCGGGCGGCGCTGATCAGTCGCGGTTTTGCCGAAATGACGCGCTTTGGCCTGGCGCGCGGGGCGCGGGCCGAGACGCTGGGCGGGCTGTCGGGACTGGGCGATCTCGTCCTTACCTGCTCGTCCACCAATTCGCGCAATTTCTCGCTGGGCAAGGGGCTGGGCGAGGGGCAGGCAGCTGCCGACCTGCTCGCCAACCGCCGCACCGTGGCCGAAGGCGCGTTCACCGCGCCGGTGCTGCGCGCGGCTGCGCTGTCGGCAGGGGTCGAAATGCCGGTGGTGGACGCGGTGTGTGCTCTGCTGGCCGACGCCGTGCCGCTCGCCCAGGTCATCGACGCGCTGCTGGCGCGCCCGTTGCGTCCCGAATAGCCGCCGCGCCGCAGCATCCATTTGTCTACAGATAATCCCACGAGCCCGTCGGCCGCTGCGGTTGCGCAGAGCGATCAGGATGATATCGCTGCCCTGGCCAAGGGCGGGCGGACCAATATTTTCGGCTTCCTGCTGCGGCTCGCCGCGCGGCTGCCTTTCCTGTTCATCGCCGGGCGCGTCTATGGTGCCGAAGCGCTGGGCCGCTTCGCCTATGCGGTGCTGGTGGTGGAGTTCGTTGCGCAACTCGCCACGCTGGGGCTGAAGCGCGGGCTGGCAGGCGCGCTCAGTCAGACCGAGCGGCCGCATAATCATGTCGTGACCGATGCGATGGTGCTGACGCTGACCGCATCGCTGCTAGGGGCGGCGCTGTTGCTCGTCTTTCCACAGGCGATGTTCCCCAATAGCGGCATTAATGGCCTCGACCGGCTGCTGGCCTTCATCGTGATCGCGGTTGCGGGGTCGGACGTGGCGTTGGCGGCCTGCGCCTATCGCTTCGATGTCGGCGCGACAGTGCGGGCGCGGGCGATCATCGAGCCGTGGACGATCAGCATCGCGGTCTTTGCCTTTTCCTTCTACTCCCGGCGGGACGGCCTGATCATGGCCTATGCTATGGCGATGAGCGCGGCATTGATCGCGTCGCTGATCCCGATGGTGCGCCATTATGGCATGCCGACGGGCTGGCGGCCTAATTTTCCGCGACTGTGGCGGATGGCCCGGCGCAACCTGCCGCTGGCGGCGGCCGATGGCGTCGAATGGGGATCGCGGCGGTTGGACATGGCGATATTGGGCCTGTTCGTCAGCCCGGCGGTGATCGGCGTCTATTATGTCGCTCAGCAGGTCGCGTCGCTGCCGCAAAAGCTCAAGACCAGTTTCGACCCGATCCTTGGGCCGGTCATCACCCGCAACCTGGCCGAAAACAACCTTGCGGGCATTGCGCGACAGGTGAGCCAGGTGGGTTTCTGGATCATCGCGGCGCAGGCGGGGATTGCGCTGGCGCTCGCCATTCCGGGCGAAGCAGTGATGGGGCTGGTCGGTCCCAATTTCGTCGCGGGCACCGGGGCGCTGGGCTTCCTGCTGCTCGCCGAAGTCATTGCGGCGACGGCGGTCGTCAGCGAATCGGCTCTGGTCTATATTGCCCGGCATCGCAATCTGATGATCTCGCTGGGGATGATCGGGTGCCAGGCGGCGTTCAGTTTCGCGCTGATCCTGGGCGCGCGCGCGATAGAATTGCCGCCCATGTGGGTGGCGGCGGCACCGGCGCTGGCGCTGTGCCTGTCGCTGGGCATCGGGGCGTTCGTCAAGGCACGGTTGCTCTCGCGCTTGCTGGGTGCGCCGATCAATGCCTGGCGCTGGTCGCTGCTGAGCGCGGCGGCGGTTGCCAGCTTGGTCGGGGCGGGCTTCGTCGCCCTGCCACCCCGGTTCGAATGGGTCGAACTGGCGGTCGGAATCTGGGCGATATTGGGGGCCTATGGCTTCGTCATCTGGCGCTGGGGCTTTGGCTCCGAAGACCGGGCGCTGTTTCGCAAGAAGAAGGTGGATTGAACGGACGGAGGGGTAGCACCCCTCCGTTTTTCTGTTTGGTCAGGCGAAGAGCTTGTCGCGGATGATGCCGAGATCGGCTTCGGGGCGAGCGCCCCAGTGGGAGATGACTTCGGCGGCGGCGGCGGCACCCAGCGCCAGGCAGTCTTCGACGCCGCGCCCGTCGATATGGGCGGCAAGGAAGCCTGCAGCGAACAAGTCGCCCGCGCCCGTCGTGTCGATGATTTCGGTTACCGGAGCGGCGGGCGCTTCGTAGCGGACGCCATCGACGATCGCGACCGCGCCCTTTTCACTACGAGTGGACACCAGCACCGGCACCTTGCCGGCGAACAGGGCCAGCGCCTTGTCGAAGCCCTCGACGGCGGCGAGTGACTGGATTTCGCCCTCGTTCGAAAAGAGGATGTCGATCTGGCCATTGTCGATCAGGTCGAGGAAATCGGCGCGATGGCGGTCGATCACGAAATTGTCGGACAGGGTGAAGGCGACCTTGCGCCCCGCGCCGCGTGCGGCGTCGATCGCGGCGCGCATCGCGGCGCGTGGCTGTTCGGGGTCCCAGAGATAGCCTTCGAGATAGAGGATGCCCGCCGAGCGGATGAGGTCGAGGTCGAGCGCGGCTTCGGGCAGGAATTGCGAGGCACCCAGAAAGGTGTTCATCGTCCGCTGCGCATCGGGCGTCACCAGGATCAGGCAGCGCGCGGTCGGGATATCGCCGGTGGCGGCGGGGGTGTCGAAACGGATGCCGAGCGCGCGGACGTCATGGGCGAACACGTCGCCCAATTGGTCGTCATTGACCTGACCGATGAAGCCGCAGCTTTTTCCCAGCGCGGCAAGGCCCGCCAGCGTGTTGGCGGCCGATCCGCCGCTGATTTCCTTGGCCTGGCCCATGTCGGCATAAAGGCTTTCCGCCATGTCGGCGTCGATCAACTGCATGCCGCCCTTGGTCAGCGCATGTTCGGCGAGGAAGGCGTCGTCGCTACGGGCCAGAACGTCGACAATGGCGTTGCCGATCGCAACGACATCCAATGTGGGGGCGGGAGAGGTCACACAAATTCCTTGGGCCAGAGAAGAAAGAAAAATCCCGCCGTCTCTATAGGCGCGGCCCGCGCGGTGCAACCGGCGCTCATGGCGGGAGCGACAGGACAGGGCGATTGACGGCGATGGCCATGGCGCGGATAGTCGGCCCCATGATCCTGACCGCTGCGCTGCGCGCTTTCCCCTCCCTCTTCCATGGTGCGGCGTTGCGGCTGCTGCTCAAGACGCTGACGCTGACGCTGCTGATCTTCGTCGCGCTGGGCGGGGGCATATGGGCGGGCTTTCATGCGCTGCGGCTCCATTATGGCTGGGGTGGGGGCGGTTTGGCCGAAGCGACGGTGACCGCGCTGGCGGTGGTGGCGCTTGGCTGGCTGCTGTTCCGGGCGACGGCGATGGCGGTGATGGGCCTGTTTGCCGACGACATCATCGAGGCGGTCGAGCGCCAGTCCTATCCCGAAGCTGCGGCCACGGCGCGCTCGGTCGGCTGGGCGCGGAGCGGACGCTATGCGCTGGCCTCGGTGCGCCGCACGCTGGGGTGGAATTTGCTGGCGCTGCCCGCCTATCTGTTCCTGTTGGTGACCGGGGTGGGAACGATCGCTCTGTTCCTGGCGCTCAACGCCTATCTGCTGGGGCGCGACATGGCCGATATGGTCGAGCCGCGTCATCCCGCGCTGCCGCCGATCGGAGGGGGCAGCCGCTGGCTGATGGGGCTGTTGTCGGCGATCGCCTTCCTGCTGCCGCTGGTCAACCTGCTTGCACCGATCTGGAGCGCGGCTATGGCGGTGCATATGCTGCATGGCCAAAGGAAATCCGCATGACATCCCTGCGTCCCCTTGTGGCGGCACTGCTGTCGCTGCCGCTTGCCGCCTGTGGCGCGGGCACGGTGGTGCCGCGCACCGGCACAATGCCACCCGTTGGTCCCCCGGCCAGCGCTTTTTCCAAACAAGGCCCGCTGATGGGATCGGATGCGGGCGCACTGACCCGACTGTTCGGTACCCCCCGGCTCGACATTCGCGAAACCACGGTGCGCAAACTGCAATTCGCCAATGGCCGTTGCGTGCTGGACGCCTATCTTTACGCGCCCGCACCGGGGAAAGAGCCGGTGGTAACGCATGTGGACGCGCGGACGCCGACGGGATCGGATGTCGATCCGGCGGCTTGTGCGACCGCGCTGCGGACCAAATAACCGATCGACAGGGTCACAGGGTTGAAGTTCACGCCGTTGCAGGGGTAGGTTTTTCGGGGGTTTTGGGCGCAATCGCCATGGTGACGTACCGCCGACGCGACAGCGAAGGCGCTGCAAGGTCACAGCCACGCGCCGCTCATGCGTCGCCGACGCGCCAAATGGGTCACAGATGCGCAACGGCGCGGCAAGTATCGGCAGCGGGTGGCGAAGGCGGAAGGCGTGCAGGTCCATCGCCAAGGATAGATCAGAGGAAATCCTACTTTGGAAGGGCAATAGGATTTAGAGGCATGACCGCATGAGCGGATCGCGCCTGCGACAATGCGGCCGACGATGCAGCGCATTGGCTTTAAGTGGGCGTGAGCCGTGTCGGCCCGGTGGCGATCGCTTCGGTGAAGGGCGCTGCGCAAGGTCTGCGCACCGCGACCGCGAGATTGTTTGCGTGCGAAGGTGCCCAAGTGTTGTTAACCGATCGCAACGGTGAGGAAGCTCGACTGCGGTATTTCAGCAATGTGAGATCACAATGACCAACCCATTCAATCTGACTGGCCGCGGAGCCATCATTACCGGATCATCGCGTGGCATCGGCCGCGCCATTGCGCATGGACTGGCGGCACAAGGGGCCGATGTGATCGTGTCGTCGCGTAATCAGGACGCTTGTGACCTGGTCGCGGAGGAGATCAACGCTCTGAGTGGTGGGCACGCCACGGCGATTGCCGCCAACATCGGCGATAAGGCCGCTCTCGAAAATTTGGTTGCGCGGTCGACCGACAGGCTGGGCGCAATCGACATTCTGGTCTGCAATGCGGCTAGCAACCCCTATTATGGCCCGATGGCGGGGATCAGCGACGACCAGTTCGAAAAGATATTGCGGAACAATGTTCTTGCCAATCACTGGCTGGCGTCGATGATCGGTCCCCGCATGGCGGAGAGGGGCCATGGGTCGATCATCCTGATCGGGTCGATAGGCGGTTTGCGCGGATCGCCTGTGATCGGTGCCTATAATATTTCCAAGGCGGCCGATTTCCAGTTGGCGCGCAATCTGGCGGTGGAATATGGCCCGGCCGGCGTTCGGGTGAACTGCATCGCGCCCGGCTTGATCCGTACCGATTTTGCGCGCGCCCTTTGGGAAGATTCGGATAATCTGGCGACGGCCCTTTCGGGAACGCCCATGGGACGCATCGGCGAGCCTGACGATATCGCTGGTACGGCCGTCTTCCTGGCCTCCGACGCATCGCGCTACATTACGGGGCAAGCCATTGTTGTAGATGGCGGTGCTACCGTTACTGTCGGGGGCATATAGCGTTCAGCCGAAATATATATGGCTCAACCTACGCCGCCATCGTCTGCGACAGTGTGTTCGCGACTGCCATATATCCGCCTGTCACTCGTCGCTTTTGCTTATCTCAGCGGCATAGATGTGCGGCGCGCCGTCCATATTGGAGCGGAAGATCATCCATTTGCCGTCGGGCGTGAAGGTGATGTTGGGTTCCAGCCTGTAATCATGCTTGCGCATGTCCACGATCTTTTCGACCCCGAACGTGCCCGGCGCGATCAGGTCGGCGGCGTTGTCCGCATGAATGCCCGCGACATCTGGTATGGCGCGCGGGGTGAAGAGGTAGAGATATTTGCCATCGGGCGCGTGGGCGACCATCTCGCTGTCGCCGCCATCGCCTGAAAAATGGCGCATGTCGGGTGCCTGGTTATAATGGACCGACCACTGGTTGCGATCGACATGATACCATTGCCGCCGCCCGGTGGCGATCTCATAGCCCGCCAGCCAGAAGACTTCCCCGCGTGGCGTCTGCAGATCATACCAGATCCAGGCGCCATCGGGCGAAAAGAACTCATGGCCCGCAATTTCCATGTTCATGATCCGCTTGTGGATCAGTTGCTTGCCACTGCCGTCGGTGCGGATCGTCCAGATCCGGTCGACCTTGTGCCACGGCCCTTCATGGCAATACATGATGAGGCCGGGATCGGTCGGCGAAAACTGGATATGGTTGAGCCAATCCGTCGAGGCGACGACGACCTTCCGCTCGCCCGTGCGGATGTCGATGGTGAAGATCTCCATCGGGATTTTTGCTTCCAGCCGTTCGTTCAGGCGCACTTCCTTGGCTTCGGCAAAGCTGAGCGGCTTTCCGTCAGGGCCGTTGGCGGCATAATGGGCCTGGCCGAAGGTCTGCTTGATCTCCGGCGTCCCGGCCTTTTGCGTGCCGTCGGGTTGAAGCGGCTTGTCGCTGGCGGCCCATTGGCCAAGCAGCAGCGTCTCGTCGGCATTGATCGACCCTATCGACCCGCCATTGACCGTCGCGATTTTGCGGGTCTTGCCGCTGTCGATATCCGCCACGAAGATGCTGGTGCCCCCCGCCCCGTCATCGCGCTTGCGGCTGGCATAATAGGCCGTGCGGGTCTTGCGCCCGGTGAACAGCAATTGCAGATCCTTGCCCTTGACCAGCGGCTTGATGGTCCAGTCGGCCAGCGTCATCACCGCGATGCCGTCGGGCGTCGATATCACCATCTTGTCGCCCTGGGGCGTATAGCTGTTCTGATGGAAATAGAGGCTGGCGCTGCCCGGCTGGTCGGTCAGCCGCAGGACACGGTGGCCGGTCGTCTGGTCGATCCATTCGGCGGCGGGCTTTGCCTGCGCGGCCCCGGCGAGGCCCACCGCCGCCATCGCGGCCCATCCGATCATCGCTTTGCGCATCCTCAATTCCTCTTTTCTGCGGCGGCCCATTCCAGTGCGTCGGGAATGAGCGCCAGATTCTGAATCGCCGCCAATCCCCATTGCGATGCGGCGTTGGTGGAGACCCCCGGCCACTCGACGGTCGGGCCGACAAAATCGGGGCCGCTATGGGCGATCCGTGGGTCGCCATCCGACAGTCCCAATCCGGCCTCGCCTCCCAAAAACTCCCGCGCGGCGCGTGTGGACAGCACGGCATCGCCGGTTTCCCGCGCGACATAGGCCGTCAGGCGGGAATGTCCGTCCTTCAGGTTCCGCTTGCCGAAGGGCAGAGAAAAATGCGCGTCCCATTCCTGCGGCAAGGCGTTGAACCAGCGGCAATAATCCAGCCATGCCGCCCGATAGCGCGGCACGTCGATCAGTTGGAGCAATTCGGCATTCACTTCAAACGCCCCGAATACGGCGTTGAGATGCGATATGGATATTTTGTCGCCCGGCCCGATGAAGCGCCCGGATTTGAGATCATAGGGCGCGCTGCCCGCCAGCCAGCCATATTTCAATCGCCCGATACTATCCATGCCGGCGATCAGCCGGTCCCGCCACCGCACGTCGCCCGTCCGTTCCCATTCTGTCAGCCAGGCCGCCGCGAGCGACCCCCATACGGTGCCGAAGCTGAAATCCACGACGCCTTCGGGGAGAGTCTTGCGCTCAGCACCGGGCACCTTGCGGCCGATCTCGACATGGGTCAGCGCCTGGTCCGAGGGGACCAAAGCGCGCATCAGGTCGCCCACCCGTTCGTCGCCAGTTAGATAATAGAAGATGCGACGATAGGCCGCGTTGCTCACGCGCGGCTGTTTGGAGCTGTCGCTCCAATGCTGGACGCCATGCCGCGTACCAAGGCCCGCAAAGCGGCCAAGATGATAGACATCGACCTCGCCGGTATGGCGGGTCATCGCTTCGGCCAGGCGGAATGCGCGCGCCCGGCCGCTGCGCAGCACGTCATACCAAAGCCACAGGTCAGGCGACAATTCGCTATTGGCCCAGGCATAGCCGCCAATATCATAGCGCCAGACGTGCCGATCCTCGTCATAAGTGTGCATGACGTCGCCATGGTTCCAGAAGCCATACCAGCCGCGCCGGTCGACCTCATCGGCATAGAAATCGACCAGATTGACCAGTTGATCCTCGATCCGCGCCTTCAACGGGCTGGATCGGTCGGGCAGGTTCCAGATGCCCAGCACATCGGCTGCACGGATGCGTTCGGGCGTCACCATCAGTTGCGGCGGCGTCGCATTGGCCTGCGCCATCGCCGCCAGACGCGCCGCGCCGGGCGTTGCCGCGCAGGCCCAGAGGGTCAGTTCACTGGTGCGGGCCGCGCCGGTCGCGTCATCCCAGCCGGGCTCATAATCCTCATAGGTGATGTCGAGGCCTTCATTCTGGGCGGCATAGGCTTCCATGCCCATGACGTCCCGGTAAGGGCGCATGTCCATCGGCTGTGCGTTGGGGGACCAGAGCCAGGCGGTGAGCGACGCCTGGTCGGTGTCGGCCCCGCGAATGTCGATCTGTGCGGGATGCCGCTGCCAGAAATAGCGCGCCGCGATCGCGACGCCGCCGGTGGGCGATCCGACATAGCCAAGGCCTTGCGAGCGCGTTCCCGACGTCGCATCAATCCACGCCTGCCCGGCCTTGGTTCGCTTGGTGATGGCAAAGCCGTCGGCGGAGAGCTGGCTCAGCGTGAAATCGCCCCAGGTCGGGATGCGGTCGAGCAGATTGCGGACCGCAGGTGCCATATCGTCCATGGCCACGGCCTGCCCCGCAATCTGCGCCTTGCGCGCGGCCGCACCCGGATCGCGGCGAAGGCCCGTCAGCGGCCGGACCGCTTCGCTGAACAATCCGTCCGCGCCCGTGCTGATCCGCACATGACGGTCGTGCGGGGCAGCATCCATCGGCACCTGCGCCTGCAGGCCGAGGCCGCTGATGAAATCCCTGGCCGGATCGCCGTCGAAGATGAAACTATGCACGACCCGCAGATGATCGGCCCCTGCATAGGCATAAAGGCGCAGGACGAACGGCAGCCAGGCGCGCCCCTGCCCCTCATGCATCCCTTCCAGTTTCACGACGGCGCGCACCGGCCCTTTTTGTTCGACCGTCGCCTTGTCGATCCTGCCGGTGAAATGGCTGCGCTCGCCGCCTTGCGGTACGCTGTCCACACTGGCGATCAGCGCCAGCGATCCCATGACGGTCCGCTGGCCTGCTTTTGCCGACTGGATGATCGAATTGCCGGACTTGCCGATCGTCCACTGGACCGAGCCGACGGTGATCACGATCCGGTCGGCGGTTTCGCGCAACAGGACCGGCGCGCGGGGCGCGACGGGCTTGCCCTGGACGACCGTCATGCTTGCCGACGGGGTATTTTCGGCTGGCAACGCATGGGCGGTCCATTTGAGCGATCCATCCGGCCAGGTGGCCAAGGGCCAATGCTGCGATGGCACGGCCTTGCCCTCGGCGTCGTTGACGGACAGGGCGTTTCCGGCGCGCAATGCCCCTTGCGGCCATGGCACGCCAAAGGTCTGGCCAAGCGAAAGCGGGGGCGCGGCATCGTCGATCCAGCGCACAGGCGTCGACGGCAAGCTGTCCCCACGCACACGCGCGGCCCGTGCAGCGGCAGGCAGGAGCGCCGAAGCGCCGGTCAGCAGGCCAAGCCTCAGGCTGTCCCTGCGGCTGACTATGATCCCGGTCTTCATCGGCGTTCCACTCCTTTTGTCAGCCATGGGTGATGGTCAGGTTGCGTACCTGAATGTGGCTCTGCGTGGTGCGCAGCCCGAAATGACCACGGCGATAGGGGGCTGGATCGTCCATCTCGAACAAGGGCGCGCCATCGCGCTCGACCGCGATATGATGGCCGTCGGCGATCAGGCCAATGGCGAACCAGGCGTTGGGTGTCAGCATGTCCGCCTTTGCCAGTCGGTCATGGTCGGGCAGCAACGGTCGCTCTCTCACCCGGCCGACATAGCGGCGCATCCGCGTCGTGCTGTTGCGGTTGCCGCCGATGCCGACATAATAGGTCTTCAGCCTATCATAATCCTCGAACGCGCCGCTACGCCGCCGCCCCAGCACCGACCCATCGGGAACGGCAGGGTCGGTCGCCATCCAGAAGGCGTTGACGTCGCTGACCGCATCATGGGGTCCGCCTTGGGCCACCGCCCGTACCTCATAGCGGATCGCGACGGGAGCCACGAGGGCGGGCAGAAACCAGAGCGTGGCACCGGCGGGAGCGTCGATGTCCAAAATGCCATTCCGCGCCGAGACGCGGGCATCGCCGATCGCTTCCATCCGCCATTGTTCGAGGCCGCCGCGAAAGTCATCGCCCGACACGGTCCGTCCGCCATCCGCGCGTGCGGCGACCGGTGCCAGCATCAGCGACATCAGCATCGTGCGGCGGTTGAACATGGCGCTATTCCCGGTTCAGGCTGAACGAAGAAATGCTGCGGGATCGGGAGAAGGGGGAGATCCCGCAGCAAGAGCCGTGGTCCAGAAGGGGAACCACGGGGGAGCGGATCAGAGCTTGAACCGAATGCCGCCATAGACACGACGCCCGAAGGTTTCGATGATCGTGCGGCGATAGATGCTGTTGGCATTCTCCTTGCGCGTGGCATCGAGCAAGTTGACGCCTTCCAGGAACAGCGAGACATCCTTCATCAGATTGAGGTTGAGCGACGCATCCAGCTGGCCATAGGCTTCGCCGAATTCGGGGTTGTTGCCACGCCCGACCGCCGTGATCAGATATTTCGAGCGCCAATTATAGGCGCCACGGATGCTGAAGACATCATCCTCATAATAGGCCGAAATATTGTAGCTTTTGCGCGACAGACCCTGGAACGGCAGGGAATCGCCGGTGAAGAAGTCCTTGCCTTCATAACCGCTATCCTTCGAGTAAGTGAAGTTCGCGATCACGCCCATATGTTTGACCACAGGCACGTTGATGAAATCGAACGCGACCTGTGCGCCCGCTTCGATGCCGTTGATCGTCACCTTTTGCGTTCCGTTGCTCGGCACCGTGATCGCATAGGTGACACCATTGGCGTCCGTGAACGGCTCCGTCGTATTCTGGATGAAGGAACCGATTTCCTTGCGGAAATAGGTCACCGAGGCAAAGCTCGTCTTGTTGATATAATATTCCAGACCCGCATCATATTGGCGTGCCCGGAACGGCTGGAGCGCGGGATTGCCGCGTGAGCCCGACAAGCCCACAACGTCCAGCGTAAAGCGCGGGGCCAATTGTTGTGGCAGTGGGCGGGCCATCACTTCGCTGGCGGTCAAACGCGCCATCAGCGTGTTCGGGATCAGTTCGGCTTTCAGGTTTATGGATGGCAGGAACTCGGTGTTCTTGCTGTCATAGGCAACGGGGCTGATCAGCGCGGGCTGACCGCCTGGCTGCGCCGTCCGCAGGAAACCGGACGTATCGACCTGCGTATTGACGACACGCGCACCGGCAACGCCGCTGACCGCTACCGATCCGACATCAAAGGCGAAAGCCGCCTGAGCATAGCCCGCAATGTTGCGCTCGCCGACTTCCCATGTGTCGGTGAAGACCTGGCAAGTGCCATCCGCATTGGCGGGGCAACCGCCTGGCGCGAACGGATCGGGCACGCCGACCGCATCCGCGACCGCCTGGGTCATGTTCAGCCAGCCGGTATAGCCGCCATCGAAGCCCAGATTTCCGGTGTTGAAGAAGGGCGACGTGCCAAGGCCTGCATTACCGGCAACGATCGCGCTGATCTGGCTCTGCACCGCAGGATTGCTAAAGCCGTTCAGCGTCGTCGTCCGGCTGTAGAAGCGGCTCTTGACGGTCAGGTCGCGATATTGACCACCCACCTTGATCGACGTGAGGAAGCCGGTGTCGAACGTATATTCGGCGTCGAGCTTCGCCATTTTTTCCGCCTGATCGTCATAACGCGGGCGACGCAGCACGGTCAGCTGGTTGATCCCGGCGATCGTCGTCGGATCATTGGGCAAAATGATCTGGGGTGCTTGCTGCGGGTTATTATAATCAACGATCAGGCTGGACATGCCCGTCACAGCCGCCGTGGCATTAATCTCGTTATTATAGGCCTGCGCCTTGGAATAGGAGATTTTGGGGCTGAGCTTCAGGTTGCCGCTGGTCCAATCCGCACCCACGGCGAGATTATAGGTGGTGCGCCGGATGTCGCCCAATATGTTGCGATAGGATACGCCCAATTGGCTGGTCTGCGCCAGGGCGGGATTGTTGATCATTTCAAGATGGGTGACGGTATTGTCCGGCCCGATGACGGTATTGGCGACATCAACCAATCCACCACTGGTCCCTGTTTGCAAGAATTGCGATGTGACCGACTGGTTGGACCGGGTCCAATTGCCCTCCACATAGGCGGTCAGATCGTCGCTCGGCCGCCATTCCAATATGCCGTTCAGCGCATAGCGCCGCGTTTCGAGGCGGTTGATGACGTACCGGGGAATGTCGGGGAAAAAGTCGGCCGCGCCGTCATTGTTCAAATCATAAGCCTGCAAGCCCGGCGTCGTCGGGTCGCTGTCCAACCGAACCCAGCCGGTGGTGCGGGCCTGATGGCTTTCCACATTGCGGTTTTCAAACGTGCCCGACACCAATATGCCGAGTTTGCCGTCGGCAAAGGTGTCGCTGGCAATCAGGGCGACGCGCGGGTCCATATAGTCGGCAATGTCGGAATAGATCGCCTGGGCCGATCCCGCGACATAGGTTTTGCCGCCATTGTCGAATGGGCGCCGGGTAATGACGCGCACGGTGCCACCGACGCCACCTTCCGTCATGTCGGCGGTAGCGGACTTGACGACTTCGAGCCGGTTGACGAATTCGGAGGGCAGGTCGCGGAAATCGACATCGCGGCCGCCGCCTACCGTGGTGGACAGGGCGGTCGTGCCATTGATCTCGACGCGATTGAGCGACGGGTCGGCACCGCGAATGGTCACGCCAGCGCCTTCGCCATCGGCACGCGAAATCTGCACGCCGGTCACACGCTGAAGCGCCTCGCCGATATTCTTGTCAGGGAATTTGCCGATATCTTCGGCGGAAATCGCGTCCAGCACCTGCGGCGCATTGCGCTTGGCGTTCAACGCGCCCTGCAGACTGCTGCGAATACCCGTAACGACGATGTCGCTATCGCTGGCCGCCTCCTGTTGCTGCGCGATTGCCGGGCCGGCAGCAAGCAGAGAAACTGCCACGGCGGTGCGCGAAACCCAAGCGCAATTCCCAGAAAACTTCATCAACCTTCCTCCCCATAATCAATACACACAAGTGGTTGCGCGTTGGAGCAATGAGCGACTTGAACCGCCGCCTCATTCGCCACAATGTCGTTATGTTCCATATATTGGACTCACGTATCTATATATGGAGTTTTTACGGCGGGGAAATTTTGCGGCAAATCGAAGTATTTGCGCGACGAGCCGTTTATGTGGGTGGATTGCCCGACAATCAGGGCCTGCCTCTGGCAATCACGGGAACGATGTACGGGAATGGCCGGGCGAGTTTCGCGAGGGACAGAGGAACCACGACGTTTTGAATAGGGCTGTGTGCAACGGTTAGGTGGATCATCCGCCACTCTCATCGCACGCCGATATGCAGCAAACTTTTGCTGCCCTCACCGTCAGCGGATTATTAAAGATGTCTGAGCGGTTATGATCACGCGCAACTTGGGAACGCTGATAAGGCGTTGCCGCTGGACCGCGATCTCTGAGCGGTTATAATGGCGACATCCAACGACCTGTTGACGGTGCGGTTGCCGCTGGACCGCGATCTCTGAGCGGTTATAATCTGGCTGGCGGATAAGAGCCGCTTCAAAATGTTGCCGCTGGACCGCGATCTCTGAGCGGTTATAATCAGGATACCCGTGGTCGGCGGTGCCTCATGGTTGCCGCTGGACCGCGATCTCTGAGCGGTTATAATCTCGGCGATATCCGGTGCGTAGCCATAGGGGTTGCCGCTGGACCGCGATCTCTGAGCGGTTATAATACGAACATGCAGCGCTCAGGGCCGAATAGAGTTGCCGCTGGACCGCGATCTCTGAGCGGTTATAATCGTCGGTCATGGCGCGGACACATATGCGTAGTTGCCGCTGGACCGCGATCTCTGAGCGGTTATAATCTCCCCCCAATCCGGTCGCCCTTGTGGCGCGTTGCCGCTGGACCGCGATCTCTGAGCGGTTATAATAGATCCGTCGTTATCGCATTGAAAACCAAAGCGATAACGACGGATCGGCCGCCTTCAAAACGACCCGAATCGCTAAAACAAAGCCAATTGGTCGGGATTTTTCTTTTGCCGCCTGCGCCGCTGCCCTGAAAATCGCACGATATTCTCATATTGCCGGTCCGTGAAACTGAGGATGTGGACGTCACCATTATCGGGGAGCTTTGCTTCGACTCGCCGCATGTAGGTTTCAAACTGTTCCTTGCCGTTGCAGAAACGAGCATAGACGGAAAACTGGCTTTTCTCAAAGCCTTCGTCCAGCAGGAACTCGCGAAATTTTGTGGCGGCACGAGCTTGCTCCTTGGTACCCACCGGCAGGTCGAACATCACGAAAATCCACATCAGGCGATATCCGCTCAGTTGGCTCGCGCTCACGGGAGCAGCGCGTCGAGCCCGGCCAGTTCCAGGGCAGAAGGCGGGACCGGAAGAATGATGTCGCTTGCCAGCCCGCTTTGAAACGCGCGCGCCAGGCTTTGGGCGGCGCGATTGGCGGCACCCGCCACCGTCGTCGTGCCGTCCGCCCCAGCCAGGTCGAGCGCGATCAGCCCGGCGAAGGCGCGCTTGGCTTCGGGCGTCACCCTGTCAATACCGCGCGCCGCCATCCGCACCGCCAGTCCATCGACAAGCGGCCGAAAAGGCTCGATCAGATCGTCCGCCAGGGCAAAGGCATTGGTCCGGTTGGCATGATGCACCCCGATCGAAGGGTGCAGACCGGATGCAACCACGGCGCGCGCGCACAGTGACCGCAGCACTGTATAGCCATAGTTGAGTAGCGCATTGATATCCTCCGCATCGCGGTCGCGACGAAAACTCTCGCCCATCAGCAGCGGCCAATAGCGGCGGGCGGCCTGCGCCTCGACATTGTCCGGGTCGCCCGACCCGACACGGCGCGCCAGCAGGTCGAATGCGGATGCCGACACGCCATTGGCCTCCAAAATCGCCGCCTGCCAGCGGATCTTGGCAATGACGATCCGCCGCCAAAGCTGTTTGGACAGCGGTTTGCCCGCCTCCCATTGCGCGCGGATGCGGCTATTTTGGGCATGATGCCCGTCGAGTGGCAGGCAGACGGCGGCCGGCGCATGATTACTGCCACACAACAGCATGATCGCGCCCCGCTGCGCCAGCGCGACGATCAGGTTGGTGGACCAGCTTATGCCATGGGCATGGACGATCACGGCGGCGACATCGTCCAGCGGTATCCGGCCGACTTCTTCCCGATCCTGCGACACAATCAGGAAACCACGATAGGCCGACAGATGACGGCCGTCGGTCGCGATATCGACGATCCGGTCCATGCCTGTCGCCGTGTCCGCTCAGCTCGGCTTGCGCGTCTTGCGCTGCTTCTTGCGCGGGGGAAAGCCGGGGTCAAGCACACGGCCCAACTCGTCGATCCGCACCTGGCGCGCCTTGGCCTTCTTCAAGCCCCCACATGTGGGGGAGAAATATTTGAACGGATCATCATCATTGGATGCGGCATCGCGACGTTTCAAATCGCCCGCCTGTTGCGGCTCCGCTAATGTAATCTGACCATTCTGGCCAAATTTCACGACACGCATCAGCTTTCGCTCCTCCCCGTCTCGTTCAATCGCCACCAGATCATTTTGATGAAGGCTCAGAACCTTGCGCGCTGCGGGATGGGGCTTCGGCTGGACATCAGACTGATGCGCATCAAAAGTGGAAACGACACTCGACAGCGCCGTCCCATCTATGTCGTTCCAACTCGTCACCCACTTGCCTCCCGGCAATTCCCACACATCATATCTGTAGTTGGAATCGCCTTTATAGCCTTTGTAGATATGTCCATTTCGGTCACGAATGGGAATGACGCTCAGCGGTTCGGTCACACGCACACGGCGAACGCCGCCATAAGGGTGCCATTCACGACTGCCAAATTCACTGATCGCCTTTTCGAACGCCTTGCCCTCTAGCCCATCGAGATGCTGATAGAGCGCAACCCGCAGTTCAGGGTCGCGAATACGGTCGAGATCGGCCAACTTCTTGAAGCTTGATAGCGGCACCCGGCGCACCACGATGCTGTTGCCCTTGGCATCTGTTTCCCCGGTAAAGCCATAGGCGGTGTCATTATGCAGCCGCCCGGCGGTCGCGTCCTTGCCCTTGGGCAGGCCCGCCTTCGACGCCGTGCCGTGATCGGTACGATGGCTGACGGTAATGGCATTGACGGCCGTGCGCAGATCGTCGCGAAATCCTGTCCATGGCGGATCGATTTTGATCCGCTCACGCCCTTCCGCGCCCTCCTGGCCGGATGCCGTGGCCATTGCCGTCAGCATCCGGCGATCCACGATCGCCACTACAACTGCATCGATCGCGTGGTGGCGGTGGTCAAGCCGGTTCTTCGCCTGATCCGCCCCGCCGCCGAAATTATGATCGGGCAACAGGTCATTGAGGCCCAACTTGCGCCGCACCATCTCGGTCAAGCGGCCGGGCGAAACCCAGATATGGCCGGTCCCTTCACCCTTTTCGGGGTAGAGGGTTCCGAGATATTCAAGCGAAAGCCGCGAGAGATACTGGGTATCCTTCAGATGACGCGCCAGAAAGCCACTTTCATTCTCAAACTTCTCCATAGCATCAGGCTCAAAACGCCAGCGCTTGTTCTTGGGCATATGGGCCGCACGGGCAGCAATGGCTTCCCAATCCGCTTTTGTACCAAAACGGTTTCTAAGGTCGTCGCGCGCATCATATGGGCTTCGTTTGCGCTTGACCTGGTTCGCTGAACGGAGGCAAACGGTTTTGTTCGCGTTACTGTCATCCAACGTGGCCGAGAAAGGCAATATGTGATCAACTTCGACAAGGCCATTCGCAGAAAAGAGCATTTCGATAGTAATGCGTTCGCCACTATAGGGACAGCAACGATCCAGGCAATTGTCGAGATTCAACTCTTCCCAGAGTTTCAGTAGCACGCGATTCGCGCCCGTATCTCGCGCAATCGGTTGACCGATTTGGTTCCCATCTCGATCCTGACCCAGAAGTTTCTGTGAACGCTGTTCTGCGTCTAGGCGATTTTTATTGTTCTTCTTCTGCTCTTCCCGCTTCTGTTCATACGTCAGCTTCAATTCGCGCGCCAGTTCGATCGCGATTTCGGCGGGCGGGCCATATTTGCGGATGAGTATGTTGCATACGCGGCGCAACTGATTGAGACCGATGTGCACGGTGGGATTGGTCAATCGACCGACGCGCATTTCCTCCGAATCGGATAATTCTGCCGTGCCGGGCATGATGTGCCGCTCCAGCGCCACGCCATAATAGGGCAATGGGACTTGCCAAGGCTTTGGTGGTTTTTCTCCTTTCCATTCCAATTCTGCACCGGATGGCAGGTCACTATGGTGTGCGAAGCCGGCTTTCACGATGGCTTCGCTGTAAACGATAACTCGCCCCGCAGCGATTGAGGGCGCTTCAGGCTTGCGACCTTCTGGTGTTATACCATTTGTCAGCGCTTCAATTAGCCGTTCAGTAGCCGCACGTCCGAAACGACCAAAGCCCTCAGGCAGTGAGGTGTTGGCAATGGTACGAATCTGTTCAGGTGTGAGATCGTAGTTTCTATCCAGCCATTCACAGAAGGCAGTATCATCAGACTCACTTTGGATGGAGCGCAGCTTGTTGATAATATCGCATTGCTGATCAACGGACAGATGGTGCCAGAGCGTGTGGAATCGCTTCTTACTCGCCATCTGTGCGACGATCTCATCGCCCAGAATAAAGCTTCTATTTTCGCTTTCTTTATTGAACAGCGCATCAGTCTTAAGCGCCTTGCGCATATTGTCGAAAGTGATTTGTCCTTTCGAGTTAGGCGGCAGCAATAAAAGGTGATTCCGTTCTTCATGCGTCAATCTCTGCGCTACCTCACCTGTTCGCACAATCATTAGCGCATTGAGTTCCTCCAGCAAGCGACGGCGTTGGAACAGGGGATGGGCCTTAGGCAGGCGTTCATCACCCGGAATCAAGGTACACTTGCCGATGCGCGGCGCCTTCAATGAGCGCTGATGAAAGACGATCTCGAACAGGCGATTATACACGTCGTCAGTCAGCACATCGGGATGATGCGGCGCTTGCGCCTCCCAGATTGCGGTAAACTCCTGTTCGAGCAAAAGACGGCTAGGATAAAAATCATAGCCATCTTTCGCATCTTCTCCTTGAGGACCAAGGCGAGTGCGAACACGAGGGATGCAATTCTGATCAGGCGCATGAGCACGGCGCTCATGCAGCCATTTACCAAAAGTCCAGCTTTCCGGCTCAGCGCCGGCTTCCGCTTCCGCCTCACGGATTTTAGTCTTCAAATTTTCTATGCCGTCCGCGATCTTGCCGGGATCATCATCCGCCTTCCGATCGGCCTTGCGGTTCGACTTGAAACCGCGCCGTTGGTTGAGGTGGAACAAGGCCCGGCCCAATTCATGCAGCGACAGCGCCTCATCCAGCGCCCGCGCGCGGAGCGCATAGGGGTCGAGCGCCGCCAGCGCCTTGCGTTCGGCTTCGCCCTCAGGAAACAACCCGTCAGCTACGAGATATTTCAGCAAGGCCCGCTGCCGCTGCTGAAAGCGATCCCGCCGCCGCCGCATCGCCCGCGCATCGCGCCGATCCACCGCGAGCGATGCGCCCGACTTGGGATCGCGGCCATCGCTGAAAATACGGGAACCGGCAGCGAGGATGCCCTTCGGCTTGCCATCGTCCAACGGATCAAGCTCGATCGCGGCCCAGCCCAGCGAATTGGCCCCAAGGTCAGCGCCCAAGCGCCAATATCTATGCCCTTTGCCTGTCATGACCATCCACCCCCAGAAGAGAAAATCCAATGGGCCAAGTTACTTGATTAAGGTCAAGGCAAATCCTGCGCCGAAATGGGTCTGTCGACTATTGTCACTATTGACGACGATGGAATCTTGTGCGACCTTAAATTCTCAGAGATCGCGGTCTGGCAGTTAACAAGTGTCAGTACGCACCAGATAAGGGCGACGCTCCGGCGTCGCCTTTTTTGTGCGCGTCAACCGTCATCCTGCGCTGATCCCTCCACCTGACGATCGGCAAATCGGAACACCGCATCGTTGAACGCATCATTGGCGTCGCCCGCCACCATATGATGCGCGCCGTCGATATGCACATAGTCGGCATGCGGCACCATCTCCAGAAAGACGCGCGCCCCTTCCTCGGTCACGATCCGGCTGCGCCCGCCCCGGATCAGCAAAGTGGGGATGGTCAGCCCGCGCGCCGCTGTCTCCAGCACGGTCGGTCCTTCCGCCTCCTGTTTGGCATCCACGCCCATCGTCATAAAGGCCGGGTCCCAATGCCAATACCAGCGCGCGCCGCGCTGCCGCAAATTCTTCGCCAGCCCTTGGCTGCTCTGTGGCTTGTCACGATGGGGCAGATAGGCCGAAACCGCCGCTGCCGCCTCCTCGATCGAGGCAAAGCCGTCCGACCCGGCGTTCATGAAGGCGATCACCTCGTTCGCGCCCTCCATGTCCACGGTCGCGGTAATGTCCACCAGCACCAGCGCGCGGATCGCGGCGGGATCGGCGGCCGCCACGATCATGCCGACGATCCCGCCCAGCGACGCACCCACCACCACCGGCGGCCGGTCCATTTGCGCCAGCACCGCGCGCAGATCATCGGCAAAGACGGTCAGGTCATAGCGTCCATCGGGCGACCATCCGCTGTCGCCATGCCCGCGCAAATCCATGGACAGCGCGCGAAACCCATGGCGCGCCGCCTCGATCAGCGCTTTGCCCCAGCTTTGCCGCGTCTGCCCGCTGCCATGCAGGAACAGGATGGGCTGGCCATCCACCGGCCCGGTCACGTCGGCGGCCAGATCAACGCCGGCGCCCCGCAGGGCCTGTCTCTCGATTGCACTCATGCCGCTCATTGTTACGCCTTTATCGCCGCACGGAAATCCTCATTCTTCAGGAACAGCGACGTATTGTCCGCGCCCAGATGCGTCCATTTGAGGTTCAACCCGCCATCCACCAATATCGTCTGCCCGGTGATATAGCTCGACAGGTCGGACAGCAGAAAGGCGATGGCGCCCGCTTGTTCCTCCGGCTCGGCGCGCCGCCCCATGGCGATCGCCGCCTGGTCCCGCGCCATGTCCTCGTCAATATAGGCGCCCGATCCCGGCGTGATCGTCATGCCCGGCGCAACGGTATTGACGCGGATATTATCCAGCGCCAATTCGGTCGCCAGCGTGCGGGTCGCCGCGACGATCGCCGCTTTCGCCGTGCCATAGGCGATATGATAGGGCGCGCTGTTCAGCCCGCTGATCGACGAAACCCCCACGATCGCACCCGGATTGCCCCGTGCCCGCAATTCCCGCGCCACCGCCTGGCTCATGAAGAACATCGTCTCCAGATTCTGCTCGAACAACGCGCGCCAGTCCGCCCGCGTCACCCGCTCGGCTCGCATCCACGTCTGCGGCGCGGCCCCGCCCGCCACATTGGCCAGGCCATGGAGCGTGCCGGGGGCCGCCACTGCCGCCTCCATCACCTTCGCCACGCCTTCGTCCGTGCCCACATCGGCGATCACCGGCACGATCGCCAACCCTTGCGTAATCAGCGGCGCGATATGCGCGTCGAACTTGGCCTGCGTTCGTCCGGCGGCAATCACGGTCGCGCCCGCCTGCGCCAGCATCTTCGTCGTCGCGGTGCCGATGCCGCCGCCCGCCGCGCCGGTGACGATGATCGTCCGGCCCGCGAAATCCATCAATTGCTGCGCCATGTCCGACATCCTCATCCCGCTTTTTACGCGCTCAACCTAGCCCGCGCGGCCAAGCCCTAAACAGGGGGCGTAGCGAAACATCGCTCCCGCGCTAACCACGCAGGCCGCATTGCAAATGAACAGGGTTGTTGATTAGTTGCTGGAAAGAACAAGCTTCCATGGAGCGGATATGAGCTGCACTCCCACCCGGACGCCAGCGCCCGATACATTCGATATCCCGACGCTGCGCGCAAAATATCGCGAGGAGCGCGACAAGCGTCTGCGCGGTGACGGGCAGGCGCAGTATCAACCGACCACCGACGACATGACGCACAGCTATGATGTCGACCCGCACATGGCCGTCACCCCGCGCGACCCACTGGTCGAGGAACTCGACGTGCTGGTGCTGGGCGGAGGCTTTGCCGGGGTGTTGGCGGGCTATCATCTGACCAAGCAGGGCGTCACCGATTTCCGCAATATCGACCATGCCGGCGATTTTGGCGGGGTCTGGTACTGGAACCGCTATCCCGGCATCCAGTGCGACAATGACGCCTATTGCTATCTGCCGCTGCTCGAAGAAACGGGCTTCATGCCGTCGAAGAAATTCGCCGACGGCGCGGAGATTCAGGCCTATATCAAACAGATCGCTCAGCGCTTCGGCTTCCACGACCGCGCCCTGTTCCACACGCTCGTCACCGCGCTCAGATGGGACGATACACTCCAGCGCTGGCATGTCGAAACCAGCCGTGGCGATCATTTTCGCGCCCGCTTCGTCATCATGGGTTGCGGCGTCCTCAACATGCCCAAGCTGCCGGGGATCGAGGGGATAGACCGCTATCAGGGCAAGATCTTCCACACCGCCCGCTGGGACTATGGCTATACCGGCGGCAGCTACGAAAATCCGGTGCTGGACAGGCTGGCCGACAAGCGCGTCGCGATCCTGGGCACCGGGGCCACCGCGATCCAGGCCGTGCCGCATCTCGCCCGCTATGCGCAGCATCTCTACGTCATTCAGCGCACGCCATCGACCGTGGACGAACGGCCCAATCCGCCGACCGATCCTGATTGGGCGGAATCGCTGCAACCGGGCTGGCAGGCCGAACGCCAAGCCAATTTCCATCGCGCCGCCATGGAATTTTTCCTGCCCGGTGAGCAGGATCTGATCTGCGATATCTGGACCGAAATCGCGCGCAACCTCCACGCCGAACTAGAAGCCGAAGGCTGGCCGGAACTGTCGCCCGAAGAATTCATGGCCCGCCGTGAAGTGGTGGATTATCGCGTCATGGAACGGCTTCGCGCCCGCGTCGATGAGATGGTCAAGGACGCGGCGACCGCCGCGTCACTCAAGCCCTGGTATCGTTTCCTGTGCAAGCGCCCGCTCTCCAGCAACGACTTCTACGCCGCCTTCAATCAGCCGAATGTGCAACTGGTCGACGTGTCCGACGCGAAAGGGCTGGAGCGGATGACGGAGACGGGCTTCGTCTCGAACGGCGTCAATTATGATGTCGATTGCATGATTTTCGCCAGCGGCTTTGAAGTCACCAGCGACCTCAAGCGCCGCTGGGGCATCGACGTGGTGGAGGGCCGCAATGGCGTCTCCATCTACGACCATTGGGCGAACGGACCCAAGACCCTGCACGGCACGATGACCCATGGTTTCCCCAACCAATTCTTCATCGGCTATATTCAGGGCGGCCTTAACGCCAGCGTCACCGAACAGTTCGGGCGGCAGGCGGAACATATCGCCCATATCATCCATGCGACGATGGCAAAAGGCGCGGTCTCGGTCGAAACCACGGCGGACGCGCAGGACGCCTATGTCCAGCATTTCCACGACGTGGAATATGACACCTCCGCCTTCCAGATCGAATGTACGCCAAGCTATTTCACCAACGAAGGTCAGGTAAAGGCGCCTTGGGCGCTGTTCCGCAGCTACGGTCCCGGCTGGGGCGCGTTCCAGACATTGTTGCAGGACTGGCGCGCGCGCGGTGACCTTGCGGGCATGGAGTTGCGGTCATGATCGCCGAGGGGAGGACGCCGCCCGGCCACCGGCCTTCGTTTGGGATCGCCCCGTCGTTCGCAATAATCGGACGGCTGGGAACAGGCTGCGGGAGCATGGCATGAACAGCCCGACCACCATCGCCATCGAGGATCTGACCAAGCCGCTGACCTATCCGGTCGAGGCCTTCCTGTCGCGCGACTATGCGCTCGCCGAAAAGGAAAAGCTCTGGCCCAAAGTGTGGCAGGTCGCCGCACGGGTCGAAGAATTGCCGGAAGTCGGCGACTGGCTGACCTACGATATTTGCGACGACAGCATCATCGTCATCCGCGGCGCGCCCGATCGGCTCAAGGCCTATCATAATGTCTGTCCGCATCGCGGGCGGCAGCTGGTGGATGTGCCCGAAGGCGCGCACTCGGCCAAGGGCAACAAGCGCCGCAATTTCATCTGCGGCTTCCACGGCTGGACCTTCGATATAGAGGGCAATAACAGCTATATTCTCGATCCGCAGGACTGGCAGGGCGCGCTGACGCCGGATTGTACGCATCTTTCCGAAGTGAAGGTCGATCTGTGGGGCGGCTGGATCTGGGTGCATATGGATCTGGAGGCTGAACCCGTGGCCGATTTCCTGGGCGACGCGGGGCGTATCCTGTCCTATTTCGAAATGGACAAGATGCGCTACAAATGGCGCAAATGGGTGGTCTACCCGTCCAACTGGAAGACCGCGCTCGAAGCCTTCATGGAACCCTATCATGTCGCGGGCACGCATAGCCAGTTGCTCGCCTATGGCGACTATTATGCCTATAGCGCGGCCTATGGCCTGCACGGCGTCAGTGGCTTCGACCAGCGCGATCCCGCCTTCGCCATGAGCCAGAGCAGCAGCGTCACCCGCGCAGGCAAGGGCGATGACCCGCGCCGCTCGACCTATGAGCTGATCCGCGAAAATTACGAGACGCTCAATTATGCCGCGTCCACGGAAACACTTGTGAACGCCGCCAGTCGTCTGGTCGATGAACTGCCCGAAGGCACGGCGGCCGCCGATGTTATTGCCCATTGGCTGAAATCGGCGCGGGCGGACGACGCCGCACGCGGCGTCTTCTGGCCAGATATTCCGCCCGACGTCATGGCCGAAGCGGGCCTCGCCTGGCATGTCTTCCCTAACATGTCGGTGTTGCAGGGGATCACCTTCGCGCTCTGCTATCGCGCGCGCCCCTTCGGCGACGATCCCAACATGTGCATCTTCGAATCCTACGCGATCGAGCGGTTCCCCGAAGGCGAAGAACCCGTGACGGAATGGGAACATGCCGAACCGACGGCCGAAGGATGGGGCGCTGTTCTGGCCCAGGACTTCTCGAACATGAAATGGGTGCAGAAAGGGATGAAGTCGCGCGGCTTTCGCGGGCCGCTGCCCAATCCGCACCAGGAACGCAAGATCACCAATTTCCACCGCAACCTCGCCGCGTACATGGGTACGGGCGCACCGAGGCTATTGAAATGAGCTACGACGATCCCAAGCCTGCCACCGCTGCAACCGCATCGGACAAGCAAGGCACGCCAGTCTACAAGCGCGTCCTCGACCTATTCGAGGCCGAAGGCATCAACACCCTGTTCGGCATTCCCGACCCGAACTTCGTCCATATGTTCCTGGAGGCCGAACGGCGCGGCTGGACCGTGGTCGCCCCCCATCATGAAGCCGCCGCAGGCTTCATGGCCGAAGCCGCCTCGCGCATCACCGGGAAGCCTGCTGTCGCTGTCGGCACGTTGGGGCCGGGCATCGCCAATATGGCGCCCGCGATTCAATGCGCGCTGGTCGAACATTCGCCCGTCATCTTCCTGTCGGGCCAGCGCGCGCGCGTCACCGAACAGCGCGTCCGCCGTGGCCGCATCCAGTTCGTCAAGCAGATGCCGCTATTCGAAAATTCGGTGAAATATGCCGCTTCCATCGAATATGCCGACCAGACCGACGAAGTGATCCGCGAAGGCATCCGCAAGGCGATGGGCGGCACCCCTGGCCCGGTCTATATCGAATATCCCAGCCACATCATTCTGGAAGAGCTGGACCTGCCAGCGCCGCTGGTGCCGGAGCGTTATCGCCTGGTCAATCAGGGCGCGGACATCGACCGGGTCCACGAAGCCGCCAAATTGATCCGCGAAGCCAAGAACCCGATCCTTCTTGTTGGCCATGGCGTCCACACGTCACGCACCGGCGCAGCGGTCAAGCAACTGGCCGATCTGATGAACTGCCCCGTCATCCAGACGTCGGGCGGCACCAGCTATATCAAGGGTCTGGAAGACCGCACCTTCCAATATGTCTTCTCCAAGGCGTCGATCGAGGCCGTCACCGAGTCCGACCTCGTGCTTGCGCTCGGCACTGAACTGGGCGAGCCGGTCCATTTCGGCAAATGGCGCTACTGGCAGAAGAATGAAGCGATCCGCAAATGGATCTATGTCGAACAGGATGCCTCGGCCATCGGCGTCAACCGCCCGATCGACGTGCCCATGGTCGGCGACCTGCGCGGCGTCGTCCCGCAGCTTGTCGCCGCGCTCAAGGACACGCCGCGCGCACCGGCCCCGATGCTGGAAACCTTCATGCGCGACGGTCAGGCCGAACTGGACGAACTGGCCGCGGAATCGCTGACCAAGAGCGATGGCACTGGCGACGTGGCGATCCATCCGGCGCGCCTCGCGGTCGAAGCGACGCAGGCCTTCCCCAAGGACGGCATAATGATCCGCGATGGCGGCGCGGGCGTCATCTTCCAATGGACCTATTCGCAGTGCAAACCGCATGACGTGATCTGGAACCAGAATTTCGGGCATATCGGCACGGGCATCCCCTATGCGACCGGCGCGATGCTGGCGGACAAGGCGGCAACCGGCGTATCGCGTCCGGCCATGCTGCTGACCTCGGACAGTAGCTTCCTCTTCCATATCGGCGAACTGGAAGTCGCCGCCCGCTGCAAGCTGCCGCTGGTCTGCGTCGTCGGCGTCGACAATGCCTGGGGTCTGGAAGTGGGCGTCTACAAGCGCACCTTCGGCCAGGGTACCGAAGAAACCGGCACCCACTGGAGCAAGGACGTCCGTTTCGACAAGATCGGCGAAGGCTTTGGCTGCCACGGCGAATATGTGACCCGCGCCGAGGACATCAAACCCGCCATCGAACGCGCCTATGCCAGCGGCAAGGTCGGCGTCGTCCATGTCGTCATCGACCCCAAGGCCAATTCGGAAGAAATGCCCAAATATGCCGAATTCCGCACCTGGTACGCGGAAGGCACGCAATAAGAGGTAAAAATCCTCCCCTGTAAGGGGAGGGGGACCGCCGAGTAGCGGTGGTGGAGGGGTGTCACCCTCTCGATAGCGCGACACCCCTCCGTCTGGCCTGCGGCCAGCCACCTCCCCCGCCGGGGGAGGATCGAATGACGGAGACAATCATGCGCGACCATCTGCACTTCTACATTGACGGCCAGTGGGTAGACCCGGTCGCGCCCAAGACCGCCGAAGTCATCAACCCTGCCACCGAAGCTGTCGCAGGCCATATCGCGCTTGGCTCTGCGGCGGACGTGGACAAGGCCGTCGCCGCCGCCCGCCGTGCTTTCCCCACCTGGTCGGAAACCACCCGCGAACAACGGCTCGATCTGCTCAAAGCCATCCAGGCCGAATATCAGCGCCGCATGGCGGACTTGGGCGAGGCGATCCGTGAGGAAATGGGCGCACCATCCGGCCTCGCCAACGGCTTCCATGTCGGCCTCGGCGCAGGCCATCTCCAGACCGCCATCGAATTGCTGGAGACATTCCCGTTCGAGGAATTGCGCGGACCCACGCTGATCCGCCGCGAACCCATCGGCGTCTGCGGCCTCATCACGCCTTGGAACTGGCCGATGAACCAGACCTGCGTCAAGGTCTTCCCCGCGCTCGCCACCGGCTGCACCATGATCCTCAAACCGCCGCAGCTCGCGCCTTTCTCCGCGCAGATCCTCGCCGAAATCATCGACGCGGCGGGGGTGCCTGCGGGCGTGTTCAACATGATTCAGGGGCAGGGCAGCGTCATCGGCACCGCACTTTCGACCCACGAAGATGTCGACATGATCAGCTTCACCGGCTCCGAACCCGTTGGCGTTCAGATCCAAAAGGACGCCGCCACCACAATCAAGCGCGTCGGCCTAGAACTCGGCGGCAAGAGTGCTTTCATCGTGCTGGACGATACAGCGCTGGCCGAAAACGTCACCGGCGCGACCACGGGCATGATGGGCAATAGTGGCCAGACCTGCAGCGCCGGATCGCGCCTGCTTGTCCCCGCATCCCGCCTCGACGAAGCGCTCGCCGCCGCCAAGGCTGCCGCGCAAGCCGTCACCGTTGGCGACCCGGCAGGCGACGTCGCCATGGGGCCGGTCGTGTCGAAAGCGCAATATAATATCATTCAGGACTATATCGCCCAGGGCGTAGCGGAAGGCGCGACCCTCGTCGCAGGCGGCCCCGGTCGCCCCGAAGGCATCGAGAAGGGCTGGTTCGTCCGCCCCACTGTCTTCCTTGGTACCAACGACATGGTCATCGCCCGCGAAGAGATTTTCGGCCCCGTGCTGGTCATCATCCCCTATGACGACATCGACCATGCCGTCGCCATCGCCAATGACAGCCCCTTCGGCCTCGCGGGGTACGTCAACGGCCTGGACACCGCCCAGGTCCACGCCGTCGCCCGCCGCCTGCGCACCGGCTGGGTCAGCATGAATGGCGGCTTCGATTTCCACGCGCCCTTCGGCGGCTACAAGCGCAGCGGCAACGGGCGCGAGTGGGGGGAGTATGGCTTCCACGAATATCTCGAAGTCAAATCCATGCTCGGCTACGCCTGATATGGATAGCCGCATCGCGCCCAGCGGCATGACCGCTGCGGAGGGGTGGCACCTCGAACGCCTCACCCCCCCCAGCCGCCTCTACGGCGCGAACGGCCTCGCCACCGGCCCGGACGGCCGCCTCTATGTCGCGCAGGTCGGCGGCAGCCAGGTCAGCGCGATCGACGTCGATACAGGCACCATCTCGACCGTCAGCCCGATGGGCGGCGCGATCGTCGCGCCCGACGACCTAGTGTTCGATGAAGCGGGCAATCTCTACCTCACCGAAATCACCGAAGGCCGCGTGTCCATGCTCACGCCCGGCGGGGAAGCGCGCGTCATCTACGGCGACATGCCCGTCGCCAACCCCATCACCTACCATCAGGGCCGTCTGATCGCTGGCGAATGCCGCATGGGCGCGCGGATCATGGAACTGTCCCTCGACGGCGGCGCGCCCCGCCTGATCCTCGACAATATCCCCATGGCCAACGCCTTTCAGGTCGGCCCGGACGGCAAACTCTATGTCCCCGTCATGGGCGCCAATGAAATCTGGCGCGTGGACTTGGAAACTGGCGCGCATGACGTCGTCGCAGGCGACCTTGGCGTGCCGGACTCGGTCAAGTTCGACAGCAAGGGGCGCATCGTCACCACCCAGGTCGCCAGCGGCCAGGTGCTGCGCATCGACCCGGTCAGCGGCACCCGCGAAATCCTTGCCGATCTTGGTCCCGGCCTCGACAATGTCAGCTTCATTGGCGACCGCATCTTCGTCTCCAGCATCCCCGGCGAGATCACAGAGTTGCTGGGTGACGGCAAAGTCCGCCCGGTCGTCCCCCGCGCGCTGCAATGGCCGCTCGGCCTCGCCATGGGCGCGGATGGCGCGCTGTTCGTCGCGGACGGCACGTTCGGCTACACGCTCCGCCCCGGCGGTGCGCCGCAACTAGCGGGCATGATCTTCTACCCCGGCTGCCCCGGCTATATGCGCGGCTTAGCACCCGGCGCGCAACCGGGCGAATGGATCCTCACCACCGGCACCGGTGACGTCGCACGCTATCGGCCGGGTGAGGGGGCCAGCGACTTCCTCTCCCACGGCCATGACCGGCTGATGGGCATCGCGGTCAATGCCAGCGGCGCTATCGTGTTTGCCGAACAGGGCAGGGGTCAGGTCCATGTCGCCGAACATGGCGCAGTGCGCGTAATCGCCAACGGCCTCGACCAGCCAATGGGTGTCGCGGTGGATGGCGATACCGCCTATGTCGCCGAAGCGGGCAAGGGGCGTATCGTTCGGCTGCGACAGGGCAGCAAGCCGACGACGGTCGCCGAAGGGCTGGGTCGCCCCGAAGGCATCACGATCAGCAACGGCAGCCTCTATGTCGTCGATACTCAGACGAAATCGCTAATCGCATTCGATCCCGCCAGCGGTGCGCAGACCGTCATCGCAACCCATCTGCCAGTGGGCGCCCCTGTCGGCATCACCCCCAAATATCTCGGCCCCATCGGCGACATGGCCGGACCGATGATCAATTTCTGTGGCCTGACCGCAGGACCGGACGGCACGCTCTACCTGTCGGGCGACGCCGAAGGCAGCGTCCTGGCCCTAAGGCCGATTGCATAAACCTCCGTTCGTTTCGAGCGAAGTCGAGAAACCTGCGCGCTCCGTTTCTCGACTTCGCTCGAAACGAACGGATATGTGTTACGCCCCACCACCCAACTGCCCGGACAAAGCCCCCGCCGCCTCCACCAGCGCGTCCTGCAACGCCCCCAATTCCCGCCCCAGTGCCGCACCAATCCCGATCGCCACCAGCGCATGAACCGGCCGCCCCGCGCCCTTCCACACCGGCGCGGACACGACCGTCACGCCTGCAATATACTGCCCCTCATCCACCGCAAAACCCTGCGCGCGGGTCTGGCGCAACTGCGCCATCCAATCGTCAAAGGCAGGCGGATCGTCCCAGCGTAACTGGTCGAACCGCGCCTTCAACACCGTCTCAGGATAATCGCCGAACGCCGCGATGCAGCGCCCCGTCGCGCTGATCAGCGCGGGAAAGCGGCTGCCGACCTGGGTGCTGAGCTGAAACCCGCTGCCCGACTGCGCCATGGCGACGACGATCATATGGTCGAGGCCCACGGCCTGCACGCCCAACATGGTCAGCCCAAAACGCTGCGCCAGCCGGTCGAGCAGCGGTTGCGCCAGATCGTTGAACGGATCGCGCCGCAACCAATGCCGCGCTAGCGTCAGCACCCCCGCCTCCAGCGCATAGCGTTTGGTGTCCGGGTCGAACGACACCAGTTCCTCCTCCGCCAGCGCGCGCAGAACATAGAGGCAGGTGGACGGGACCAGCCCCAATTCCTTGGCGATCGCCTGCACGCCCAAAGGCCGGTCGCTCCGTCCCAATAACCGCAAGATCGCCGCCGCGCGGGTTATGGCGGGGGCCTTACTATCCTTCACCGCCGCCGCGACCTTGCGGACGGGGGAGGGGGAACGCGCGCGGATCGGGTCACTCATGCAACAGGCCTCCATCGCTCCGGCGATGGAGCAGAGTGTTCAATATATAGAACATCGTTCGCGATTTACAATGCATGATCCGCCATGACATGCAGGGCCATCATGACGAAGGCGGCTCTTCCGCCATTCGACAGAGTGAATGGACGGGACGGATGGCCAAACTCACCGACTATAGCAGTTATGCCGATGCGCAGGCGCGTGCGACGTCCGACGCGCCCTGGGATCTGTTCGACGGCGACCGCGATCATCTGAACATCGCGCATGAATGCATCACCCGCCACGCCGATGGCAGCGGCCGCGCCGCCGTCCGCATCGCCCACGCCGATGGCCGCGATGAAATTCTCAGCTTCGACACGATCGCCGCCGGTGCCGCGCGCTTTGCCCATTGGCTCGATGCGGAGGGCATTCAACCGGGCGAACGCATCGCCTTCATGCTCGAACCCTCTTTGCCCTTCTATGTCTGCCTGTTCGGCGCGATGCAGACCGGTGCGATCTCGGTGCCGCTCTTCACCCTGTTCGGTCCCGATGCGCTGCGCCTGCGCGTCGACGACTGCAAGCCGACCATCCTGATCACCAACAGCGAAAAGGCAGACCTCGCCCGCAGCATGAACGGCCCGCGCGTCGTCGTTGCCGATGACGGCCTGCTCGACGAAATCGAAAAATATCCCGCGACTTACACGTCAAAGACCAGGGCGAATGACCTGGCGGTATTCCAATATACGTCCGGCACCACCCGCGAACTGCCCGAAGCGGTCAGGCACAGCCACCGCGCGCTGGTGACGCTGATGTTCGCCGCGCTCTACGGCACCGGCATCCGGCCGGGCGACGAATTTTTCTGCCCCTCCTCGCCCGCCTGGGGTCATGGCTTGTGGCATGGCACGCTCGCCCCTCTGGGGCTGGGCGTGACCACCGGCACCTTCGCCGGCCGCTTCGATCCCGTCCGCCTCATGCAAGCGCTGGACGATTACCAGATCACCAACATGTCGGCCGCCGCGACCCATTATCGCATGATGAAGAATAGCGGCAAGGCGGAGGACTTTGCCTTCCACTTCAAGAAGCTATCCTACACCGGCGAACCGATCGACCCGGCGACGCTCGACTTCATCGAAACCTATTTCAAGGTGCCCGCCTGCTCCATGTACGGCACGACCGAAATCGGCGTGGTGCTGGTCAATTATCCGGGCGCGGACGATTTCACGGTCAAGCCTGGCGCGCTCGGCAAAGCGGTGCCCGGCCAAAAACTACAAGTCCAGCGCCCCGACAGCACGCCGTCCGCCCCCGGCGAAATTGGCGAACTGATGCTGTGGCGGCGCGACAAGTGGGAAACTACCAAGGACCGCGCGAAGATCGACGAAGACGGCTATTTCTATCATTGCGGCCGGGCCGACGACGTCATCATTTCGGCCGGCTGGACAATGAGCGCGGTCGAGATCGAAAACACGCTGCTCAAACATCCCGTGGTGCTGGAATGTGCCGTGATCGGCGTCCCCGATCCGCAGCGCGGCCAGGTGGTCAAGGCGTTCGTCATCGCCAATGTCGATGGCAGCGACGCCTTGGTGAAGGAACTCCAGACCTTCACCCGCGAAAAACTCGCCCAGCATGAATTTCCCCGCGTCGTGGAATTCGTCACCGACCTTCCCAAGACCCCGGCCGGCAAGGTCCACCGCAAAATCCTTCGAGACCGCGAGGCCGCAAAAGCCGCCGATCTCGTCAACTGACCATTAGGAGAAAAGACATGGCAACATTGGCGGAAGCCCCCACCAATAAATTCCCCAAGATCACCGAAGAAGGTCTGGACGACCTGCGTAAGCGCATCGGCGTCAAGATCGAAAACACGGTCGAACCATGGAATTATGAAGCGACCCGTGACGCGATCCGCCACTATGCCCATGGCATTGGCGATGATAACCCGCTGTGGTGCGATCCGGCCTATGCCGAAAAGACAAAGTACGGCTCGGTCGTCGCGTTACCCAGTTTCCTGTTCACCACCAGCCGGATCATTTCGGGCTATTGCGGCGGCCTGTCGGGTGTCCATGCCATGTGGGCGGGGGCCGACTGGACCTGGCACAAGCCAGTGCTGCGCAACGACACGATCCGCACCGAAGCCTATTTGAAGGATCTGGTCGAACATAATACCAAGTTCGCCGGGCGTTCCTTCCAGCAGATCTACCATGTCGATTTCTTCAACCAGTCGGGCGACAAGGTTGCCGAAGGCGACAGCTGGGTCTTCCGCACCGACCGCGACGAAGCGCGCGAACGCGGCACCAAATATACCGAAGCGCGTGGCCGCGTGGAGCAATATACCGAAGAGGAACTGGCCGAATTTACCCGCCTCTATGAGGAGGAAGAAATTCGCGGCGCCAATCCCCGCTATTGGGAAGATGTGCAAGTCGGCGACGAACTGCCGCGCATGATGAAGGGACCGATGACGGTCACAGGCTTCATCTGCTACGCGCAGGGCTGGGGCGGCCTCTATATCCGCGCCAACAAGCTCGCCAACCAGATGCAGCAGGCACATCCCGGCCTTGGCATCCGCAACCGCTTCAACGTGCCAGACTGCCCTGAGCGCGTTCACTGGGACGAAGCCTTCGCGCTCGAAGTCGGCGCGCCTGGCGCCTATGATTATGGCCCGGAACGGTGCAGCTGGCTGACCCACCACATCACCAACTGGATCGGTGACGATGGCTTCCTCACGCGCAGCAAGTGCCAGATTCGCCGCCACAATCCCGATGGCGACGCGATCTACATCGACGGCAGCGTGATCCGCAAGTTCGAGGAAGACGGCAAGAAATATGTCGAAATCCAACAGCAGGCGACCACCCATCGCGGCGAAGTCTCCGCCTTCGGCACCTCAATCGCCGAATTGCCCAGCAAGCCCGCCTGATCCCTTGAGGGGGTAGGAGAGGGGGCTGCCGCCGCAGCGATATGCAGCGGCGGCCCTTTTGCGTTGCGCGCCCGCCGCTAGGATCGGGCGGAACGATAAGAGAGGACCGCAAAATGGACGAGATGCGCTTCGACGGCCGGGTCGCCGTCATCACCGGGGCAGGCCGGGGGCTTGGCCGCGCCTATGCGCTACTGCTGGCAGCGCGCGGCGCAACGATCATCGTCAATGATCCGGGCGTATCGATGCAGGGGGAGGGCACCGACACCGCGCCAGCCCAGGCGCTGGTCGAAGAAATCCGCGCCGCCGGTGGGCAAGCCGTCGCCTCGACCGACAGCGTCGCAACGCCGCAGGGCGGCCAGGCAATCATCGACACCGCCATCACCCATTATGGCCGCATCGACATCCTTATCCACAATGCGGGCATCGTCCGGCGCGGCTCGCTCAATGAGCTGAGCTACGCCGATTTCGAGACGGTCCTCGACGTCCATCTGCGCGGTGCCTTCCATGTCGTGCGCGCCGCCTTCCCGCACATGACCGCCGCCAATTATGGCCGCATCGTCCTGACCGGCTCCCTCAACGGGCTGTATGGCAATGCGGGCGTGGTCAATTATTCAATGGCCAAGGCCGCGATGACCGGCCTGTCCAACGTCGCCGCGATCGAAGGCGCAGCGCATAATATCAAAAGCAACATCATCCTGCCGGGCGCCGTGACCCGCATGGCCGACGGCCTCGATACCAGCGCTTACCCACCAATGGACCCGGACCTCGTCGCCCCCACCGTCGGCTATCTGACGCATGAGGATTGCGCGGTGACCGGCGAAATGCTCATCGCCATGGCCGGCCGCGTCGCCCGCGCCTATACGATGGAAACCAAAGGCATGTTCCGCCCCGACTGGACCATCGAACAGGTCGCCGAAAATCTCGACACCATCCGGGCCCCCAACAACGCCCTCCACTTCGCGCCAGTGCCGGACGGCCATATGGACCATCTCCGCTATTGTTTCGCCATGGCGCGAGCGGGGTAAAACCCTTCATCCTCCCCTTGTAGGGCAGGGCTATCGCATATGACCAAGCATTGAGAGAAGGAATGCATCGTTCCACCCTGCTCGTTTGATTTTGCCTTTGAT
>NZ_JAVDWV010000023.1:0-52199 GCF_031457465.1 Sphingobium xenophagum
GCGTTCCCGTACTTCGGGTGAAAATTTGTTCGTCGTCTTGCTCATAACGGCTCCTTGTCACAAGTGGGAGCCTCCTGAAAACCCGGGGCGCTTCATAGGACATGCCCATCATGCTCGATCTCCAGCCGACCATCGGGATACTCGCAAATAGTCACCCGCTTGCGCGCCAGCTTCCTGGCGAGGTCGCTTGGCTCCAGGATGAACATCACCTTGTTGTAATGCAGAGTTAGCGCCGCCGTCACCGTCCGTTGTTCTTGCCAGACCATGATCGAACGCAGATCGTCGTGGGCTGCAAGTGCGCGATGCGCATCGCGAATATCGAAGGCGGGGCGAGCAAACTGAGCGTTGTGCTTGGCCATGTAGGCCGCCAGAAATGCATTGGCTTCCGCGATGGACGATATGCCTTCAAGGCGCATCGCCTTGACCAGCCGGTCCTGCAAGGTTGCATTGGCCCGTTCGACCCGGCCCTTGGCCTGCGGCGAATTGGCACAGATAATCTCGATGTTCAACGCATCCAGCTATCTATGACGCCTGGTATCCCTGAACGTCGGACGCACAGCTATGCGTGTGCGCGGCGGTTTCGGTTTGAAGCGCGACATCCACGGGATGCGTGGCATGGCAAAATCTATCGGGCCTTGAGAAGGGTGATTTGCTCTCCCAGAACGTCATCGGAGCGCGATAGTTCAAGCACTTGTGAGGGGTGCTGTTGATGCGATCAGCAACGGCCTGGATTTCCTTATCCGATAGTAACGCCAGGTCCGTGTCAGATCGCAGGAGCGCCATATGCAACCGTTGCTGTTTTCCACGCTGCCTTTTTTGCCAGGGTGCCGATGGCAGGCAGAATAGTTGGTCATCGCGAGTTACTTCTGGAGTGTCGCAAAGGCAGAAAATTCCGTTCCCCGGTCAAAGGTGATGCTCTGACGCAAGTAAGGCGGCAGGATATGCAAGTGATGCTGGATTTTCGACATGACGCGGGCGGAATGTCGACTGGGATTGCGGGCGAGGATAGATGATCATGGGATATGTTGCGACGTTTGAAAATTTCGACAGCCAACTTTCCCTTGTCTCTTGGGCGCCCCGCAACTTATCGCCCGCGTGGTAGCCATCGGCAAACACATCAGGCATCCATGGAAACCTTGGGCGAAATGCCGAGTGGTATGGGACGGAGGTACCTATGGCGATATGACGTTTGAGAAATAAAGTGAAAGTTCTATCATATCCAGGACGATAATGGATGTCGGCTTCGGTTGTATCGCCCTCCCGCAACCAAAAAAAATAGGTTATTCCACAAAGCCCCGACGCGAAAGCGCCGGGGCTTTGTGTATTCTCGGCCAATCGACGTTGCTCGATCCATTCCAGGATCCTGCCAAACTCGCCATAGAGCATGGCGTGGGCCTCACCCCGCTTGGCGCCGGGCGGACCCTGATGCGCTCGATCAGCGACCGCAACGCATCGTCAGCGTCCTGGCACTCGCCCGGCAAACTGCTCCCGCTCCCGACGGAAATAAGGACTGTCGCAGCAAGGCGATCAGGCTGGATGTGGGCTCACCTTCTCGGAAGCGCAGCGCGCATTGAAATTCCGGGCCAAATCAGCAAGCTTCACAGCACCCAGTCGGGTGATCAGCAAAGCCTCCGCTTCTGAAAGCGCATCCGCCAGCGCCGCGTTCACGGCCCCCTCAATCGCGCAATCTGGATTGGAATGCTCATTGCCGATGGCAAAGATGCGCGGGCCACCCACCGCCTGATGGACGTCAAGGAGCGACACTGTCTCAAAGTCCGCCGCAATGATCCAACCACCGCCGTGCCCTTTTTCCGAGCGCACATATCCTGCGTCCCGCAGACCAGCCATCGTGCGTCGGACGACGACGGGATTGGTGCCTAGCATCGCTGCGATGGTTTCGGACGTCATCACCCCTTCATGGCGCGCCATATGGAGCAGCACATGAAGCATTCGCGAAAGGCGGCTGTCATTACGCATCTCTCGATCCTTTGCATTCCCGACCGAATTGGCAAGCTTCATATTTCATGATACATATGATGTTACATGATTCTTGGAGTTAGTGAAATGCGAGAGTTTGAGAATCCAAACCATTGGGATACGGCTGCTCATCACTATCAGAAGACCGCCCATCCTTTCACCGCTCGCTATGCCGAGGCGGCGCTGGCCCGGACATCCCTCGGGCCCGGCAGCCGCGTTCTGGATATAGCAGCCGGCACCGGCGCCCTGGCACTGGCAGCCGCCCGGACAGGCGCACAGGTGCTGGCAACCGACTTTTCGCCCGGCATGGTTGCCTGTATCACCGCAGCAGGCCTCCACAATGTCGAGGCCCGGACAATGGACGGGCAGGCCCTCGCGCTGCCAGACGGAGAATTCGACGCCGTCTTTTCGATCTTCGGGGTCATCATGTTCCCCGACTGGCGCAAGGGGTTGGCCGAAATGGCCCGGGTCACGCGTCCTGGCGGTCACGGGATCGTCGCAACCTGGCAAGAACGCGGGGCTGCGACCTTTCTGCTGCTCGGCGACATTCGTCGGAAGCTCTTCCCCGGTCGTGAAGGCATGGCAATGCCGGAAGCCGTCGGTGCCCTTAGCGACCCAGAGAACTTCGCTCGTGAAATGATTGTTGCGGGCTATCGCGATCCACGGATCGAGCGTGTGACCCATGACTATGAACTCAATGTCGCGGCCCTTGACGATCCCGATAGATTGTTCGGCATGTCGCCCGACTGGACGAGCCTCAATGACGGGGAAAAGGCAACGGTTATTACCGAGGTCCGGCAGAGGGCGGGCGATCGTCCGATCTTGCCGATCCCGTCAACCGCGCTGATCGGCGTCGCTCAACGTTGATATGCTCGCATGGCGTTTCACCTGGTTGAGATTTCAATTCAAGAGCGCCGCACCCGATCCATCCTTGCCGTTCAGGGGCAAATTCAATGTCCGATTGCGAAAGGTCCGCCTTCCGACCGACGTTGTATGCCATTCGCCTGCCGGGTCACATGGGATAATCTCGCTAGCGACTTTCAATACATAGTGGTTACAGCCTCGGATAGATCCGAGACGGTTTAAATGCAGTGACCAATTAACTAGACAAATACTTCAGCACTTTGCCATACCAGCCCAACATGGGGTTTTGGGGGTATTTACATGCAATTTTCAGACAAGCTGCGTCGTGCCAGCGGCGTTAGCCTTCTTGTCTTGTCAGCTATGCTCGCTGACGTTGCGATAGCCCAATGCCAGCCTGATCCGCCGGTGACGGGGGGGACCACTGTATGCGACGGCACCGATTATGATGGTATTAACATCACATCCGAAAACACGAGCGTGTCGCTGTACAGCGGTGCGCGTATCTCCTCGTCCAGTGGCGATGCCATTTTGGTCCAGCGGGCACATAGCGGTATCTACTCCAGCACCGTGCTGTTGAATATCGACGGTCATGTCGAGGGCATAGGTCATGCCGGCGTCCGGTTTGATGTTGCAAGCGCAGCCTTTGCATCCGACTATCTACGAGTCGTGGTGGGATCCGGCGGTCGCATCGACGGTAGCACAGGCATTATTCTTTCAAACGGGCCGGACAATGCCTACGCATCAATGGCCTTGAATGTGGATAATAGTGGATCAATCATTGGTGGCGATGGCTATGCCATCCGAGATGACACCGCGAACACCGCTTACGCCTATATCACGCTCGTCAATCGCGAGGATGGGGTGATGGGCGCGATCAGCGGAAAGCTGACCCAGCTGACCAATGACGGCCTGATCGATGGCGGGGCATGGAGCGCCATCGACGGCAGGATGGGCGATGGTTACGGCCCGACGGCAGACTTGAAAAATAATGGCATCATCCGCTCCGATAGCGCGAGTGCGACAATCGCCAACATCGGGGCGGGCGCTGTTGTGGTCAACACCGGAACAATCGCCAATAGCAGCGGCAGCCCGGCGATTTTGGGCTATTATTACTCTGTCGATAACCAGGCCGCTGGCATGATCAAAGGCGATATTATCGCGACTGGTGCTACTGGCAGTCTGCAACTGACCAATGCAGGTGTGATTGATGGCAATGTCATCACGCAGGCTTCCTCATCTCCATATTATGCGACAACGAGCACTATCGATTCCCGCTTGGGCACGATCAACGGCGATCTGCTGCTGGGGGGTGGTCAGGACCTGCTCATCGCGACGTTCGATCCGGTTGCAGGGTTACGCACGGGCGTCAACGGACGCGTCGATGGCGGCGAAGGGAATGACACGATTGATGTGCAGTTTGAGGCCGACGGGGCCATCAATCAGCGCATCGCGCTTCCTGGCTTTGAACAAGTTCGCATCACAGCGCTGAACACGGCCAATGTCGCGCTTGTTGATGGTTTTGTCGCGAATGCTCCCCTGTTCCTGGCTGGCAATGGGACTATCACGAACCAAACCAGCATCACGCTGATGGAACCGAACGCCACAATCTGGGCGGGCGACTATTACGGCTATAGCTTGACCTTCCAAAACGAGGGCATCATCAACGCCGCAAATGCGGCCCCCTATGTGACGGCTCTGTCCTTCGGGCAAATGACTTTCGACAATAGTGGATCGATCGATGTCCAGGGCAACGCCCTATCGCTCTATTCGACTAAATTTACCAATGAAGGCGACATAACCTCCACGAAACGGACGATCTACTTCGGATCGGGCAGCATGGTGAATTCAGGGACGATCCGTTCGACCAGCGATATCGCCCTGCACGTCGATACCAATTATGGTCTGCCCGTTATCAACAACGGCCTGATCAATGGCGCCCAGGTTGGCATCTTACTTAATGGTAGCCTCAAGAATAGCGGTACCATCTCGTCTCCTCAGATTGCGGTGGCGATGACCGGCGGCGCGCTGATGAACGAGGTAGGCGGTGTCATTTCGGGCGGAAATCTGGCGATTGGTCCGCGAGATTCAAGCTATTCAGTCCATGCCAGTACGATTGCCAATGCAGGGACGATCAACGGGACCGTCAATATCGCCAGCAGTTCAATCTATGGCTATGGTAACAGTTACATTGCTCTGCAAGGCGGCATCCTCAATGGCGACCTCATCCTGGGCAGTAGCGACACGCTGGCAGTTTCTCTGTCGATGTCGAGCAGCGCCGGTTTCGATGGTTTCAACGGCACCGTCTATGGTAATGGTGCAAGCCTTCGTTACATGGCTGCAACAGACGCCAGTGCGACTCTTGGTCGCTTGGCTGGCTTTGGCGCGATCAGCTATGAAGTAGCGCAGGATGTGACCCTGTCCCTCAGCGCATCGTCAGCACAGAGCGACGGTCTGATTTTAGCCGGGAAGGGCACCGTTGATCTGGCGGCGGATTTCAATTTTGCCGAAGATGGCTTGCTCAGGATCGTTGAAGGCTTTCGCCTGCCGGGCGAAAACTACAATAATTCGGCACTTTTGGTCAGGAGCAAGGGTGCGCTGACGGCGATACGAAGTGCAACCGGCAGCTTCCCTTCCTACAACGCAATGGTTGCGCTAGGCTATGAAAATAGCTTCATCAACGATGGCACGCTGACCTTTCAGAATTTTGCAATCTCTCCCTACAGCTATGTGGGTGCAATCAGCCAAGGGCTTGAGGTCACGAACAATGGCGTCATCCGCGTCGATGGCGCAGCGGCTATCAGCGGCGCGGGCTATGTCTATAATAATGGCCTGATTACGGAGTTCGAAAACGGAACGGCATCGGTTGGGGTTGTCGCATCATATTTGACGAACAACGGTACGATCAGCATGAATGGTCGCGCTGTGGTTGCCGATTTCAATGCCACTAACATTATCAACAACGGCGTATTGCGCAGTATAAACGGTATCGCGATCGCGGGCGATGGATCGCTGAACCTTATCAACGAAGTCGATGGTACGATCGAGGGTAAGGACGGTGCGATACGGGTCGGTAGTGGCGGGTCGATCCGAAATGCGGGCATCATCACGGGCACTGTAAATATGGCCTACAGTGTTTACGGCAGCAGCTATGCCAGCAGCCTTTACATTTCCGATGGCGGCATGCTGAATGGCGATCTGCTGTTTGGGTCAGCGAACGACATCTTCCTGTCAAAGGGGCCTGACATAGGCGTTTCAGGCATTATCGACGGGGGCGACGGATTTGACGTTTTCGGCCAGACGTTTGAAAGCAGCGGGACTGTAACCCTTGGGACGGTGTCTGGGGTAAATTTTGAAGCGCAACTGGTACGCGCAGAGGGTCTTGATACCGTCCTGACGCTGGAATCAGCCGAACCCATCACCAATGGTTTTGCGATTGGTGGCGACGGCCATATCGTCAATCGCGCGCAATCTGGCGGCATCATAACCGGCCGGGTCTATGCTTATCCTTTCGAACTGGAGTTGGAGCCTTTAGCGAGTTTCTCCAATGAAGCGGATATCGCTGCATTTGCCGGTTCCGTGCGTGCCTTTTCCAATAATGCGATGATCGGCGAAAATTACGCCGGATATGCTGGGGTTTCGATCGCAAATATCGATACACTTTCATTCAGCAATGCAGGCATCATTAGCGGCGACCAGCAGTACGGCCTCGCCGTTAGTTTAAATGGCAACCAGCTTCGCGAGATCTCCTTCAGCAATACAGGAATGATCGCTGGTCGCGCTGGAGGCTATTTCAACGCCGACACACCGGCTACTGTTGCCATTCGCAACGCGGGTACGATCTCAACAGCGATTGAAAGCGGCATCAGCCTAAGCCTGTCTTCCAGCAGTGCTGGAAGCGTGGTTGATATCGACAATAGCGGGACGATCGAATCCTCTGCCAAATGGGGATCGGCGATCAGTCTGGCTGACCTTTTCGAGGTGCCCGGCAATTTCACGATCGCGAACAGTGGAACTTTACGCGCCAATGGCGGCGGCTTATTGATTTCCTACGACTATTGGACGGATTATTTTTATACGGCCCCTGCATCGGCGATCCATGGGTCGGGGATATCTGGTTCGGTCCTGACTGTCACCAATGCGCAGGGCGGCGTCATCGAAGCGCTTGGTGATGCCTCCACTGCCATTCTGTCGAGCCTGGCGATCAACGTTGACAATGACGGCGAGATCAACGGCCAGGCCGGGACAGTGCTGGATGCGAACGATGGCCTTGCGTTGCGGCTGGGTACGACACGTCTGGCCGGTGCGATCCAGAGCATCGGCAATCATGATGATCGCCTTACCAACAGCGGTATCATCCGCGGCGATATCGACCTTGGTTTTCGCGACGATGTGATCGTCAATCACGGCACGATCATCGGCGACGTCTATCTGCGCGATGGCGATGACAGTTTCACCCAGTTGGCAAGCGCAATCCTGCAGGGCACCGTCGATGGTGGTGCCGGCACGGATAGCTTCATCGTCGATGCGACAGGCGGCGGTGCGGTGAATGCCGACCAGTTCGTCAATTTCGAGCGCTTCTTTCAGATCGGCGAGGGCAATGTCAGCTATTCGGGCGACTTTGGCTTTGACACGATCGGTCTGGACGGCGGCACCGTCACGGTCGCGGCAGGCGAGACGCTGAGCAGCGCCAGCGCGACCACCATCACCGGCGGCGCAGGCAATGACAGTGTGCGCAACGCGGGCACGATCGGCGGTGGCATTGCGCTGGCCGGTGGCGATGACAGCATCGTCAACGGTGGCAGCATCGGTGGCTCGATCGACATGGGGGCTGGCAATGACAGCTTCACCGAACAGGCGGGCAGCAGCGTTGCAGGCCTGATCGATGGCGGTGCCGGGACCGACCTCTATCGCGTGATCCTGGCGGGCGATCGCAACGGTATCAGCGCCCAGACCGGCTTCGAACAGTTATCGGTCGAGGGCCAGGGCACGCTGACGCTGGCGCTGGCTCAGGGATATGACCTGATCAGCCTTCTGGGTACCAACCTGAACCTCACCACCAACAGCCAGTTTGTCGGCCAGGTCCTCGGCAGCGACGCGCAGGAACAACTCCGCCTGACCGGCGACGCCAGCCATGTGCAACTGGGCGGCGGCAATGACGCGCTGATCTTCGATCTGACTCGCGCGGCGGGTCGCTATGATGGCGGCGCGGGCGATGACAGCCTGGCCTTCACCGCGCAGGGTCCGATCACGCTGACCGGTGCCGTAACCGATTTCGAGGCGGTGTCGCTGGCAGGGGGCGCGCTGATCGTAACGGGTCAGCTTGGCAGCGCTGACGGCGTGCTGCGTGTCGGCGATGTCGGCGAACGGCTCGAAATCGCGGCGGGCGGTCGCCTGCTCGGCCAGATCGACATGGCCGGTGGCGATGATATCGTAACCTTCGCCGATGGTGCGCTGTGGCAGGGGACACTGTCGGGGGGCGCTGGCCATGACGGCCTGATCCTGGAGATGGCCAACGCCCGCACTCTGGATGCTAACAGCTTGCTCGGCTTCGAGGCGATAACGGCGCAGGGAGCGGCGATGCTGACTCTGGTCAATGGCTTCACCCTTGAAAGCCTGAGCGTGGAGGGAGACCTGACGCTGGCGAGCGACGCCTCACTGACTACGGGCGGCCTGACTTTCGGCAGCGCCGACAACCGCTTCGTCATCAACGGTCTATTCGCAGGCACCATCGATGGCAGCGCGGGCAACAACCGCATCCTGGTCAATGCCGGCAGCGCTGCCGCACCGGTCCGCCTTGTGGCGGTCAGCAATATTGGCGGGCTGGACATGGCCGGTGGCTATGCGACCGTTTCGGGTGACGCGAATTTCGGCGTGATCGACCTGACCAGCGGGCGTCTGGTGGGGCTTGCTGGCTCGACCATCCGCGCGGGCAGCATTTCGGTGCGCCAAGGGGCGACGTTCGGGTCGGCTGGCCATGTGATCGGCAATGTCAATGTCGTCGGCACGCTCAGCCCCGGCGCATCGCCCGGCACGATGACCGTGACCGGCAATGTCGCGCTGGCGGGTGGATCGACCACGCTGATGGAGATCAGCCCGACCCTGTCCGATCAGTTGCTGATTTCCGGCACGCTGACGATCGCGCAGGGCGCTGGCCTCGTCCTGACCGCCGATCAGCAGGTGAAGCCCGGCACCACGCTGGACCTCATCATCGCCAATGGCGGTATATCGGGCAGCTATACCAGCATCGTGAAACCGGACAGCCTGTTCGGCTTCATCGTTCAGGATGACAAGCGCATCCGCCTGCTTGGCCAGTTTCTCAACAATGGCAGCTTCACGCCGCAGGTGCAGCGCGCTATCGATTATACCAACGCCGTGATCGGCGCAGGGACGGCCAGCAATGGCCTGATCGACGCGCTGCCGGTATTGGCGAGCGCATCGGGCGCATCCAACCCCGCCGCCTTCGCGCGCCTGACCGCCGAACCTTATGCGTCTGCGATCCAGATGGGCGTGGAGAATGGCCTGACGATCGCCAACGCCACGCGCAGCATTGCCCGGCTTTCGGGCGACGACGCGCCGCGCGCATTCAGCATCGGCCAGTATCTGGGCGGTCTGGGCCGGATCGCGGCCGACGACCAGGCCGGCCTGTCGGCCAGCCGTTCGCGCAGCTACGGCTTGCTCGGCGGGCTGGGCATAGGCACCGATCGCTGGTCGATTGCGGGCTTTGGCGGCTATCTGGACTCGCGCCAGACGCTGCGCCGGCTGGGATCGCAAACTGATGCCGATGGCTGGTTTGCCGGTGTCGCGGGCAGTTATGCTATGGGGGCGCTGCGGTTCGACGCGACGCTGGCCTATCACCAGCTCGATGCCGATACCGATCGCCTGACGCCCGATGGCACTAAGGCGGATGGACGCTTCCGCCTGAAGAATTGGGTCGGCAACCTGTCGCTTTCCTACGAAGCTGCGCTGGGCAGCGACTGGGCAGCGCAACCCGATGTCGCCCTGACCTATGTCGCAACGACCCGCACCGGCCTTCGCGAAGAGAGCGGCAGCGTGTGGGCTCTCGACGTCGCGAAGGACAAGCATGATGCCCTGTTCGCCAATGGCGGCATCGCTTTCGGCCGCAGCCGGGCGTCGGACGCCGCATTCCGTCCGTTTGTGCGGCTGGGCGTCCAATATCAGCTCAAGGGCCGCAGCGTTGAGGCGCTGGCAGGCTTTGAAGGTTCGAACCAGGGCCTGTTTTCGCTTGGGGCGCGCCGTGGCGAACTGGTCGGCAGCGTCAGTGGTGGCGCAGAAATGCGGGTCAGTTCCGCCCTCTCCCTGTTCGCCACTGCGGCCCAAACCTATAGCGAGGATGACCGCCGGGCATCCGCCAATATCGGGATGAAATTCGCCTTTTAAGATATCGAGGCGCTTTGGAATCGAGCGCTTCACACTGTAACAGAGACATTCTCTCGCGATTTTCTCTCCGACATCCCTGCCCATGACGACCGATAATCGCAACCTACCTGTCTTTAGCGGACTGTCGGCAAAGTTCTAATCCTGACGATGAGCAAACCGACGAATTTATCACCGGTCCAGTAAAATAGCTGGTTATATCATGATGGATGTAACCAGTTTTCGATGGCCAATCCTGCCTCAAGCTGCCGGGCGAGGCGCCTCGGGACCGGAGCGTTCTGGCATCTCCGCCGATGTCGAGCGAGCGCGAAACCGTCAGAGAACGCCGTTCAACACGTTCCGGTCACCAACACGCCGCTAGGGCCAGGACCCCTTGATTGAGCCAGAGCAGGAAAGCGGCGGCGAACGAGATGGCGGACAGGAAGGTGTGAGCGCAGCGATCATAGTGCGCATGAATGCGCCTCCAGTAGAAAATGCGCTCGACGATGTTGTGCTGCTTGTAGATCGTGCCGTCACAACCGCATCCGTTCCGCCATTCAGTCAACCATCGCTCCCCAAAGCAAACAATTTAATAAGTGCTGCGCTTGGGAGTTGGATTTCGCTTTCGTCATTTCCTAAAATTCAAATTTGGCGTTCAGCCCGTAAGCGCGGGGCGGAGCAGGCACGGCGAGATCGCCAAGCGCGCTGCCCAGTTTCTGGACATGGAATCGCGCATCCGTTAGATTTCGGACCCATAATTCTACGCCCCAGCGCGCGGATGGGCGATATTCGATCGATCCGTTGATCACACCGAAAGCTTCCTGCCGCAGCCGATTGTCGACCTCGAAATAATAGCCGTCATTATAGCTGTAGAGTGCGGAAAATTTTACCTCACGGCTGTTGTCGAACTCTAATGTATAGGAAGCACCGATATTGGCGGCAAAGCGCGGTGCAAGCGGCGTGTCATTACCTTTTGCGCTGCCAAGGCAGGTCAGGTTACCGCCCGTGGCCGCGCCGGTGATCTGTCCGGCTTCTGGACCTGCAGGGGTGCAAGCGGCTGGTCGCGGATAGGTGAAGGGCGCAAACGGAAAATCTGCGAATTTGGAACGCATCAGCGTTGCCGACCCGAACAGGCGCAGCCCGCCGATCGGTGCGGCCTCGAATTCCGCCTCTATACCGTCCACATCGACTGACGCAGCGTTCAACAATGTGGGCTGCGCGCCCAGAGTCACGGCAGCGCGGACCTGATAATCGCTGATATCATAATGATAGGCCGACAGGTTCAGGCGTAGCCGTCTGTCGAACCATTCGGTCTTCAGGCCGACTTCATAGGCGTCGATAAATTGCGGGTCGACCGGCGGATTTGCTGGTGACTGCAACGCCCAAAGGCCCGACTTGAAACCACGATTATAGGACGCATAGACATTGATATCGTTGCTCAGATCCTGGCGGATCGCCAGTCGGTAGGTGAATTTGCCATAGGTCAGCGAATCCGTGCGCGGGGCGAGCGACTGGCCGATGAACAGGGGCGTTCCCGGCACCAGCCCGACAGGCGTCTGCTCGCCACGCAAGGTGCGGTCATCGCGCGTATAGCGTAATCCCGCCGTGACATGGGTGGACGGCGTCACAGCATAGGTCGCTTCGGCAAAGGCGGCATAGGATTGCGTCCGCATCGATGCCGACAGGTCCGATCCTGCGTCCACGCCACCAAAGGCGGTGCCACGCTGCTGCTGGTTCACCAATGCAGCCTTGTTGCGCAGAAAGAACAGGCCGGTCTGCCAGCTAAGCGGTTCGGTATCGTTGGACGAGAGGCGGATTTCCTCCTGAAAAGAATCCGTTTCGGAATGGATTGCATAGCGCGCCAACGGCAATTGCGCGCCATCGGGATCAAGTCCGCTACGGGTCTTGTTGCCGCGAAATCCGGTAATGCTGGTCAGCGTCGCCCAGTCCAGATCGAATTCTGCGGTCAGGTTGAAGCCATAGATGCGCTGGCGCACACGCTGATAGGCGGATGTGTTCGTATTATAGTCGCCGGGAAATTGCGTGCCGCCGGTGCCGACTGATCCTTCCGCGACATGAAAGATGGACGCGAAATCATCGTCTGACTTGCCATATTCCCCTGACACCATGATTTTCGTCCGGTCATTGGGCCGCCAGACGGCTTTCGAGCGCGCGCCCCAGTGCCAGCCAAAGCCGACCTTGCGCCCGGTCGCCAGATTGCGGCCCCAGCCATCGACCTGCCGCGTTCCGGTCAGCGCGATATCGGCACTCAGCGTATCGGTTAGCGGACTGGCCGCATATAGCTGACCGCTATAGCTTTCATAATTGGCAATCCCGACCTGCCCTTTCACCACGACATCGCGGCCCGGTTCGCGTGTAATGACGTTGATCAGTCCCCCGGACGCATTGCGACCGAACAAAGTGCCCTGTGGTCCTTTCAGCACCTCGATCCGTTCGATATTGTTGAAGCGAAAGACGGTCTGGCCAAGGTCGGGCAGGTAGACACCATCGACATAGATCGCATTGGCCCCTTCCTCACCGGTGCCGCCGCTGGTGTTCCCCACGCCGCGCACGAAAAATATGCCCGACGGGCCGGACCGGGTCAGTTGGACACTCGGCACGGCCTGCGGCAGGCTAGTGGTGCCGCCGATGCCCCCACTCTCCAGCGCATCCGCCGTGATCGCGGTCACCGCGATCGGCACATTTTGGAGATTCTCTTCCCGCCGCTGCGCGGTGACGACGATCTCTTCCAGTCCGCCGCTTTGCGGAGCCGACATATCCTGCGCCTGAGCGGGCGTGGCGAGCAAGGCGGTGGCCATTGCCAGGGCCGCACTGGTCATGCGATGTGCGCGCGGCGCGCGAAAAGCTGGTAAAACTGTCATGGCATCTCTCCCTGTAACGGCCCAGGGTGCCGATTTTGGGCATCGGCTTCTTGGTCTGGACCGGGACCACCCTATCAAGCCGCTGGAGGTGAGCGACCGCGAAGTCGCACTAGTGCCTGCCTGATCAAGCGGTCATGCCCGCTGCATCAAGGCCATGCCGTCCAGCCGATGACGCAGCAGTTCACTTGCCGAGACGGGCCGGACAGAATGATAATGGTGCAGGAACTGGTGGTGCGCGCCAGCCTTATTCAGGGAGCGCGATCGCCCGTGCGGCCAATATCTCTTCCAGATGGTTGACCGGATCGCCTGCGACAACGCCGCCTTCCACCGGCAAAGTGATGCCGGTAATCTGCAACGCGCGATCGCTCGCCAGAAACAGCGCCGCCTGAGCAACATCGTTGGGTTGCCCCCGGCGTTTGAGCGGCTGGTTCGACAGATAGACAGCGTCGATGGCTGCATCGACTTTGGCAGCCACCTCTGCCTCGGCGCCCTCCGCCCGGAAGGATGAAAGGTTGGTGCGGATATGGCCGGGCACTAGGCAGTTTACCCGGATGCCATATCGAGCCAGGTCGATCGCGGCGGACTTGGAAAACTGGATCAGCCCTGCCTTGGACGCGCGATAGCTCATCATCGCCTGCCCAGCGAGCATCCCGGCGATAGACGCATTGTTCAAGATAACACCGCCGCCATGGTCCTTCATGTGCCGCGCCGCAATCTGCGTTCCCAGCATCGGCCCCAGCAGATTGACGCCCATCACCCGCTGAAAATCGTCCAGCCTGTCGTCGATGAAGTGCGGGAATGGCACGCAACTGATGCCGGCATTGTTGAACAGGATATGCAGCCTGCCAAAGTCGCTGACGGCCCGGTCGATCAGGGCTTGGACCTGTTCGCGTTGGGACACGTCCGTCGCCTGGAACATCGCGGCCGGTCCCATTTCTGCCGCCAGCGCCTCGCCTGCCGCTGCGTCGACGTCAGCGATCACGACCTTCGCGCCTTCGGCTACGAACAGTTCCACCGTCGCGCGGCCTATGCCGCCCGCGCCGCCGGTGACGATGGCGACCTTGCCAGCCAATTCTCCTGCCATGATGTTCAGCCCCGGCGCGTGAAACGGATTGGCAGCCGCTCGATTGATTGCGTCGCCACCGTGGGCAGATAGCGGATGTCCGCCTCGTCGATGGCCAGTTCGATGTTCCCGATGCGCTTGACGATCTCGCGCGCCGCGACCTTGATCTCCATGCGGGCCAGTGCCAGCCCGACGCAGCGATGCACGCCCCCGCCAAAGGATAGATGCCGCCCGATATTGGGCCGGTTCAGGTCGAAATCGCGGGGCTGAGGAAACACATCTTCCTGATCGTTGGCCGACGCATACATGAGCAGGAGGTGCGCGCCAGCAGGCAATGTCCGTCCGCCCAGTTCAACCTCCTTCGTGGTCATGCGCGAAAGACCCCGTACCGGCGGCTCGATCCGCAGCAATTCCTCGACAAAGCGGTTCATCAGCCGGTCATCATCGGCAGAATCCTGCAATAATGTGGCGATCTCCGGTCGGGTGGCAAGAATGTAGAACAGATTGCCCAGCGCCGTCGCCGTCGTCTCGTTGCCCGCGATCAGCAGCGCGCGGACCAGCGACACCGCCTCGGCAAAGCTCAATCCCTCGCCATCGGCATCGCGGGCGTGGACCAGATCAGAAATCATGTCCTCGCGCGGATCGGCCTGCCGTTCCTTCATCTTGGCGATCAGATAATGTTGCAGGTCGCAAATCTCGCGTGCATGGCCCAGCATCTGTTCGCGATCCTGCATCCGCCCGATCTGCGCCGTTACCGCGATCGACCAGCGCTGGATGCGGTCCTTCATATCCCAGTCCAGCCCCAACTGTTCGCAGATGATCCGCACCGTCAGCGGCACGGCGAAATCATGGATGGCGTCCGCCTCGCCGCGCGCCGCGACGCTGTCGATCAGGTCGACCACCACCTTCTCGATCCGCGGTTCCAGCGCCTTCACGCGATGGGCAGTAAAGGCCTTCTCCATCAGCTTGCGGATGCGTGTGTGATAGGGCGGGTCGGACATGATCGCGTCGGGGAAGTAACCGCCGCCCTCACGCTCCAATATCTCCTGAAATTCCTGCTGGAACCCCTTGGCCTGTTGCGTGTGATAGCCCTTGTTCACCGAAAAAGTGATTGGGTCCTGCTGGATCGTCGCGATATCCTCGTATCGCGACACCAGATACATGCCCAGCTTCTCGTCCCAATGGATCGGGTCATCCCGGCGCATCGCTGCGTAGAAGTCACGAGGCCGTGCCGATATCAGCGGATCGGTCATCGATCCGGTTGCGAGCAGGTCGCGTTCCGCTACGTTGGTCATTGGCTGATCCTCGTTCATTGTTGTGCCACCACGACGCGCAGCCCATCAAGCGCATCGGTCAGGCGTATCTGGCACGCCAGACGGCTGCTGGCCGTCGCGACGTCCGCCACCATGTCGAGCATGGCAAATTCGATATCGTCGGGCTGCCCCGTTCGTTCGACCCAGTCCGGGTCGATATGCACCAGGCAGGTCGCGCAGGAACAGGCACCGCCACAATCTGCGGCAATCCCGTCAATCCCGTTCGCCTTGGCCAGTTCCATCAGGGACTGGTCCCCGGACCCGCCATCGACCTGCCGCTCCACGCCATTCACATCCACAAAGGTGACCTGCACCATCGACTATATTCTCCTTTTGCCCGGCAGAATGGCCGATGGCGGGCTGCACGGAAAGGCATGGTGCCGCGCACCGACTTGACTGACGCGGCAGGCGCTGCCGCGCCGAGAGGAAACGCCAAGTGCGCGTGCAGTCATTGGGGCGCAGGCGGCGAAGGCATAGTCTGACTGGCAGGAGAGGATGTCATCTTGCCGACCACGCTCATCACCAATGCCACCATCTGGGACGCCACCGGCGCTGCGCCTTTTGCAGGTGCCTTGCTGGTGGAGGACAATCGCATCCGGTCCGTGACCGCCAGCGCAGCAGCGCCCTTGCCTCCGGCGGACCAGATCATCGACGGCAACGGCATGATCTTGATGCCGGGTCTGACTGAAGGCCATGCCCATATATCCTTCGGCGACGCCGCCTCCACTGAGGATCTGATCAGCCCGTCGCCCGAAGCGCACACGCTCATCACCGCGCGTATGGCGAAACTGCTGCTCGATCAGGGGTTCACCAGTTGTTATGGCGCGTCGGCAGCCAAGCTGAAGCTGGACGTCGCCGTCCGCGATGCGGTTGACGCGGGCCATATTCCCGGCCCTCGCATCCGTGCCGGATCGACCGAGATCACCGTAACCGGCGGCATGGGCGACGAAAGCAAGCTGCACAATCCGCGCATCGGCATCAGTTGCGTCGTCGATGGGCCGGAAGAAATGCGCAAGGCTGTTCGGCTCGCGATTCGCGAGGGGTGCGACAATATCAAGCTCGATGTGTCGGGCGACCCTTTCTATCCCGGCAGCCCTGCGCACGTCACGCCGATGTCGTTTGAGGAAGTGAAGATGGCGGTCGATACCGCCCATGCCTTCGGCCGCAAAGTGAACGCGCACAGCCGCTCGATCGAAGGGACCAAGCATTGCATCCGCGCCGGGGTCGATGGTCTGTTCCATGTCGAATATGCCGATGAAGAAATGCTCGACATGCTGGAGGAAGCGCGGGACCGCATCGTCATCGCGCCGTCCATCGGCCTGTTCCACAGCATGATCCATTATGGCGAGCCGTGGATTCCGCGCGCCGTGGCCGAAGCCATGGGCATTCCTGCCCTGATCGAGCAATCAGTCAACACCCACACGGCGCTGCGCAAGCGGGGCATCCGCCACCTGATCGGCGGCGACTATGGTCTTGCTTGGAATCGGCAGGGGACCAATGCCCGCGATATCAAATTGCTGATGGACTATTATGGTTATGATGCGCCCGGCGCGCTCGCTTGCGCCACCCGCAACGGCGGAGAGGCGATGCGGGACGAGGGCGACCTCGGCACGCTGACGCCCGGCGCGCTCGCCGACATGCTGCTGGTGGATGGCGATCCGCTGGCCGACGTCACAATCCTTGAAGACAAAAACAGGCTGGCGATGGTGATGAAGGACGGGGTGATCCACAGCATCGCGCCCGGCCTCTGCACGCCTGCCGCCTCGGACCAACGGAGAGTTGTATGAACATGGAATCAGGCCCGATCGAAGCGGGCGACGCTCGCTGCCCGGCAATCAGTACACAGGACATCATCGCACGCGACAGGATCGCTGCGCCCGGCTGGGTCCGGTCGGAATCCTATGCGTTTCTGGGGAGTGAGGATGTATCGAACGACCGCTATATCGACCCCGATTATGCGCGTCGGGAGATGGAAAGCCTCTGGACGCGCACCTGGCAATTCGCCTGCCGGGAAGAACATATCCCGGAGGTCGGCGACTATCAGGTCTATGATATCGGCCGCTACAGCCTGATCATCACGCGCGTCGCGCCCGATGACATCCGTGCCTATGTCAACGCCTGCCTTCACCGCGGTACCAAGTTGCGCGCGTCCGGCTCTGCGGGCTTTGCCAGCGAGTTCAAATGCAGCTTCCATGGCTGGAGCTGGAATATCGACGGCAGCAGCAAGGGCATCGTCTGTCCCTGGGACTTCCCTCATGTCGATCCCGCCAACAACAGCCTGCCCCAGGCCCGCGTGCAGACATTGGGTGGCTTCGTTTGGATCAACATGGACCCGGCCGCGCCAAACCTTGAGGACTATCTTGGCCCTGATGCGCTCGCCCATATCCGCGCCTGGAAGCTGGAAGATCGCTATATCCACCTCCACGTCCAAAAGAGCTTCCCGGCCAACTGGAAACTGACGGTCGAAGCGTTCATGGAGGCCTATCATGTCATCGAAACGCACCCCCAGGTCGCCCCGTCGAACGCCGACGCCAACACCCAATATGACGTGTATGGCGATCATGTTAACCGCTTCATCTCCTGTTTGGGCGTAGCGTCGCCGCATTTGGAGGGGCGCTTTTCCGAACAGGATATACTGGACCAATTCACCGTGGGCGATGCGTCAGTCCTGAGCAAGGATCGGCCCACCGTTGGCGACGGCACCGCGCGGCAGGCGATGGCGGACATGTTCCGCGGTATGTTCGGGCAGGCTACCGGCAGCGATCTGTCAGCGACCTCGGACAGTGAGATGCTCGACTGCTTCTCCTATACGATCTTCCCCAACACCTATCTTTTTCCCGGCGTGTCGTTGCCGATGGTCTATCGCTTTCGCCCGGATCCGAAGGATCACCGGCGCTGCATCTACGAAGTCTTCTTCATGCGCCCGGTACCTGTGGATGGCGCGCGCCCGGAACCGGCCGAACCGATCATCCTGACCGACGAGCAAAGTTTCTGCGATGCGCCGGGCATGGATGCCGGTTTCGGCAAGATATTGGACCAGGATACCGACAATCTCTTCCTCCAGCAGGAGGGGTTGGAAGCGTCTGCCAAGCGCGGCCTGACGCTGGGTAATTACCAGGAAATCCGTATCCGCCATTTCGAGCAGGCGGTCGATCGCTATGTCGCGATGCCACCCCATCGTCCTACGCGCTGAGGAAGCCCATGTCCTTCGAACTGAATGCCAGGCTGGCCGCCCGACGCGCGCCCTTGCCCACCACCGTCAACATTGACCCCGTCACCGCCAACATCATTCGCGGCGCGCTGGAAACCGTTTGTTTTGAGGCTACGACCCATTTGGGTCGCGCAGCCTCTTCCCCGATCATCAACCAGTCGAACGAGCGCAACGCGGCAATCGTCGATGCCCACGGACGGCTGGCCATGGGGTCGATCGGCACGCCGCATTTGACCTTCGTGTCGCAGCTGACGGTGCGCTACGGCCTGATGCAGCAGGATAATTTCGACTGGGGGCCGGGCGACGTATTCGTCGGCAATGATCCCGATCATGGCGGCGGTCATCTGCCCGACTATAATGTCTATGCCCCTGTCTATGACGCGGCGGGCGAACTGGTGCTGATCCAGGCGCTCCAGGCGCATCAGGGGGATACGGGCGGGAAAGACCCCGGTGGCTTTACTCTCGACGCGACCGATATTTTCACCGAAGGGCTGGCCATTCCCTGCCTAAAACTCGTTCATCGCGGCGAAAAGCGGCGAGACTCCATCTACTTGCTTGAACGCAACAATCGGTTCCCCAGCTTTGCAGGCGATCTAGCCGCGATGATCGGCGCGGTGGAAAAGGCCAGCGCCTCGATCCGCGCGATCCTCGACAAATGGGGCAGCGATGTCGTTCGCGCTGCCGTCAACCAGACGATCGAGACATCCGAGCGCCAGATGCGCCAAGTGGTATCCGACTGGCGCGATGGCACTTACGAAGCCACCGTCCATATCGATCATGACACGGTGGGTACGAAGGATGTGCGCGTCCATGTCGCCTGCACGATCGCGGGTGATCAGTTGACGGTCGATCTGACCGGCACGGACGACAGGTCTGAACTTGTCGGCGTGTGGAACACCTTTGCCAATTCGCGCGGCTATATCATGACCCAGATCGCTTCCACTATCGACCCGGACATCGTCAAGAACGAAGGGCTGTTCAACGCGGTGGAGATCATCCTGCCCGAAGGTTGCATCGCCCATCCCCCGCCCAACAAGCCTGCAGCACTCGGCTCCTTCCACCCCGCCTGCGAAGTTACCGAAGCCGTGTGTGTTGCCTTGTCGAAAGTCGCACCGGAGCGGTCCGCGCCGCAAGTGTATAAGATCGGGATGCCCAACGCTGTCATCGGTTTTGATGCGCGCGGCCAGATGTGGATGGACCAGGGCGTCGATTGCCGGTCGATGGATGTGTCGGCGGTGCAGGGCATCGACGGTTGGGGTAGTTGCCCGGTTTCGCTCGGCAACCTGCTGCTGTCGCAGGCGGAGGATGCCGAAAGCCGTTTTCCGGTGATCAACGCCAGTCGCGAACTCGTTACCGACAGCGGCGGGGCGGGGCGCTGGCGCGGGATGCCCGGCAGCCGCAACGTCAAGCAGATACTCGAACCGGCGCTCGCCATGGCATGGATGGTCAGCCATGATCACCCCATCAGTGGGCTGGAAGGCGGCGATGATGGCACCCCCTACGTCAATCATTTCCAGGTCGGGACGGACCAGGAATATCGCGTCGAACTGACCGCCCGCGCGCAGCTCCCTGCCGGGGCGGTGATCGCCTATCAGCATGGCGGCGGTGCTGGCTTCGGCCCGGCCCTGCTGCGGGATCCGCAGGCGGTGTGCGAAGATGTGCTCGACGAACTGGTCAGCGTGGATGCTGCGCGGGATCGCTACGGCGTTGTCCTGACCGGCAGCCTGACGGACTACAGCTTGACGGTGGACCATGCGGCTACTGCGGCCCTGCGCGGGGAGCGGATGGCGGCATGACCTATCGCATCGGCATAGATATTGGCGGCACTTTCACCGACTTCGCGATGCTCAAGGGCAGCGAGGTTATTCTCCACAAGAATCTCAGCACGCCGCAAGACCGGTCGGAAGGTGTCATGAGCGGCCTCGCCACGTTGGCGGCAGGGCAGGGGCTCTCGCTCGGCGATTTCCTCGCCCAATGCGATGCCATCGTCCACGGTACGACCGTGGCCGACAATACGCTGATCGAAATGAACGGTGCGATCACTGGCTTGATCACCACAGACGGTTTTCGCGATGAAATGGAATATCGCCGAGGTTTCAAGGAAAGCATCTGGGACGTGCGACTGGAACCGCCCCAGCCCATCGTCCCGCGCCGCCGCCGCCTCACCGTTCCCGAACGTGTCCTGGCCGATGGCAGCGTCCACCGGGAACTGGACGAGCAGGCGGTGCGTGAGGCGTGCGAGAAATTCCGCAAGCAGGGGGTCGAATCTGTCGCGATCGGCCTGATCTTCGCCCATGTGAATGGCGATCATGAACGCCGCGTGGCGCAGATCGTGGAAGAGGAAATGCCCGGCGTGCCAGTATCGCTGGGTCACCGCATATTGTCGCGCGCGCCGGAATATGACCGGATCAGCACCACGGTCGTCAACGCCTATGTCGCGCCGCGCGTGAACGCTTATCTTGAACGACTGGTCGAACGGCTCGCACAAGCAGGCTATCCGCGCCAACTCATGGTGATGCAGGCAGCGGGCGGGGTGATGACCCGCGACTATATTGCCGCCGCGCCTATCCGCGTGCTGGCGTCCGGCCCGGCGGGTGGGGTCATGGCGTCGGCCCATGTCGGCGGAGCGAAGGGCCATCGGAACCTGCTCTGCGTCGATATGGGCGGCACCAGCTATGACATGTCGGTGGTGATAGATGGCGCAGCTCCGGCCGAAGCAGGCTGGAACATGCACCACCGCTATCTGGTCGGCGTGCCGATGGTGCAGGTCGAAACGCTGGGCGCCGGTGGCGGCTCGATCTGCCATGTCGACAAGGGGGAACTGAAGGTCGGCCCGGCATCGGCTGGCTCCGTCCCCGGCCCGATCTGCTACGGGCGTGGCGGCCTTCAGCCCACCATCACCGACGCGCTTCTGATGCTCGGCATCCTGTCGACCGGCGAAGGCTTTGCAGGCGGCAGCTTCCGCCTGCGCGATGAAGGCGTCCGCGAAGCCTTCGCCGCCATCGGCGCACAGATGAGCTATGACGCAGAGCAGGCAGCGTTCGATTGTTGGCGGCTGGTCAACGCCAATATGACGCAAGGGGTGCGGCGCACCACGGCGGCCAAGGGAATCGATCCGGCCGATATGGTCATGCTGGCCTATGGCGGCAACGGGCCTGCCTTTGCCGCGATTCAGGCGCAGGAACTGGGCATCACCCATGTGCTGGTGCCAAAGGCGTCGCCCACATTCTCGGCGCTCGGCACGCTGGTGGCCCATCCCAGCATTGACGAAGAACGCTCCTGCACCGCTCCGGCCGACGCGCTGGACCTTGACCAGATGCGTCTATTGTGGGGAGAATTGGCCGACAATGCCAGGACGCACTTCACAGGGGCGGGCTTTGACGCAGAGGCCATTCAGGCGACATGGCGACTCAACATGCGCTACGGCGGGCAGAACTGGGCGCTGACCTTCGACCTGCATGAAAGCTTGGGTTTGGATGACCTGTCCTTCGTGGACGATAGCCTGTCCGACCGTGCCATTGCTGCTTTCAACGCCCGGCACATGGCCGAATATGGCCATATCCGCGAAGGCGAATTGCCGGAAATTACCGGTGTTCGTCTGGCTTCCCATGTCGCAACCCCTATGCCCCCGGCTAGCGGCGGCTTCTCGGCCTCCACGCTTGAACCGGTCCCCGCCGGGCATCGCCGCGCCAATCTGGGCACTGGCTTTGCCGACGTCGCCATCTTCAAAGGCCCAGCGCTCGTCCCTGGCGCGCGCGTCACCGGCCCCGCGATCATCGAAGAAATCTTTACAACCATCGTCGTCTATCCCGGCTGGCAGGCACGGGTGGACGATGCGGGCGACTATGCGCTGGTCCGCCAGCCGTGACAGCGCTTGCCGGGATGGTGATCATCGAAACGGCGGAGCGGGTCTGCGGCGAATATGCCGTGCGCCTGCTCGCAGATTTCGGGGCGGAGGTGATCAAGGTCGAACGCCCTGGCGGCGCGCCGACCCGCGCCATGGGGCCGTTCCATGAGGGCCAAAGCACGCTCTTCCGCTATCTCAACAGCAACAAGAAATCGGTACTGCTCGACCTCGACCGGGCCGACGACCGCGCCTTGCTCGACCGCCTGCTGGCGCGTGCGGATGCGCTGATCGACGATCATAGGCCAGACTGGGCTGCCGCCCATAGCCTGGCCCATGGCAGCCTGCCCGATCTGGTTCACTGCGCCATCACCCCCTTCGGTCAGGCTGCCCCATCACATTGGCAGATTGCCCGCCCGATCAACGTCATGAATGCAGGCGGCTGGGCCTGGCACACCCCCAGCGAAACCCCTGCGGACAAACCACCGTTGCAAGGCGCTGGCCGTTTCATGAGCGATTATGAGGCAGGGATCGAAGCGGCACTGTGCGTCGCAGCCTCGCTGTTCGCTAGGCGCCGGACGGGCAAGGGGCAGGCCATCGACATCAGCGAAGTGGCCGTCCAGCTTTCGCGGGCTGACGCCGTGCTGGGGCGGATGCTCGCGGGCGATGCGGACCCCGGTCCCGAACGCACCCGCTATGATATGGGCGGTCCGGGCGCAGCCTTCGCCTGCGCCGACGGCCATGTCTATCTGTTGATGACGACGCGCGCGCATTGGCGCGGTCTGTGCGCGTTGATGGGCGATCCCGACTGGGCAACGGCCTTTCCCGACGACTGGTTGGAATATCATTGCACGCCCGATCGCGTGGCCGAATTTCGCGACCATTTTCGCTTATGGATCGTCCATCAGCCAAAAGACGCTGTGTCGGACGCTGCGCAGCGGGCGGGCGTCCCATTGGTGCAGGTCAACACCGCTGCCGATATCGCCAACCATCGCCAATATGCCTATCGCGGCTATTTCCAGTCGCTGGACGGCATCGCCTATCCGACCGCCCCCTACCGCATGAGCGCATCCCCTGTTCGTATCCACGCCCATGCGCCTGCACCCGGCGCGCATCAGGGGGAAGCGGCATGAACCGCACCGGTCCGCTGGCGGGCATCCGCGTGCTGGAAATCACCAAGGTCTGGGCTGGTCCCTATACAGGCAAGCTGCTCGCTTTTCTCGGCGCGGAAGTCATCAAGGTGGAAAGCCGCGCCAATCTCGATGAAATGCGCGCCTATGGCGGTGTAGACATCGACAGCGCGCCCTATTTTCGCAGCATCAACCAGCAAGTGCTGAGCGTTCAGGTCGATATGAAGTCGGACGAAGGCATGGCCTATCTTCGCCGCATGATTGCTATGTCGGATGTGCTGATCGACAATTTGCGCCCAGGTGCCATGGAACGATCCGGCCTATCCTATGATGCGGTGCGCGCCATTCGCCCGGGCATCATCCAGCTTTCGATCAAAATGTACGGCACGGACGGTCCGCTTGGCTATCAGACCGGCTATGCGCCCTGTTTCGCGGCGCTGGGCGGTCTCAATGCGCTGGTCGGCCATGATGGCGAAACCCCCGCGGGCATAAACATCCGCTATGGCGATTCCACCGTCGGCGCATCGGCGGCGCTGGCCATCGTCGCCGCGCTCCACCATCGCGAAACGACGGGGGAGGGGCAATTTATCGACCTGTCGGCGGTCGAAACCCTCTCGACCATGATCGGCGACAGCCTGTTCGCCTATGGCCTGACCGGCGACCTGCCGCGTGCGCAGGCCAACGCCCATGCCGACATGGCCCCGCATGGCTGCTATCCCTGCATCGATGGCCAATGGATCAGTATCGCCGTGGCAAACGATGATGAATGGACGGCGCTGGTCAAAACGCTTCGCGCGTCCGCGCTGGGGCAGGACGCCCAGTTTGCCGATCATGCTAGTCGGGTCGACCACAGCGCCGAACTGGATGCAGCCATCGCCGCGATTACTATCACACATGACGCCGATACGCTTTCCGAGGCGCTTTTGATGGCGAGCGTACCAGCCTATAAAAGCCAGTCCTCGCTCGACCTTATAGGCAGTGAAGCGCTCTGGTCGCTCGGTGCCTATCGCCTTGTCACCGACGCGCGTGGAGATGTGCGCCCGGTTATCGGTCCCGGCTGGCGCATGGCACCCGACGAAGCGCCCATCGAAAAGGGCGCCCCGCTGCTGGGCGAACATAATGCCTATGTCTATGGCGACCTGCTGGGCCTCGACGAGGCAGAACTCGCCGATCTGGTGGCCCGCAGAATCGCTTATTGAGGCAGGAACCGGCTGTTGATCATCCGCGTCGTCGACCAGCCACCATCCACGGCGATCACCTGGCCATTGATGAACTCGGCCTTGTCGGAACAGAGGAACGCCACGGCGTTCGCGACATCATCGGGCAAGCAGTCGCGGTAAAAGGGGGTCAGCCCCTGATTGATCCGCTGAAACGCGGGATAGTCCCATGCGGCGTCGGTCATGGCTGTTCGCACCACCGTCGGCGCAACGATGTTGGAACGGATGCCGCGTTCGCCATATTGCGCCGCCATCGTCTGCGTCAGACCGGTCAACGCCGCCTTGACGGCACAATAAATGCCGCCATCCATGCCACCCATAATGCCAAAGGTCGAACCGATCGTGACGATTGCGCATCCTTTGCCCATATGCGGCAATACTTCGCGACACAGGCGGAACGGTGCGCGCAGCGACAGGTCTATCACCTCGTCGAGCACCGCGTCGCTCGTTTCATGAACGGCGGCCCATGCGCCAGCGCCAGCATTGTTGACGAGATAATCGATCCGGCCGAATGTCGCGATCGTATGATCGACGACAGTGCGCGGTGCCGAGTCGTCCGCCATGTCGGCCGCGATGGCACTGAAACGCGCGCCACGCGGCAATGTCGCCGCCAATGCCTCCAACTTCGCCATGGTGCGTCCGGTGCCGACCACGGCTACGCCCTGTTCGACGAGGCATCGGGCGATCGCCTCGCCAATGCCGCCCGCTGCGCCGGTCACGATCGCGACCTGAGATTCCGTCATTCTGTCTTTCCTTGATTATGCGCCCGTGCGGCAATGTCATTGGCCGCAACAAAGCCGAAAGTGAGTGCCGGGCCGATCGTCCCGCCAGCGCCCGGATAGCAATCGCCAAAGGGACTGGCCGCGCAATTGCCCGCGGCATAGAGATGCGCGATCGGTTGCCCCGCGCCGTCCAGCACGCGCGCCTGCGCGTCGCAGCGCAAACCACCTTTGGTGCCCAGATCGCCATTGTTGATCGGCACTGCATAATAAGGCGCCGTGTCGATCGGCCCCAGATTGGGGTTGGGCGTGACAGTCGGGTCGCCGAAGAAGCGATCATAGATATTGCCGCCGCGCCCAAATTCAGGATCGACGCCGGTGAAGGCATAGCCGTTCATGGCCTTCACGGTTTGCTCTAGCGCCTGTCTCGGCACGCCAATTTTGTCTGACAGTTCAGCAATCGATCCGGCACGGAACACATAATGGTCCCACCAATGGTCGGGAATGCGACGATCTGGCGTGTGGACTGTCGGCATCAGTCCGCCCGCGCTGAACTTCGCGCGGAATTTTGCGTCGAATATCAGCCAGCACGGCATGTTCGCCCCGGTGCGCAAATGGTCATCCACCATGGCCTGCCCGAACCGGTCATAGCCGGTCGCTTCGTTGACGAAGCGCACGCCGTTGCGGTTGACGCACACGCTCCATGGCCGCCCGACATCGAAGGCGGCCTGATGGATTTCGTGGAAATTAGATGCCTTGGGGGCAGGCAGGGTCATGGTCGGTATCCACCAGCCCTGGTCGACATGAGCGACCGACGCACCGACCGTTTCCGCCGCGATCAGCGCCTCACCGCGATTGGCATCCTCCGGGGTCGAGCTGTGCCGGGTGAGGCCAGGCACCGGATAGAAACGGTCACGCAGCGCCTGATTCCATTCAAAGCCACCGGCGGCCAGCACCACGCCATGGCGCGCGGCGATCGTCCGACTCTGGCCGAACCGGCGCACGTTCACGCCCGTCACCACGCCCGCCGCATCCACCGCCAACGACTCCAGCGCTGTCTCCAACTGCAACTCCACCCCGCGCGCGAACACTTGCCGGTACAGCGCCCCCATCAAACCGGCCCCCTGGGTAAAGCGCCGGTCGCGCGCCGACACGCGCCGCGCGCCTATGTCCAGCCAGTAGCGCGCGATCACCTTGGCAGCGGTAAAGCGCCAGCCGCGATGCTGCATCATCAGTGCAAAGGTTTCCGTCAGGTCCATCGCATAGCGGTGAAACAGCTTGAACCGGCTATATTGCTCCCGCATCAGCGGATAGCGTTCGTCGCCCAGTTCACGCCCGTCGAAGGTCGGGCAGATGACCGATCGGTCGGCTCGTGCGCCCGGCGCTTCGGGGAAATAGTCGGGCCAGGCTGCCGCCGCGACAGGCACGCCGCTGTCTTTTAGGAATCGGAGCATCGCCGGCGCCTGCGCGACATAGGCAGCCAGCCGCGCTTCATCCACCGGCACTTGTATGACCGTATGCAGGTAACGCAGCGCGTCTTCCGCACTGTCCCCCACATCGCCATTCAGGCCATGGTCCGGCACCCACATGACGCCGCCCGACGTGGCCGACGTGCCGCCGAACTTGTGTGCTTTCTCCACGATCAGGACCGACAGGCCCAGCTCCGCGCCGCGCAGCGCCGCCATGGCACCCGCCGCACCGGAGCCCACGACGATCAGGTCGAACGTCTCCATCAGAAGCTCGGCACTGCGTCGAGATGCGACCCGTCGGGAAAGCAATAATATTCCAGATAATGGCCCAGATCGTCCCGCGCATCGAAATAGGCATAAGTGCCGCCCATCGTATCCCATGCGATCGGCATCGCCCAGCGTGCCTTGGCGGCCGCGACTTCGGCATCGAAGATGGCCCGATCAGAAAAATGCCGCCCCAGATGGTGGAAGCGCGTGGCATAGCCCGCATCGGGCAGCCCCCATCGGTAGACGCTGATATCGCCTGAGACGGGCTGAATGATCTCGAACTGCAAGCCATGGCGGTTGGCGAGGGCGAAATGCGCCACCGCCTGACGGTCTTGCCCGGTGTCGAACTGCGCGTCGGGCATTTCCATATAATGGCCAATGCCCTGGATCGCGCCGATCTCCGCCATGGCGCGCCGCCAGTCGGTGGTCACATAGGCGTGCTGATAATAATCCTGGCTCACGGCTCTGGCTCTCCTGGCACAATTTTCCGCCGCCGGTTATCGGGGCGTCGGCTGGGAACCGGAATGACCGGCGCGGCAGGACGACTTGCACCCGTGCGCGCACTCCCTTGCCGCTGATTGCGACCGACCCGGCGCTGTGGTGATAGAAGGGGATGACCATTCTTACCTACACCCCAGTCGCCAACGTCGCTGACGTGCCCGCTGGCTCAGTCAAAGTCGTGGAATTTGAGGGGCAAAGCGTCCTGATCTGCCATAGCAATGGCCGCCTGTTCGCTGTCGCCAATCGTTGCTCGCACGCTGATGAGGCGCTTGCTTGCGGTCGCATCCGCGCAGGCTGGATTGCCTGCCCGGTCCATGGCGCCCGCTTCGACCTGGAAACCGGTCGAGCCATGAATCCACCCGCCAAAGCACCGATCCGCACTTATCCATTGCGCGTCAACGGCGAGATTATCGAAATCGCGCCTTAGACGCTGGCGAGTTTGGCCACCGCCACGGCGCGAATATCCGCGGCCTTGGCTTTCTCATTCCCGGTCAGCGCAAATTCCGCCTCGTCCAGCAGCAGCACCCGCCGCGGCACCTTGAAGCTTGCCATCTGAGTCTTGAGATGCGCAATCAGCATGTCTTCCACGATGGCGGCACCGTCGATCGGCACGATGCAGGCTACGACCATCTCACCCAGCAGATTGTCAGGCACGCCCACGGTCTGGCTGCGCTTGACGCCGGGATAGGTGGCGATGGCCGCATCCACCTCCTCCGGCGCGACATTGGCCCCGCCGGTTTTGATCATGTCGGTCAGCCGCCCTTCCCAGAAGAAGCGGCCTTGCGCATCGACCCGCCCGCCGTCGCCGGTCCGATAATAGCCATCCTCATCGAAACAATCCTCCGGCGCCTTGCCCAGATAGCCCGACATCAGCGTGGGGCCTTTAATGCACATTTCGCCATGCTGACCCACCGGGACGATTGCGCGCGTCACCGGATCGATGATCTTCAGGATGTTGCCTGGCAAGGGCGCGCCGGCGCTGCCTGCATAATCGGCCTCTGACGTTTCCGCGTCGAAGGCGGTGCAGATCGTCATCGTTTCTGTCGTGCCGAACGCCATCGGCGTCGTCCAGTCGGTCCGCACTGTGGGATGCTCGCCGATCAACTCACCCTTGGTCACATATTTCAGGCTGGACAGGTCTGCACTGGCCCAGTTTTCCGCCGCCTGTACCCGTGCCCATTGGTGCGGCCGCCCGGTCAGGAATGTGACCTGCTCCTGCTCGATCACCTCCAGTGCCGCGCCCGCGTCGAACACCGGTTGCAGCACGGCTGCCCCTCCCGTGGACAGGGCCGTCCCGATCACCAGGCTGATATTGCCAGACCAGAACAGGCCGTTGCCGGTCCAGCTGGTCACTGGTTCGCGCATCGCAAACACGCGCGGCCATCGCCACCATTGGATGCAGAAGGCGCGCTGGCTGTGTATGATGCCCTTGGGCAGGCTGGTCGTGCCCGATGAAAAGAAGATGCCGCCAATATCGCACGGCGTCACACTCGCCGCCCGCGCCGTAACGATGCTGTCGGCGACATGCGCGCCGCTGGCCAGAAAATCGTCCCAGCTTTCAAAATTTCCTGCGGCCGGGGCTGTATCGGTCACGCTGTCGAGCTGCACCAGATGGTTCAGAAACGGCAGGTCATCGATCGGCGCCAGCATCGCCGCAAAGTCCTTTTTCAAAACGCGCGTGTCGAAAAACAGCGTTTCAACCGCCGACGCGCGGATCAGATGCGCCAGCTCGTCGGGCGTGGAAAAAGTGCTGAGCGCTACCGTCACGCCGCCTGCCATGGCGATGCCGAATACGCAGGCCAGATATTCCGGCCGGTTGGCCATCAGCACACCGATGCGCGCATCCTTGCCCATGCCAGCCGCAATCAGCGCCTTGGCGACGGCAACCGAGCGGCGATGCAGCTCGTCATAGCTCCAGCAGACCCGCTGATGCGCAGTCCGCATAATGACAGCGTCGCGTGATCCATAGCGCGACCGCACCTCTTCCAGATAGGCTGGAATCGTATGCGCGCCTTGCCCCGGCTCGTCGCTCAGCGGGAGTCCGCGCACGCAGGAAAGTGCTGTGCTCAATAGGGCAACTCCACCTGGGCGGTGCCTTTGAGGATTTCATCGCCATCCTGCGTCGTCATCACCGTGCGTATCTTGACCACCGGCATCCCGAAGGGGGAACGGTCGATCTTTTCCACCACCTCGCCATCGACATAGGTAACATCGCCTTCAAAGGCGGGGGAGCGGAACTGCGTCTTGCTGTGCCAGACATAGCCTTCAAGGCCCGCCCAATAGGCGACCGTGTCCAGATGCCAGGCATTCATCGACGCGCCATAGCCATAGGCGCCGCCCATGCCGACATTTTCGGCCTTCTCGGCATTGATATGGCCCGATGACGGCCCATGATAGAGGCCGTCCCCCATGCGCGGGTCGATCTTGCGAGCGTCATGGTCGTAGCTCATGTCTGCGCCGAACCCCGCATCCTCGCGCGCCGGATCATGCACGCCTTCTGGCACGTTCCAACGCCATGTGCCCCAGATATTCTGGCGGTGCGCACGACATTCATTGGCGAAGGATATGACCGAATGCGGCCCGATCACCCGGCGCGGCAGCCGATCGCCGACCTTCACGTCGCCATAGGCGGGTGATATGCCCTCGCGGTTGGACATTATCCATTCGTGTCGAAGCCGGTGGATCTCGGCGACATCCTCCTTGGTCCAGCGCTTTGGGCTGCGCTTTTCCTTGCCATAGACGCCACGCTTATTCGCTTCCTCAACGAGATAGCGGATCGCGGTCGCCTGCTCCTTGGCAACCAGTGCGCCGTGCTGGTTGCGATGGATGGTGTCACCGCGCGCGAACATGGTCGGCCCGGCAAAGCCCGTTTCAGTGATCGAATAGCCATCGAAACGGCGGCTCTGGGTCAGTTTGTCGCCAGGGCGGACTGGGGTTCCGTAAAACCACCATTCTTCCCCCGCGAAGATCAGGTGCGTGCCAGGCACTTTCCCCACGCAGGCGGGATGACAGCCATGGCCATAATCCATCGCCACGGTGAAACTCTGCGGCGCGACAATGCCGCCAAAGCGTGACGCGCGCGCAAAATTCTCATCCCAGTGTACCGGGTTGGGATAGTCCATGGCCTGCACCCAGCGGCGAATGTCGGTCGCATTGCACGGATCCCACATCTCGGCAAAGATAACGGGCTTACCGACCCATTGATCGACGTCGCTCGTGTCCAACACAGCGCTGGCATTGGTCATTTCCATATCGGCCATGATGGCTCCCTCATTCTATCGGTTGCGGCGCGCCGGTGCCCAGATAATCGGCCAGCACGCGATGAAAATTGATGATGGCGCGCTCCTCGACCGGACTGGGTCGCAACCCGTCGAACCCACGCGAACGAAGGCCGCGCTGCACCGCGCCCATGTTGGAAAAATCCTGGCACAACACTTTGCGCCAACTGGCCTCGTCTATGTCGGGCTTGTGCAGGTTTTCCGGCTTTGGCTCCTGTCCTTCGGGGAAACGCTCCAGCGTATAGACTTCGAAGATACAGCTATTGGGGTCGCGCCCGTCGGGCCGCGCGCGATAGCATAGGGCGAAGGTTGGCCCATGGATGACGACGGTGTTGGGGAAAATATGCCACACATTGCCTGCCGCCGCGAAATGGGCCGGGTCGATCCTTGGCCAGTTCACCCCGCGCTTGGCATCTTCCTCCACCGTCCGCTTCATCAGGTGCATCTGAACGTCCTGCGGGGACGTGCCTTCGGGCAGTTCCTCGACCAGTAGGTTGGCGACGCGCACCATCGTCTCGGTGGTCGTGCCGTTCACTTCCTCCCACAGTTGGTTGAGGGAGTCAGCCAGCCCGCGCCGCATGTCGGGAGCGCCCGCGGCGCCCGCCGTGGCCCCTCCGGTGCCCTCACGCGATTGCGATCCGAACACGCCATGTATGCCTCGCCCATCGCTCCAGGTTGGCTTGGGCGAATATTTGGTCAGTTGCGGGTGGGTTCCTGCAACATGATAGCCTTCGTTGAACGCCTCGATCGCGACCTTCCAGTTGCACGGGAAATGCAGCCATTGCCGCCAGCGATAGCGCATCTTGTCCAGTTCGAACGGATCGAGCGTCGCTGCGGCGGGTGCCAGATAGTCCGCGAGCGACGGCGCGTCCGGGTCCATGCAAACGAACACCCATCCACCCCAACTGTCGACGCGCACGTCGCGCAGCCGCAGGTCATCATCCTTCAGGCTATCGCCCCAGCCATCCTTGCGGACCACGCCGATATTATTGCCATCCAGATCCCAGCTCCACGCATGGAATTTGCACACCAGCTTGCGGGCATGGCCGCACCCTTCCGTCAATTGCCGCCCACGATGACGACAGACGTTGAAATAGGCGGCAATCCGGTCAGGTGCGGCGCGCACGACGATGATGGAATCGTCCATGATATCGTAGGTGACGAAATCGCCGACTTGCGGAATTTCCTCTTCCCGGCACGCGACCTGCCAGACTTTGGGCCATAATTTCTGGGCCTCCGCGTCGGCGTAGGATTGCGACACATAGGCTTCGTTGCCGATGACGACGGGCGATTGGGTGATAGCACCTTGCACGGTCATGTCTTACTTTCCCTCTTGCTCAGTGCAGGACGCCGGATGGAACGGGGCAGGGGGCCGCGGCGATCGCTCGTGCCGCGCAGGCGTCCAACCGATAGTCGCTTGGGTTGCGCTTGTAGGTGCGCTTGAACATGCGGCTGAAATGGGCAGGGCTCTTGAACCCTACACCATAGGCGATTTCGCTGATCGAAATGCTGCCTGCGTCCGCCCGTGCCATCCACTTGCGCGCCTGCTCCAGCCGCTGGTCCCAAATCAGCTGGGAAAAGCTGGTGCCATTCTGCTGCAGCAATGTCGTCAAATAGCGGGGTGAAATGCCGCATCCCCGCGCGGTCATCGCCGCCGAGAGACTGGGGTCGGACAGATGCACCTCGACGAAACGCTGTACGTCGGCAAATCGCTTCTCCGCGACTGATTGGCGGGGCGGCATGATGCTGCTGTCGCCACGCAGTCCTTGGCCGATGACTGCCAGTGCCGCCTCAACCAGCGTGCGGGTCGTTTCTTCGCCCAGATCGCCTTCGCGCTGGAAAAGGGCAGTCAATATAGCTTCAGCCATCCCCAGTTCCGGCCGCTGGGTCGAAAGCAACAGCCCGGCACTTGCATCGCAGTCTATCAGACCGCGCAGAATATGGGTCGGCACCGTCACATGCAGCACCTCATGCACGCCATGCACATCCGGCTGGCATTCGATCAGGAAGGGCGATGTCGATCGCGTGATCAGCATGTCGCCACATTGTGCGCTGCGGCTGCCCATCTGATTGCTCAGCAACAATCGGCCGCGCTTGACGAACCACAAAACGGACAGATCGGTGCCATCTTCGCGCACATGCTGCCGCGTCCGGCGGAAGAACAGTCGGGTAGCCGATCGCAACAGGATGACGGCGCTGGGTCCGGCGGGTTTGCGCCGGGCGTTGACGTCGATGACAGAGCCTTCCTCCATCCAATAGTCACCCAGATAATATTCCTGCTCCCGCTCGCCCCGAAACAGGCGCTGGCAGTCGCGATAATTGCCCTGGTCGATCGCAAAGAGGGTCTCGATCATGGTCAGGCTCCTCTCTTCTTTATCGTTTTGCGCGCCCGGCGCGGCTCAGTCGCCATTCCGGGGGATAATGGAGGTCATTATTCTTGACGGTATGGGCGATGCCCTGGTCAAATCCGCCGGCACCTAGGTTGATATCGCCCGCATGATCATTCTTCATCAGCGGTAACATGCCTTCCAACCAACCCGTCATCAGGCTGCCCATATATTCGCCGCGATACTGCTTATAGGCTTCGATAAAGGTCTTTTGGGCGACGACGACGTCTATTGGCCGGGTGCGGCTGCATGCATCTGCATATTTGTCGGTTTCTGCCTCTAACTGACCGCGCGGAACGACGCTGTTGACGAAATTACAGTCCATCATTTCGGTGGCGGTGAACGGGCGGCCAGTGAACAGCATCTCGGAAAAGCGACGAACGCCGACCATTTCCAGCCATTGCCACATGCGCGGTCCCCATCCGGCGTAGCGGAAGGAGGGATGGCCAAACAGCGCATCGTCGGACGACACGATCAGGTCGGCGTCGGCGCACTGGTAGAAATGCCAGCCATAGCAATAGCCCTTGGCCTCCACGATGCTGATCTTCTTGAATTCCTGCAACGGCCGGTTGCCGGCATAGCCCTTGGCATAATGGTCGGTCAGGCCGTGAAGGAAGCGATAGGAACCGGGCGGTGGGTAGCGCACGTCCGGGTCGTCAATCTCCAGGTCGGGCAGGAAATTATCATCCTCGCCAGGGTTCAGATACATGTCGCCATGTTCGTTGATGTCACCGCCCGATCCAAGATCCTGGCCCTCGCCACGGATCACCAGCACCTTCACATCATCATCGATATTCGCCTTGTGGACGATCTCGCCGAACAGCAGCCGCATCCCGATCGTTGTCGTATTCGCCTTGTCCGGCCGATCGAAGGTTACGGTCGCGATCCGGCGCGCCCGATCTTTTTCGTACCGGACAAATTGCGCAGCATCGCGCTTCAGCTCTGCGGCTGTTGCCTTGGCCATGACCCTCTCCTTCTGCTCTGTTCTTAGCTCAGAAAATGACACAGGACCGGCTGGCTGTATTGGCATTAGGTGCAGCTCTTTCGATATGATATGAATCCGATTATACCAGCGCAGCTATGTCCGCTTCGCTGTCCGGGTTGGAGGATCGGCATGGACGACCAGGATTATTTCTTTGGCCTCGCGGGACCGCTCGAAGCGGTGCCCGCTGCCGGCTCCATGCGTGCGGCCAACCTGCGCGGCTTTTCCGAATTCATCCGCAGCAGGGGAGGAGCACCGCACCGCATCCTCCGGCAGCATGGCCTTGATCCACGGGCGCTGGCCAACCCTGACGGGCATGTCTCGTGTCAACAGGTTGCCGCCATGTTTGAATATTGCAGCGTCCAGTTTGACGATCCGATCTTTGGCCTGAACCTCGCCGCGACTCAGGATGCCGATGTGTTCGGCAGTGTCACTGCCGTCTGCCGCGCTGCGCCGGACATGCGCTCGGTCATCATGTGCCTTATCAACTATCTCCCCGTCGCCCACTCGCCCGAAGCACAGCTGGAACTTGTGGAGCAAAGCCCGACCGCTGAACTGCGCTGGACGGTCCGTGCCGATGTCGGTTTCAATGTGCAGGCCAACTACCAGGCGATGATGCTGATCCTCACCTTGCTTCGAGTGGTCAGCGCAGGGCGTTTTCAGCCAGCCGGGGTACAGCTGTCGATCGACGCCAGCCCCCATGATTTGCTCCAGATCGAAAGCCTGACCGGTGCGCCGGTCAGCCATCGTGCCGAGTGTAACAGCATCGTTTTTTCTGCCGCCATGCTGGACCTGCCTATTTCCAGCGCCAATCGCCTCGTCTATCGGCTGCTTGGTGGCTATCTCGCCCGCCTGCGGATACTCAACCGCGCGGATATGAGTGAACGCACCCGCAGCTACGTCCGTGGCGCATTGCCAGCGGGCAATTGTTCGGTGGAGCGATGTGCCGAACAGTTAGGTCTTTCAGTCCGCACCCTTCAAGGCCGCCTTGCCGCGCATGGCCTGCGTTTCTCTGATCTGGTCGAAGAGCAGCGCGAACAACTCGCCCGCATCTATCTAAGCCAGACACCCATGGCGATCGATGAAGTCGCCGACCGATTGGGCTATGCCGAACAGACCAGCTTTGGCCGCGCATTCAAGCGTTGGACAGGCCTGACCCCACGCGCCTTTCGCCGCCATCGCGCCTGATATGGCCTGTCGCCGTCAAGCGGCTGTGCCTCCCCGATCATTGCCGGATCGCCGATTGTCCCGAACCATGGCCGCCTGGCTTTGGCCTTCACTTTTCCGACCGGGATATCGGCATGATCACCAAATCACCCTCTGGCGCAGGTGAACTGCATCGCCATGGGACTGTCCTGATCCCCTGCGTTGCGGGCATATTACTATCGGCGACCCATAGCTATTCGCTGGGCGTGATGATCGTGCCTTTGGAACAAGAATTTGGCTGGACCCGATCGCAGATATCCAGCGGGCCGCTGATCATCGCGATCATTGGGCTGTTTGCTGCCCCACTGGTCGGCCGGGCGGTCGATCAATGGGGGCCACGCCGGATCGGTCTGGCGGGCATCTTGCTCTACTGCGCCGCGCTTGGCGCATTGTCATTCGCGACATCCAATATACTCTCGTGGGCTTTGCTGTGGGTCGTGCTTGGCCTGTGCAACATGCTGGTCATTCCCACCATCTGGACGGCTGCAGTCACCAGCCTGTTCGTCGAAAGGCGGGGCATCGCGCTGGCCATAACCCTATGCGGCGCCAGCCTGTGCGCTGCGATCACGCCGCCGCTGGTCGGCTTTCTGATCGTTCAGCAGGGATGGCGCGGGGCCTATGTCGGTGTCGGGCTGCTCTACGCGGCGGTCATATTCCCGCTTGCCTGGCTGTTCCTGCGCAGCGCCACGGATGATGCGCGCAAGACCTTAGGCACTGCTGCCAGAGCCGTGCCGCTCACCGCCTTCGGCACCAGCCTTAGACAGGGATTTGCCTCGCCCGCTTTCATCAAATTGGCGGCAGGCGTCACCCTTTATGCGCTAGCGGTCTGCGCCCTGACGGCCAATGCCGTTCCTATCCTTGTGGCGCAGGGCCTCCTGGCGACACAGGCACCCGCCATTGCCGGTCTCATCGGCATAGGGTCGCTGGTTGGCCGACTGGGCGGGGGCTATCTCCTTGATCGGTTGAACCCGCATAGGGTTTCGGCAGTCAGCGTAGCGACGCCGATACTCTCCGTTGCTCTTCTGCTCGCTATGCCTGGTTCGCCGGGCGCGGCCATGGCGGGGTTTCTCATCCTGGGCCTATCCGTCGGCACCGAACTGGACGCTTGCGCCTACCTCGCCGCGCGCCATTTCGGCCTCCGCAGCTACGGCACGCTGTTCGGCGCGATCAACGGCTTTCTGCTCTTTGCCAACGGCCTGGCACCGATGGCGGCGAACATCGTTTACGACCTGACGCAAAGTTACCAATTTTTCCTTTGGGCAGTCATTCCCGCCTGCAGCCTGTCCGCCATGCTTTTGGTCGCCTTGGGCTCTAACGCTGTGTCTCCTCAATTTGCACCAGAGATACAGAAGACCCCCTGATCGTTGCTTCAAAGATCTTGCTACGAACGACAATTGAGGAAGATGCAGTTTAGCGGACTATGCACTTGGGTCGATAGGACATAGAATCACCAGCAGATCCTTGGCCTCCACGACATCACCCATCCGCACCGGAACCGCCTCGACTACGCCCGCGAACGGAGCGACGATCGCGGCTTCCATCTTCATTGCCTCCAGCGTGACCAGGCGATCGCCGGCCTCCACGGACTGGCCAGCAGCGGCATCGACCGCGATTACCAATCCGGGCATCGGGGCGGCCACATGGCAGTCGTTCCCTGGCTCGGCCACCCGGCGGCTGGGCGCGGAGGCGCCTGATTTATGACAGGCGACGGCAATGATGCGCGGCTGGCCATTCAGTTCAAAGAACAATCGGACGCTGCCATCGTCCTCGACCTCGCCGATCGCGGTCAGGGTGATGACGAGCGACTTGCCACGCTCTATCGTGACGTGGATTTCCGTGCCGACCGCCATGCCGTAGAAATAGACTGGCGTCGGTAGAGCCGAGACCGGACCGAACTGGTCGGACGTCTCGGCAAAGCCGGTGAATATCTTGGGATACATCAGGTAGCTGGCAAATTCCGTCTCGCTCAGCCGACGACCGCATTGCGCCTCCGCAACCTTGCGCTCCGCGTCAAGGTCAAGGTCTGGCAGCAGATCAGCCGGGCGAACAGTCATGGGTACATTATTGCCCAGAACGCGCCGCTGGATATGCTGCGGCCACCCACCAGCAGGCTGGCCTAAGTCGCCGCGCATCATTTCGACCACGGACGCAGGAAAAGCGATGTCGCGTGCCGGATCGAGCACATCGTCGCGACGAAGTCCCTGCGACACCATCATCAGCGCCATGTCGCCCACGACCTTCGACGAGGGCGTGACCTTGACGATATCGCCAAAAAGCAGGTTGGCGTCGTGATAGGCAGTGGCGACCTCGTTCCAGCGCGCCTCTAGCCCCAGGCTGCGCGCCTGCTCTTTCAGATTGGTGAATTGTCCGCCCGGCATTTCGTGCAGATAGACTTCGGACGCGCCCGATCGCAGGTCGCTTTCAAACGCGACATATTGGGCGCGGACAGAGTCCCAATAACCGCTGATTTCGCGAATGGCTGATGCATCCAGCCCGGTGTCGCGCGGACCGTGACGCAGGGCCTCTACGATCGAGCCGAGACAGGGTTGCGAAGTCGTCCCGCTCATGGCGTCCATCGCCGCGTCGACGCTGTCCACGCCCGCATCGACCGCCGCCAGAACGCTGGCCGCCGCCGCGCCCGACGTGTCGTGGGTGTGAAAGGCGATTGGCAGGTCGGTGGCGTCGCGAAGGGCCGAGAACAGCACGCGCGCCGCCGCAGGCTTGAGCAAGCCGGCCATATCCTTGACCGCCAGCATCTGACATCCTGCGGCTTCCAACTGACGTGCGAGATCAACATAATAAGCTAGGCTGTATTTGGCCCGATCAGGATCGAGAATGTCGCCGGTATAGCAAAGCGCGCCTTGGGCCAGCTTGCCGCTTTCGAGCACGGCGTCGATCGCCACGCGCATATTGTCGACCCAGTTGAGGCAATCGAAGATGCGGAATATGTCGATGCCCTTGGCGGCCTGCCCAATGAAATGGCGCACCACATTGTCGGGATAGTTGGTATAGCCCACGCCATTGGCCCCGCGCAGCAGCATCTGGGTCAAAAGGTTGGGTGCCGCTTCCCGGATGGTGGTCAGCCGTTCCCACGGATCTTCGGCGAGAAAGCGCAGGGCGACATCGAACGTCGCGCCGCCCCAGCATTCGAGGCTCAGAAGTTGGGGTAACATGCGCGCATAGGCGGGCGCGACCCGCGCCATGTCGATCGTGCGCATCCGCGTGGCGAGCAGCGATTGATGGGCGTCGCGCATCGTCGTGTCGGTCAGCAGCACTTTGTCCTGCGCCCGGATCCATCGCGCAAGGCCGACGGCGCCATCCCGATCCAGCACCTGTCGCGCGCCGTCTGGAATGTCGCCCGGCGCTGCCGGTGGCTTGGCGGCGCGCGGGTCGAGCCGGGGCCGCTGACGGTCCTTGACGTCGGGATGCCCGTTTATGGTCACATCGGCGATATAGGTGAGCAGCTTTGTCGCCCGGTCCCGCCGTTTGCCTATGTCGAGAAGACCCGGCGTTTCGTCGATGAAGCGGGTGTTGTAGCGATTGGCTTGAAAATCGGGATGGGTCAGGACATTTTCGAGAAAGGCCAGATTGGTCGCCACGCCGCGAATGCGATATTCGCGCAGCGCCCGGATCATCCGCGCCACCACTTCGCCCGGTGTGGGTGCCCAGGCGGTGACTTTTTCCAGCAGTGGGTCATAATGGCGGGTGACGATTGCGCCTGAATAAGCGGTGCCGCCATCGACCCGGACGCCATAGCCGAATGCCCCGCGATAGGCGGTAATGCGGCCATAGTCGGGGATGAAGGCATTTTGCGGATCTTCGGTGGTTATACGGCATTGCAGGGCGTGGCCGTTGAGCAGGATCGCGTCCTGCGGCGGGACGCCCGTTTCCTCCGCCACGCCCAGCCGTCCGCCCTCAGCGATGCGGATCTGCGCTTTTACGATGTCGATGCCGGTGACCATTTCCGTCACCGTATGTTCGACCTGAATGCGCGGATTAACCTCGATGAAGTAGAAGGCGCCGCTATCTTCATCCATCAGAAACTCGACCGTGCCCGCGCCGCGATAGCCGGTCTCTCGCCCGATCGCGAGCGCCGCCTGGCACAGATCCGCGCGGGTGGCCTCGTCCAGATAGGGGGCGGGTGCGCGCTCGATCACCTTCTGGTTGCGGCGCTGGATCGAACAGTCGCGTTCAAACAGGTGAAATAGGTTGCCATGGCTGTCACCCAGCAACTGCACCTCGACATGGCGGGCGCGGCGGATGAGCTTTTCAAGATAGACCTCGTCCCGCCCGAAGGCCGCATTGGCCTCGCTGCGCCCCGAACGGACCGCCTCGATCAGTCCGGCAACCGATTCGATCGGACGCATCCCCCGGCCGCCGCCGCCCCAGCTTGCCTTGAGCATGATGGGATAGCCGATATCCTCAGCGATGGTCGCGATCACGGATTCATCGTCGGGCAGCGGCTCGCTAGCGGGGACGACAGCGACACCCGCGCGCACCGCCACATGCCGCGCCGAAACCTTGTCGCCCAGCGATCGCATGGTTTGCGGATCGGGGCCGATGAAGATGATGCCCGCCGCCGTGCAGGCTTCGGCAAATTCGGGATTTTCCGATAGGAAGCCGTAGCCGGGATGGATGGCATCGACGCCATTGTCCCGCGCGATGCTGATGATCTGCGCTATGTCGAGATAAGCGCCGATCGCGCCCTTGCCGTTGGCGTTGAGCAGATAGGCTTCGTCCGCCTTGAACCGGTGGAGCGACAGACTGTCTTCTTCGGAATGGATGGCGACGGTGCGGATGCCCAGTTCCGTCGCTGCACGAAACACCCGGATGGCGATCTCGCCACGATTGGCGACCATGAGTTTGCGGATCGGCTGAGCGGGCATGAAGTCAACTCCAGGCTGATGGAATGGATAGGGGCTAATAAGCGTGGTCGGCCTGATGCCGCGCCGACCAATTCTACGTGGCGGATGCCCCTTCATGGCCGGCAAGCGCGGCTAGCTCCGGCATTGCGGGCGGATTTTCGGCGGTGCCGACCCAACGGATGAATTCACCCACCCGCTTGGCAATTTTGGCGTCATGGCCCTGCGCGATGTCGGCCAGGCGATGGTTCAGGAACGGGTTGCGAAAGCGCGCTAACGTGGTCGCGCCATAGGCCGCCGCCTCGTCTCCCAGGCCATGCGCCGCAAAACTCGGCACTACTTCTTCGGCGAGGAGGCGGTTCAACGCGGTTGCGGTCGCTTCATCGTCCAAGGCGTCACGCACGGTGGCGCCCACTGCGCCGCCCCTATCCATCCAGCGCTGGGCCAGCCAAGTATGTCCAAGATTGAGAACATGCAGCTTGAGGCGCTCGTAGCGGTCGAGATCGTCGGTCAGCACCACGTCGGGATGAGTGAACGGCATTACCAGCCCCGGTTGATCCTCGATCGCCCACAAGGCATAGGGTTCCGCCACGGCACCGACTGGCTCGATGGGTTCGGATACGATCCGATCGACTAGGCTGTTGACCCACAGGCAGGTGTGATCGAGCCATTGCATGAAGGCCGGATCCGCCCCGATTTCGATAGCGAGTTCGCGCAATATCCGTTTGAGCGTATCGCCATTCCGCCGCACGAGTTCGCATGGCAGCAGCGTGATGGGCGTGGGGTTGCCGTTGCGCCACCGCCCATGCAGCAGCGACAGGAGAATGGCGGGGAAGGATTGGGGCGCGCAGGTGCCATCCAATATGGTGGCAGACCTGTCTGCCGGAGCAACCGCATAGCCGCTATCGCCGACATTGGAGACGATAGTGGTGGCGTGCGCCACGAACAGGGTCATGAGATCCTGCCAGTCGCGAGCAGCGGCGAGGCCGTGGCTGACGCTGTTGACGGCGACGGTCCGCTCTACCGGCACGCCATCGGTGCCCAATCCGCGGATGACGACAGGATAACCGCAGGGCTGACCGAACGCTGCGAGCCGCGCCGCGCGGGTCGCATCCCCACTGGTCTGAACCACGATGATTCTGGGAACATACTGTCCCACCGCCGCCGCTTCAGAGGCAAACAGATCGACATGCGCCTGAAGAAACCGGCTGGTGCCGAACTGGATGATGCACGCCTCAGTCATGGAATACCTTGTCGATGGACGGATCGCGCAGGCGTGGACCAAGGCCGACGTCTGCGCGATCGTCGCTATGGGCGGTTAGGGGAGGGGGATTATCAATGCAGCGACAGCGTGAAGCGTTGCGCGCGCTGGTTGCGGAAGCCCTCAACCACGATCGTGCCCTGCCAGCGGCGTCCTTGCGCCGCGGTGATGAACGCGGCGGCGGTCTGGACGTCCTGCCCCGGCGCTTCGGGGGAGCCGACAATGGCGCGGATCACATCGCCACTTTTCAGCCCGGCTGCTGCTGCCGCCCCACCCGGTTCCACCGATAGCACCAGAACGCCGGTCCGGTCCGGCAGTCCAGCAGCGGATTGTTCGCCCAGGGTTTCAATGGACTTGACGCTCATCCCGGCAATAGTACGGGGTGTTTCGCGTTGATCTGCCTTGGGCGCTAGCACGGGATCTGGCAGCTTGGGTTGCTCGGCGAGCGCACGCAAGAGCGGGTCGCGTACACCAAAATCATCCGTGCGGAAGTTGCGGAACCCGATTTTGAGGGCTGGCGAATCTGCTGCAACCGAATAGTCGCCGCGCGCGGGGGCCACAAATTTCGGATCGCCAGCGATCGAATGGCTATCGGTGCCATTGGCCTGCGCCAATTTGAGGTCAGCCGGAGTGATAAACAGGTTGTAATCGACCATCTTGCCCCAGGATTTCATGAGGATCGGCTGATAGGCAGCCATCACGATGTTGCGCGTGAAGATGTCCTGGCTGTTTGCGAACCATACATGCGGATGGAACGTATTGTTCAATATGATATTATTGCGGGCGATCCGGTCGAATCCCTCGCGGAACTTCAGCCCGCCCGTCAGCATCAGATTGTCCTCGATCAGATAGTTGGACGATCCGTCGTCCAGATCGATGTCCCAGCCATGGTCGCAGTGGAACCGATTGTGGCGCAGAACGATGGTTTCACCAGCGTCGAGTTTGACCAGATCGCGTTCAGCCGTCGTGCGCCGGTCCATCTCGGCCCGGTCCGGGTGCCAGAAACGGTCGCGCCCCCAACTGTTGAACGCACCATGATCGCCGCTTTCGCGGACTGTGTCGAATACGTCGTTATTCGTGATCTGATGTCCGCCCCATGTGCCATCGCCGACGTTGATGCCCGAACGGGGAACACGGTAGATGCTGTTATGATCGACGGAAATCCGGGCCGACATGGCGATCGTGACCCCCGCCGACTGTTTTTCAATCATGCCGATGTCATGGATCAGATTGTCTTGCACAATGCTGTCGGCAGGATAATCGTCGGTCTTGGGTCCGGGCGTGCGATCAATCTTATCGAGCGGATTGCTCTCATTATATTCAAATAACGGGCTGCGCACGGCTGTCGGCAAACCGACAAAGGCAATTGCACTAGCACCGATATGGGCGATCAGATTGCGACGTAGCGCGATCTGGCGCGCATGTCCGCTCACGACGATGGCGTTGCCGCCAAGATCCTGGAAATCGCCACCTTCCACCGTGACACGTTCTGCGTCGGCGATCAGCACGGCACCGCCGCGATGGAACATCCAGTCCGACCGCAGCAAAGGCTCATTGGTTTTGAGGTAGGTCGGTTCGGTTGCGCGGAACGCCAGCCCCGACACCCGGACGTCATGGACCGGTGCGCCCGGACGGCCCACAACCCGGATCAACTCCTCCGACGTGCCGGCGCGAAATCCGTTCGCGGGGGGCGCGGCATCGCCGACCGGCTTATAATAAAGATAACCTGCCGCCGAATCATAAAACCATTCACCAGGTGCGTCGAGCTCTTCGCGGATATTCTCGACAAAGCGCTCATTCACGCTGGGTGGCGCAGCACGGTTGTTGCCCAATGCCGGCCCATAAAGCAGCGTGCCGTCAGGCCCTTTTCCCAGGATCGGAACATGGACATCGCCCCAGCGGCTGCCGTGCAGGGCGTGCAGCATCCCGCCCGCCGGATTGGACCAGCGTGCCACACGTTCCGGGGACGTGGCATCGGCCGCCACGCCACCGAACGGCAGTTTGGCAGGATCATAATTGGGATAGCGGGCCAGTATCTGCGCCTTGTCGCCCAACCACAGCCGCGCGAACGGCGCGGTCTTGAGCGCGGCGCGCCAGACGCCATCGGGCTGTCGCTGCCACGACAGTTTCGGCAGCGCGCGTGCGCCGCTCAGTTCGACCCGCGCGCTGGCGGCAGCCTCGATCGTGAACGGCGCATCGGGCGTGCCCGAAAGCGCAGCGTCGATAACGAGTGGCGCGGCCAGCGTGTAGCGACCCGTGGAGAGGCGGATCGTACGGACGCGGCCCTGACGGGCATCAGCAAGCGCGCGGGTCAATTCGGCAGTCGATGATACAACGCGCGTCGATTGCGCGGGGGATGTGGACTGGCGAGCCAATGCAGGAGACGTGCCCGCGCAAGCGAAGAGAACAACCCCAAGGGTTAAGGGGCTGATTTGCCGGGAGATCATCTCAATTCCTCTCATACTCATCGACTTAATATCATATATGATCGGACGATATCAAAAAGCGAACCTCAAGGAAAGCGCAAATTTGTCCCGGCGAGGACCAGGGATTAGGCGGGCTAAATGCCTGCATAAAGCAAACGATCAAGCACCTGTCGGGCATGCGATAGGCGCATATCATAGGGCTCAATTTGGCGGCTCGGCCGGTAAGGAGGCTGCAACCAGCGATCGCCCGTGTGACCTATACAGTCGGTGTGCCGCTTCGCACCGACGGTCGTTTGAAAAGAAATCCGCGGCGGGCGTGTGACAGCGGCAACGGCATTGGATTCGACAGGCATCTGTTCATCTTAGGCGATTCCCGGGCCTTTATGCTAAGCCTGCGCCGTCTGGGTTACAGGGCATCTTCAGCATCCCGATTTGATCGCATTGGATGTACTGGGACATATAACTATGAGTTCTTCCAGACTCACACGGATTTATATTGCATATATGATAAGAAGATTGCAAAAACTATGGATGATGAAGATCGGCGCGTCGCGTCGGTAGCCAAACATTGATAGCGAGGATGGCATGAAGGCACTGGTTTGCGTGGCACCCAATGAGGCGCGCATTGAAGAGCGTGCGCGCCCGGTGGCTGGGCAGGGTGAAGTTCTGCTGCGTATCCGCCGCGTGGGCGTGTGCGGCACGGATTTCCATATCTTCACGGGCAAGCAGCCTTTCTTCACTTATCCGCGCCTGATCGGCCACGAGTTGGCCGGTGAAGTCGTCGAGGCATCGGTAGGCAGTGATCTGGCGATTGGACAGGTTGTCACTGTCAATCCCTATATTCCATGTGGGACATGCGTCGCCTGCCGTCGGCAACGGCCTAACTGCTGCGCGAGGGTCAGCGTGTTGGGTGTCCATGCCGATGGCGGCATGGCGGAATATCTGGCTGTCCCGAGTTCGGCGATCATCCCCACGCCGGGGCTCACCGTCGATCAAGCGGCCATGGTTGAGTTCCTTGCGATTGGCGCACATGCGGTACGTCGCGCGGCGATCGCCGCTGGTTCGCGCGTTCTGGTAACCGGCGCCGGACCGATCGGCATTGCGTGCGCGATGTTCGCCCGCATAGCAGGTGCAGGTTCGATCACGCTGCTCGATCGCAGCGACGCGCGGCTGGCAAAGGCTGTTCAGGATTTCGGGTTTGGCAGCTGCGTCACTGCTGGACCGGATGCGACGGTGAAGCTGGCCGAGATTTCGGACGGTGAAATGTTCGACTATGTGTTCGATGCGACCGGCAGTGCTGCGGCTATGAACGCTGGACTGGCCAATGTAGCCCATGCCGGTACCTATATTCTAGTCGGGCTATGCCTCGATAATCTGGTCTTTGCCGACCCGGAGTTTCACAAGCGAGAAACGACGCTCTTGGCCAGCCGCAACGCGCTTCATGCCGATTTCGAATTGGTCATTGATTCTATCCGCAACGGTACCATCCCGACCGATCGAATGCTGACTCATCGCATTGATCTTGCTGATTTGGCAACAGATATGCCTTCTTTGCTTGGCCAGCAAGAAATGATCGTAAAGGCCATCGTCACGGTGTGACACCCCCGATCCAACGATTGACATCGTGCGACACAGTTGCCCCAAGCATCTATCATTGTCGCTTGATTGGGGCTAGACCTATCGGTGGCAACATTGATGTGGGAATATATGGTAAAGCAAGACGGTGCCGCGGCGCAGCGAAAGGGTAGCTATAAGGCTCCAGCACTCGACAAGGCCTTTCTTATCATCGAATTGCTCGCCAACAATCCACAGGGATTGTTAGCGAGCGAGATGGCGGCGGCGCTTGGCCGGTCATTAGGCGAATTGTTCCGTATCGTCGTCGTGCTTGAAGAAGCGGGCTATCTTCAGAAATCGCGAGTGACCGACCGGTATACGGTGACCTACAAATTTCTGGACGTCGCGTATCGGGCGACCCCTGCGCGCAAACTGGTTGTGACGGCACAGCCCGAAATGCAGGCCCTGGCAGCGGCGATCGGCCAATCCTGCCATTTGGTCGTCGCGCAAGCAGCTGAAGGTTTGGTGATTGCGCGGGAGGAAAATCCGGGCACGCGCGGTTTCTCGCTACGGGTGGGCGCATCGATCGACCTGATCCGCAGTTGCTCCGGCAATGTCCTGCTGGCGTTCGCGGCCGATGATGCCAGCGAAAAGATGATTAGCCGCGCCGCTGCGCTCCGCAAAGAGCCGGTCGGGCAAGCGTCACTCGCAGGGCGCCTCAAGGAGATACGCGCCCGCGGCTATTATCTGCGTGAAAGCCCGGTAACCCGCGGGGTTACCGACATCAGCTTCCCGATATTCGGCTTTGGCGGAGAATTGCTGGCTGCGTTGACGGTGCCGTTTCTGGAACTGATAGACGGATCGCAACTGGTATCGATCGAGGAGGCGACGACCGAGCTAAAGCGCGCGGCTGAGGATATTTCGATCGCACTGGGCTGGCGACCGTTCGAGCATGGCGAGGATTAGAGCAGGAAGTCCTGATACCATTCCCATCGCGTCGAGCCTTTCGGCTGCCGCAAAAGCAGGCAACCGAAAGGCTCGACACAGCCAAAGCTGCGGCGGTTCAAGGTCGTCAGCGCAGTTGTAGTTCGACCACCTGATCCCATTGTTGGCCCAGGGGCGGCAGGCCGGACAGAGTGACCTGCCCGGATCGTGCCATAATCGCGACCGGCTGTCCCCCGTCCAGCAGCTTGGCCGACGTCACGCCGTCGCGCAATGGGAGCGTGATCCGGCCATCATGTTCACGCAAGAGATGGACATAGACGGTCTTACCGCGCTGCGTCGTGACACCCCAATCGCCTGGCGCTATCGGCCCGCCCCGCGTCCCGTAGATGCTGTTTCCATGGTCCTTAAGCCACGCGCCGATCTGCCGGTAGGTGTCAAGATTTTCGGGCTGAATTTCGCCGTTGGGCATCGGACCGGTGTTGAGCAACAGATTGGCGCCGCGGCCAGCCGCATTGACAAGCGTGCGTACCAGCGTTTGCGGGGACTTAAACTTGTCATCGACCAGGTTGAAGCCCCAACTGCCATTCATCGTTTCCGACATTTCCAGTGGCAGTGATCCGATCGTTGCAGAACCGCTATAGCCCATCGTATTATGGCCGGGCAGATCGCGTTCGAACGTCTGATAATCCTCGCCGTTAAATGGTGCCTGGTGATGGTTATTCACGATCAGCGCTGCGGGCTGTAGTTGGTGGATGAGGCGGTAGGTCCGCTCAAGGCGCCAGCGGTTACGAAGCGGCGTTTTTTCCTGGTCCCACCAGCCATCGAACCAGATGCCGCCGATTGGGCCATATTGCGTCAGTAATTCGCGCAGATGCGCGTCCTGATAATCGAGATAGCGTTCCCAATCGCCAGAATCAGGTCGGCCGGCCGACTGTCCGGTCTGGCCGCGCGGGAAATAATCCTGATTATGCCAGTCGAGTTGCGAATAATAAAAGAATAGCTTGATGCCATGTCGATGGCATGCGGCGGCGAGTTCTGCCATGGGATCGCGCGCAAAAGGGGTCGCTTTGACGATGTTGTATGACGACACCTTGCTGTCGAACATGGCGAAGCCGTCATGATGCTTGCTGGTTATCACGATGTAGTGGGCACCAGCATCCTTGAAGGACCGAACCCATTCATCTGCGTCGAACTTCACGGGGTTGAAGAACTTGGCCAGTCGCTCATATTTGGCCGCAGGGATCTTTTTGTCCTCCATGATCCATTCGGCCAGGCCCGGAGTTCCTGCCCCGCCCAACTGGCTATATAATCCCCAGTGCAGAAATATGCCAAAGCGGGCATCCTGAAACCATTCGCGCGCGGCAAGATTTTCAGGGGCGGGGCGGTAGGAGCGGTCGGACGCAGCCGCATTATTGGGAACGGAATTGGGTCCATCGGTCTGACCAGCAAGCGCAGCTGGGCCGCAAAGGGCTGTGGCCATCGCTAGCAGTGCAGGACGGAAGATCATAGCGAGATGTTTCATTGCCCGTAATCCCATCAACAAGAAGTTCAGTACCGCAAGTGGGTATTTCAGTATAAATATAAATTTCCCCCAGCACGATAAGACGCAATAAACCCCGGCAACTCCAAAGAGCTACCGGGGTCAGGGGAGAAGATCAGAATTTTAAATGAAGGCTCAATTGGGAAATGCGACCTTCCTGATAATAATCATTTATATAGCCGCCGACTTTAGCATAGCCAATATAATTCGGCTTGTTTAGCAAATTGATAACAGAAAATGTAACCTGGGCATTTTCTGTTAACTGATACCCGGTTGCCAGATCGAACTGGCCATAGCTTTTGGAGTAAGTTGGTGTGACGCTCCAATAATCACGGACCTGCTCGATGCGACCCTGGCGGTAATTATATGAAAGACGCGCATTAAAGCCGTATTTTTCGTAGTAAAAGCTGGCGTTAAAAGAATTTTTCGAAACGCCAACAACTGGAACGCGTTCTTTGGTCGATTTGTTGATGATGTCGCTGGCATCGACATAGGTATAATTACCGATGAACCCAAAACCGGACAGGGCACCTGGCAAGAAGGTGAACGGCTGCTGATACGACAGTTCAAAACCCTTGATTTTCACACCGCCACCATTCTGCGGCAGGGTGCGCAGGAAGGTGTAATCTTGGGTACCGCCTTGCGTGAGCGCAATGGTGCGCACATCATTGGTTTGTGACGTGAATACCCAGTTCGAGACGTCCTTGTAAAAGGCGGCGATCGACAAAAGGCCTTCGGCGCTGAAATACCATTCGAGCGACGCATCCAGCGCATTAGCCAGATAGGGCTTAATATCCGGATTGCCGGAGTTGATCGTCGTAATGGGATCGCCGCCTGTTGCCGGAGTCTGCAACATCTGCACCGACTCGCCACCGATCAGCACGTTCAGATCAGGACGTGTCATTTGTTTGGACGCGCTGATGCGTGCAATCAGGTTATCGGTAACGGAATATTTGATGTTGGCGCTCGGCAACCACTGGTCATATGTGTTGACCTGGCTTTTCAAGAGCGAGGCATTGAGCGTCTGGTTGGACTGGGCACAAATTTGATCGCAGGTTGGACGAGGATCGTAGAGGATCTTGCTGAAATCAACGCCGTAGAAAGTGGCGGTGCCTTTTGTACGCTCATATCGAAGGCCAATATTGGCCGACCAGCGATTATCATCGCTGGCGAAGTCGAGGCGCATATAAGCGGCATTTACAAGTTCGCCTACCCGCGATGCCACTGCAGGATTGCGCGTCAATGACCCTGGAATAGCAAGGAGATCATCCAGAGAATGTTTGGCGAAGAACTTTCGTGAATCCGTCCACAAGAATGTTTGTGGAAATGTCGCTGCACCGCCATAGCTTGAAATCGGATTGCCTTTGATAGGTGACACCGACATGTATGGCGCTGCGCTCAACGCGCTGCGGCCGTCTGGATAGGCATTGGCAATGATCGGCTGCCCCGTCAACTTCGACAGAGCGTTGAGATCTCGTGCGAAAAGATTTTGCCCGTCGCCGTAGAATTTGTTGGAATAGATATTGCCGCCAACATAAATCGTTTTCAGCGGTCCCCAGTCCGCATCATATTTCAGATTGAGATGCGTTGCATAGGTATCATTATTATTCGTCTGGTTATAATTTCCGTTGATATGGGTGAAGTACCAACTGTTAGGATTCATCGGCTCGAATGAGGGATCGGCATAGCCAAAGGAGGCGACGGCTGGATCCTTTACGAAGTCGTAGTGCATCTTGGTGTAGGCAGTGCCTTCCAAAGAGAAGTTGCTGCTCCTCTGCCGCGCAGAACCCTTGGAACCACCGGCTTCGATCTCGAACCGATCGGTGGCCTTCCAGGTGAAGCCCAGGCTGCCCGATAGGAGACGCTGACGATTGTCGTCGTCTCGCGCTGTGTAGAGCAGCCACGTATTGTCGACGTCGGCCGAGATGATGTTGTTATTGGCGTCGGTCTTGACATTGCTCATCGCACCGAGCGCATTGGTGAAGCGCGCGTTGGCTCCAACTGTCTGGGCACGCGTGCGCATCCGGGACAGGATCAGGTCACCTGTCACTTCAAAACGATCACTGGGCTTCCACTGGACGGTGGCGACGGCGCTGGTCCGATCGCGCGTGCCAACATTTTCCATGACCTGGGCATAGTGCCACAGGCGGTAGGTGTCGGCGAAAGAGCCGTTGCCGTTTGCATCGAGGCCGTTGGGATAGAAATTATTACCACCTGGAACACTTGCGCCGCCCGGCGGAATTTCCCGGCGTGGTTCAAACCAGAAATCGCTCCAGCCAGTGCGCGAAATCGACCTTACGTTTTTGCTGACGCCAATCGCGATGCCCAATGTATCATTGAAGAACTGGTCAGCATAGAAAGCGGAGCCACCTCCCTTGGCTTTCTTGGTATTGCCATCGTGGACGCCATCAAGATTAATCGCAAATGTCCGCTTTTTAAAATCAAGAGGATGGATCGGCTCGACATTGACCGTACCCGCTAATCCTGACTGCGGCAGGTCTGCTGTTGGGGTTTTGTAGATCGACAATGTACGCACGAAATCAACCGGAAGGATCGAATAATCGAGGCTGCGACCGCCGGTCGGCGACGGTAGTTGGCGACCGTTATACATGTTGGAGACCATCGTCGAAGGCAGGCCACGCAACAGGATGGTGCTGCCTTCGCCATAACTGCGGTTCACCTGCACGCCCGTGATGCGCTGAAGCGCATCAGCGATGTTCCGGGTCGGGAACTTGCCCACGTCTTCGTTGGAAATCGAATCTTGGATCAGATCCGAATTGCGCTTGATATCGATGGCGGCCCGAAGGCTCTGGCGCACACCGGTTACGACGATGGCGTCGTTAAGGCTGTCTTCAACGGACCTATCATTTCCGTTCACCCCATCGGCGGTTGCACTGGCTGCTACTGGAGTAGCCTCCTGCGCCAAAGCAGGAGCTCCCAACAGCGCCAGAGGCGCGACCGTCGACATAATTCTGGTAGACACTTTCATTGACTTACCCCCTCCATTTTTCGTTATCTTACATGTGATAGTAAAATATCTCATGTGATAGCTTTGTCAATAATGATTTTGGCGCCAGGGGCGGGGAGTGGCTAACCATAAAAAGCCGAAAATATGACCCATCCGCGCGTCAAAAACGCTTCTAGTGAGGGGCGACGGGCAGCCAATGCGGAAGATTCTACAATAGTTTCACGGCATTAATAAACGGTTGCCGAGTCCCGGCCAAAATAGCGCATATAAAACTTCAATTCCAAATGTCGGACTAATGACCGATTATCCCGCCAATTTTATCTGCAAAGTGATGGAATAGGCACACACCGATGAGACTAGCTACGGGTGCAGGTAGCTGGTGATGCTTGGAGAATATCGGGCGACTCGTCGGTCGGAACCGGGGTAGTTCGAGATGTTGGGGGGCCTGAACTTTCACGTATGTATGTCGATCGACGGTAAAAAGCGTATTGATCTCGTCGCCACGCATAGCCCCTGCTGCACCTGGCGTCGCCTCACGTGCGAATGTCTCTTGCGCTCAAAGCGGGTTCAAACTCACGGTCTGGCCCGAATTTCGAGATTGGCCAGCGGCATTGGCTCAAGCTGCAACGTGGTGATCTTGACGCTGGCAGGAGTGCCTTCGGCGGTCAAAGGCCGGATAGTGATCGTCTGCGCACCGCCGCCGAGGTTGATCGCCCCAATGTCCTGTCGGCGATAGCGCGGGTCGAGCGCACCCCAGAATTGACGGCGGTCGGTACGCCCCTGCATTTCGCGCTCACCTGTATAGGATCAGGACCTATTAAATTACTTGCATTGGGGGTTACCATTTGATTCAGTGGCGGCGTGAGGAGGCGCTGCCATGAGTGATCTGATCTGGCTATCAGAGGCGCAAATGCGCCGGATCGAGCCGTATTTTCCTCTGTCGCATGGGGTTCCGCGTG
>NZ_JAVDWV010000024.1:0-40142 GCF_031457465.1 Sphingobium xenophagum
CACAGGATCACTGCATCGACATCGTCGCGGGCCAGAGTGTCGGCCAATTCGGTGGTCGCATGGTCAATGCCATATTTATCGGCAATCGCCTGGGTCGCATCCAGCCGACGACCGACCAGCGACGTCACCGTCACGCCAACGATATTCTTGAGGCCATCCAGATGCTTTTCGCCAAAGGCACCGGCACCAGCCAGGGCAATACGCATGAGAAACTCCGTCTATTTAAGCCCTCCCTTTCAAGGGAGGGGGAAGGGGTGGGTGCAAGCGAAGCGAGCCTGCACCCATCATGAAGAGGCTTACTCCGCCGCGATCGCCGTCACCGTATCGCTGCCGGTCATGTCCAGCCCTTCGCCATTATCCGGGCGCAGCACCATATGGCCGATCGCAGTATTGGAACAGGGCACATGATAATGGCGATGCAGCGCGCGGGTCTTCTTGCCCAGCGCCCCGCGCATCACCAGCCACATCACCATCTCGATGCCTTCGCTGCCTGTTTCGCGCAGATATTCGATATGCGGAATCCGACGCAGATGGTCGCTGTCGCCGATCAGCCCGTCCAGGAATTTATTGTCCCATTCCTTGTTGATCAGGCCCGCGCGTGGCCCTTGCAACTGATGGCTCATGCCGCCGGTGCCCCAGATCTGCACGTTCAGATCTTCGGGGAAACTCTCGACCGCCTTGCGCACCGCCTCGCCCAGCGCCCAGCAGCGATTGCCCGATGGCGGCGGATAGGTGACGACGTTGACGGCCAGCGGCACGACCTTGCACGGCCAGGCGTCGGGCTTGCCGAACATCATGCTGAGCGGCACGGTCAGGCCATGGTCGACATCCATCTCGTTGATGATGGTCATGTCGAATTCGTCCAGCACCAGGCTCTGCGCGATATGCCAGGCAAGGTCGGGATGCCCCTCGACATCCGGCACGGCGCGCGGCCCCCAGCCTTCGTCGGCGGACTTGTAGCGCTCGCCACAACCGATAGCGAAAGTGGGGATGATCTTCATGTCGAAGGCCGACGCATGGTCGTTATAGACCAGGATGATGACATCGGGCTTTTCCGCCTTCTCCCATTCACGGGTCCAGTCATAGCCCGCGAAAATGGGGCCGAAATACTCGTCCCGATCCTTGTTGAAGTCCGACGCCACACCCAGCAGCGGCACATGGCTTGACGCCACGCCAGCAGTAATTCGCGCCATATCAGCGATCCTCATTCTTGGCCGCAGCCGCAGCTTCATTGGCCCTGATCGACCGCACGCCTTCGGGCGAACGGCCACCGTTCATCATCATCTCGCGATATTGCGGGAATTCCATGTCCGTCATCGTGCTGACGGCTTCGGCGAACGGAATGCCATCGGTCGAAAACAGCTTCGCCAGAAAATAGACATTGCCGCCCAGATCGAGGCAGCGATTATAATCGCGCGCGAGCATCGCTTCCTTCTGATCCTCGGTCAGCGGCCATTCGTCCATATAGGCGCGCTCATCGGCCTTGAACCGGGCGCGGTTCTCGTCCTTCATCAGGCTCATCGCAAACTGGTTCATATGATAGCCCTGCCGCGCCCGCTTGGCGGTGAAGACACGGGTGCCGGGGATATCTTCCATCTCGGCCAGATATTCATGGATATCCTGGTGCTTGGGATCTTCTGTTATCATAGTCCCTTCTCCTTCAACTGGGCATCAAGGCGCGGGAACACCCGGCGGGCATTGCCCTCGAAAATTGCGGCGCGCTCGGCATCGCTGATCTCCAGCGCATCGACATAGCGTTTGGTGTCGTCGAAATAATGGCCAGTGGTCGGATCGATGCCGCGCACCGCGCCGACCATTTCCGACCCGAACAAGATATTCTTGTTGTCGATCACGTCGGCGAGCAGATTGACGCCCGGCTGATGATAGACGCAGGTGTCGAAGAAGATATTGTTCATCAGATGGCTCGACAGGTCCGGCTTCTTGAGCATGTCGGCTAACCCGCGATAGCGCCCCCAATGATAGGGCACCGCGCCGCCGCCATGTGGGATGATGAAGCGCAGCGTCGGGAAATCCTTGAACAGATCGCCTTGCAGCAATTGCATGAAGGCGATGGTGTCAGCAGCGATATAATAGCCGCCGGTCGCGTGCATCGCGGGATTACAGCTGCCCGACACATGGATCATCGCGGGCACGTCCAGCTCGACCATCTTTTCGTAGAAGGGATACCAGTAACGGTCGGTCAGCGGCGGATGGGTGAAATGCCCGCCGCCCGGATCGGGATTGAGGTTGCAGCCGATGAAGCCCATCTTGACGCAGCGTTCCAGCTCGGCGATGCTGTTGCTCATGTCGGCCTTGGGCGACTGCGGCAACATGCACACGCCGACGAAGGTTTCGGGGAACATCGCCACCACCCGCGCGATCAGGTCGTTGCAGCGCATCGCCCATTCCTTGGCCATCGCCTCGTCGCCGACATGCGGGGCCATGGCCGACGCGCGCGGCGAAAAGATCGTCAGGTCCGCGCCGCGCTCCTTGATCAGGCGCAGCTGGTTCGCCTCGATCGTCTCGCGAATTTCCGCGTCGCTGATGTCGGGATAGGGCGGACAGGGCGTGCCAGCCTTGAACGCCGCCTTCTGCTCTTCCCGCCAGGCGTCATGCCCCTTTGGCAACACCGTATAATGGCCGTGGCAATCGATAATCAGGCTCATCGCGTCCTCATCTCCAACTCACTTCGTCACCCCAGCGAAGGCTGGGGTCTCAGGCGACAGCGCACCACGCCCGCCCCAAAACCCCCGTCATTCCCGCGAAGGCGGGAACCCATCTCCCAGCAGTTCCTCTTGTCGCGAGGTGGCAAGATGGATGTCTGACTGCGCGGGAATGACATTGGAAGAAACCGCCCCAATCTTCGCGCCCAACCCCTCCGGCACTATCTTCATCCCCAGCGCCCCGATCGCCCGCTGCCGCGCCACCGTGCCGCGCGTCATTGCAGCACCCGTGCCAAGCCCTTCGAGCGTCTTGACCACTTCCTCCATCTCGGCTGCACGGCGCAGGCCATGCACCAGCATCCGGTCGAGATTATAGTCGGCCCGCTCCGCCCACGGCTTCGCCTTCTCGCTCGCGTCGAGCGACGCCAGCACCTCGTCCAGCACATCCGCCGCTTCGGCTGCCAGCACACATTCGGCGGTCAGCGCTTCCATCCCCTTTACCATGACGGAGCGGATCATCTTGATCGACGATGCCCGCCCGACATCGGCACCGACGATGCGGATCTTGGCAAAGCCCAGCGCCGCCAGCCGCGCCTGCGCTTCGTCAGCGCGTTCGCCGCTCAACAACAGGGGGACATTCAACCGCGCCGGATCGACCGGCGCCATGACCGCCACATCGACATAATGCGCACCCGCCGCCTCGATCGCGCGTGCCGCGGCCTGCTTGGTCTGCGGCGCGACGCTGTTCATGTCGCAATAGAGCGCGCCTGGCGCAATCATCGCCGCCGCAGCCTCGGCCACGGCCAGCGCTTGGTCCGCCGTCACCAGCGACAGGATCAGGCCGACGCCATCCAGCGCATCTTCCAGAAAGCGCGCAGGCAGCACACCCGCCTGCATATAAGCCGCCAGCATGGCATCGCGCGTGGCAGCAGCATCGGTCTTGGCGTCATAAACATGGGCGGCCGCAGCCCAGTCCCCCGCCCGCGCAAAGGTGGACCCCGCCTCGCCAAACCCGATAAGACCGACTTCCTGCTCCATAGGAAAGGACATGCCGGATTGTATCCCGCACGACCAATCATATCCGGGGGCATGTCATAAGATTTTACGAACTCATGGTTGCGACCGCCTGTTCGATCGCCGCCATGAACTGTTGCTGCAGCCGGGTCGGTCGCCAATCGGCGCGACTGGTGACGCCGATGGTACGGCTTATCTCGCCGGGTGCCGGACCGATATCGGCCAGCATCCCGTTATCCAGTTCGACGCGCAACTGATCGACCGACAGCAAGGTGAGATAGTCGCCGCTCACCAGCAATTGCCGCACCGTCATCACCGACCCGCACTCGATCGGCACGGCAGGCAAGTCACCGCCCAGCGCCGCGAACATCGCCTGCCATAATTGCCGAAGCGGCGTGCCTTCGGGCGGCAATATCCAGGGGAAACGCCGCAGATCATCGCCATTCCAGCCCTGCTCCAGCGGGTGTCCCGCTCTCGCGAAGATGGTCGGCCGGTCCTCAAACAAGGGACGTTGGACCAGATCCTGCCCAATGCTCGCATCCCGCAACGCACCAACCATCATGTCGATCTCGCCATCGCGCAATGGTCCCGCAAGCTCGGCATAGGAGCCTTCGACAACGGAAATATCGACCTGCGGAAAGTCCCGTCGGAAACTGGTAATGGCCAGCGGTAGCAGACGGGCCCGGCTGAGCGGCATCGCCCCAACCAATATCCGGCCGCTATCCTTCCCGGTCAGCTCGGCAATTTCTTCCAGTCCCTGTCGCAACTCCGCCAGCGCCAGCCGCAATCGTCGCGCCAGCATCACGCCCGCGCGGGTCAGCATCAGGCCTCGCCCCCGCCGCTCGGCAAGGCGCACCCCCAGCGCCAGTCCCAGATCACCGACCGCGCGGTGCAGCGACGGCTCGGCCACTCCAGCCTGCACCGCCGCCGCCGCATAGCTGCCGCCGCGCGCGAGCGCCACGAAGGCGCGGATCTGCGTGGCCGTTACCCGGCTGCTGCCGATCAATCGCAACGCCACATCGACACGCGGTTTGAAGCGCAGGGCTACGGGTGTCGGCACCATCCCACCTGGCCGCCGCTCGAACAAAGCCGCGCCCAGTTGCGTCTCCAGCTTGGCAATGCCCTGCGTTACCGCAGGCTGGGTCAGGTTCACCGCCCGCGCCGCCAGGCTGACGCTGCCTTGTTCAACCACCGCGACCATCGCGGCGAGATGCCGGATATTGAACTGATCGACCTGCATTTTTGACAATTAGCAAAATTTTATGCGCCTGCGCCAGAACGGATTTGAGAAATGCGCAACTATTGTCCACTTCGCTGTCCGGTTTAGGAAAGAGGAGCAAGCGCCCATGTCCGGCATCGTCGTCCAGAATATCGAACGGGCGGACCTTTCCGTCATTGATGGCCTCGCCCAGTGCGGCGTCGCCACCGTCCATGAAGCCCAGGGCCGCACCGGCCTGCTCGCCCCGCACATGCGCCCCATCTATCCCGGTGCCCGCATCGCGGGCAGCGCCGTCACCATCTCCGCCCCTCCCGGCGACAATTGGATGGTTCATGTCGCGATCGAACAGCTCAAGGAAGGCGACATCCTCGTCCTCGCGCCGACCAGCCCCTGCACCGATGGCTATTTCGGCGACCTGCTCGCGACGTCCGCCCAGGCGCGCGGCTGTCGCGGCCTGATCATCGACGCAGGCGTCCGCGACCTGCGCGACTTGAAGCAGATGAATTTCCCGGTCTGGTCGAAAGCGGTCCACGCCCAAGGCACGATCAAAGGCACGCTGGGGTCGGTTAATGTCCCGATCGTCTGCGCCAATGCGCTGGTCAACGCAGGCGACGTGATCATCGCTGACGATGACGGCGTGTGCGTCGTGCCGCGCGCCGACGCCATTGCCGTGCTGGAGAAGGCACAGGCTCGCGAAGCCGCCGAAGAAGCCAAGCGCGTCCGCCTGGCCGCTGGAGAACTCGGCCTCGACATCTATAATATGCGCCCCCGCCTCGAAGAAATGGGCCTTAAATATGTCTGAGACCCCTGCCTCCGCTAAGGTCATGTGGATGCGCGGCGGCACGTCGAAGGGCGGCTATTTCCTGGCCGACGATCTCCCCGCCGACACCGCCGCCCGCGACGCCTTCCTCCTGCGCGCCATGGGGTCGCCCGACCCGCGTCAGATCGATGGCATGGGTGGTGCCGATCCGCTGACCAGCAAGGTCGCGGTGGTGAAGAAATCTGCCAGGGATGGCGTCGATATCGACTATCTCTTCCTGCAGGTCTTCGTCGATCAGGCGATCGTCAGCGACGCGCAGAATTGCGGCAATATTCTCGCCGGGATCGGTCCCTTCGCGATCGAGCGCGGCCTCGTCGCCGCGCAGCAAAGCGAAACGCGTGTCGCCATCTTCATGGAAAATACCGGCCAGATCGCCATCGCCACCGTTCAGACGCCCGGCGGCATCGTCCGCTATGAGGGCGATGCTCGCATCGACGGCGTGCCGGGCAGCGCCGCGCCCATCCCGCTGGAATTTCGCGATACCGCCGGTTCCTCCTGCGGCGCGCTGCTGCCGACCGGCAACGCCTATGACGAAGTCGAGGGGGTCCGCCTCACCCTGATCGACAATGGCATGCCCTGCGTCGTCATGCAGGCGCGCGATGTCGGGATTACCGGCTATGAGGATCGCGATACGCTGGACAAGGACAGCGACTTGAAGGCCCGCATCGAAAAGATCCGCCTCGCTGTCGGCGAACGCATGAACCTTGGCGACGTCACGGAAAAGTCGGTGCCCAAGATGATGCTGGTCGCCCCGCCCCGTAATGGCGGCGCCGTCACAGTACGCAGCTTCATCCCCCATCGCGCCCATGCGTCGATCGGCGTGCTGGGCGCGGTCAGCGTCGCCACCGCCTGCCTGATCGAAGGGTCGCCCGCCGCCGAAGTCGCCAACATCCCCGATGGTTCGCGCAAGACGCTATCGGTAGAACATCCCACCGGTGAAACCACCTGCGTCATGGAACTGGACGAGAGCGGCACGGTCACTAGCGCCGCCATTCTGCGCACCGCCCGCAAATTGATGGATGGAGAGATTTTCGCATGAGTGACCGCATCATCTCTTGGCACGGCAACCCATCCAAGCCGCTCTACACTCCCCCGCCCGGCGCGATTGATGCGCACTGCCATGTGTTCGGGCCGATGGCGGACTTCCCGTTCAGCGCGAAGGCGAAATATCTCCCGGAAGACGCCGGACCAGATATGCTGTTCGCCCTGCGCGACCATCTGGGCTTTGCCCGCAACGTCATCGTCCAGGCGAGCTGCCACGGCACCGACAATAGCGCGACGCTGGAAGCCATCGCCAAGTCCAACGGCAAAGCACGGGGCGTCGCTGTTGTCGATCCCGCCATTTCGGACGCTGATCTTGCCGCCCTCCATGACGGCGGCATCCGCGGCATCCGCTTCAATTTCCTCAAGCGCCTGGTCGATGATGCTCCCAAGGACAAGTTTTTGGAAGTCGCGAGCCGCCTGCCTGTAGGCTGGCATGTCGTCATCTATTTCGAGGCGGACATATTGGAAGAGCTGCGTCCCTTCATGGACGCCATACCCGTGCCGCTGGTGATCGACCATATGGGCCGCCCCGACGTTTCCCAGGGGCCGGACGGCGCGGATATGAAGGCCTTTCGCACCTTTCTCGATTCCCGCGACGACATCTGGTTCAAGGCGACCTGTCCCGACCGCCTCGATCCCAATGGCGCGCCATGGAACGCCTTCGCCGATGCGGTCGCGCCATTGGTCGCCGACTATCAGGACCGGGTTCTGTGGGGCACTGACTGGCCCCACCCCAATATGCAGGACGCCATCCCCGACGACGGGCATCTGGTCGACATGATCCCACGCATCGCGCCAACGGCAGAGTTACAACGCAAATTGCTGATCGACAATCCAATGAAGCTATACTGGCCGGAAGAAACAATCGCCTAGCGCCATCGCGTTGGCGCTTGCCGCCAGCGTGATCATCCCAGAATGCGGGCGAAAGCTGCCACGCCATCGGCGGGCGGTGCCGATGAGGCTATCGATTCGACGGCTGGCAAAAGCGGTGCGCCGACGCCGCCGAAGATCGCCTCGATATTGCGCACGCATAGTGCCACGCCGTCGTCGGCAAGCATGTACCACACCTGCTTGGCTTCCTTGCGGTTCTGCACCAGATCGGCGCGGCGCAGTTCGGCCAGTTGCTGGCTGAGTGCGGGCTGGCCGATGCCGGTGATATCGGCGATTTCGCTCACATTCCGTTCGCCGCGCAACAGGCAGGACAGGATCATCAACCTCTGCGGCTGGGCGAAAACCTTGATCTTTTCGGCGGCCATCGCCGCGGCATCGCGATCGGCGTGGAGCGCGCTCATGCTGATGGCTCGAACCGGCAGAACCAATCGGGCGCATCCTGGTTGCCTTCGGTGGCAGGCAATAGCAGCGGCTGTCCTTCCGCCCAGCCTTCGGGTGTCAGGCTGTTTGCGCCATCAACTCGCTGCAATGCGCGCAACAGGCGCAGCATCTCGTCGACCGAACGGCCGACATTATGCGGATAGCAGGTCGTCGCGCGGATGATGCCCTGGGGGTCTATGAAGAAGGTCGATCGCATTGCCATGCTGTCGATGGCGGCGTCATCGATCATGCCATAGGCGCGGCCGACCGCCATGCTGGGGTCTTCGATGATCGGAAAGTCGATCGCCACACCGAACAGATCGCGCAACGCGCGAACCCAGGCGATATGGGCGTAGAGGCTGTCGACCGACAGGCCCACTAGCTTGCAGCCGAGCGCGTCGAAATCCGCCTGCCGTCGCGCCAATGCCGCGAATTCTGTGCTGCATACCGGCGTGAAGTCGGCGGGGTGTGAAAAGAAGATCACCCATTGGCCGCGCAGTGCCGAGAGTTGAAAATCGCCCCTTGTTGATCGTGCGCGGAAATCGGGGGCCATGTCGCCGATCCGCACCGGCCGCCGCCCATCTGTCATCACTTCGCTCATGCCTGCTTTCCTGCAATCCTGATCGCCCGGAGGCAACCCCTTGACGACCTCGTTGTATACATATACATGGTTCATGTAAATATGAAACTAAAGGAGAGTCGCATGTCCGACCCCGCACTGACCAAAGCCCAAACGCAAATCCTCGCCGCCCGCGAAGGCGTGCCCGTGATCAAGGCCTTTTTCGATCCGCCGACCTTCACCGTGACCTATGTCGTGCATGATGCGCAGACGCTGCGCGCCGCCGTGATCGACAGCGTGATGACCTATGACCCCGCCTCCGGCCGCACGAATGTTCAGTCCGCCGACCCGGTGATCGCCTATGTCGAGGAGCAGGGGCTGACCGTCGATTGGCATCTGGAAACCCACGCCCATGCCGATCACCTCTCGGCCGCCCCCTATCTCCAGCAGAAGCTGGGCGGGAAGATCGCGATCGGCGCGCATATCTGCGAAGTGCAGCATATGTTCGGCACGCTGTTCAACGTCGGCGCGGAATTCCCGCGCGACGGATCGGACTTCGATCATCTGTGGGCCGATGGTGACAGTTTTGCGATCGGCAATCTGTCGGTCACGGTGCTGCATGTGCCGGGCCACACGCCGGCCTGCGTCGCTTATGTGATCGGCGATGCGGTGTTCGTGGGTGATACCATGTTCATGCCCGATTATGGCACCGCGCGAGCCGACTTCCCCGGCGGCGACGCGCGCACCTTGTTCCGGTCGATGCGTCGGTTGCTGGAACTGCCGCCGGAAACCCGGCTCTTCCTGTGCCATGACTATCTGCCCGAAGGCCGCGACCATTATGTCTGGGAAACGACCGTGGCGGAAGAGCGGCGGGCCAATATCCACGCCCATGACGGCATATCCGAAGACGAATTCGTCGCGATGCGCGAAGCGCGCGACGCCACGCTGGATATGCCGCGCCTGATCCTGCCCTCGGTTCAGGTCAATATGCGCGCGGGCCATCTGCCGGTCGCCGAGGATAATGGCGTCGCCTATCTCAAAATCCCGGTGAACCAGCTATGATCCCCGGCTTTCCCGATGCCCAGCCGGTGGCGGGCCTTATCGGCGGGCTGATGATCGGCGTGGCGGCGGCGATCATGCTGCTCGGCCTCGGCCGGATCGCGGGCGTCAGCGGACTTGCGGCGCGCGCCACAGGCCTGTCGCAGGGCGGTGCGCCACGCAGCGTCGCCATCGCCTTCATCATCGGCTTGCCGTTGGGCGCGCTGGTCGTAGCGCTGCTGTCGGGGGGCGTCCCGGCCAGCTATCCCGCACCCGTCCTGTTGATCGTCGCTGGCCTGATCGTCGGGTACGGCACGCGGCTCGGATCAGGCTGCACCAGCGGCCATGGCGTATGCGGCGTGTCGCGCCTGTCACGCCGCTCGCTCACCGCCACCGCTTTGTTCATGGGCAGCGGTTTTGCCACCGTGGCGATCCTGCGGCTGGCGGGGCTTTTGTGATGCGGATCATCCTTGCGCTATTGTCCGGTTCGCTGTTCGGCGCGGGCCTTGCCTTGTCGGGCATGGCCGATCCGATGCGGGTGCGCGCCTTCCTCAACCTGTTGGGACCATGGGATCCGACGCTGGCCTTCGTCATGGGCGGCGCGATGATTCCGATGGCACTTGCCTGGCTGGTGCAGAAGCGGACCGACCGCCCCTTCGCCGATCAGCAGTTCAATCTGCCCGAAACACGCGGGATCGACGGGAAGCTCGCGCTGGGCGCGATCCTGTTTGGCATCGGCTGGGGCATAGGCGGCCTGTGCCCCGGCCCCGCCCTCGCCAGCCTGGCGCTCGCCCCGGTGGCGGTGGCTCCCTTCGTGCTGGCCATGCTGGGCGGCATGGCGCTGCACCGCGTCACGTCAAGAACATAACCGGCACGCCGGACCAAGGAGGATCATCATGGATATCAAGCGGCTGACCCCAGCCTTCGGCACGGCCCCGCAACTGACGCCGCACGATGTCGAACAGGCCGCGCGCGAGGGCTTTCGCGCGATCATCTGCAACCGCCCCGATGGCGAGGAGGATGGCCAGCCGACCGCTGCGGACATCGGTGCCGTCGCCAGAGCCGCAGGCCTCGCCTTCGCGCATATCCCCGTAACCCCCGGCGCGATGACCGATGCCGATGCGCAGGAGATGCGCTACGCGCTCGACACGCTCCCCGGCCCTGTGCTGGGCTATTGTCGGTCGGGCGCCCGCGCCGAAAAACTGACAGCGATGGCGGATGCACTGATCGCCGGACCCCGTGCCGCCCCTTATGATATCCTGATCATCGGTGGCGGCAGCGCCGGGATCGCCACGGCCGCCAGCATCCTCAAGCGCCGCCGGGGCATCCGCCTCGCCATCATCGAACCGAGCGACGATCATTATTACCAGCCCGGCTGGACGATGGTGGGCGCAGGCGTGTTCGACAGCGGCTTTACCCGGCGCAGCGAGGCGCACCTTATTCCGAGCGGCGCGACCTGGATCAAAGGATCGGCCAATAGCTTCCTGCCCGATGACAAACAGGTGCTGCTCGATGACGGGCGGCGGATCGGCTATGGTGTGTTGATCGTCTGCCCCGGCATCAAGCTCGACTGGAACGCCATTCCCGGCCTTGCCGATGCGTTGGGCCATGATGGCGTCACGTCCAATTATCGCTACGATCTGGCCCCCTATACCAATCGCCTGGCCAAAGCGTTCAAGGGCGGACGCGCGCTCTTCACCCAGCCGCCGATGCCGATCAAATGCGCGGGCGCCCCGCAAAAGGCGATGTATCTGTCCTGCCACCGCTGGGAAAAGGCGGGCGTGCTGGCGCATAGCGACGTGCAATTCCACACCGCCGGGCCAGCGCTGTTCGGGGTCGCCGCCTATGTTCCAGCGCTGATGGACTATGTCGACCGCTACGGCATTCACCTTAATTTCGGGTCGAAGCTGGTGGAGATTGATGGCCCGGCCAAGACCGCCATTTTCGAGCAGGCGGACGGCGATGGCGTCAGGCGCGTGGCGGAACGCTATGACATGATCCATGTCGTTCCCCCGCAGGTCGCGCCCGACTTCATCCGCAACAGTCTGCTTGCCACCCCCTCCGGTTTCGTCGCGGTGGATGAGGCGACGCTGCGCCACCCCGTCTATCCCGATATCTTCGCGCTGGGCGATGCCTGTTCCGCATCCAATGCCAAGACGATGGCCGCCGCGCGCAAGCAGGCACCGGTCGTCGCGGTGAACGCCCTGGCCGCGCTCGATGGCCATCCGCCGGTGGCCGCCTATGACGGCTATGGCAGTTGTCCGTTGACCGTGGAGGCCGGCAAGATCGTGCTGGCCGAATTCGGCTATGGTGGCAAATTGATGCCGAGCTTTCCCAACTGGCTGATCGACGGCACCCGCCCGTCGCGCCTGTCCTGGCTGCTCAAGGATACCATCCTGCCGCCAGTCTATTGGCACGGGATGCTCAAGGGGCGCGAGTGGATGGTCAAGACCCAGCCCATCGAGTCGCAGTCATGATGGACCTGACCCAATATCTGCTGGGTGGCGTGTCGGGCAGCCTGGTCGGCTTCGTGCTGGGCCTGGTCGGCGGTGGCGGGTCCATCCTGGCCGTGCCATTGATGGTCTATCTGGTCGGCGTGCCCAACCCCCATGTCGCCATCGGCACCAGCGCATTGGCGGTTGCCCTCAATGCCGCGACCGGGCTGGCGAGCCACGCCCGCGCCCAGCATGTCAAATGGCGCTGCGGCGGCATCTATGCCGCTGCGGGCATCGTCGGCGCGCTCGCCGGATCGACCTTTGGCAAGATGGTGGATGGCGACAAATTGCTGGCCCTGTTCGCGCTCGTCATGCTGCTGGTCGGCGTACTGATGCTCAAGGGGCGCGGCGATGCGGGCAATCCTGGCGCGGAATGCAATCGCGAAAAAGCGCCCAAGGTGGTGGGCTATGGCCTTGGGTCGGGCCTGTTCTCCGGCTTCTTCGGCATTGGCGGCGGCTTCCTGATCGTGCCGGGCTTGGTCGCTTCGACCGGCATGCCGATGCTGATGGCGGTCGGCACGTCGCTGGTTGCGGTGACGGCCTTTGGGCTCACCACGGCAGCCAACTATGCTTTTTCCGGGCTGATCGACTGGCCGCTCGCGGCCGTGTTCGTTACGGGCGGGGTCGTCGGCAGCGTCGGCGGCACGCGGCTGGCCGAACGGCTGGGGGCCAAGACCGGGCGGCTGACCACCGTCTTTGCGATCCTGATCTTCGTCGTCGCCCTCTACATGCTCTGGCGCAGCGCTGCTGCATTTATACCTGGCCTCTGACAATCTGCCCTATCTCTTTCTCCCTGCCCGTCTGATAGAAGGTCGGGCGAAAGGACATTCCTAATGTTCGACTCCGTAGACGCCCTGATCCTGGCCCGCGCGCAATTTGCCTTCACGGTCAGTTTCCACTTTCTGTTCCCGGCCTTTTCGATCGGCCTTGCGAGTTTTCTGATGGTGCTGGAGGGGCTGTGGCTCGCCACCGGCAAGGGCGTCTATGCCAATCTCTTTCGCTACTGGCTCAAAATCTTCGCCGTCGTGTTCGCCATGGGCGTCGTGTCAGGCATCGTCATGTCCTATCAATTCGGTACCAACTGGTCGGTCTTTTCCGACAAGGCGGGGCCGGTCATCGGGCCGCTCATGGCCTATGAAGTGCTGACCGCCTTCTTCCTGGAGGCTGGGTTCCTGGGCGTCATGCTGTTCGGCATCAACAAGGTCGGGCGCAAGCTACACTTCGCAGCCACCTGCGCGGTCGCAATCGGCACCTTCATCTCCGCCTTCTGGATATTGTCGGTCAATAGCTGGATGCAGACACCCACGGGTTTCGAGATGGGGGCGAACGGCCAGTTCTTGCCCGGCCCAAGCTGGATGGCGATCATATTCAACCCTAGTTTCCCCTATCGGCTGGTCCACACTGTTTTGGCGGCCTATTTGACTACTGCCTTTGCGGTCGGTGGCGTGGGGGCCTGGCATCTGCTCAAGGACCGGACCAACCCCGGCGCGCGGACCATGTTCTCCATGGCGATGTGGATGGCGGCGATCGTCGCGCCGATCCAGATTTTTGCAGGCGACATGCATGGCCTCAACACGCTGGAGCATCAGCCGGTCAAGGTCATGGCGATGGAAGGCCATTATGACAGCCATCCCGACGGCGCACCGCTCATCCTGTTCGGCATCCCCGACAGCGCCAACAAGCGAGTCGATTATGCCCTGTCCATTCCCAAGGCATCGTCGCTGATCCTCAAGCATGATCGCAATGCGCCCATGAAGGGCCTCGACACCGTACCGGAAGCTGATCAGCCGCCGGTCGGGATCGTCTTCTGGGCGTTTCGTGTCATGGTCGGCATCGGTTTTGCGATGCTGGGGCTGGGTTTGTGGAGCCTGATCGCGCGCTGGCGCGGCAAGCTGCATGACTGGCCGTGGCTGCATCGCGCCGCACTGGTGCTGGGGCCATCGGGGTTCGTTGCTGTGCTGGCGGGATGGATCGTGACCGAAGTCGGGCGGCAGCCTTTCACCGTCTACGGCCTGCTCCGCACAGCGCAAAGCGCCTCGCCGCTGGATGCGCCCGCCGTCGCGGCGTCACTGCTGGCTTTCGTCATCGTCTATTTCAGCGTGTTCGGCATGGGCATCTGGTATCTGCTGCACCTGATGAAGAAGCCGCCGCAGGCGCATGAAAGCACGCTGGATGGTGCGCCGATCCGCACCGCAGGCATCACCCCTGCACCCGCCATCGAAGGAGGCGAAGCATGATCGACCTGACCGTCATCTGGGCCGCCATCATCGGCTTTGCGATTATCGCCTATGTCGTGATGGACGGGTTCGACCTCGGCATCGGCCTGCTCTTTCCGCTGTTCAAAGTCGGCAAGGACCGCGACACCGCGATGAACAGCATCGCGCCGGTATGGGATGGCAATGAAACCTGGCTGGTGCTGGGCGGCGGCGGGCTGCTCGCGGCCTTTCCGCTGGCCTATGCCATCATCCTGCCCGCGCTTTATGCGCCGTTGATCGCGATGCTGCTCGGCCTCGTCCTGCGCGGCGTGGCGTTCGAGTTTCGCTGGCGCGACCCGGCGCATCGTGCCTGGTGGGACCGTGCCTTTACCGGCGGGTCCGCTGTTGCCACCTTTGCCCAAGGGATTGCGCTGGGTGCCTTGCTGCAGGGCATCAGCGTCGAGGGTCGCGCCTATTCGGGCGGCTGGTGGGAATGGCTCTCGCCCTTTTCGCTGCTGACCGGCTTTGGCCTGATGGTCGGCTATGCGCTGCTGGGCGCCTGCTGGCTTAACTGGAAGACCGAGGGCGGCTTGCAGCGACAAGCGGTGACCTATGCCGGGCGGCTGGGCATCATGATGCTGGTCGTGATCGGCGCGGTCAGCCTCGCCACGCTGACGCTGGAGGGCAGTTATCAAAGCCGCTGGCTCGCTTGGCCGGGTGTGCTTGCCACTGCGCAGGTGCCGCTGGCGACGATCATCGTCACCGCGCTCTTCTACCGCAGCCTTTCCCAGCGCAAGGACGCCCAGCCCTTCCTCTGGGCGCTCGCCCTGTTCGGCCTGTGCCTGCTGGGTCTTGGCATCTCGATCTGGCCTTATGTCATTCCAGAGCGCGTCACCATCTGGGAAGCGGCTGCCCCTTATCGCAGCCAGCTCTTCATGCTGATCGGCGGCGCGGTGCTGGTGCCCATCATCCTCGCCTATACCGCCTGGGCCTATTGGGTGTTCCGGGGCAAGGTCGGCAGCGAGGGTTATCACTGATGCGGTCGCGGCTGACGAAGCTGGGGTGGTTTGTGGGGATATGGGTTGCGAGCGTGCTCGCCCTGACGCTTCTGTCCCTTGGGCTGCGCTACTGGCTGGTTTGACGACGTGATCGGCGAGGGGGCAGCAATGCCCCCTTTTTGATGGTCCCGTAAAAGAGGGTTGGGGCAGGCGGTCACGGATCGCCTGCCCTTATTTGATGGCGTCAGGAAGCGTCAGGCGGGTGTCGACCGCGTACAGCGACCCGGACAATGGTTCGCCTATTTCGGCCCCGGCGGATCATCGCCCTGGAACGCTTGGCAGACATAATGTCGCGGCTGGCGCACAAGATTGTTGACAGCCCGGATCGGTCTTCATAAATCAGGTTAACGTTACCATTGCAAGGGTCGGTTATCGGCGCGCCCTCGGCCAGGCCAGCGCTTGGCGTGTGAAGGGGGATGTCATGCCACTTTTGCCGCGAACCATATACCTATCGAATAAAAACAATGTCTTGGGAGAAGGATAATATGAGCAAATCCACGCTACATTGTCGCCATGGACGGCGGCCTGCCTTTGGAGCGGCAGGGTCTATGATAGCGATAGCATCGATTCTTGCCTTGCCGACAATGGCTTTGGCACAGGAGGACGCGCCGACCGTCGTCGCCCAAAGGGAAGCGCCGCCGACTGTGGCATCGGCCGGCCAGGCCGGGACGAACCAGGATATCATCGTCACTGGGTCGCGCATCACGTCCACGGGTTTCAATGCGCCCACGCCCACCACCATGATCGGCACCGAGCAGATCGAGGCCAATGCGCAGCCCAATATCTTCACCACCATCGCGCAATTGCCGTCGCTGCAAGGCTCGACGGGATCAACGGTCAACACGTTCAGCACGTCGAGCGGTCAGCAGGGCCTGTCCTCCTTCTCGTTGCGCGGCCTGGGGCCGATCCGCACGCTGACGCTTTTGGATGGCCAGCGCGTCGTTGGTGCCAATGTCACCGGCATCCCCGATGTCAGTCTCTTCCCGCAGTTGCTGATCAAGCAGGTCGATGTGGTGAATGGCGGCGCTTCGGCCTCCTATGGATCGGACGCCGTGGGCGGGGTCGTGAATTTCATCACGGACACGCGTTTTGAAGGCTTCAAGGGCAATATCCAGGGCGGCGTGTCCACCTATGGCGATAATGAGCAATATCTCGTCCAACTGGCGGCGGGCAAAAGCTTTCTCGACGGTCGCCTGCGCGCCGTGGTCAGCGCCGAATATGGTGATGAGGCTGGCGTCGGCGGCGGCGATTTCGGCATCGGGCTGGCCGGTGGCCGCGACTGGTTCAAGCAGACCACGCTGATCAATCGCAATGCGCTCAACGACGGATCGCCCCAATATCTGCTGCTCGATAATGCGCAGCCCTATAATTACACCAAATATGGGCTGATCACCGCGGGGCCGTTGCAGGGCATCGCCTTCGACCAGGCGGGCAATCCGTTCCAGTTCCAATATGGCTCCAACGGCACACCGTCGGGCAACGCATCGGGCGCGGTCAATGGCTGTTATCCCGGCTTCTGCATCGGCGGCGATCTGTCGGGCAATGTCGATGCCGGTCGGTCGCTGCAATCGAGCATCAAGCGGCTGAACACCTACGGCCGTCTGGGCTTCGAATTCGCCCCCGACAATGAAATCTACGGGACCGTCAACATCGCGCAGGTGAAAACCAACAACCAGCCGGTGGGAGGCATGAACCGGCCCAACCTGACGATCGAATGCAGCAATCCCTTCGTGCCGGCATCTGTGCAGCAGGCGTGCGCCACGGCGGGCATCACCAATTTCGCCTATGGCACCAGCAATGCGGCGCTGGGCAATACGCAAGTCTATACCGACCGCCGCCAATATCGCTTCGTCGCTGGCGCGAAGGGCCGCGTTCCGGTTGCCGGGTCGGACTGGACCTATGATGCCTATTATCAGCATGGCACCAACTATACCGACGTCGATGTCACCAACATCATGCTCTCGCGCCGCTTCAACCAGGCGATTCAGGCGGTGACGTTGAACGGCGCGATCGTCTGTGCCGATCCGGTCGCCAGAGCCAATGGCTGCGTGCCCCTCAATATCCTCGGCGGCGCACCGCCGTCCGCCGCTGCCCTGTCCTACATCATGCCCGAAAACGGTCCCTATCAGCGGACCCGCCAGACGCAGGATGTGGTCAGCCTCAATTTCTCCGGCTCGCCCTTCGACCTTTGGGCTGGGCCGCTATCGGTCGCGTTTGGCGCGGAATATCGCCATGAATATTATAAGGTCACGGCCGACCCCTATGGCGCGGGCGTGTCCGACCTGTCGCCCAACAATAGCGAATATCCCGCCGACCCCGCGCTGTTGACCGATGGCAACAATTGGTATGCGGGCAATTACAAGAACGGCCAAGGTGCCTACAGCGTCAAGGAAGCCTTTGTCGAAATCGACCTCCCGCTGTTCGACAGCAGCTCCGTCGGCCGCGCCAACATCAATGCCGCGGCCCGCGTAACGGACTATAGCACGTCGGGAACGGTGTGGACCTGGAAGGTTGGCGGCACCTGGGATCTGCCGATCGAGGGGCTGCGTCTGCGCGGTGTCGCCTCGCGCGATGTCCGTGCGCCCAACCTGTCGGAACTCTTCGCAGCGCCCGTCACCACCACCTTGCCCAATTTCTTCGACCCCTTCCGCAACGTCAACGTGCTCGCTATCCAGAACCAGATCGGCAATACCGACCTGACACCGGAAATCGCGCGCAACACCACCTTTGGTGTGGCGCTGGCCAATGCTCCCTGGTTGCCGGGCGTCAGCCTGTCGGTGGATTATTACAAGATCAACCTGACTGACGTGATTTCCAGCTTGGGCGCTGGTGACATCGTCAATCTCTGCTTCCGCGAAATCCTGCCCGATGCTTGCAATGCGTTCAATCTGAACAACCAGAACGGGCCGAACTTCATCAATGTCCAGGCCTTCAACCTGGCGTCGATCAAGACCGAAGGCATCGACATCGAAGCCAGCTATGTGTGGCAGCGGCCACTGGGGCTGGACGGCACCTTGACGTTGCGCGCGCTGGCGACCCATATCCGCAAGTTCGTGACCGACAACGGCCTGTTCGGTTCGGTTCCGTTGGACTCGGCGGGCGCGAACCTGGGCAATACGCCCGACTGGAAATGGCTGGCGATCCAGACCTATGCCACTGACACCTTCTCCATCTATGTTCAGGAACGCTGGTTTTCCGACGGCGTGTTGGGCAAACAATATGTCGAATGTCAGCCCGGCAGCTGCCCGGAATCGACCAACAATAATCCGACGATCGACAATAATTTCATGCCCGGCGCCTTCTACATGGACATAGGCGGCACCTATAATCTGACGCCCGCGATCACTGCCTATGCCAAGGTCGACAATCTGTTCGATCGTGACCCGGCACGCTCGCCCTATTTCGCCAATCCCGCTCTCTATGATGTCGTAGGCCGCATGTATCGTGCCGGTGTGCGCTTCAAATTCTGACCTTACCGATACGGTCGGCGGTGCGACCTCCCCCTGCACCCGCCGATCGAGCCGGCCGCCATCGTCTATCCCGCGATGGCGGCCGTCGATTGCCGCTCGATAAGCTGATGGCCCAGCAGGCATTTGGGATGGCGCACCTTGCGCGAGGTGCTGATTTCCTGGGTCAAAAGGCGCAACGCTTCGGCCGCCAGTTCGCGCACGGGCTGGCGGATCGTCGTGAGCGGCGGCCACAGCGTCACCGCGGCGGTGGTATCGTCAAAGCCGACCACGGTCAGGTCTTCGGGCACGGACAGGTGGCGGCGATGGGCGACGGAGACGACCGCAGCGGCCATGTCGTCATTGCTCGCGAAGATGGCGGTCGGCGGATGGTCGATATCCAGCAACTGCTCGCCCGCCAGCAAGCCGGACGTATAGGAGAAGTCCCCCTGGACCAATATTGTCTCGATACCCCCGGCCTCATGAACGGCGGCGTCGAAGCCCGCCAGCCGGTCTTCGCTGGCGGACTGACCGGGATTGCCGATGATGAAGCCGATGCGGCGATGACCAAGGCCGATCAGATGTTTGGTCATGTCATAGGCTGCGGCGCGATCGTCGATCCGCACGCAGATCGCATCGCGCGCATAACCCCCTACGACCGCCATCGGCAATTGCGCCAGGTGGATGGGGTCGCGCACCACGCGCGATTCCCCCAGCGGCGGCGCGATGATGATGCCGCCCACGCCCGATCCGATCAGCCGATGGATCGCTTCGGGCGGCGGTGGGCGACCATCTTGCCCGCCGAGCAGCGTCAATTGCGCGCCCATGACCGACGCTTCCTCGAACACGCCAATCAGGAAATCATGCATGAAAGCGGCGCTCGGATTGGAATAGATCACGCCGATCCGCACCTCGCGCGACGTCACCAGCGCACGGGCGGCAACATTGGGCGTATAGTTCAGCTCCGCGATGGCGGCGTTGACCGCCAGACGGGTTTCGGCGCGCACCTTGCCATTGCCGTTGATAACGCGCGACACGGTCATGGCGGACACGCCCGCACGCTTGGCGACATCGACCACGGTCGCGCTGCGCTGCTGAGGATGGGGAGGCTTCAAGATCATCCTTTCGAACCAATCGCACCATTTCTAGCGAGATGGCAGGCCCGTCAAGACAAAGACGATGACGTCCATCGGGGCGGATGCGCGCCCTCCCGCACATTAGCGCTTGCCGCGTCCGGCCGCCTTCGCCTACATCGCTATGATAACGTTAACGCAGAGTGTGTCCGTTGACCTATTTCAGGCATGTCCGCTGGACCATCATCGGTCTGTTCGCGATCGCGATGACCATCAATTATCTCACGCGCAGCGTCCTGGGGGTGGCCGCCCCCACGATCATGGGCGAACAGGGCATCACGTCCGAACAATATTCCTGGATCACCGGCGCATTCCAGATCGGTATCATGTTTCAGCCGGTCGCAGGCTATGTGCTCGACATTGCTGGCCTGCGCTACGGCTTCACCTTCTTCGTGCTGATCTGGTCGCTCATCACCATGGCGCATGGGCTGGTGCAGGGGTGGCTCGGCTTTCTCGCGCTCCGCGGCGCGCTCGGCCTGGTCGAAGGCGGCGCGCAGCCTGCGGGCATGAAGGTCGTATCCCAATGGTTCCCCGCCCGCGAGCGTGGAACGGCAGGGGGGCTATACCAGATCGGCGCATCGTTGGGTGCCGTCGCCGCGCCGCCGCTGGTGGCCTGGGCGGTTCTCACCCATAGCTGGCGCGCGGCCTTCTTCGTCGCGGGCGGCCTAGGCCTCGTCTGGCTCATCCTGTGGCTGTTATGGTATCAGACGCCCGCACGGCACCGGGCTATCACAGCGGAAGAGCGCACGAAGATCCTCGACGGGCAGGAAGCGGAGCTGCAGCAGAAGCGCAAGCGCCCGGACCTGCGCACGATGCTGCGCCGTCGCGATATGTGGGGCATCGCGCTCCCGCGCTTTCTCGCCGATCCGGTCTGGGGGATGCTCTCGCTGTGGATGCCGCTCTATCTGGTGCAGGTGCGCAATTTCGACATTCAGCAGATTGCGATCTTCGCCTGGCTGCCCTTCCTCGCCGCTGACCTTGGCTGCCTCGCAGGCCCCGCGCTGGTCGCCTGGCTTCAGCGCCGGGGCGTCCATCTGATCGACGCGCGGCGTGGCGCTTTTACCGTCGGCGCGGTGCTGATGTGTTCGATGATGTTCGTCGGCATCGTGCAAAGCCCCGTTGCGGCTATCGCCCTGCTCTGCGTTGCAGGCTTTGCCCATCAAACCCTGTCGGTCACCGTCATCACCATGTCGGCCGACCTGTTCCCGCAGGATGAGGTGGCGACGGCCACCGGCATCGCGGGCACGGCGGCCAATCTGGGTGTGCTGATCTTCACCCTGCTGCTCGGCAGTTGGGTCGACCAAGTCGGCTATGGCCCCTTCTTCATTCTCCTTGGGCTGCTGGACCTTGTCGGCGCCGCCATACTTTGGACCTTGGTGCGAAAACCGGTATGACCTCGATTACCAATCCTATCCTGCGGGGCTTCAATCCCGATCCCTCGATCGTGCGGGTCGGCGACGACTATTATGTCGCCACCTCGACCTTCGAATGGTATCCGGGCGTGCAGATTTATCATTCCCGTGATCTGGCCGATTGGCAGTTGGTTGCCCGGCCGCTGCGCCGCCCGGCGCAACTCGACATGCGCGGCAATCCCGATTCCTGCGGCGTGTGGGCACCGGATCTGAGCTATGCCGATGGCCGGTTCCACCTGACCTATACCGACGTCAAACGCTATGGCCGCACCACTCGATCCGACCGAACGGACGTATCGTTGCGGGACTTCCATAATTATTGGGTCTGGTGCGACCGGATCGACGGCGAATGGTCCGATCCCGTTCATGTGAACAGCAGCGGCTTCGATCCCGCGCTCTTTCATGACGATGATGGCTGTAGCTGGCTGATCAACATGCTGTGGGATCATCGCCCCGGCCACAAACGCTTCGCCGGGATCGTCATTCAGCAGATGTGCCTCAACACCGGCCGCCTTCTGGGCGAGCGGCATAACATCTTTGCTGGCAGCCCGCTGGGCTTCACCGAAGGGCCGCATCTCTACAAGCGCGACGGCTATTATCATATCCTGGTGGCCGAGGGCGGGACGGAGCGCAATCATGCCGTCGTGATGGCAAGGGCGCGGTCGCTCTTTGGCCCTTATGAACTGCATCCCGATGGGCCGGTGCTGACAGCGCGGGATCAGCCCGGCGGCCCGCTCGCCCGCGCTGGTCATGGCGATCTGGTGGAAACGGCGGAGGGCGATCCCTGGCTGGTTTATCTCTGCGGCCGCCCGCTGCCCGCGTCCGATCGCTGCATATTGGGCCGGGAAACCGCGATACAGCCGATGCGCTGGGGCGAGGATGGCTGGCTACGCACCATCGACGGGTCGGGCCGCCCTATGGCGTCGGTCGGGAGCGGTAGCGTCGCGCGCACCCTCACCGATGATCGCGCGAATTTCGACGATCCCAACCTGCCGCCAGACTTCCAATGGCTGCGCACGCCCTATCCCGACCATATCTTCTCGCTGACCGATCGGCCGGGCCATCTGCGCCTGTTCGGACGCGAATCCGTGGGTAGCCATTTCACCCAGGCGCTGGTGGCGCGACGCCAGTGCGAATGGCGCTTCAGCGCGGAAACGCAGGTCGAATTCTGTCCTGCCAACTTCCAGCAGTCGGCCGGCCTGATCCATTATTATAACAGCACGAAATTCCACTATCTGCACATCACCGCCGACGATACGGGGCAACCGGTGATCCAGATATTGTCGGTCGTGCCCGATGAGGCCCGTCCCAGCACCACCTCGCCCGCCATCCCGATCGCGCGCGGTCCCGTCTGCCTGCGGCTGGACGTAGATCATGAAACAATGCGCTTCTCTTACCGCATGGCCGATGAAGAGGCTTGGCACGAAGTTCCCGGCGATTGGGACGCGAGCATCTTGTCCGATGAAGCGACCTTGCCCTATTTGCCCAACTTCACCGGCACGTTCGTCGGCATGGCCTGTCAGGACATGGCGGGCACAGGGGCCGTCGCCGACTTCGACTATTTCCATTATGCCGAGCGAGACGGCTGACGCGAAACCGAATGGGGGCGCGCTACCGACAGGCAGCGCGCCCCTTTTGCGTTAGAAGCGGATCGGCATGTCCGTTGCGGTGGCGGGCAGCGCGCCTGTCGTTGCCACCCCCTCCGCATCGACCGATAGCGTAAAGCCATAGCGGTGCGGCGTCACCGGAATGCGATATGGCTCCAACGGTCGGCCAAGCGCGCTCCAGCTATCGGTGCCACCGACCCCGCTCTGCACCTTGTCGATCAGCAGCGTGACGTCGCCATGCGGCTTGATATCGCTGCTGCGCCATGTGCCGGGCGGACGCCGCGCCAGGTCGCCATAGGGAAAGGCCAGCACATTGGCGGACAGCGGCTCCATGCCCTTCACGGTCAGGGACGGCATGGTCGCGCCACCAATCTTCATCCAGCGCACGCCGACCTTATTACCGGTCTCCTGCGGCCGCATATAATCATGGTGCTGATCGGCGATCGCGCCGGTCCAGCGGCCCAGCGCTGCGCCGGTCTGGCGGTCGGCATAGCTTTCATGCGGCCCCTTGCCATACCATTCGACGCTCTTGAACGCAGAGGGCATGCTGTAGGCGAGGCCGATGCGCAGCGGATCGGGCAGATCCTTCTGCAACGGTGTGAACTGCGCTTCCACCCCAACCTGACCATCGCCGCGCAGGACATAGCGGTTCTCGAACCGCGCGACGCCATCGCCGACATTGAACCGGACACTAACGGCGACAGCGCTTTTGTCCGCTTGGTCCAGCGTCACCGCTTCGACGCTGCGTTTCTCCGACGCCGTCTTCCACATCGCATGGGTCCGCGCGACGCCGGTGCCGATATCATTGTCGATCAGCGCGCGATAGAAATGCGGCGCGCCGCCCGACAAGATGGCGCGGCCATCCTTGTGATAGGCGATCAGCCCGGTCGCGCGGTCGATCGTCAGGTCGGACCCCGCTGCCGCCAGGACGATACTGGCCTGGTCATCGGTGATGCTGACCGGCCCGCCGACATCCGGCGTTTGCACCATCACGGCACCCGGCACGACGAACTGATCCCAGGCAACCAGATGCCCCGCCGGAACCAGCGGCACCGCCCCGCCACGCGCGCGCGCGGTCAGCGTCACGACATATTCGCGGCCCGCCTTGCGGGTCTGCGGCAAGGCAGCGGTAATCGCAGCCTCCGATCGCGCGGCGACAGCAGGGGTGGGGATAGTCCCACGCGCCACCTCGATCCCGTCTTCCAGCAATATCCAGCCCAGATCGAAGTCGGCCAGGCTGCGGAAATCATGGCGATTGATCACCGTGAACCGCCCGTTGCCCAAGTCATCTGCGACGAATGCGATCGGCTGATAGACTTTATTCAGTTCAAACAGATGCGGATTGGGGGTCCGGTCGGGCTGGATCAACCCGTCGCCAAATTCGATGTCGCCACCCGGATTGGGACCATAGATCCCGCCGGTGCCCCAATATGGCTCACCCGTCTCGTCGCGCGCATGCATCGACTGGTCCACCCAGTCCCACACGAAGCCGCCCTGCAATTTGCGATGGGCGTAGATGGCCTCCCAATAGTCGGCCATATTACCCCCGCTATTACCCTGCATATGCGCATATTCGCACTGGATCAGCGGCTGGGTGAAGCGCGGGTCGCGGGCATAGGCGATCGTCTGATCGACGCTATAATACATCGGCGCGAAGATATCGGCATAGGCATTGGGCTTCGGTTCGCTCAGCGTGCCCCAGCCCAGATAGTTGATCAGCCGCGTGGGGTCGCGTCGCCGCGCCTCGGCCGCCGCCTTTTCGAACGCCGGGCCGATCCCCGCCTCATTGCCCAGCGACCAGAAGATGATCGACGGATGATTCTTGTCCCGCTCGATCATGTTGACCACGCGTGAGACGTGGGCCGCGTCCCAGGCCGGATCATAGCCGATCTGATAAAGTTTGCGTTCGGCTTCGCCCTTCCATCCCATCTCCATATAGGCATGGGATTCGATATTCGCCTCGTCCATGACATAGAGGCCATATTCATCGGCCAGATCATACCAGCGCGGGTCGTTGGGATAATGCGACGTGCGTACCGCGTTGACATTGTTGCGCTTCATCATCTCCATGTCGCGCCGCATCGACGCCATCGAAATAACGTGGAACGTGTCCGGGTCATGCTCGTGCCGGTTGACGCCGCGGATCATGATTGGGCGACCATTGACCATCAATTGTCCGTCGCGGATCGCGACATCGCGAAAGCCGATGCGCTGGGCGGTCGCCTGCACCACCGCGCCCTTGTCGTCCAGCAACTCCAGCAGCAGCGTGTAGAGGTTGGGCGTTTCGGCCGACCAGGCGCGCACCCTCGGCAGCCGGTCGGCAACGCGCACGGTCTGTTCGGCCGTGCCCGACGCAACCGCTATCGTCCGGCGCGAGAGCGTCTGCTCGCCATCCATCACCGTTGCGCGCACAGTCATCGGCCCGGTGCCGGGCAACACCTTCGCCACCACCTCCAGCGTCCCGTCGCGCCAGTCCTTCGTCAGTCCCGCCCGAACCGCGAAATCGCGAATGCGCGTCTTCGGTGCCGCCATCAGGAAGACTTCGCGCTCGATCCCCGACACGCGCCAGAAATCCTGATCCTCCAGATAGGAGCCATCCGACCAGCGATAGATGCGGATCGCGATGCTGTTCTTGCCCGGCCGCAGAAAGCGCGAGACGTTGAATTCGGACGGCAGCTTGCTGTCCTGACTATAGCCGACCTGCTGCCCGTTCACCCAGACATAATAGGCCGAGCCCGCAGCGCCGATATGCAATATCACATCCTCGCCCGACCAGTCCGGCGGCACGTCGATGTCGCGGCGATACGACCCCACCGGATTGCGATCATGCGGGATCAGCGGCCGGTTCGCGGGGAAGGGGTAGGTGATATTATTGTAGCGCGCCTGGTCATAGCCTTCCGCCTGCCAGTCGGCCGGCACGCGGATGTTCTTCCATCCCGACGCATCGAAATCATCGCGAAAGAAATCCGTCGGCGCATCATCGACATTGGGCGAAAAATGAAACTGCCACTGGCCGTTGAGCGAGAGGAAGCGACGCGATGCCGCGCGATCCCCCGCCAGCGCGCGGGCGCTGTCCTCGAACGGAAAGCCGGTGGCGCGTGGAGGCTCCTTGCCGCGTTCGAAGATCGCCGGATTTTCCCAGTCAGGTCGGCTATTGTCGATTTGCGGGGTGAGCGGGACGGCGGGCCGGTTCTGCGCGCCGACCGGAGAGACAAGTAGCAGGGGTGCCAGACCCGCCAACAAGCATGTCGTTCTTCTTGTCATCAGGTGTCCCCTCTATATCCATCTGGCGCGTGGTAACGCTCCCATAGCATTGGCGGAGCTACCCTGCCAACTGCTGATGCCTCTGGCAAGGCGGCGGGCCGACAGGGTGGAGCACGTAGCATCTCTGGCTCGCGCCTTTATGCTCTCCCTGTCTTGCGCCGCTTAAAAATCCATGCTGGCCGAAAAGCGGACTTGCCGTGCTAGGCCGACATAGAAGACCGCGCCGCCCGTCGACCAATAGCGTTTGTTGGTCAGATTGTCGCCATTGACCCGCAGCATGACGGCACGATCATTGCTGAGAGTGAGCCTGTAATTCGCGCCGAGGCTATAGGTCGTATAGGCTGGCATGACATAGGCATTGAGTGCGTCGGCGTAGCGCAGGCCGGTATAATAAAGGCCTGCATTGACCCCCAGGTCGGGCAGGATAGGCGGGTGATATTCGGCGAACAGGGAGGCGGCCCAACGCGGCGTATTGTCGATCCGCTTGCCTTCCTGCGTGGCGACGCCGGTTTCCTGCTGGGTCGCCTTGAGATATTGACCAGACAGCGCGACCGACAATTGCGGCGTCACATGGCCTTGAAGCGATGCCTCCACGCCTTCATGAATGGCCGTGCCGTTGACGACATAGATGTTGGCGTCGTTGATATAGCCAAGGCCCCGGTCGATATGGAAATAGGCGAGGCTGGCGAGTGCGCCGGCCACTTCGATGCGTCCCCCCGCCTCGATCTGCTTGCTGAGCACCGGGCGCAGAATATCACCCTCGTTCGTCGTTCCGGCAGGTGCCGTTCCTGCGCTTTCCAGTCCTTCAATATAGGTGAAGTAGAGGCTCGACCTGGGGGTCGGCTTGAACACGATGCCGCCTGTCGGCGTCCACGCCTTCATCCGATAATCGCCGGTGGAGTCCTTCGTATCATAAAGGACGCGCCGCACGCCACCGATCAGCAGGAGCTTTTCGCCGACATGGGCGATGTCGAGCATGTAGAATCCGGTGTCGATATTGACGCTGCGCGGCAGGACGCGGGTGGTGGTGAAGGTCAGGCTGTCAAAGGCGATGCGGCGGGGATCATAGAAATTCTGCGCGACGGGGGCGTAGCTGCGCTGATTCTGTTCTTCCTGTATCTGCCGGTTGCGGGCGAAGCCGAACAGAAGTTCATGTTCGATGCCGAAGGTTGGCAGTTTGCCTGCAATTTCAGTGCGGACATATTCGTTCCGATATTCCTGGTCCGCGGTATAATTGCCAGCGATCCGGCCCGCGCCGCTTTCCACTGTCGCTGCGCTGGTGAAGCTGAAGTCGGCCCGGCTGCGCTGGCGCCGCGATTGTGCAAGGCCCAGTTCCGCCCGGAGCGACCAGGCGTCGCCCAGCGCATAGTCGGCCCGGCCCAGCGCATTGGTGGACCAGGTGCGATAGGGGGCGTTGGACGGGGCATAGCGGCTATGCGGGTCGGGAATATCGTCGAGTAAGCGGAAGGCCGCCAGCGCAATGCCGCCCGGCTCGTCCGTTGCCCGGCGATAATGTTCGATGTCGAATTTGAGCGAGAGCCGGTCGCTTGCCTGCCAGTCGAAAGCGCCGCTGGCGAGGTAGCGATGGCCGTTCACGCCGTCGATCGGAGTTTCGATATGGGCGGAATAGCTGTTGATGCGGACACCGAAACGTTCATCGCTGCCAAATTTGCGGCCGATGTCGAATCCTGCGCCAACGCTGCCTTCCGCATCGCCATTGATATAGAGGCTGGTGACGGGCCGATCGCCCGCCCGTTTTGCGACGACGTTGACGATGCCGGACGGGGTCGCAAGGCCATAATAGAGCGCGGACACGCCCTTGAGCAATTCGACCCGCTGTTTGTTTTCGATCGGCACCGGGCTGAGGTTGATGATCTGAAGCGCGCCATTGAGCCGATAATTGGTCCGGGCGTTCATCAGCACGCCGCGCGAGACGAAATTATTGCTGGTGGTGGGGCTGGTCGCCTGTTGCGTGACGCCGGGCGCGTTGCGCAGCGCTTCTTCCAGGCCGATGGCACCCTGGGCATCGAGCAAGGCCCTGGGGATGACGGCGATGCTGGCGGGCGTGTCCAATATCGCCTGATTGCGGAACGCGCCAACCTGCACAACGTCCGTCTTGAAGGTCGGGCGTTGGCCGGTGACGACGATCTCCTCGTCCAGTCGGCGCTCGATCTGCCCCTGATCGGGCAGGGCGGTCGGAAGCGGGCCGTCCGCAGCGATGCCAGCCGCAGATGCGGCGATCAGCCAGATGCTCATATATATCCCCCTTTATGACAATGATGGCGGCCAATAGCGCTATTGCAAATTGATCGCAATTGTAATGCGTCTCATTCGCGTATATTCGCGTCAGTCCTGATGGAATCGCAGGCAAGGGGGTCGAGTGGCCAAGCGCGTAATCTTCCAGCTTCACTGGTTTCTGGGGATCACCGCGGGGCTGGTCCTGGCGTTGATGGGCGTGACCGGCGCGTCGATGAGCTTCGAGGACGAGATCAACGAGGCGCTGTCGCCGCGCCTTTATGCGCCGGGCGTCATCAATCGCGCTGACCTGTCCCCCGACCAGATCATCGCGCGGGTCGAAGCGGATAATCCGGGCTATTATGTCAGCCGCCTCGATTGGGAGGTGCCGCGTACCCGGTCGCATGGCGTTCGCCTGACGGCCAAGGACGGCCCCGGCCGCAAACAGGGGCGGATTGACCGCACGAATGCTGCCTGGCTGGGCGAGCCGGTGGCGGCCGACTTTTTCCATGTGATGGACGATTTGCACCGTTGGCTGGCGCTGCCGGGCGGTGGCAATGGCATTGGTCGGCAGATCACGGGCTTCAGCGCCATCGCGCTCATTTTCTTCGCATTGTCGGGCCTTTACCTGCGCTGGCCGCGCCGGGCACTGGACTGGCGCGCCTGGCTGGTGCTCGACTTGCGGATGACCGGGCGCAATCTCTGGCGTGCGCTCCATGTCGTGATCGGTACATGGATAGGCATTTTCTACCTGCTGAGCGCGCTGACGGGCCTGTGGTGGAGCTATGACTGGTATCGGCGGGGCGTCACCTATGCGCTGACCGGCAAGACGGGCGGCGGTGAGGGTGAAGGTCGAGGCAAAAGCATCGGGCCTCCGCCGCGTCCGGCGATCGACCCGGCCTGGAGGGTATTTCGGCGGGCGACAGGCGACGACTATGTCTGGGTTCGTATTGCGCGGCCAAAGCCGAGCCAGACAATGCGGAGCATCAGCTTCGATGCGCGCGCGGCCGATGCCCGACATTTGCGCCAGGTCGACCGTTTCAGCTATGATCCCGCAACCGCCGCGCTCAAAAAGCGCGACCTGTATGACCGAAGGCCGTTGGGCGTCATCCTGACCCAGAGCATGTTCGAACTGCATCGCGGTGCTTTTTTCGGGTTGCCGGGACGGATCGTGATGCTACTGACCAGCCTGACCATGCCGTTGTTCACGATCACCGGCTATCTTCTCTATCTGTCGCGGCGCAGGCGCAAACGGGATATGCGCGCGTTGGGAGGAGGGGTATGCCCCTCCGATGGCGAGGGCGACATCGTTATCGCCTATGCCAGCCAGACCGGCCATGCCGAAATGCGCGCCCGGAATGCCGCGCTTGCATTGGTGCAGGGTGGCTTGCAGGCGCAGGTCGTCCCGATCGGCAAGCTCAGGCCGGACATGCTGGCATCGACGCATCGCCTGTTGCTGGTCGTCAGCACCTATGGCGACGGCGAGCCACCGGACATGGCGCGTGGCTTTGCCCGCCATGTGCTGGCGCACGACCCCCCCGATCTTGGTCATCTCCACTATGGCCTGCTCGCTCTGGGTGATCGGGAATATCCGCATTTTTGCGGCTTTGGGCGGCAGGCGGACGGCTGGTTCGCCAGAGCAGGGGCGGTGCCTCTATTTCCGATGATCGCCATGGACGCCGATGATCTGGCGGCCGATGCTGCCTGGCAGACCGCCTTGCAGGATCTGGGTGCGGGCGAAGGGCGGCGTGGCCAGACCATCGTGCCCTTTACGCCCTGGACCCTGGTCGCGCGCACGCTGCTCAACCCCGGCAGCCCTGCCGCTGGGGCCTTTCAACTGCAATTCGAGCCTGCCGATCAAAGCGCGCTGACATGGGAGGCGGGGGACATTGTGGAGATAGTGCCCGGCGACCCGGCCGCAATGGCGGCCGCGACCATGCTGCGGTCGGCTGCGACCCGCGAATATTCGGCCGCTTCCATTCCTGCCGATGGCACGCTCGATCTGGTCGTGCGTCAGGTTCGCGATGAAGGCGGTCGCCTGGGGCTCGGCTCTGGCTGGTTGACCGCCCATTTGCCGGTCGGGTCAACGACGCTGCTGCGGCTGCGCGCCAATCCGGCATTTCATGTGGACAGGGCCGAGGCGGACACACGCCTGATTTTGATCGGCAATGGTACCGGCATAGCGGGACTGCGCGCCCATTTGCGGGCCCAGGCGCAGGCCGGGTCGTCCGGCCATTGGCTGTTCTTTGGCGAACGATCGCGCGCGCATGAATGTTTCTTCGATGGAGAACTGTCCGCTTGGCTGGCCGATGGCCTATTGGCGAGGGCGGATCGCTGCTATTCTCGCGATGCCGATTGTGGCCGCTATGTGCAGCAGATGGTGCAGGCGGAGGCGCGCGCCGTAACCCAATGGGTCGATCAGGGCGCGACCATCCTGGTCTGCGGCAGCCTGCACGGCATGGCGCAGGGCGTACATGCCGCCCTCGCTACGATGCTTGGCGAAGCCGTGCTGGACCGGCTGGCCGAAGAGGGCCGGTACAGGCGCGACATTTACTGACCGGACGTGGTTGAAGGGTCTTTGCTCGCCAATTGCAGCTTCGCTTCCCGTGCGTCGGCCGCAAGGTCAAAGGCTGCGATCTGCCGCTCGCTATAGTCGCGCGCATAGATGGTCGACATGGCGATATAGGCGGCATGGGCCTTTTGCGGGGTCAGCGTGAGCAGGATATAGCCCTTGGCGCGCTGATCGCAGAACAGCACCTCGTCATTCGCCTTGGCCAGCAGGTCACCGATCGGCAAGGCGGGCATCGCATCGCCGATCGACGGGCTGGTGATGCCCGTTGTGCCAAACTCAACGGCCACGGGGCGGCCGGCGTCGTCCGCCAGATCATTGGCCCAGAAGGCATGGCTGTCGCCCGACAGCACAAGGGGGCGGGAGCCCGATTGCCGGAAGCTGGCATAAAGCCGCTCGCGCGCGGCGGGATAGCCATCCCACGCATCCAGGTTGAAGGGCAGCCCGGCGCGATAGCCCGCCTGCGCCGCTTCGACGCGGGGACGCAGCGATGGATCTAGCGAGGCCAGCATGGCCTTCGCCTTGTCCGCACCGAATAATTTGGCCATGTCCGGCCCGGCGACCCGCGCCATCACCACCTGATTGCCCAAAATCTGCCATGGCTTGCCCGCCGCGACCGAGGCGGTCAGTCCCTGTTCGAGCCAGGCCCGCTGTGGTTCGCCCAGCAGTTCGCGATCCGCGCGGTTGCGCGTTGCCAGCACCGCGGCAATCTCGTCTGCACCGGGGGTCTCGCCCTTGAAGGCGGCCCCTTCGCTGCGGGCGAGCAGCCGCGTTTCGACCATCATCAGCGTTGCCAGATCGCCGAAATCGAAGCTGCGGTTGATCGCTTCCCAAGGATTGCCATCCTGTGCGTCGCGGATCGGCATCCATTCGAAATAGGCCTGCATCGCGGCCGCCTTGCGCGCCTGCCAGTCGCCTTCGGTTGCGGGCTGATGATTTTCCGCGCCGCCGATCCAGCTATCATTGGCGGTTTCATGATCGTCCCAGACGCAGATGAAGGCAGCGCGGGCATGCCCGGCCTGCATGTCGGGATCGCGCTTATATTGAGCATGGCGGATGCGGTAATCGGCCAGAGTTAGGGTCTCATGCGCTGGTTCCGGGATACGGCCGAGTTTGCTGCCGATCTCCGTGCCATAGCCGTCGGCACCATATTCATAGATATAGTCGCCAAGATGGATGACCGCATCGACCCGGTCGCGCTGGGCGATCGACCGATAGGCGTTGAAATAGCCACCGGCATGGAGCTGGCAGGACACGACGGCGAAGACCGCGTCTGCGGTCTTGCCCTCCGGCAGGGTGCGGAAGCGACCGTTGGGCGAGCGCGTGCCATCGGCGGCTTCGAACCAATAGACATAATCCTGTCCGGGCTTGAGCCGCTTTGGTTCTACCTTGACGGTGAAATCGCGCGCGGGGCGGGCCTGCGCCTCGCCGCTCTCGATCGGTTTGGCGTCTGCACTTTGCGCGACATGCCAGCGGACCGCGATTGGCGCGGCATGGGCGGCGTCAACGGGCGTCACGCGAGTCCACAGGATGGCCCCCTGGGCAGTAGGATCACCGCTCGCCACGCCATGGTCGAAGCGCACCGCCGCTGCTTGCGCAGCGGTCGCGCCGGTCGAGGAGAAGGCAGCGCCAGCGCCGATCAGGCCCAGCGCGGAGCGGCGGTCGATCTTCATTTCGCACCGCCGAAGCGGAAGCTGGCCGACACGCCATAGAAGCGCGGCTCGCCCGCGATGAAGGTCGGCATACCAAGCCCGTCGCCGGTATTGCCTGCATCCTTGATATAGGCCTTGTCGAACGCATTTTCGACGAAGGCCTCGACGCGCCAGCCGCCATTGGGCGCTTCATAGCCGAGGCGGGCATTGACCAGCACATAGCCCTTCTGCTTTTCGTCCTGCATATTGTCCGCGACCAGCGCGGCGGGCGGCTGTTGCAGGTCGGCGCGGTCATTGTCATCGTCGAAGAAGACGGCTGACTGATAGGTGATGCTGGGCGAGAAGGCGATGCGGCCCGGACCCGCTGGCAGGCTCAGGATCGCGCCCAGTGCCGAGCTATGGTCGGGCGACAGACGGAAGCGGTTGCCCTCGCGTATGCCTGCCTTGAAGCGGCTATGGTTATAGCCATAGCTGGCATAAAGGCTGAGGACATCGCTTGGCACCCAGCGCGCCTGGCCTTCAAAGCCGTAGCTTTCGGCCTTGCCCGCATTGGTCGTGATGATCTGCGTACCCTGCTGCACGCTGGTCTGGAAATTATCATATTGGTAGAAGAAGGCCGACCCGTCGAGGAACAGGGTGCGGTCCATCAGGGCGGTCTTGATGCCGACCTCATAGCTGTCGACCGTTTCGGATGGCAGCACGGCGAAGCTGGACGCGCCGAAGGGCGCACCGGGGCCGGCCGGGGCCAGGATTTCGGGGCGGCGACCGCGTGCATAAGTGGCGTACAGGCTGGCGTCGTCGCTTGGCATATAGCGCGCGGTCAGACGCCAGGAGAAGCCACCGCTCTTATGGCTCGCGCTGTCGATGCCGCCATTGCCCGCAGTCGGCTGATTGGCGAGGCCGAACAGGGGCACGGGATAGGCGGCCGACGGCGGGATCGAGGCTGCACCGGGGACGGAGAGCGCATTGAGCAGCGCTGTGCGGACGGCGGCGGGCTGGCTGAGCGCGCCGATCACGCCGCCCAGGATCGACCGGCCGTTGAGAACGGATGCGCTATAGCTGCTGCGCTTGTCGTCATGGCTGTAGCGCAGGCCGCCACCCAGTTCGAACTGGTCGGTCACGCGCAGGGTAATGTCGCCGAACAGATCGACAGCCTTCGTGCTGGAACTGTTGGTCGCGGTTTCCATATGGTTGGATTTAAGGTTCGCGGCGATCGCCTGTGCCTGGGCGGCGGACAGCGCGATGCCGTTGGCGGCCGCGACGCCCTGCAACAGCGCGCCGGTGAAGGCGGGGCTGGCGAACAGGGCAGCAGGCGCAGGATCGGTCGCGGGACGGCCAGGGATCGCGCCGCCGCCGTTCAGCGCACCGGCCAGACGGGCGAGCAGCACGCGCTCGTCAAGCTGGGCGGGGGTGCGCTGATAGCCGTCTTCGTGGAAATAGCTCGCGCCCATAAAGGCGGTCAGCGGGCCGCTTTCATAGGTCAGGCGAAATTCCTGGCTGGTCTGTTCGCCATGCGCCCGCTCGGCCGCGGTCAGCATCGGCAGCGAGATGCCGTCGGCGTCGAAGACTTCCAGCGTGTCGAATTTGCGGAAGGCGGTGATGGAGGTGAGCGTGAACTGGTCACTGAGCTTAAGGTTGGCGATGCCGGTAACGCCCCAAACCTGACGATCGAGGCCCAGCGCCTTGCCCCCTTCGAAACCGGCACCGGGGGCCAGCGCTGCGCCGCTATTGCGGCCCCTGTCGCCGATGACGGCCCCGGTCGTCGGGTCGGTCGGGTTGAAGGCGATCGACTTGAACGCCGTGCCCTCCGGCGTATCCTTCTGATAATTGCCGATGAGATCGAAGCTGAGCGCCCCCGCTTCCCCATGGAAGCTGCCACGCAGCGCATAAGTGTCGGCCGAGTTGAAATCCTCGCCGCCCAGCAGATTGTCGATGAAGCCGTCGCGCTTGCGGACGCGCCCGGCCAGGCGGATCGCCATGTCATCGTTCAGCGGCGCATTGACCATGCCTTCGGCCAACCAGGCATTATAATTGCCATAGGATGCCTTGCCCGCCACTTCATAAGTGCCAAGCTGCGCCTTGTTCTGCACGATATTGACCGCGCCAATCAGCGCGCCGCGACCATAGAGAGTGGATTGCGGCCCCTTGGCGATTTCGACCCGGCTGATGTCGAACAGTTCGACATAGGAGCCGCGCGACTTGGAGATGGAGACGCCATCCTGAAATACCGACACGCGCGGTTCGTTGAACGCGCTGCCGCTGTCGGAGGTAATGCCACGCATCACGAAGCCGGGATTGTTGGGCGACTGATTCTGCACGACGAAGCCGGGCACGTAGCGCGACAACTCCTCAAATTCTTCAATGCCGAAGCGGCTGAGCTGTTCGCTGCTTACCGAGGTCAGCGCGAACGGCACTTCGATCGGGTTCTGCTCGCGCAACTGGGCGGTCACGACGATCATATCGTCGCGATCAGCAGGTGCCTGCGCATAGGCGACAGAGCAGGACAGTGCGGCAAGGCTGGACGCGGCAAGTGCGAGAATACGGATTGTCATGACAGGAGACCCCTTTGAACCGGGGCGCTAAGCGCATTTCGTGAAAGAGCCGTGACAAGGGTGTCAACAAGCGACGGGTGGCGCGGGCGTGTGACGTGATTGCCACAGTTGCGACGCATAGCATCCACCCGTTTTCAAGATAGCGGCTTGCGAATGATAGTAGTTCGCATTAGTAGCAACCCGACAGGGTGACGTTACGCCCGCTATTTGCATAAAAGGGATTTTATGAAGGCCGCAAAGCTCGCGCTGTGCCTCTGCACCGCCATGACCGTCACACCATCCTTCGCGCAGGCACCCGATGCGGCGGAGAGCGCAGACCAGTCCAGCATCGTCGTCACTGCGGTCGCTGGCCAGTCGAGCGGCGCGGGCACGAAAACCGACGTGCCGCTCATCGAAACGCCGCAGCCGATCAGCATCATCAATGCCGAAACCTACCAGGCGCAGGGCGCGATCTCGATCGCCGACACGCTGCGCTATGTATCGGGCGTGGTCGCCAACCCCTATGGCGCGGACGGCCGCGAGGACGGAGCCTTCATTCGCGGCATTTCCCCGCTCCAGTTCCGCGATGGTATGCGCGACCTGTTCAGCTATTTCGCCAATATCCGTTCCGACCCCTATAATTTCTCGCAAGTCGAAGTCGTGCGCGGCCCGGCCTCCGTGCTGTTCGGGTCAGGCTCGATCGGCGGCCTCATCAACACCGTGTCGAAGCGGCCCGATTATGAAACGCATGGCGAAATGTCGGTCCGTTACGGTTCGTTCGATCGCAAGGAAATATTGGGCGACGTCACGGGATCGCTGACCGACGGCATCGCCGCGCGGCTCGTCGCGCGGGTCCGCGATGCCGATACGCAGGTCGATCATGTCTCCGACGACCGCGTGATGCTCGCCCCTTCGCTGCGCTTCAAACTGGGCGAACAGACCGAACTGACGCTGCTGGGCCTGTATCAGGAAGATGACGGCGGATCGATTTCTCAGTTTCTGCCGGTCGTGGGCACGCTATACCCCAATCCCAACGGCCAACTGCCCAACAATACGTTCATCGGCAAGCCCGGCTGGGATCGTTATGACGGCCGCACCCTGCAGGGCACGGCTCTGCTGGAACATCGCTTCAACGACAATGTCCGTCTGAACCTCAAGGCGCGGGTGATCGACTCCGATCTCACCTATTTCACCCATTATCCCAACAGCTACAGCAACCCCGCCAACCCCTATCTCGACGCCGGGCAACGGCAGATCGGTCTCTATGCCGATGGCAGCTATGCCAGCACCGATGTCTTTTCGACCGACAATAATGTGCGGATCGACTTCAACACCGGCGATGCGATCGAACATATCCTCTTGGCGGGCGTCGATTATAGCTGGAACCGCGTACGCAGATTGGGCGGGGTAGCATTCGAAACGATCGACATCTACAATATCGATTATGCGTCCCTGTCCAACTATGGCGGCGGTATTCCGCAACCTGGCGATGCGGGCTATATCTATGGCACCAACAGCAATGTGACACAGGCGCAACTCGGTTTCTACGTGCAGGACCAGATCCGCTTGTGGGACCGTGTCTCGATCGTGCTGGGCGGACGGCGCGACCATGTAGAAACCAAGAGCCTCGACCCAGCTACCAATAGCCGCACGAAGGCAACGGCGAACGCCACCTCCTTCCGCGCGGGCATCATTGCCGAAGTCGTGACCGGCGTCTCACCCTTCTTCAGCTACACAGAATCCTTCAATCCCATTTCCGGCAGCGCCGATGATGGCACCCCCTGGAAGCCCGAACGCGGTCGCCAATATGAGGTGGGTATCAAGCTGCATCCCGACGACCGTACCCTGCTGACTGCGACCGCCTATCATATCCGGCAGAGCAACCGCGTCATCAACCTGACGCCGACCCTGACGGTGCAGGCGGGCAAGGCGACATCGAAGGGGTTCGAGTTCGAAGGCCGCCGCACGCTGCCCGGCGATTATGAAATCATCGCCAATTTCAGCTACAACAAAGCTTATCTGAACGAAAATGAGGATCAGCGGCAACTGGACAATGTGCCCAAATATGGCGCGTCCGCCTGGGCCACCAAGACGATCCGCATGGATGACGACAAGTCGCTGCGGCTCGGCACCGGCGTCCGCTATGTCGGCGAAAACTGGTCCGGCGGTGTCGTGCGCACCCCGTCCTATACACTGGTCGATGCCCTCGCGGAAGTGAACTGGCGGCAATGGCGCATGTCGATCAATGCGACCAACCTGTTCAACAAGAAACATTATGCCGCCTGCCTGGCGCGCGGCGACTGCTTCATCGGGGCGGATCGCAATGTGTTCGGCACGCTGACTTACGCCTTCTGATGGCCTGGGTCTGGGCAGGATCGGCGATGACGGTGGTCGCAGTGCTGCTGCTGCGTCACGCCTGGGGGTTGCGGGCGCGTTCCGTTCCGCTTTTGGTGGGGGCGTGGGCACTGCTGGTCCTCGGCCTGATCGCGGCCGGGGCGGGGCATGGCGCGTGGGGCGTGTCGGTGGCTTGCGTGTCGATGATGCTCTGCGCCTTCGCCTGCCTTGCCGTTGCAGGCTGGACCGCGCCGCGTGACAAGGCCCGCCCGCCCCAGCGGCGCGCGCATATCCTGCCTGACGCGGGCGAGCCATCCTATATTGGCCGCCGCCTGCTGACCTTCCTGATCACGGTGCCGCTCGCCCTCGTCGCATCGCTCGCCCTAGCGCTGGCCATGCGCGTCTGGGTATCCGGCAGCGGGGGAGGGGAGGCCAATGCCAATGTCGTCACCCTCTTCCTGACGCCTCTGCTATGGTCGATCCTGGTCGTCCTGTTGATGCTGGCACGGCGGCGGCGCACGCAATGGCTGATGCTGGGGGTGCCGCTTCTGGTTGGCGGCCTGTCCATCCTGTGGGGAACGATGTAATGAGCAATGGCGAAGGCGTGCGCGCCAAAGGCTTCGACAAGGCGACCGTTCGCGATGCACTGTCGGCCCATGCCGCCATCGGCCTGTTGGCGGGTGCCTTCCTCTATCTTATCTGCCTGACCGGCACGATCGTCGTCTTCTTCGCTGAATGGCAGCGGATCGAACAGCCCGCCGTCCCCGAAATGCGCGCTATCGCGCCCCAGTCTGTGCAACGCGCAGTGGAAACCGTGCTGGCGAGCGAGCAGGGCAAGCCGCTCACCACCCATCTCTATGTCCATCTGCCGACGCAAGACCTGCCGCGCACCACCATCACCACAGATCATCAGGCGGTGCATGTCGCATCCGATGGCGCCATTGCCATGCCGGAGGAAAATGCCTGGTCCGAATATCTTCTATCGCTCCATTATACCCTGCATCTGCCCTCGACGTTGGGCATGATCCTTGTCGGCTTGCTCGGCGTCATGATCGTGGCGCTGGCGATTTCCGGCGTGATCGCCCATCCGCGCATCTTCCGCGACGCCTTCCGCCTGCGCGCCCGCGATCGCGGCGGGGTGGGGCTGGCCGACTGGCACAATCGGCTCGGCGTCTGGACGCTGCCCTTCACCGTCATGATCGCGCTCACCGGCGCGATGATCGGCCTCGCGGTCGTCACCGGCTATGGCCTGGCGGGCAGTTTCTACAAGGGCGATCTGGAGGCTGTCTATGCCCCCATCTTCGGCGGCGAAGGTGCAGCGGACAAGGCATCCGCGCCCGTCCCAGACATGGCAGCCCCCATGCGCTATATGCAGGCGCATCATCCCGATGTGCATCCAAGCTACCTGATCCTGCATGATCCGCTGACCGTCGGGCAGCATGTCCAGGTCGTCGGCCTTCATCCCAACCGGCTCATCTTCGGCGAATATTATATGTTCGACGCGAAGGGTGGCTATCATGGCACGGCGGGCCTGTCCGACGGTGCGCTGGGGCAACAGGCGGCGGCGTCGGCCTATAATCTCCACTTCGGCAATTATGGCGGCCTGCCGGTCAAGATCGCCTATGCCCTCTTCGGTCTCGCGCTATGCGCCATGACCGCGACCGGCACCTCGATCTGGCTCGGCAAGCGGCGGCGGCGCGGCCTCGACCATCCGCGCCTGACCCGCGCCTGGGACGCCATCGTCTGGGGCAGCCCGGCTGTGCTGATGCTGACCTTCATCCTGCGGCAATGGGCCGGTAATGACGCGCCGCTGGTGGCAAGCTTCTGGGGCCTGCTTGCTCTGATTCTGGCGGCCAGCCTGTTCGTCACCGATGGCCGCCGCTTTCGACGGGCGCTCCAGATTCTGCTGGGCCTTGGCGCGATTGTTGGCGTTGCAGGATTCCTGCTGGCGCTGTGATTGCTGCGCCTCGCGAGAGCGTAGTTGTTGAAGTCTGACGCATTTTTGCGACATGCCGATGACCGCTTTTGCGAAAAATTGCCGAAGCGTTGGATTTTTTCTGTTGACCGACTCATCTGCCCCCCTTAGAGGCGAGTTCACCGGACGGGGCGCTGCTGTATGGAAGCGCTCTGGAAGGTTGCCACTATGGCGGGACGCTGGTTCACCTGGACCGTAAGGATCAGGTGGGGTTTGTTGTCCGGTTTTTAGTTTGGTTTAGGTTCTTTGACATTGTTGGTTTAGATGAAGGGACATGTGGGCGGCGGCTCCGGTCTGCCACGGCTTTCAGGCGTGGTGTGGTCGGTTAAATTTAGGCCGTTCCTTATTGGAGCCTATCGAGCTTGCTCGGAGGGTTGTCTATATGTCTCAATATATATCCACTAGTTTATATATTGTGCAGGAATGGCTCCTGAAAATGAGCGGTTATATTTGGCCTTATTCCGGCTGGATGTAATCGGACATCAAACTTGAGAGTTTGATCCTGGCTCAGAACGAACGCTGGCGGCATGCCTAATACATGCAAGTCGAACGAGACCTTCGGGTCTAG
>NZ_JAVDWV010000025.1:0-40016 GCF_031457465.1 Sphingobium xenophagum
CCCGATAGATTTTGCCATCGAGGGTGGGGCTCGCCCCACCCTCGATGAAATGCTACGCATCCCATGGATGTCGCGCTTCAAATCGAAACCACAGCAGCAACGTTCAAATGTCACAGTCGCGCAAAGTAGAGATGTCTCACTTGGGCTACCGTGCCCTCCGGCTGTTCGGAGGTATTGAGCATGGCGGTGTTGCGTATGAGTACCGAGGAGCTTTCGCGGGTCGAGACGCTGATGCATGTGGTTTCAGGTCGCATGACCGTTACCGAGGCAGCGAGGCTGATGAGCGTCAGCCGCCGCCACGCCCATCGACTGTTGACGCGTTACCTTGACGATGGATCATCCGGGCTTTTGTCGCGCCGCCGTGGTCGACCAAGCAACCGGCGCTTGGATGATGCTATCAGAGATCAGATTGTCGCACTGGTTCGGACCCATTATCATGATTTCGGACCAACCTTGGCCCGCGAGTATCTTGCCGAGCGGCATGATCTCCGGATCTCGCGTGAGAAGCTGCGGCAGATGATGATCGAGGCCGGGATTTGGAGGGATCGTCAGGCTCGCCGTCCTCGCCCATATCAGCCGCGCTATCGCCGGGACTGCCGGGGTGAACTGATCCAGATCGACGGCTCGAAGCACTGGTGGTTTGAGGATCGCGGGCCGCAATGCACGCTTCTCGTCTATATTGACGACGCGACCAGCGAGCTGATGCACCTCCAGATGGTCGAGAGCGAGAGCACCTTTGCCTATATGGAGGCGACCCGCGCGTACATCGAGCGACACGGCAAGCCGGTGGCCTTCTATTCTGACAAGCACAGCGTTTTCCGCAACGCCAAGGCCAGTGCGGCGCGGGGCGACGGTATGACGCATTTTGGCCGCGCGCTCCATGCGCTGAACATCGAGATCATCTGCGCCAACTCGCCGCAGGCCAAGGGCCGGGTCGAACGGGCCAATGCCACCTTGCAGGATCGCCTGGTCAAAGCGATGCGCCTGGAAGACATCTCATCGATCAAGGACGCCAACACCTTCCTCGACAGCTATAGGGCCAGGCACAACGAGCGGTTCGCCCGACCCGCCTTCGATGCCCGCGATCTGCACCGCCCCCTTGCCCCGCATGACGATCTGCGCTCGATCATGGTCTGGCGTGAGCAGCGAACCGTGACGGCAGCGCTGACGCTGCATTACAACAAGGCGATGTTCATTCTGGAACCGAACGATGTCAGCCTGGATCTGGCGCGCAAGCGGGTGACGGTCTGTGAATATCCCGACGGTCGATTGGATATCCAGCATGAGGGCCATGTCCTGCCCTATCGTCAGTTCGACAAGATGCGGCAGGTGAACCAGCCTGCCATTGTCGAGAACAAGCATCTGGACGCAGCGTTGTTGCTGGCAAAGCAGATGCAGGCGATCATGCCCCATCATCGCAAGCGCAACAATGACGCCCCTGCCCGCCGTGACCAGCCCATGCATATGTTCCCCGAGCCAGACCCGCCACCAAAGATCGACCGCCGCAAACTGGGTGGCTCGAAGCTCAAGCGCGGTCCCAGGCTCAGTGATGAGGCGTTGCGCGAACGCGGTACGCTCAGCTTCCTGCAGAGGATATGACCGGGCCCACTGCAGGGCAGCGGGTCCATGGTCCACCACCCCGAGGTCGGCGCATCAGCAGGGTCTGCGCTGCGCTATTCCGATGGCTCCACGCAGCCCCTGCTGTTCCACAACCTGTGACATTTCTATATGGCAGAGAATGTGACTTCTCTATTTAGCGAGAACATTTGACATGATCGTTACATTCGATGGATGCGCCCCACCATATGCTATCCGGCCTCTTTTCATCATAGAAGCGTTTGACGTTCGCACATTCTGCGCATAGGCGCAGGCCCACATTCACCCACGGGGTGTCCTGGCGCTGTCAGGGCTGAGACGCGGATCGGGCGCAAGGGGTGCCTAGTCCGCAAACCCGCGAACCTGATCCGGCTCATACCGGCGGAGGAATAGGGACTATGCGTCGTTACGCCATCATCTCGTTTACCTGTCTGTCCACCCTGCCCTTCGCATTCTCCAATGTGGCGCGAGCGGCGGAAGGGAGCGAAGCGGATCGCATCCTCGTCACGGCGCGCGGGCGCGAGGAAGCCGAGATTGGTGTGCCCGATACGGTGACCGTCTATGGTCCCGCCGCCATTGCCGCGCGCAAGATGGCGACGATCGATGATTTTATCGCGGCGACGCCTGGCATCTTCATCATCAATGATCAGGATCCGGGTACGAATGTGATATCGGTACGCGGCGTATCGACCAATCGCAGCCAGTCGCCCTCTATCGCCTATATCGTTGACGGTTTGGCCCTCGCTGACTCCGAACTCTTCACCCTGCGGACCTATGATGTCGCGCGGGTCGAGATATTGAAGGGACCGCAGGGCGCGTTGTTCGGCCGCTCGGCATCGGGTGGCGCGATTGCGGTGGCGACGAATGAGCCTGGCCCGGATTGGGGCGGCGAGGCAGCGGTCGGGATCGGCAACGGGTTCACTTGGACTGCCGATGGCGTGGTCAATGCGCCCCTGTCCGACCGTGTGCAGGTGCGGTTGGCGGGTTCCTACCGCAACGGCGAGGGGTTCATCCGTAACAGCTTCCTGGACAAGAAGGTCGATGGCCAGATCAGCCGCAACCTGCGGCTGAAGGCGACGATGGCGCTGAGCGAAACTGCCACGCTCAAGTTGCGTGCGAGCTGGGCCGACGAGGAAGGCGGCGCGGCCTACATCTCGTCGGGCAATGTGACTGGCCTCTATGGCGGGCGGCTGGCAGGCGAAGCGCTGACTGATCCATTCGGGGATTTCGAAGGGCGTTCGGACCGCAATTATTGGGGCATTCAAGCGACTTATGAGCAACTTCTGGGCGATGCCTTGAGCCTGAGTTGGACTGGCGGCTATGATGAATATCATAAGGATTTCGTCGAGGAACTGGATTTCCGCAATGACACGCCAATCACGCTGGGCGGCATTCCGCTCTTCCCAGATGGTATCCAGCCCATCTCTCAACCCGTTGATATTCTGGCATGGACCAGCGAATTGCGGCTGACGTCGATGACCGATGGTCCGCTACGCTGGCATGTCGGGCTGTTTTTCCAGCGGCTGGAGCGCGACCGGACCGACGATTTCGGGCCGTTGCTGTTCGGTGCCGAGGCGCTGCGTGCCGAGACACGGTCGAACCAGATCGGCGTCTTTGCCCAGGCGAGCTACGACATTGCCCCGACGATCGAATTGACCGCGGCGCTGCGCTACGACCGTGATCGGCGCAAGGAAGATACGGTCGGCACGGCCAGCGACGCGCTGGTCGCGCAGCGGGTGCAGACCTTCGACAAATGGCAGCCCAAGATTTCGCTCGCGTGGCGGCCCAATGCGAACCTGACCGCTTATGTGACCGGCGCGGTGGGTTTCAAGGCGGGCGGGTTCAATCCCCTACCCGGCCCAGCCGATGTGTGGGAGGCGGTGTTCCCCAGCGAGACGACCAAGTCGGTCGAGGTCGGTGTCAAGGCGCAGAGCAGCGATGGCCGGTTGCGCGGGTCGATCGCGGGCTTCGTGACCGATTACAGCAATTTCCAGAATACGGTGTTCCTGGGCAATTCGGTGGTGTTGTCGGTGTCGCAGGTCGATGTCCATGGGCTGGAGGCGTCGGGGGACGTGGCGTTGGGCGCAGGGTTTCGCGTCGATGGCGGGATCGCCTGGACGCATAGCCGGACGGGCCGCTACCTCACCCCCAACCCGACGCCGGAGCCGGGCGAGCCAGCGATCGTCGATATGAGCGGCAAGCGGACGCCCAACGCGCCCGACTGGACGGTCAATGGCGGGATCGGCTGGCAGGGGACGGCCGGGCCAGCGCTGGTCGATGCGCGGCTGAGCGTTGCCTATGTGTCGCGGGTGGATTTCGAGATCGACAATATCCTGCATACGCCGGGCTACACGTCGGTCGATGGACGGGTCGGGGTGACGCAGGGCGCTTGGACGTTCGACATCTGGGCGAAAAATCTGTTCGACAAGCGTTGGGCGATTTCCGCCTTTGGCCAGCAGCAATTGCCGCTGTTGCTGGGGCTTGGTCCCAATGGGCCGTTCGACAGTTTCACGATCAATACGGGCCGCCAATTCGGTGCAAGCGCCGCAGTCAAGTTCTGACAGGAGACGAGAAGATGGGCTTTTGCGCAGAGATTTGGGAAGAGGTCGCGCCGTTGCGGCGGGCGATTCTCGCACACCCCTTTCTGAGCGAACTGGCTGCAGGCACTCTGCCCTCCGCCAGTTTCCAACATTATATCGTTCAGGACAGCCTCTACCTTGCCGAATATGCACGGGTGCTGGCGATCGCGGCGGCGCGCGCGCCGAGTGCGGCCGGGCGACTGGAATTTTCCGATGGCGCGAAGGTGGCGGTGCAGGTCGAGGAAGGGCTGCACCAGGCCTTTTTCGCGCAGTTCGGGGTGAGCGGCGACATGGCGGCCGGGGTTGAGCCCAGTCCGGCGTGCCTCGGCTATACCAGCTATCTGGCCAGCCTGGCGGCGACGCGGACCTATGAGGAACTGATCGCGGGGATATTGCCTTGCTTCTGGGTCTATTGGGAAGTGGGCTGTGCAATCCGGCCGCAAGCAGTCAACCCTAACCCCTATGCGCCGTGGATCGATACCTATGCCGCGCCTGAATTTGGCGAAGCAACGGATCGAGTGCGGGCGTTAGTAGACGCGGCGGCGGAAGCAGCCACTCCAGCGGTACGGGACGCCATGGCCAAGGCATTCCGGGTGGCGACACGCTATGAATGGATGTTCTGGGATTCGGCCTATCGGCGCGAAAGCTGGCCGATCTGATCCCGTTCAACTAAGGCGTTTACCGACGACCGAGGGACGACACATGCCCCCCTCCCCAACCGATATGCGTACAGCGATGCGGACAAAGGTTGTGACATTTTGCTCCGCTGTTGGACAGCCCTGTCCATCAGGCGCGGGCGGCGGTGATGATGATTTCGACCTTGTAACCTGTGTCAGCCAGCTTCGCTTCGCCGGTTGCGCGGGTTGGGGCAGCGACGTCGGCGATCCAGGCGTCCCAAACGGCGTTCATTTCCGCGAAATCGGCCATGTCGGCAAGCCAGATGGTGGCGCGCAGGATATGCGCCTTGCTGCTGCCCGCCAATGCCAGCAGGCGCTCGATCTCGGCGAGTGTTTCCTGCGTCTGGTTGGTGACGCTGTCGCCCGGCGTGCCGACCTGGCCCGCGAGATAGACGGTGTCGCCATGGATGACCGCTTCGCTCATGCGCGGGCCGGTTTCGATGCGGGTGATGGTCATGAGTCTTCTCCTTGGAAACGTCAGCGGCGGTAGCGGGCGAGGCCCAGGTCCGCAGTTTCGATGGCCGGAGGGCGGCCGCCGATAATGTCGGCGATCACCTGGCCCGACCCGCAGGCCATGGTCCAGCCCAGCGTGCCATGGCCGGTGTTGAGGAACAGATTATCGAGCGGCGTTGCACCGATGACGGGGGTGGAATCGGGAGTCATAGGGCGCAGGCCGCTCCAGAAGGTCGCCTGCGACAAATCGCCCGCGCCGGGGAAGAGCGTGCTGACACTATGGTCGAGCGTGTCGCGGCGGGCTTGCGGCAAGTCATTGGTATAGCCCGATAGTTCGGCCATGCCGCCGACCCGGATGCGATCGCCCAGCCGCGTGATCGCGACCTTGTAGCTTTCATCGAGCAGGGTCGAGACCGGGGCGGCCTCTTCCCGCACGATAGGGACGGTGATCGAATAGCCCTTCACCGGATAGACCGGCAGACGCAGGCCGAGTGGGGCAAGGAACAGCGGCGAGAAACTGCCCATCGCGACGAGATAAGCGTCGCCGGTTACGGGGCCATCGTTAGTCACGACATGGCTGATCCGTCCGGCTTCGCGCGCCAGTCCCTGAATGGTGCGGCCCATCAGAAATTCGACGCCGCGTGCGCGGGCCATGTCGGCGAGCGCATTCGTGAATTTGAAACAGTCGCCGGTTTCGTCATTGGGCAAACGAAGGCCGCCTGCGATCGGCGATGCACTAGCGGCGAGGCCCGGTTCGGCGGCGATGCAACCGGCGCGGTCGAGGACTTCGAAGGGCACATTGTCCGCGCGCAGCACCTCGATATCCTTGGCGATGCCGTCCAGTTGCTTTTGTTCGCGGAACAGTTGCAGCGTGCCCTGCGTGCGTTCGTCATAGCGGATGCTGGTCGCTGCGCGCAGCGCGATCAACTGGTCGCGGCTATATTCGGCGAGGCGTACCATCCGCCCCTTGTTGATGCGATAGTCGGTCGCGTTGCAATTGCCGAGCATCGCGATCATCCAGCGGATCATCGCCCTGTCGACATTGGGGCGCAGGATCAGCGGGGCATGTTGCATGAACAGCCAGCGCAGCGCCTTGGCCGGGATGCCGGGTGCGGCCCAGGGGGAGGCATAGCCGGGCGAGATTTCGCCCGCATTGGCGAAGCTGGTTTCCTGCGCGACGCCGCTCTGGCGGTCGATGACGACGACTTCATGACCGGCCTGCGACAGATACCAGGCGGAAGTGACGCCGACGACGCCGCCGCCCAGAATGACGATCTTCATGGCTTATTGCTCCTGAATGGCGGCGGCGGGCGTGGGCAGATAGGTGCGCGCGTAGCGGGGGCCGAGCCGGGTCAAAATCTCGTAGGATATCGTGTCCGCCTGCGTGGCGACATCATCGATCGACTGGTGCGGACCGATGAGTTCGACGGCGGCTGCGGGATAGAGGAGATAGTCGGGGACGTCGGTGACATCGAGCGCGAGGCTATCCATCGAGACGCGGCCGACGATCGGTGCGCGCACGCCACCGATATAGGCAAAGCCCCGGTTGCTAAGGTGGCGCGGCCAGCCATCGGCATAGCCGACTGAGACGGTGGCGATGTGCGAAGGGCGGTCGAAGCGATGAGTGAGGCCATAGCCGACCCCTGCCCCGGCATCGACGGTGCGTAGCTGGACAATATAGGCGTCGAGCGCGACAACGGCGTGCATGGGGTTGGGCTCGCCATGGGGCGCGCCGCCATAAAGGGCGATCCCGGCGCGGACAATGTCGCCATGGGCAACGCCCGACGTCATGGCACCGCCCGAATTGTCGATCGAGCGGGGCACGCCGGGGAATTGCCGGGCTATCGCATCGAAGGTAGCGCGCTGATGCGGGTTGAAGCTGTCGTCAGGATGATCGGCGCAGGCGAGATGGGTCATGACCAGTCGCAGGTCGATGCCTGCCAGCCGATCCGGCTGATCGCGCAAGGCCGCAAGGTCGGTGGGCGCGAGGCCGAGGCGCGACATGCCGCTGTCGACCTGGATCACCGCCGGGAGCGCGCGGTTAAGTGCGCGGGCCGTTGCCGCCCAGCCGTCAATTTGTTCGAGTGAATTGAGGACAGGGAGCGCGCCGATCGCCGCGCAAGCCGCCTCTGCGCCGGGTTGCACGCCATTGAGGACATAGAGGGTCGCGTCGGTCGGCAGATGGGGTCGCAAGGCGGTGGCTTCGCATAAATGGGCGACGAAGAAATGGCGGCAGCCAGTGTCGAGCAGCGCACGCGATACCTCGACCGCGCCAAGGCCATAGGCATTGGCCTTGACCACGCCTGCGACACTGGCGGAGGCCACTTGCGCGGCGATCAGCCGGTAGTTGGCGACCAGCGCGGCAAGGTCGATGCGCAAAGTGCCCGCCATCTGCAAATCCATGCCGCTTCCCCTTCTCATCTTGCTGTAGTGTAGATCACGTTTCTTCGAAATGGGATGGCGAATGATCGAAGAATATTGCATTTCCTGCTGTATATTAGCCGATTATCGCAATGGATTCGTAGATATGGCCATTTCCTTCGATACGATCGACCGCGCGATCCTGCGCCTGCTCAAGCTCAATGCGCGCCGGTCCAATGCCGAGATCGCAGCCGAGGTCGGGCTGTCGCCGTCCGCCTGCCATCGGCGCATCCGGCAATTGGAAGCGCAGGGCGTCATTCGCGGCTATACGATCGTCGCGGGCGGGCGCGATGACAGCCCACTAGTCAATGTCGTGGTGCAGGTGACGCTGGATCGCCAAACCGAGGATTATCTCGCCCGGTTCGAACATGCGGTGCGGCAATGCCCGGAAATCCGCGAATGTTTTCTGATGACCGGCGCGGTCGATTATTGGCTGCGGGTCGAGGCGGACAGCGTGGATGCCTATGAACGCATCCACAGCGAGATATTGTCCCGCTTGCCCGGCGTGACGCGGATCAATTCCAACATCGCCATGCGCGATGCGTTGCGGCCACGCCGAGGCAAGGGATGACTGTGCGGGTCAGAAAGCGTCCGCTTCCAGCGCCATGAGCGTGGTTTCGCCGGCCATGATGCTGGCGGCCAGGGCGTCGGCCTGGGGCAGCATGCGTTGCGCGAAGAAAGCGGCGACGGACTGCTTGGCGTTGTGGAGCGGTGTGTCGTCCTGCGCAGCGGCGGCCATGCGGGTCCACATCCAGCCCATGGCGACGAGCGCGAAGAGGCGGAGATAGTCGACTGCGGCCGCGCCGGACGCATCGACCGACGCACCGCGTAGGGAGGTGGTGACATCGCGTAATTTGCTAAGCGCCTCGCGGGTGCGGGTTGCGATCGGCATGTCGGTGGTGTCGAGATCAGCGGCGATCAGGTCGAAAAAGCCTTCGACCACCGCGCCGCCGGACAGCGGCAATTTGCGCGCGACCAGATCCATCGCCTGCACGCCGTTGGTGCCTTCGTAAATCTGGGCGATGCGGGCGTCGCGGACATATTGTTCCATGCCCCATTCGCGGATGTAGCCATGACCGCCAAATACCTGCTGCGCCTGCACCGCGCTTTCAAAGCCCATGTCGGTGAAGGCCGCCTTGACCACCGGGGTCAGCAGCGCGACCAGCGCGTCGGCCTTGGCCCGCTCGGCGGCATCGGGATGGGCGTGGGCACGATCGAGCTGGAGCGCGGTCCAGCCCGCCAGCGCGCGGCCCGCCTCGACAAAGGCGCGGATGGTGAGCAGCATGCGGCGGACATCGGCATGTTCGATGATGGCCACCGGGTTGCGCGTGCCGTCGGCGCTGCGGCCCTGGAGCCGCTCCTTGGCGTAGCTGGCGGCCTGACCGTAAGCTGCGCCGGCGATACCCAAGCCTTGGATGCCGACCATCAGCCGTTCGGCGTTCATCATCGTGAACATGGCAGCAAGGCCGCGATGCGGCTCGCCGACCAGCCAGCCGGTCGCTTCGTCATAATTCATGACGCAGGTGGGCTGGGCATGGATGCCCATCTTCTTTTCGAGCGCGCCGACCGACATGCTGTTGCGGACGGTAAAGCCGCCATCGGCGTCGGGCAGGAATTTGGGGACGAGGAAGAGGCTGATCCCCTTGACGCCGGGCGGGGCGTCGGGGAGGCGCGCGAGGACGAGATGGACGATATTGCCGCCGAAATCATGATCGCCCGACGAGATGAAGATTTTCTGGCCGGTGACGGCATGGCGGCCATCGCCGAGCGGCACGGCCTTGGTCTTGAGCAGGGCCAGATCGGTGCCTGCGCCGCTTTCGGTAAGCGCCATCGCGCCGGTCCATTCGCCGCTGACCAGCGGGGCGAGATAGGCGGCTTTCAAGTCTTCGCTGGCATGGGCGATGATCGCCTCTACCGCGCCGCGTGTTAGGCCGGGGAAGAGGCCGAAGGACAGGTTGGTGGCCGAGAGCATTTCGTCGAGCCACAGTTGGAGAATGAAGGGCAGCCCCTGCCCGCCATGGTCCGGCGACGCCGCGAGCGCGGGCCAGCCGGCCGCCACGAACTCGCGATAGGCGTCGGCAAAGCCCGGCGGGGTGATGACGGCGCCATCGACCAGGCGGCTGCCCTGTTCGTCGCCTTCGCGGTTCAGGGGTTGGAGACGGTCGGCGCAGAGGCGCCCCGCCTCTTCCAGCACGGTGATTGCGAGATCGGCGTCCACGTCCTTGCAGACTTCGGCCATCGCTTCATCGAAGCGCAGGACGTGCGTCAACAGGAAGCGGTAATCGTCGATCGGGGGGACGTAGCTGTACATTGGGCCTCTCCTGCTGGCGTAGTCGAGGACTATACCAAACAGCTGTTACAGTCAACTATCCGCCGGGGAGACGGCCTGCCGGCGCGGCCACTGTATCCGATCATCGCATCAGTCCGGCCTTGCGCAGCGCGTCTTCGATGATGGCGCTGACGCCGGTCGCCTTGTGCGCTGGTTTGGGGGTTGGTTTTCTGGCGTGCATGGGTTGCGGCCGGATGCGTTCGCCGGGCGTGGGGGCGGATTTGCGGGCGGGTGTGGCGGTCATAAGCCCCCAAGCCTGGGCAATCTGTCCGGTCGAGGAGATGCCTGCTTCGAGCATATAGGGCGCGGCGTTGCCATGGCCGTCCGGGCCGACGGTGTTCAGTGGGGTGCCATGGCCCATGCCGATAATCTCATAAGACTCGATCGCCGCCCTGCCCTTTTTGTCGCGCCAGGTGCGGCGTGGACTGCCGTCGATGATTGTCTGCTCGCTGGGCAAGCTATCGACGCCGTGCAGCGATTGCCATTGGGCGAGGATGCGGTCGGCATTGGAGGGGGCGACGGTCTGGTCGGCGCTGCCCTGCCAGACGGAAATGGTTGGCCATGGTCCCTGATGGCCGGACGCCGCCTTGACCAGCTCGGGCAGGCGATCATCGGCGGGATAGCCCTCGCCGCGCATCCGGGCGAAAGCGTCGTTGACCGAGGCCGCGCAACCGAAGGGCAGCCCGGCGATGATCGCGCCGCCCGCGAACAGTTCGGGATAGCAGGCGAGCATGATCGACGTCATGGCGCCGCCCGCCGAAAGTCCGGTCACGAAGATTCGGCTTTGGTCGATGCCATGGGTGGCGACCATCGTGTCGATCATCTGGCGGATCGACAGGGCTTCGCCGGAATCGCGCCAGGAATCGACGGGCGAGAACCAGTTGAAGCAGAGGTTGGGGTTGTTCGACCGCTGCTGTTCGGGGAAAAGCAACGCAAAGCCCTGCTCGTCGGCGAGATGCGACCAGCCTGCGGCGTGATCATAGCCCGCTGCATTCTGGGTGCAGCCATGGAGGACGACGACCAGCGCCGCGCCTTTGGCGAGATTTGCAGGCACATAGGTTCTGGCGCGCAGGGCACCGGGATTGCTACCAAAGGCCAGCAGATCGTCCAGCCGATCCGGGACCGGATCAGCGGAATGACCATGCGCCATCGTTCGAAAACGGGCGAGTTGGGCAATGGTGGAACTTAAACGCATCATCATATTGTCTCCGGCGCGGCAGGGGCCTCCATTACCCTATAATGCCTGAACCGCACATATCGTTGCTGCGATGCACAATATAATGACCGCCCATTTACCCCTATCTTTATGAGCTAAAAGGGATAAATTTATGAATTATATTGCAATGCAGCACATATTCATGCATCTGGTTCCGGCCAATGTTCGGCGCGTTGAGCCGCTTCGATCAGGCTTTTGCCGGTTTCCGAAGCGGCATGGGCCGTCATCGTCACGGCGATACCATCAGGGCCGTCCAGCAGAACCAGTCCATCTTCGGCGCTGGCGATACCTGGCTGCGTCTGCGTACCGGCAATGGGGGGATCCGCGCTCATGAGGAATGGCTTTCATTGGATGAATGTTGAGGACCGGCATCGATATAGAGATAGTCGGGGCTGAATTGCCCCCGTCTTGCGAGCCCCTTAACGTCGAGAATATCGACGAGGGAGGAGCGGAAGACGCATAAACCCTCCTCCCGCAACTGGCGCAGGACGCGATTAGCATGGACATTGGTAATGCCGCATATTTCGGCAATGTCGTTTTGGGTAACGCCAAAGGCGAAGCGTTTGCCGTCGCTCAAGCCGACAGGCTGTAGCCGGGCATTTGTTTCGCTGAGGAAATGCGCCACTCGACCGACCGCGTCCAACCGGCCGAGGCGGAAAAGCCAAGCGCGATGGATAGCCGCGTCGAGCAAGGTGGAAAACCATAATTTGCGGGTCAGTTCCGGCTTGGTTGCGTTGATGCCGTCCAGCGCCCGGTGGGGTACGATCGCAACCGTCGCCGCGGTCAATGTCGCCACGTCATGATCAAGCGTTCTAAGCGGATAGGCATGCAGGTCGACAAAGTCGCCTGGCACCTGAACGGCGACGAGTTGGCGCATGCCTTCCTTGTCATCAAGATAGCGGCACATGAAGCCATCAATCAACAATGTGCTGTTCGACAGCGTTTGACCGGCACTGACGATGGTGGTGCGCGCGTCGATAGTGCGGACCTCGGATATGGCATTTTCCAATATGGCGCGCTCCTCCAACGCCAGATGGACGCCCCGCCGCCCCTTCAGAAATCGATCCGTGAACAAGATATTGTCCTTCATATAGACGGCGACCTTCGCCCCGGTCGCCATTGAAGGCATGAACGGGCCGGCGCGCGAGTATATCCAGATGATGGGCCGAAATCGTCATGATATAGATTAGTATTTGTCGGAAGGCCGCAACTTGCAAGCTGACCGCGGGTTCTCCCGCCATGGCATTCCTACGGCCCCTCCCCGCGAACACTGCCGGGCAATACATTGCCTTCGTTCGCATGTCCGCGCGCTTTCAACCAAGGATTTTTCATGGCCAAGTCAGACAAGCCCACTCGTCCGTCCAGCATTGTAGCGGCACAATCGGCCCGCATGGCACCCCCGCCGCCTCCCGCAGATGGCGTGTCGGATGTCTATGCTGAACCGCAGGCCGAAGGCGGCGAGACGCATCAGTGTGCTGGCGGTGACGTAGCCATCATGACGACCGCCCAAGGCATTCCCGTCGCGGACAATCAAAATTCGCTGAAGCAGGGCGCGCGTGGGCCGACATTGTTGGAAGACGCTCATTTTCGCGAGAAAATGTTTCACTTCGATCATGAACGTATCCCTGAGCGCGTCGTTCATGCCCGCGGCTATGGCGCGCATGGCTATTTCGAGCTGACGGAATCGTTGAGCGATGTGACGCGCGCCGATGTGCTGCAGCGGGTGGGCGAGAAAGTGCCCGCTTTCGTGCGCTTTTCGACTGTTGCCGGATCGAAGGGGTCAGCCGACCTTGCCCGCGATGTGCGCGGCTTTGCGGTCAAGCTCTACACGCAGGAAGGCAATTGGGATCTGGTCGGCAATAATATCCCGGTCTTCTTCATTCAGGATGCGATCAAATTCCCCGACCTGATCCATGCCGCCAAGCCGGAGCCGGACCGGGATTTCCCGCAGGCGCAGACCGCGCATGATAATTTCTGGGATTTCATCAGCCTGTCGCCCGAAGCCATGCATATGGTGATGTGGACGATGTCTGACCGGGCGATCCCACGTTCGCTGCGCACGATGGAAGGTTTTGGTGTCCATACGTTTCGCCTGGTTGATGCCGAGGGCAAGTCGACCTTCGTCAAATTCCATTGGAAGCCCAAACAGGGTTTGCAGTCGGTCGCCTGGAACGAGGCGGTCAAGATCAACGGGGTCGACCCGGATTTCCATCGCCGCGACCTGTGGGACGCGATCAATGCGGGCGATTTCCCCGAATGGGAATTGGGCGTGCAGTTGTTCGACGACGCCTTCGCCGACAGTTTCGATTTCGATGTTCTCGATGCGACCAAGCTGATCCCCGAAGAATTGGTGCCGGTGCGGATCGTCGGCAGGCTGGTGCTGGATCGGGTGGTCGATAATTTCTTTGCCGAAACCGAGCAGGTCGCATTCTGCACCCAGAATGTGCCGCCGGGCATCGACTTCAGCAACGATCCGCTGCTGCAGGGGCGCAATTTCTCCTATCTCGATACCCAGCTCAAACGATTGGGCGGCCCCAACTTCACGCATATTCCCATCAATGCGCCCAAATGCCCGATGGCCCATTTCCAGCAGGACGGGCATATGGCGATGCGCAATCCCAAGGGTCGGGCCAATTACGAGCCCAATAGCTGGGGCGCCGAGCAGGGTGGTCCGCGCGAAGACCCGGCCAAGGGTTTCGTCAGTGTCGCCACGGTCGAGGACGGTCCCAAGCAACGGGTCCGGTCGGAGAGTTTTGCCGATCATTATAGCCAGGCGCGGCAATTCTATATCAGCCAGATGCCGATCGAGCAGAAGCATATAGGCGATGCGATCGTGTTCGAGCTGAGCAAGGTCGAGCGAGCCGACATTCGTTCGCGGACGGTATCGCATCTGCGCAATATCGACGAGACGCTGGCGGCTACTGTTGCAGATGGTTTGGGGCTACCCCTGCCGGAGCCTGCAAAGGCGGCGCGCGCCACGATCATGGACTTGCCGCCGTCCGATGCGCTGAGCATCCTCAAGAACGGACCGGACAATTTCAAGGGCCGCAAGCTCGGCATCCTTTTGACCGATGGGGCCGATGCCAAGATGTTCGACGCGCTGGTCAAGGCGGTGGACAAGGAAGGCGCGGTCTATGAGGTGATTGCGCCCAAGATTGGCGGCGTTACTCTGTCCGATGGCACGGCGGTTGCGGCCAAGCAGAAGATCGACGGCGGGCCATCGGTTCTCTATGATGCGGTTGCGGTGGTCGCTTCGGCGGATGGCGCGGCGTTGCTGGCCATGGACGCGGCGGCCAAGGACTTCGTCACCGACGCCTTTGCCCATTGCAAGTTCATGGGGCTTACGGCAGAGGCACAGATCTTGTTCGAAAAGGCGGGTATCGCCGACGATCTGGACGAGGGCTGCCTGCCGCTTGCTACAGCGAAAGACGCCACGAGCCTGCTGACCGCCTGTCGCGGGCTGCGCCATTGGCCACGGGAAATGACCGTGGATCTGGACGCCGTGCCCGACGCCTGATCTCGATCTTCGATCAACCGGGGGCGAATGCGTTTTCGCCTCCGGCCCTCTTCTTGTCCAAAGGATATCGTTGATGCGGATTGGCATTATCGCCCATCTCAAGCATCCCATTGCGGAACCGTTTGCGGGCGGTTTGGAGATGCACACGCATCTTCTGGCCCGGTCGTTGAGGGATCGCGGTCATGCCGTGACCGTCTTTGCGTCATCCAGGTCCGAGCCTGAACTGGGGCTGGAGGCGATCTGTACAGAGACGGCGATAACGTCCGTTGGCACGACGGAAGCGAGCGATATCGCCTTTTTTCGCGAGCATCACGCTTACCTCAGCCTGATGACCGGTTTGCGGAACCGCGATTTCGACATCATTCACAATAATGCGCTCCATTATCTGCCGCTGACCATGGCCGACAGCCTGCCCATGCCAATGGTCACGACGTTGCACACGCCGCCCTTTTGCTGGCTGGAAAGCGGGTTGCGCCTGTGTAAAGCGCCCCATCATGCGCTGGTGGCGGTATCGCAGTCGGTCGCGGCGCAGTGGAGCCATGTCGCGCCCGCCGATGCCGTCATCCTCAACGGCATCGACTTGCGAAAATTCGCCTTTCGCGCGCAGGTCCACAGCGCGCCCTATCTGGTCTGGTATGGGCGGATCGTGCCGGAAAAGGGGTTGCACCTGGCAATCGAGGCGGCGCGCCTTATCGGCTTGCCGCTGCGCATAGCCGGGCCGGTGCTGGACGAGGACTATTATCGGACGGTGATCGCGCCGACGCTGGGTGCGGACATTATCCATGTCGGCCATCTGGCGCATAGGGAATTGGCGCAGTTGGTGGCTGGGGCCAGCGCGTTTCTATGTACGCCCTTATGGGATGAACCTTATGGGCTGGTCGTGGCCGAGGCATTGGCCTGCGGCGTGCCGGTGGCTGCCTTTGCGCGGGGTGCGATACCGGAAATTCTTGATTCCAGTTGTGGAGTTCTGGCTGCGCCCGGTGATGTTGGGTCGCTGGCGGAGGCTGGCCGTGCTGCATTGGCGCTGGATCGCCGGGCCTGCCGCGCGCGGGCGGAGCAGATGTGCGACGCCAACCGCATGGTGGAAAGCTATGAGGCGCTCTATCAGCAGCAGATAGACTTGGGCAGGCCGGTGCCGCGCGATGGCCGGGCGGCCATGCATCTGGTGCCGCCGTCCTCGCCGGATTCGTTGCGTACGATGCTGCATGGCTGAGCCGACGATCAATTTTTGCGTCTGTGTGCCCGCACGGAACGAGGCCGAAAGGTTGCCGGTGCTGCTTGACGCCCTGGCCGCGCAGGATTGGCCGGGTCCGGTGATGGTGGCGATTGGCATCAACAATACGACCGACGGCAGCCTGAGTGTCATAGCCGATGCGCAGCGGCACCATGGCGATCATCTCGATATCAAGACGGTCATTGCGGATTTCCCGCCGGAACTGGCCCATGCCGGGTCGGCGCGCAAATTGGCGATGGACGCTGGGCTGGCGCGGGTCGCAATGGCAGCCAATGGCGTGTTGGTCAGCACCGATGCCGATAGCCGCCCGCCGCCCGATTGGCTGCGGAATATGGCGGTGGCGTTGAACAGGGGGGCTGATCTGGTCGGCGGTCGGATTGTTATTGACGGGCAAGAGCCCCTGCCCCGGCCGGTTCATGCCCTGCGACTGGCTTGGGACACCTATTGGACAGCGGTGCGCGCGATCGAGGACGAAATAGACCCCCTGCCCTGGGATCTTGCCCCGCGCCATGGCGATCATACGGGTGCATCGCTCGCGATCCGTGCCTCAGTTTATCAGTCATGTGGTGGCGTGCCGTTGCTGGCGACGGGCGAGGATCGGGCGTTGGTGACGGCGGCATTGGCGCGTGGCGCGCGGCTCGCTCATCCGGCTAACGTCTATATTGCCGTATCGCCGCGACTGGATGGCCGTGCGGAGGGTGGCATGGCGAGTGCCATGCGCCAGCTTTACAATGTGGCGGAGGAAGGCGGAAGGCCCATGGCCCCTGCCTTCAACCATTGGCGCGAGCGCGCATTATGGCGCAGACGGTTGCGCGGGCGGGCGGATGGCCATGCGCTGATCGCGCGACGCGAGCCTTTGCTGCCGCCGATGCCGCATGACATGGCGTTGGAGATTGAGGCATGACGCGGCGGCCGATCGGCTATTATGTCCATCATCATGGCGCCGGGCATCGCGCGCGTGCGGGGGCGATTGCGGCCGTGAGCGACTGGCCGATTACCTTGCTGGGGACTGGGGTTGGCGAGGCCGGGATCGACTTGCCCGATGATCGGCCGCTGTCGGGCCGTTTCGATGGCGTGGACGGCAGCGAAGGACGGCCCGCAGCGCTCCATTATGCGCCGATCGACCATGACGGCGTGCGATTGCGCGTGGCGCGGGTAGCGCAATGGATCGCGACGGAACGCCCCGCGCTGATGGTCGTGGATGTGTCGGTGGAGATGGCCATGCTGGCGCGGCTGGCATCGGTGCCGACCATCTGTGTGCGATTGAACGGTGAGCGCAACGATGTGCCGCATCTGGAGGCTTTTCGGGGCGCGGTGGCGCTGCTCGCCCCCTTTCATGTCGATCTGGAACGGGAGTCGACGCCGACATGGGTGCGGGAGCGGACACGCTATCTGCCGGGTATTACGACGGCCGTCGCAGGCGGGGTGCCACCGTCCGGCCGGATATTGGTGGTGATCGGACGCGGCGGTGCGCCTAGCAATGGCGCGCGACTGGCGGAGGCCGCGCGCGCTTGCCCGAATGTTCAATGGCGGGTGATCGGGCCGGTGTCGCCGGTCGATGATTGTCCGGCCAATCTGGATATTGCGGGTTGGGTCGAAGATGCAGCGCACGCCATCGCTGCGGCTGATGTGGTGATTGGCGGAGCGGGCGACGGGCTGGTGGGCGCGGTTATGGCTGCGGACCGGCCCTTTATCTGCATACCCGAAGCGCGTCCTTTTGGTGAGCAGCAGGCCACAGCCAGCGGCATGGCGCGCCTGGGGGCGGCGGTGGTGCTGGAGAATTGGCCAAAGGCAGCGGCATGGCCCTCCTTGCTGGCGCGGGCAAAGGCTTTGCCTTCTCCTCCCCGCCAGCGGTTGCACGATCCGCGCGGCGCGCAAATGGCCGCTATCTGGTTGGGCGAGCAGGCGGCGGCGGCATGAGCGCCGCCCCCTCCCCTAGCAGGAATATCGACCTGCCGACGACACGGGCCGCAGCCATAGCGCCGAGGCTGGCGGAATTGGGCGCACGCTACGATGCCGCGCCGATTTTCCCTATCGACAGTATGCAATGCCTCGCTGGCGCGAACCTGCATCGCTGCTTTGCGCCGGTCGCCAGTGGCGGGCTTGATTTTGCCAGCGCTCAAGCGCGGCATTCAGCCATGTTCGATGTCCTGCGGGTTATTGGTCGCGCCGATCTAAGCGTCGGGCGGCTATATGAGGGGCATGTCAATGCGATGATCCTGTTCGATCATTTCGGCAATCCCGCCCAGCACCGTGTCCTGGCACAGCGATTGGACGCGGGCGCCTTTTACGGCATGTGGGCGACCGAACCGCCGCCGGGCGTGCGGATGACGGGTCCAATGCTGGAAGGTGCCAAGTCCTTCGCGACAGGCGCGGGTTGGCTGGCGCATGCGATCATCACCGTGCAGCCGGAGGATGGCGCGCGGCAGTTGGTCGTGGTGGCTGCGGACGACACGACGCGGGCCGACCTGTCGCAATGGCGGGTGCGGGGGATGCGTGCGACGGGCAGCGGCCTCTATGATTTGACCGGATTGATGGTTACGCCGGACGACATGCTGGGCGGGCCGGGCGATTATGATCGCGAACCGCTGTTCACGACCGGGGCGTGGCGGTTTACGGCGGTCCAATTGGGCGGTATCGAAGCGCTGTTGATCGAGACGCGCAAGGCGATGTCGGACGCGGCGCGCGGCGACCCGGTGCAGCGCGCGAAATTCGCCGATGCGGTAGCGGCCACGCGCACGGCCTATCTATGGGTGCGCGAAGCCGCGCTACGCGCGGCGCGGGATGATGCCGATGGTCCGGCCTTCGCGCGGATGACGCGCGGCGTGGTGGAGCGCGCGGCACTGGATGTCATGGAACTGGCGGCGCGGATCGTCGGCACGCGCAGCGCGATGGACGGGCAACGGATCGACAAGATCAGCCGGGACTTAAGCCTCTATCTGCGCCAGGGTGGTCCCGGTTATGCGCGGGATCAGGCGGCGCTTGCCTGGCTGGATCATGATGCCTGGGGCGCGGAGGATCTGTTGTGGTGACCGCTGCGCTGTCTTCGCGCCAGTGGCGCGACCTGCGCTGGCTGGTGCTGGCACCGCATCCCGATGATGAGACATTGGGCGCGGGCGCGCTGATCGCGCAGACGGCCAAGGCCGGGCGGTTGGCGGGCCTAGTCTATCTGACCGATGGCGCGGGGTCGCATGATGCGGCGCAAAGACTGGCCGCGGCTCGGCGGCGCGAAGCGACTAGGGCGGTGCAGCGATTGGCGGGCGGACGAGCGCGGCGGCCCGTGCATCTGGACTGGAAGGATGCGGCACCAGCCAGCCCTGGCGATCCGCTGTTCGAGCGGACGGCGCGCCATCTGGCGGCGCTGTGCCGACGTTGGCGGGTCGATGCGCTGGCGGTCACGGCCGGGCATGAGCCGCATTGCGATCATGAAGCTGCGGCCGCGCTGGCCTATGCTGTGCATGCGCGGGCGATGCGCAATTTAATCGTGGCGGAATATCTGGTCTGGGCGGACAGACCCGACCGGAAGATCCGGCGCGCGATCCAGACAGCCCCGATGGCTATGGGACAGCGGCGCTTGGCGTTGGCGGCGCATCGCAGCCAGTTGACCGCCGCGCATGGCCCCGGCTTTCGCCTGTCCCCCGATCAGCGACGCATGGCGGCGCGCGATATTCTCTATGTGCGGAGACGGTCATGACGCGGTATGCTGGCAGCCTGGACCCCGAATATTTCGAGCAGATGTTTCAGGGAACGGACGATCCCTGGTCACTGGAAACCAGCGCTTATGAGCAGGATAAATATGCCCATAGCATCCGGGTGCTGGGCGATCGCCGCTATGAGCTGGGGTTCGAGATCGGCTGCGCGAAGGGTGTATTGACCCGGCAATTGGCCGAGCATTGCCGGGCGCTGGTGGCGATCGACGTCAGCGAAACGGCGTTGCTGGCCGCGCACGAGCGTTGCGCGGCGTTCGATCATGTCTCCTTCAACCGGATGACCTTTCCCGCGCAAGTGCCGTTGGGTGGGCCGTTCGATCTCATCATCCTGTCCGAAGTCATCTATTATTGGGACGATGCGGATATCCGGCGCGCGGCCAAATGGGCGGGCACCCATGGCGCGCCGGGCGGCGACCTATTGCTGGTCCATTGGACGGGCGAGACGGACTATCCGCAAAGCGGCGACGAGGCGGTGGAGAAGTTTCGTGGCGCAATGCCAGGACCGGTAGAGGTCGTCACAGCGGAACGCCGCGACCAATATCGGCTCGATCTGTGGCGCATGTCGGCATGACGATGAGCGTCCTGACGATCGTCAAGAACCGGCCGGGGCATCTGGCGCAATTGATCGAGGGATTGGGGCGGTGCGAGGCACTGCCTGACGAACTGGTGATCGTCGACATGGGGAGCGATCCGCCCGTCGCGGTGGAGGCGACGGACTTTCCCGTGCATATCGTGCGGCTGGATCAGCCGGGGCTGCCGCTGGCGGCGGCGCGCAATGCGGCGGCGCATGCGGCACGGGGCGACATGCTGTTGTTTCTGGATGTCGATTGCATTCCGATGCGCGGCCTGACAGCGGCGATGGCGCGAGCGTTGACGGAGCAGGATGCGCTGATCTGCGCGGAAGCGCTCTATCTTGGTCCCAAGGACGCGCGCGGCGCTTGGGACGAGGCAGCTTTGATGCAATGCGCGAAGCCACACCCGGTTCGTCCTTTTCCCGCTGCTGGCATGCGCGAAGAACATAATGCCGGGCTGTTCTGGTCCTTGATCTTCGGCATTCGACGCGAGCGGTTCGTCGAACTGGGCGGGTTCGATGAGGCTTTTACCGGCTATGGTGCGGAAGACACCGACTTTGGCTTTCGCGCGCGGGAGGCAGCACTGCCCCTGCTATTTCTGGGGGGGACGGGTGCTTTTCATCAATATCATGATGTGATCGATCCGCCGCTGCAGCATCTGGCCGACATCGTGCGGAATGCGCGGCTGTTTCGCCACAAATGGGGGATATGGCCGATGGAAGGCTGGCTGGCCGCGTTCGAGAAGGCGGGATTGATCGCGCGTGAGGGCGATGCGATCAGTCTGGTGCGCATGCCGACCCTAGCAGAGGTGGATGCGGCGCGGATCATAAGTTCCGACTGACCCATCTGGACAAAAAATCGGCGGGGTTGCCCCCGCCGATCCGCTTTTTTAGTGCTGCATCGAATGCTTGATGTCGCGCATCTGGTCATGCCCGGCCTTTACCGAGCTGTAGCAGCTTTCGATCACGCTGCGAACGGCGGGCGAAAGCTTCATGTCGCCCAGCGCGTCTTCGAACTTGGCCTTGATATGGTCTTCGCCGGCTTCGACTTCGTTGACGATCGCCTTGTCATCCTGGCCAGTGACGACGGCCTTCAGGTTGAGGAACATGCGATGCGCGCCAGCTAGGATCGTGCCGTCATCTTCGGGATTGCCGCCAAGACGGGCGACTTCCTGTTGCAGACGGGTGGCGACTTCGCGACGCTCGGCCGCGCGGCTGGTGAAGAGGGTCACGAAGCGACCGCCTTCGCTATCCTTGGCGGCTTCGGTATAGCCATCGGCGCTGTCGATCGTGGTGGCAATCAGGCCATTGAGGGTCGAAATATCGTGGCTGTTGTCGGACATGATGGTTCCCGTCTTGAAAGATGAAAACCGGCGCCATTGGCAACCGGATACCCCTTTCAACGACGAGCGACTAGGAAAGTCGCAAACAAATATCAGTCCTTAATCTCCATCAATGCGATTGATGGGAAAGCCGTCAGTCGCCTGATGCCGCGAGCATCCGATAGTCGCGGATGCCCAGCTCCAGCAGTCGCGCCTCCGCGCGCAGCAAATGCGTGCGGCCCAGGGGATTGGGTGCGTGAAGCGCATTTTGTAGCGTCGTATCAGTCGTGACGGTGACGATACGTTCAAGCCCGGTCATCAGCGCCGTCGCCATGCTGAATACCGGCGATTGCGGTTTGCTAAGGTCGCCATCCATCTGTTCGACCATCAGGCGCATGACCGGCAGGGCCGCGCTGATACGATGCAGCATCATCCGTTCATTCTGCGCGTCGGCCATGCGGTTGCGCAGATGGAGCAGGCGGGAATTTTTGACCCAGAAGCCATGATAGGCAGTCACCAGCGCCAGACTATGCTCACCCAGCGAAGCATCGTCCCAGCGGGTGCGCAACAGGCCGACATATGCCTCTTCGGCGGTCGCCATCACCGGCTCCAGAACGGCCAGGAGCAATTCGGTCAGGTCGTTGAAATAATTGTAGAGCGACGTCATGCCGAGTGACGCCTGGCGCGCGACGGCGCTGAGCGACAGTTCGACATCGGCAGGACCGGCAAGCAGTTCGTTGGTGGCGGCCAGGATGCGGTCGCGCGTGTCGCGCCCCTTGCGTCCCAGCCTTTGCCCGTTGAGATTATGGCTAAGCGTCTTGATCTCGGCGGACGGGCGCGAGCGTGGCGATTTGCCTGCCGTCTGCCCTGCCTTCATGTCCGCCTTTGCGCTCAAGAGCCGATCCTTGCTATCCCGTCATGCGCGCCATGCGATCAATTTGGTTTCGAGAAATTCCTCGATTCCCTCAAGACCCCATTCGCGGCCGATTCCACTGGCCTTGTAACCGCCAAAAGGCAAGTCCCCGGCGATGCACATGCCGCCATTTACGCTGACGGAGCCGGTGCGTATCCGCCTGGCCACCGCAATGGCGCGATCGAGATCGGCCGAATAAACCCCACCGCAGAGGCCATAGGCGCTTTCATTGGCGATGCGGACGGCGTCATCATCATCCTCGAACGGGATGACGACCAGCACGGGGCCGAAAATTTCCTCCTGGGCGATGCGCATGTCGTTGGTGACATCGACAAAGCAGGTCGGTTCGATGAAAAAGCCGCTGCCCTTGTCGGGCCGTGCCTTGCCGCCCGCCAGCAGCGTCGCGCCTTCGGCCTGACCGATATCGACATAGGACAAGACCCGCTCCATCTGCCGCTGCGACACGACCGGTCCCATGATGTGGGCGGGATTGTCATAGTCGCCCCAATTGTCGCCGAAGCTGGCATAGGCATGTTTGAGGACCGCCTTGGCTTCCTCATAGCGGCTGCGCGGCACCAGCAGGCGCGAATGGACGGCGCAGCCCTGGCCCGCATGGAACACCAGCATCGACTGGGCGACGTCCATCGCGAAATTGGTGCTGTCCTCCAGTATGATCTTGGCGGACTTGCCGCCCAGTTCGAGGAAGACGCGCTTCAATGTGGCCGCGCCCTGTTCCATGATGCGCTTGCCGACATTGGTGGAGCCGGTGAAGGAGATGAGATCGACGCGCGGGTCGGTCACCAGCATCTCCCCGGCCAGAGCCGGATCGCTGCCGAAGATGACGTTGAGGACACCGGCAGGGAAGCCCGCTTCCTGGGCCAGTTCGCCGAAGATCGCGCCCATGCCCGGCGTGTTGGGCGCGGGTTTGAGGATAACGGTGCAACCGGCGAGCAGTGCGGCGACGACCTTGCCCACATTCACATAAAGCGGGACGTTCCAAGGCGTGATGGCGCCGACGACGCCGACCGGTTCATAGACCGCCTTGCGCTGCGTTTCGAAGCCATAGCCGGTGCGGCCGCCATAATCCTTGTCCCACTTCAATTGCGGGAAGAGGCGCAGATAATCGTCCCAGCCGTCGAGCGCCATATCCACATGGGCACGACCGACCGCGCCCATCGCTGCGCCGGCTTCGTCGCGGGCGAGGTCGGACAGGCGTTCACGGTTGGCTTCGAACAGGGCACGCAATTTGGTGACCAGATCGACGCGCTTTTGGACATTGGTGGACCAGTCGGTCGTGTCGAAGGCGCGGCGGGCGGCGGCAATGGCTTCATCCACATCGGCAGCGGACGCATCGGCGGCCTTGCCGACCGGCTGGCCGGTCCAGGGGCTGATGACGTCGAAGGTCTTGCCGCCCTGCGCGTCGCGCAGCACGCCGTCGATGGTGAGTTTGGCGTCGGGGAGAGTGGCCATGGCTAGGGTCTTTCTGTCGATATGCGGGGATAGGGGGATCAGCGGCGGCGCGCCGTCAACGCGACCGTGCCGATGTGGAGGTCGGCGGGCATGTCGATGACGGCGCGGAAGGCGTCGGTGACGGAATCATAATGGGTGATGGGCCGCTCGCGCGGGTTGAGACCGATTTTGGCATTGTCCTGCATGAAGCGCATGGCGACATCCATCGGCCAGTTGGTGCCGGTCTTGGTTTCGTCCATCATCTGCCCGGCCTGGACCACGGTGACGCGCACATCGTCCGCAGCCAGTTCCCGTCCCCACATATCCGACATCAGTTCAAGCCCTGCCTTGCCGCCAGCATAGAGCCAGAGCATCGCCATCTTGATCGCGACGGATTCGCTGCTGACGTTGATGATATGCCCGCCCCCCCGCAGCAGTGGCAGCGCTTCGCGGGCGCAATAGATCGGCCCGGCGACATTGATGGCGAGGGACGACTGGATCTGGTCGTCGCGCACCTCGGCGAGGGTGAACGGCTCATAGATGGCGGCGTTGTTGATGAGGACGTCCACCTTGGGATAGCGCGCGGCGATCTGCGCGAAGGCGGCGCGGACGGAGTCGGGATCGCCGACATCGCATTGCAGGGCCAAATGCCCCTCGCCCAGTTCGGCTGCCACCGCTTCCAGTTTCGACAAGGTGCGGCCGAGCAGGATGACGGTTTCGCCGTCACGCGCAAAGCGCCGCGCTAGGGCGCGGCCGAGGCCGTCGCCCGCGCCGGTGATGATGATCGTCTTGCTCATGTCCTGCTCCATCCTTCATCTCTTGTTGCATCATCCCATTCCGCACTGGCGCGCGCACGGCAAGGGGGACGGCCATCGCGCGCGCGATGGCTGTTCATGCGGCGGTCGCGGGCCGCGGGAAATCGGCGGGGTAGACCGAGAAGTCGCCATCATAGGCGATGCCGCCGGGCCAAAAGGCCGGGCCGCTGACTTTGCCGAAATAATGGACCGTGCGCGCGACCGAGCCGGAGGCGGAGCGCGGGGCGAAGGCGACGCCGCTGGGGCTGACGCCGCGGGCGCGGGCGCTGAAATCCTTGACGGTGAACAGCAGATCGTCGGTCTGCTGGGCGCAGAGGACCAGGTCGCTGCCGGGGCAATAGCGTTTGGGTTCGAGCTGCACCAGCGACAGGCGGCCGCGCTTCATGCCAACCTTGCCGGGGACGCGCGTCACTTCGGGGGAATGCACCGTGTCATACCAGTGATGATATTCGGCTTCGCGCCCGGCGACAAAATTGGCGAGGATGATGCTGACGCCCGAAAAGGGCTGATCGGCGCGGTGGTTGGGGCTGAACGCCCAATCGGCATACATGGCATAGCTGTGAATGCGTTCGCTTTCGTCGCTATCGTCGATCAGCCCGGCGTCACGCGCCTGCGCCAGGAGGGGGGCGAGCGCGGGCAGGTCGATTTCAGGGGTGGCGGTGTCATGCTCGTAGACGCTCAGGAACCGCCATGGCTGGGGGATGTCGGGCATGATCTGCTGCGGCGTGATGGCATATCGGTCGGCCGAGCGGAAGCCGCGCAGGCGGGCGAGGTCGTCGCGATGCGGGCCGTCGAACCAAGCGGCATAGTCCGTTTCCCGCCCGGCCGGGACGTTGTGGAGGTGGATGGTGGTATGCAGGCTCATTCCTCTGCCCTCTGGCTGCGCGCGCTCAAACGCTTGTCAGGTGCCAATTCAGCATGGACGGCGACGGTGCGCCAGAGGATTGGGCGGGCGTGATCAATTGATCGCCGGGGCAATGGCGATCAGGCCGAAGGGGGCGGCGACTGCATGGCGATATGCAGGCGAGTGAGGCGCGATTGGGCGATCCGCCATGCCCCGTCGATGCGGATATAGCGGTCGTGATAATGGCCATAGCCGGTCATTGTGCGTCCATCCGCCCAGACAAGATGATCCTGCATCGGCCAGATGCCGGTGGCGGCGTCGCCTGACAGGGTGAGTTCAGGCATATGGACATGATGGACGGTTTTGACGGTTTCGAGCGAATGCCGCACGCTGGCGACGGCAGCATCGCGCCCTTCTATGCGAGGGCCACCAGATCCCGTCGCATCGAGCAGGAAGTCGGGCGTGAACAAGGCGGCCCAGCCGTCCCAATCCTTGGTATCGAGCAGACGGCAGTAGCGCGCCTTCAATTCGGTGATGGCGAGCCAGTCGGCAAAATCGGGCGCGGGCATCAGAAACGGAACCCGCGCATCTGGTTGCCGCCGTCGCACAAGATGACTTGGCCGTTGACGAAACTCCCTTCTTCCGATGCGAGGAACAAGGCGAGGTTGGATATGTCGGCTGCCGTCCCCTGCCGCTTGACCGACTGCATGGCTTTGAGCCGCTCCCAATTGGCGGGATCGACGCCCTGCATCGCTGCTTCGGTTTCCATCAGGCCAGGCGCGATGCCGACGCAGCGTATGTCGTCAACGCCGAACTGCTGGGCCATGGCGTGGGTGAAGACGGTGAGCGACGCTTTGGTGATGCCGTAGGCGGTGGCGGGATTATAGCTCGCCATCGAGCATTTGTTGATGATGACGCCCTTTGCGCGGGCCAGCGCGGGACGCAGCGCTTCGGCGAGCAGCAGAGGGCCAAAGGTGTTGACGGCGAAAAAATGCTGCCACTTGGCCATGCCGAGGCCGAAAAAGCCGCGCGCGATTTCGCCCGCATGCAGGCCTGCATTGTTGATGAGGACGTCGAGCCGGTCATGCGCCGACAGGATGGTGGCGGCGAACGCCTGAATTTCGGCTTCCTGGCCCATATCGACGCGGTGGATGGCGGCGGTGCCGCCGCCAGCTTCGATCAGCGCCTGACTTTCGGCCAGCCCCGCTTCGTTGATATCGGCGAGGATGAGATGGGCGCCCTCCCCTGCGAACGCCAGCGCGTGGGCGCGGCCGAGGCCGCCTGCCGATCCCGTGACCAGGACGGTCTTGCCGCTGAAACGATGGGCCATGATCCTCTTGTCCTTTATGCTTATTCCATGCGGATGAAGGTCACTTGCGCGATCCGCCACCCCTGGGGTGTGCGTCGAAAGACGTCGCTGTAGCGGCCCATCACCGTGTCGATTGCGCCGGAACTGCGGCGCTTGAGCTTGACCAGGACCGTCCAATCGCCGGTGGCGTGGTCGTCGTCGATCAGGATCTGTGGCGAATGGAGCATGTGAAGCAGCCATAGGCTGTTGCCTGCAATGGCGGTGCAGAGGAAATCGGTGATCGCTTGCGCGCCGATCAACGAACCCATGCCATAGTCGCCGACGAAATCCGGCGCGAAGATGGTCGCGAAGGTGGTGCGGGCCTGATCCGGGGCGCTGGCGGCGAGATCGGCGGTGGCGCAGTAGCGGGCCTTGAGATTGGCGATCGCCAGCGCTTGCTCCGCGCCGTCGCTCATGCCGGTTCGGTGGAGAGCTGTTTGACCACCAGCGCTTTCAAGTCCGCCGTCTTGATCTTGGCGCTGCCGGTCAGCGAGAGGTCGTGTTCGCTGAAGAACAGGACGCGACGTGGCACCTTGTAGCTGGCGAGTTGGGCCTTGGCGAAGGCGCGGATGGCGTCTTCGTCCAGCGGTGCGCCGACATGGGGGACGATGCAGGTCACGACCAGTTCGCCCAAGGTTTCATGGGGCACGCCGACGGTCTGGGTGACCTTCACGCCGGGGCAGGATTTGATGACGGTATCGATTTCGATCGGCGACACGTTGGCGCCGCCCGTCTTGATGATGTCATTGAGGCGCCCTTCCCAATGGAGCCGTCCTTCCGCATCGAACCATCCGCCATCGCCGGTGTGGAAGAAGCCGTCGGCGTCAACGCTTTCGTCCAGTGGCACGCCGATATAGCCCAGCATTAGCGTCGGTCCCTTGACCGCGATCTCGCCGCGCTCACCAAGCGGCACGACGGCACCCGTCAGCGGATCGAGGATTTTGAAGATATTGCCGGGCAAGGGGACGCCATGCGTGCCCGCGATCTGCTCGTCGGGCGTGCCGGAATCGAAGATGGTGCTGATGGTAAAGGTTTCGGTATTACCATAGGCGGCCATCGGTTCCTGCCAGTCGGTGCGGACGGTCGGATGGCGGCCGAGCGGCGTGTGCTGCCCCACATAGTGGAGCGAGGACAGGTTCACATCGTTCCAGTTCGCCGCCCCCTCCAATTGTGCCCATTGGTGGGGCCAGGCGAAGGCCATGGTCGCGCGTTCGCGCGCCATGAGAGTCAGCGCTTCTTCGGGCTGGAAGGTTGCCTGCAGGATCAGGCTGCCGCCCGACGAGAGCGCGCCGCCGATCGCCATGGCGAAATTGCCTGACCAGAAGAAGCCGTTGGCCGACCAGGCGCGAGCGTCCTCTTTGGCAGCGAGAAAGCGTTTCCAGCGCCACAGTTGCAGCGTCACGCCGCGGTGCATCGAAAGGATGCCCTTGGGCTTGGCGGTCGAACCGGACGAGAAGAAGAGGACGCCGGGGTCGGCAGGCATCACGGTGGCAGCGGTCGCATCGACCAGCGCCTGATCGACGCTATCGCCGCGTGTCAGGAAACGGTCCCACGGTTCGACCATGCCCACGCCGCCGCCAACCGACGCGATGTGGCGGAGGAAGGGGAAATGGGGTGAGGCGAGCGCACCGGGGCTGGCCGTCGAGATGCCCGGTTCCAGGTCAGTCAGGATAGCGGCAAAGTCCTTTTTGAGGACGGTGCGCTCCATCAGGAGGATGTGGCAGGCGGAGGATTGGAGCAGATGCTCCAGTTCGGCAGGCGTCGAAAAGGTGCTGAGCGTTGCCGCGACACCGCCCGCCAGCGCCGTGCCGAAGGCCGCCGCCAGAAATTCGGGGCGGTTGGTCATCAGGATGCCGACGCGCGTCCCCTTGCCCACGCCGCAGGCGATGAGCGCGCGCGCCACTTCATTCGCGCGCGCCCACAGATCGTCATAGGTCCAGCGGGTGACGCTGTCCCCTTCGTGCATCACCAGCGCTTCGGCCGGGCCGGAGCGCGCCGTGACCTCGCGCAACCAGCCGCTCAAGGTCAGCGCCCCCAGCCCCTGCTCTTCACTGAGCGGAGGGCCGGCGACGATCGAAAGCGGCTGGTCGGTCATGATGCGTCCTTGGGGTAAGGTTCAGCGGTTCACGTCGACGATGATGCGTCCGCGCACCTTGCCGTCCATCAGGTCGGTGGCCGCCGCGATCGCTTCCGACAGGCTGATTTCGGTGGCAATCACGTCCAGCAGAGCCGGGTCGAGATCGCGCGCCAGCCTTTCCCAAGCAGCGAGGCGCGGGGCCTTGGGCGCCATCACGCTGTCCACGCCGAGCAGGCGTACGCCGCGCAGGATGAAGGGCATGACCGTCGCCGGAAAGTCCGCGCCCTGCGCCAGGCCGCAAGCGGCGACCGCGCCGCCATAGCGGGTCTGGGCGCAGGCATTGGCGAGGGTGAAGCTGCCGACCGAGTCCACGACACCAGCCCAGCGCTCCTTCTGGAGCGGCTTGCCCTTTTCCGACAAGGTCGCGCGGTCGATGACGCCCGCAGCGCCCAATTGCGTCAGATAATCGGCTTCGGATGCCTTGCCAGTCGAACCGATGACGGTGAAGCCTGCTTTTTTGAGCAAAGCGACCGCTACGCTACCCACGCCGCCGGTCGCACCGGTGACGAGGATTTCGCCCTGGTCGGGGGTAACACCCGCCTTGACCAGCGCTTCGACGCAAAGCGCGGCGGTATAGCCAGCGGTGCCGATCGCCATCGCCTGCGCACCGGTGAAGGCGGCCGGCAATGGCACCAGCCAGTCGCCCTTCAGCCGCGCAACCTGCGCCAGGCCGCCCCAATGCCCCTCGCCTACGCCCCAGCCGTTTAGCACGACCTTGTCGCCCGGCTTCCAGTCGGCATGATCGGAGGTGCGCACGGTGCCGACTAGGTCGATGCCGGGGACCATCGGGAATTTGCGGACGACTGGCGACTTGCCGGTGATGGCGAGGCCATCCTTATAATTGAGCGTCGAATAGGCGACGTCGATCGTGACATCGCCTTCGGGCAATTGGGCTTCGTCGACCTGCTGGAGCGAGACGCTCTGCTGGTCGTCGGTCTTGTCGATCATGATGGCTGAAAACATGGGGCTATTCCTTTTTGGGCGAAGAAGAGGGTGCCGTTGGTGTCAGTCCTTTGCGGAGGCGGTCGGCGATGCCGGGGAAGCGATCGGCGCGCATCGAGCCATACATGCACAGGCGCAGCGATTCCTGCGCCACGCGCCGGGCAAGGTCGCGCCGCTCCTGATCCGGGCGGCCATGGGATTGCGCCCAGACCGGCCAGAGAAACGCGCCGGACAACATCATCACCGACAGCACTTCGACGTCGATGCCGTCTTCGGCCAGATCGGTTTCGGCAAAGCGCTGGAGCGATCCTTCATATTCGCGCCAGAAGGGGTCGGCCATCGGATCGGGCGAAGCCAATAGCTGGAGCAGCCAGATGCGGCACAGTTCCGGGTTTTCCATCGCGAAGATGGCGAGGCGGTCGGTCGTGTCGGCAATATCGACCTGCTCCACCCGGCGTTCGCCAATGGTTTCAGGGTCGCCGAATACTGCGCGGAACATGCGGTCGGACACCCACTCCGCGGTTGCCGCAATGAGCTTCTCGCGGGTTTCGAAATGCTGGTAGGCGGTGCCGCGATTGACCCCAGCGAGCGTTGCGACTTCGGACAGGCTGATCCCCTCCGGCCCGTCCTTCGCCAGCAACGCGCGCGCTGCTTCCAGTATGACTTCGCGTGTGGCTGCAGGATCGCGGGAGCGTCTGGTCCGCGTTTGCGTCATGGGGCATGCCTCTCTTGTCGTTCGGGCGGCTTGCCGTAACGGCCCGAACGACCGCCCGGCTGGCTCGCCTGGGATAAGAAGGCATAAATCAACATCAGTGTTGTCCATTAGGCAAGTATCGAAATTTCAGCACTGATGGCAGACGGCCGGGAAGCAATGTCGGCTCCCCGGCCAGTTTCATCTTCAACGCCAGCCGGAGCGTGGTGTCAGCGCGATCCGAAATAGAAGCGGAAGTTAACGCCGAATTCCCGCGGCGGCGTAACCGTACCGCTGGTATAAGGGCTGTTCACCGTCGTCGCGGCCGTGGTTGCGCCCGTAGGAGTGAAACCCGTTATCTGCTGATAGCTGGTGAACAATTGCGCCGTTCTGGTCAGCGCTTTGGTCGTATCGAACAGGTTTTTGGCAAACAAGGCCACTTCCCAGCCGCCATCGGGATCACGGATGCCGGCATAAAGATTGGTCAGGGCGTAAGCACCGACCTGGTCGAATCTATTGCCGGGGTCACCCTGCGACTTGCCATTATAATTGACGAGGCCGCGCACGAAGCCGTCGACCTTGCCGGAAATGGCGGCGTGATATTCCCCCTGCAGAGTGAGGGTCAGCGGCGGCATGAAGGCCGAACGCTGCGACACGTTGCACGATGCCAGATTATCCGACCCAACCGCGGCCTGCAGTTCGGCAAGCGATGGTGCCGCACCCGATGCGTCGGGGATGCCGTCGCCATCCAGATCGTTGCATGGGATGGTGCCGCCCTTGATCTTGCCCAGTGAATAGCTGCCCGTCAGGCCGATATTCAACCCGCGGGTGACATCCATGTTGAACTCGGCTTCGACCCCGTTCACCTCCACGGGCACGGCGCCGACGAAGTTGAAGGCAGCGACCTGCTGAGCCGTTCCCGTCACGGCGCCCGCCGCATTACGGACGGCAACGGTGTTGATATAATAGACGCCATTATTGGGCACGCGGAATGGGAAATTCTTGTAGGTCTGATGGTAGGCAGACACGTTGAAGCGCGCACGACCACCCATCAATGTGCTCTTGAAGCCGACCTCATAGGATTTCGATGTTTCAGGCGGCAGGTTGAGGAAGCTGTTTTCCAGCGCCGACTTCACGATGTTGAAGTCACCCACGACGTTGAGACCCGGCCGCAACGAACTGCCGGTGGCAGCATAGACCAGGAAGTCGGGAGAGAAATTATGCTTCACCGATGCGCTATAGATGAGTTTTTTCAGATCCTGGGTGTCGTTGGCGATGGTGTTGCCGTTAACGGCCAACTGGCTGACCGAGTCATATTTGATCTGACGCAGGCCGCCTGACACTTCGGTATTCTCACCCACCCTGGCAGTCAGATTACCGAAGAAGGATTGTTCGTGGGTCTGATTGTTGCGCAAAATATTGGTCGTCACGATCGACGCGATGCCACCGCCAAAAGCGAGAGGGAGCCGCACCGGCGTCGGCCGGGTGAGGGTGGTTGGCGAATTGAGCTTGCTATCGAAAAAGCCGATCACATAATCGAAAATGCCAAGCACCCGCTCTTCATTCTGAAGCCGAATTTCGTGCGAGGTTCCCTTTGCCAGCGACGACGTGTTGTCGTTGATGTCACGACCGATAAAGACGTTGGCCTGATCCAAATTTTCGGTCGAGAAAAATTGCTGCTTGGAATGCTGGCCTTGATAGATCAGGCGCTGGCCCCATTGCGCCAGTTCCGCGCGCCAATTGTAGATATCGAACTGCTGCTCCACGATGCGCGGCTCTTCCTGGATCGATAGGCGATCCTTGGCCGTCAGGAGAACCGGGCTGGGTGGCGCGGCGGGATTGACTTCGCTGAAGGAAATAGCCTGGTCATAGGTCCGCGCGGTGCGGTCCATGAACTGATAGGTGCCTTCCAGCTTGATCCAGTCTGCCGGTTCAATGGCACCCACGACGCGATAGCTTTTCGTGCGCGAATGTGGGTCCGGCGCACCGGCGCTGCGCACCAGCGGGCGAACGCGGTCCGCCTCATTTTCGTCCCACACGCCGGACACGCGAACTGCCGCAATACCCTCAATGATCGGCACATTGAGGCCGCCCTTGAAGTTCAGCGTGCCGATGTCGTTGGCGGTCCAGTCAGCAAAGCCGCCAAATTGGTTCAGATCAGGCTTTTTCGTAGTGATGGTGATGGAGCCGGACGGCGATGCGCGGCCGCGCAACGTGCCCTGCGGACCGCGCTGCACTTCGATCTGGCCGATGTCATACATTTGCTGGAGCACGGCACCCGGCGAAATCGGCGCGTCGTTGAAGTAGAATTCAACCGTACCGTTATTGCCGCTGGCATTGGTGTCGAAATTGACACCGCGCAAGCGGGCATTACCGCCAATGCCATTGGCATTGGTCGTCAGTTCCAGACCCGGTGCCAGCGATTTCACTTCGGTAAATTCGCGGAAATTGAGATTGCCGATGGACGCGGCGGTAACGGCGTTGATGACGGCGGGCACGTCCTGCACATCTTCTTCGCGACGGCGCGCCTGGACGATGATGGTGGGGGCATCGAAGCCATCGTCCTGCGGCGCTTCCTGCGCGATGGCGGGCATCGCCAAGGTGAGAACCGCCAGGCTGGCGCTCATGCTATAATAGGCTGTCTTCCGCATCCGAAAATCCTCCCCAATTTGGCGCCTCACCCGATCTAAGGCCGGGAACGGCGTGGTCATCATTGTCCTTTTGTGAGTCGCGTTATGCCCGATTAGACTGTGGCGCGAAGCCCATAACCAACAGGGGTGTTTACATATCGCCGTCACGATTCCGGCCCGATCGCCGCGGGTTGAGCGCCGAGCTATGAGTCGGTCAGGCGTCGGGTGGCCCGTAGCGGAAGATGACGAGCTTGTTGCCGTCGAGGTCGCGGAAAAAGGCGCCATAGAAGCCGTTGGGGTCATCGCCCCGGATACCGGGCTTTCCTTCGCACTGCCCGCCGAGCGCCAATGCCCTGGCATGGACGGCATCGACGGTTGCGCGGCTGGCGGCCTGGATACCGACCTGGTTGCCGTTGCCTGGCGATGCCTCGCCCGCGAAGGGCTTGCCGATGAGGAGCATGCCGGCGTCCGGGGTCTTATAGGCCACGACGTCTGGGCGGTCGAAGGCGCGGACGGCCCCCAGCAGGGCGGCCAGTTCGTCGTAGAAGCTCTTGGCGCGATCCAAGTCGCGGGTGCCGAAGCGGGCCATATTAATCATGCGGTGCGTCCTCCCATGGCGGCCCAGCGTTCGGGGACCATCCAGACATATTCGACATAGTGGCCGAGCCACTTGCGGGTATCGAGATAAAGGAATTGAAGCAGGCCGGGCGTGCCGCCTTTCAACATGACGGGATAGGGTTGCCGTTCGACCTGCGCCAGAAAGGCGTCCCAGTCATCAACGCGATGGCAGACGTGGTGGAAGCATAGCCGATCGTCGGCTGGCAGCGCGTCGCGATAGAGGGCGAGGACGTCGCCCTCCCCCGGCTGGATCAATTCGATTTGCATGTCGCCGATCCAGAGGAAGGCGAGTTTCTGCGTGCCGGTGCCTTCGCCCTGCGGGGTCCAGAGATTGACGGAGACTTCGGTTTCGAGAAGCAGGCGGACGTCGGCCCGTTGCTGAAACTCTACCACGGCCTGGTCGATGTTGCGGGTCACATAGGCATTTTGATAATGGCGTCCGACGATCATCCTGCCGCCCTCTCCTGCTGATGCGTTCTGATTATGCGTACAGCGACTAGGACAATGGATTGCGGTTTTTTCAAGGCACGGAATATCGCCATCGAGCCATTATATAGATAATCAGCCAGAGGATGATGGCGACAGACGCCGCTGGCGAAATTGGCGCGGGGTAGTGCCGGTCGCGCGGCGGAAGGCATAGGCGAAGCTGGAGGGGGAGGCGAAGCCGAGCGCGAAGGCGATTTCCTTGATGCTTTGCTGGGTGGCAAGATGGCGCTTGGCCATGTCGATCCGGGTCTGGGCGATATGGTTGCCGATCGAACAGCCGCGCGCGGTCCGAAAGCCGCGGGTCAATTGCCGGGCCGAGAGATTGCAGAGTGCGGCTAGTTCCGCCAGCGATGGCGGCGCGCCTGGTTCGTGGAGCCGCTCTTCGATCCGACGCAACTGCCAGGAGGATAGGCCACCGCTGACCGGTCCTTCGCCGATCGCCTGGCAATAGCGGGCTACTTCAATCGCCAGTTGCCGGGCGATGAGTTCGGCGAGGATCGCGCTGCCGGACCCTGGATGACGGACTTCGTCGGCCAGCCGCAACAGGCAGGCGCGCATGTGCGGATGGGTGATGTCGAGGCCAGCGGCCAGCCGCCGGTCGGTCCAGTCGATGCCGCCATCATCGAGCCAGCAATTGATCGCGGCGGCCGGGATTTCGCAGATGACCGAAGCCTGCCGACCGCCGGTTTCGCTGCGGATATGGATCGCTTCGCCCGGCGGCACGAGGAAGATTTCGCCCAATGGTTCGTAGCGATGCGGCCCCCAACGGTCGCGGTAGCAGCCGCGCGCCTTTTCCGGGCGCGGGGTCAGGCACAGGTCGAGCCAATAATGGTCGGTGCGGTAGAAGAGCCGGTCGGTCGGCTGATCGAGATGCAGGCGCATGATCCGTATCAGCGCGGACGGCACGATCAGTTCCGCCTCGAACAGCGATTCGGCATAGGTTTCGGGTGGCGGCACAGGCGCTCCGGGGCTGGAAGGTCTTGGCTCGATATAGAGGTTATGGCCCGATCTCTACAGATAGGTCAATTGCGGCCTGTCCCGCGCTGATCGACAATCGCGCGCAGCAAAGGACCGCCGTCGGGCGGCGACATTTCATAGGAGAGCGATAGGTGGCAGGTCTTTTCGACTGTTCGGACAAGGTGACGCTGGTGACCGGCGGCAATGGCGGCATTGGCCTGGGTTTCGCGCGCGGCGTGGCGAAAATGGGCGGCAAGATCGCCATTTGGGCGCGCAATGCGGACAAGAATGCAGCGGCGAAGGCGGATTTGCTGGCGGCGGGCGCTGCCCGTATCGAAACCTATCAGGTGGACGTGGCGTCGGAGGAAGCGATCATTGCGGGCTATGCGCAGTTGTTGGCCGATTTCGGCCGGGTCGATTGCGTGTTCGCCAATTCAGGGCGCGCGTCGCGCAGCCGGTCGGTGCTGACGCTGGACGCGGCCGAATGGCATGACTTGCTGGCGGTGAACCTGCATGGGGCTTTCTTCACCTTGCGCGAAGGCGCCAAGGCGATGGTCGCGCGCGCCGAAGCGGGCGAGCCGGGCGGGAGCCTGGTCTATTGCGGCAGCTTGTCGATGTTCCAAGGCATTGCCGGTATCAACAATTATGCCGCGTCCAAAGGCGGCATGGGCGCAGCGGTGCGCGGCATGGCGGCGGAACTGGGCAAGTATAAGATCCGCGCGAACAGCATCGCGCCCGGTTACGTCAAGACCGGCATCGGTGGTGACGGCCAGATGAGCGAAGAGATGCAGGCGCGCATGGCGGCGGTGGACGCGCATTTTTCCGCCAAGACGCCGATCCACCGGCCCGGTGCCATCGAAGATTTTGAGGGGATCGGTGCCTATCTCTGCTCCGACGCATCGCGATTCCATAGCGGCGATACGATCGTGATTGATGGCGGCAGCCTGATCTATCCCCCTTACGCCTTTTGATCGGGAGACGATCCATGCGCCTGCTCACCATCCATGACGTCGATGACGTGCGATTGGACCCCTATGAACGGCCCGAAGCGGGGCCGAAGGATGTGGTCGTCAAGATGAAGGCCTGCGGCATTTGCGGCAGTGACCTCAGCTACATCAAAAATGGCGGCATCCCGACGCCGGGCAAGCGGACCGCGCTGGGCCATGAGGGCGCGGGCGAGCTGCTGTTCGTGGGCGCGGACGTGACCGGCGTGTCGGTCGGGCAGAGCGTCATCATCAACCCGATGATGACGCCGAGCTATATCGGCAGCGGCGGGCCGGAGGGGGCGTTTACCGAGGAATTGCTGGTCCGTGACGCGCGGCTAGGCGACAGTTTGCTGCCGATCCCCGACGGCATCCCCTATGCAGTGGCGGCGATGTGCGAGCCGTTGTCGGTGGCACTGCATGGGGTCAACCGGGCGGAGGCGAAGGCGGGCGACAAGGTCGTGATCTTTGGCTGCGGGCCGATCGGCCTTGGCATGATATTATGGGCGGTGGACCGGGGGTGCGACGTGATCGCGCTCGACCTGGCGGAGGAGCGGCTGGAACGGGCGCGGGCGCTGGGCGCGCAGACGATCAATCCGGCGCGCGCGGATGCGATCGCGCGGATCAAGGCGATCCATGGCACGGTGATGGTGTTCGGGCGGGAGAAGGCGCTGACCGATGCTTATATTGACGCGGCGGGTGCGCCGTCGATCTTGCGGGACGTGGTGACGCTGGCCAAGACGCATGCGCGGCATGTAATTACGGCGGCGTACCTGAAACCCATCGAACTGCCCGCCGGGCCGATGCTGACCACCGAGATGACGATTACGACGGCGGTTGGCTATCCGACCGAAATGCCCGATGTGATTGCGGCGATGCCGCGTTTGCAGGACAAGATCGCGGCGCTGATCAGCCATAGATTGCCGTTCGATCGGGTGATCGAGGGGCTGGATATTGCCGCGCAGCCGCAGTCGGCCAAGGTGATGATCGAATTTGCGGACAGCGCGGCATGACCGACGCGCCGCAAACGCCGCTTGGTGCGCTCGTCATGGGCGGTCAGGGGCAGACCGACGCCGAACGGATCGGCGAGGGCATCTTCATGGTGAAGGATATTTCCAACGCCTATCTGGTGACGACCGGCGACGGCGACCTGCTCGTCAACACGGGGTTTCTGGGCAATGGCGCGCGCAACAAAGGGTTGTTCGCGCCGCATCGCAGCGGGGCGCTCAAGCGCATTATCGTGACGCAGGCCCATGCCGACCATTATGGCGCGCTGCCCGACCAGAAGGAGGACGGCACGCAGGTCATTGTCGGGGCTGGCTTTGGCGAAACGGTGGAGTATTTCGACCGGCTTGCGCCCTTTCTGGGTCGCCGGTCGGGCAAATTATGGGCGTCGATGACCCGGCGCGACGGACCGCCGCCCAAGCCGCCGGTAATCGTGCCGGATGTGGAGGTGGGAACCAGCCTTGCCTTCGCGCAGGGCGGGCGGACGTTCGAGGTGATCAAGACGCCGGGGGGTGAAAGCCTGGATTCGGTGTTCGTGTGGATGCCGCAGGAAAAGACCGTCTTTACCGGCAATCTGTTCGGACCCGTCTGGCGGGCGATGCCCAATCTGGTGACGATGCGTGGCGACAAGCCCCGGCTGGTGCGCGCCTATCTACGATCGGTCGAGCAGGTGCGGGCGCTGGGCGCGGAACTGGTAATTACCGGCCATGGCGATCCGATCCGGGGAGCGGCGCGCATCCGTGCCGATCTGGACGCGATGCATGCGGCGGTCAGCTATCTGGAGCGCGAGACGATCGCGGGGATGAATGCGGGTCGGACAGTGCAGGAATTGATGTGCGAGATTGCCCTGCCCGATGACCTGAAGATCGGTGAATTTCATGGCAAGACCAGTTGGGTCGTGCGCGCCATCTGGGAGGAAAATGGCGGCTGGTTCCATTACGCCGATGGGACGACCGCGCTTTATGGCGTGCCGCGATCGGCGGTGAGTGCCGATCTGGTCGAGCTGGCGGGCGGGGCTGGCGCGATTATTGGCCGGGCGCATGGGCATGTGGCGGCGGGGCGGCCTTTGGAAGCGCTGCATTTGTTGGACATCGCACTGGCCGTCGTGCCCGATCATGAAGCGGGATTGAGCGTGCGCAAGGCGGCGCTGGCGCAATTGCTGGCGGCGAGCGGCAGCACGAACCTGTCGGAAACCATGTGGCTGAAGGCGGAGATCGCCGAGACGGAGAAGCGCCTCGCCAGCCCAACAGATAAGGGAGAAGGATGATGACCACTACCACCGCAGGGCTGGACGCTGACGCGCTGATTGCCGCGGCGCGCGAACAGACGGGGCTGACCGATCTGGGCGATGATGCGATATTGGAAGGGCTGCATGTCCTGGTCGACGCGATCAATAGCGAGGCGAAGTTGACCGAGGCAGCGCAGGGGCGTTGGGCGCAGCAGATTACCGCCACGCTGGCGAACCGCTTGCAAGTCGAGGATTATCTGGCCAGGCATCCTGCGTTGCTGGATGCGCCGGTGGAAAAACCGCTGTTCGTGTTCGGTCTGCCGCGCACGGGTACGACGCTGACGATCAATTTGCTCAATGCCGATCCGGCGCGGCGGTGTTTCCTGCGCTGGGAAGCGTTCAACAGCGTGCCGCCAGCGGCGGAGGGCGCGCTGAGCAGCGATCCGCGCTATGTAGCGGAACAGGCGCGGCTCGACATGATGCTCAAATATGCGCCGCATATTTCGGCGATGCATCATGAGGATGCGGACAGCCCGACCGAGTGCCAATTCTCGATGGCGCCGTCTTTTTGTGCGCAATATTATGACTCGGTCTTGCATATTCCGAGCTATCAGAAGTGGTTGTTCGGCACGAGCTACCTGCCTGCTTTCCGCTATCAGAAGCGGTTGTTCCAGCTGTTGCAGGAAAATGAGGGCGGGCAATGGACGCTCAAGAACCCGTGGCATCCGCTGTTCCTCAACGACCTGACCACCGTCTATCCCGACGCGCAGTTGGTGATGACCCACCGCGATCCCGCCGATGTCGTCGCGTCGGCGTGCAGCCTTGTTTATCAGGTGCGCAAAATGTTCAGCGACGATGTCGATCCGGTCGAGGTGGGGAAATCGCAGCTGCGCACCTTCGATTTGATGATCGCGCGGATGCTGGCTTATCGGGAAAAGCATGGCTGGAAATCGATCCACGACATTCAATATGATGCGCAGGTGCGCGACCCGATCGGGGAGATGCGGCGGCTCTATGCGTGGTTCGATACGGCGCTGACGGCGGAAGCGGAAGCCGCGATGCAGGCGATGCTGGATGCCAATCCGCAGGGCAAGCATGGCAAGCATAGCTATGATCTGGCCGATTATGGGCTGGATCGCGCGGGTGTGCATGCGCATTTCCGCGATTATACGGAACGGTTCGGGATTGCGTGCAAGGCTTGAACATTCATCCCCTGTAAGGGGAGGGGGACCGCTGGCGTAGCCAGTGGTGGAGGGGTGTCACCCTATCGAGACGGGAACACCCCTCCGTCTGGCCTTCGGCCAGCCACCTCCCCCGCCGGGGCAGGGGAATCGCATATGGGCTT
>NZ_JAVDWV010000026.1:0-35644 GCF_031457465.1 Sphingobium xenophagum
CCCGCTTACATCATCGCTTGGTCATGTTGGCGACGCGCACACCAAGCCGATGCCAGACGCGCCCATCTCAAAACCAGAACGCAACTGTAATGCTAGAAAGCTTCACGCTGATGGCGGGCCTTGCGGCGGTGACGGAGAAGATCAAGATCTTTGCCACCTGCCCCACGCTGATCATTCCGCCCGCCATCGCCGCGCGCATGGCCAATACCATCGACAGCATCAGTCATGGCCGTTTCGGGCTTAACCTGATCACCGGCTGGCAACCTCCAGAATATACCCAGATGGGCCTCTGGCCAGGCGACGAGCATTTTCGCAATCGCTACGACGTACTCGACGAATATGCCCGCATATTGCGCGAGTTGTGGGAAAGCGGGCGCTCCGACTTCAAGGGCCGATATTATCAGATGGACGATTGCCTCGTCCGGCCCCAACCGCAAGCGGACATGAAGATCATCTGCGCGGGTTCGTCCGATGCGGGACTAGCGTTTTCGGCAAAGTGGGCCGACTACGCCTTCTGCCTTGGCAAGGGCGTCAACACGCCGACGGCTTTCGCTTCCAATAACGACCGGCTGGCGAAGTTCACCGCGCAAACAGGCCGCGACGTCTCGGTCTTCGTCCTGGTCATGGTGATCGCCGCTGAGACAGACGAGGAAGCCATGGCCAAGTGGCAGCGCTATAATGACGGCGTTGATATTGAAGCTATTGCGTGGTTGGCCGATCAGGGTGCCAGGGACACGGTCAACACAGACACTAATGTCCGCCAACTAGCCGCGCCGGAAGGTGCCGTGAATATCAACATGGGCACATTGGTCGGAAGCTACGAAAGCATAGCACGCATGCTGGACGACATGGCGCAAGTGCCGAACACCGGCGGCGTGCTGCTGACCTTCGACGATTTCATAGAAGGCGTGGAAGCGTTCGGAACGCGCATACAACCGCTGATGAAGAGCCGGGCCAGCATAGGGCGACTTTGAACGGGTTTCTAAATGGAACTTGGCGTTCCAGATGCTTCTATACCGCCGCATTAGGCAACAGATCCGGTTGTGCCGAAAAAAATGGCGCGTCGCCGCCGCTACCGGAGGCCATCCTTTGTCGCCATTCAGGCACCAATTTCGCATCCCCAGGTCTGGACTGTCCGGTAACCGGTAGGTCGCGACCAACTCAGGCCATTCCGGTTTAACCTCTTGAACGTCCGGTGACACTGAAACCGGACCTTCGCCCGTTGCACAGTTGCCGGTCGGTGACGCGCCAATTCTAGCCATTCTAGCACCACTACGATGCTTCCAGAACCGGACATCTCTGCGACCCGCGTCCGCATGAGCAATCCTAGTCACCACCGGGTTGTAGCCTACACTCTGTACATCGCCGGTCACGCCCAGCGCTTCCCCGACATAGTTTATGCGTTGTTTACCTGGGCATGACAAAAAAGAGCGTCATGAAGATGCTCGCGCCTCGTACAATGTCTATTTCTGTAAGGGCGGCTGTTACGCTCTCGCTCGTGATTGGATTTTTGTTTCTAGCGTCGGGTATGGCTGCGTATTTCGATATAAAGCGCCAAGCCCTGGACGAGGCGCTGATCCGGCTCGATGGCCAGAATAGGCAAGTGGCGGAACTTCAGGAGGGTCGGTTCACACGGCTCAGCGCAGCGCATGATCATGCCAAACAGCTATTGTTGGCAGAACTTGCTGAAGGTCCAAGCCCCGATGACGCGCGTAACCTCGACACGCTTTTTCCGCGTGATCGTCGCGGGGGACGGCGAAGTTCGGACCGGCTGTTCGACGGTGGCCGGACTCCATTCGGTTATGTGCGTGGTGTGGGCGCCTATATCGGGACGGAACCGGATGCGAACCAGCGAGCGCTCATTCTCCGTGCCACACGGGTGGCGCACGCAGTCGGAGAAGGCATTCGCCCTGACCTTAAAAGTCTCTACTTCTTCACTCCGGACAATACGCTCATCATGTTCGCACCGGATCGTGAGGACAAGCTCGGCTTCTACCGGAAGAAAGCTCCAGGCAACCTTGATTTCCAACAGGAAACGTTCGCAAAGATCAGCACGGCTGCGTTGAATCCATCGCGACGGACACGATGTACGCCTCTCGTGCATATCCTATACGATACATCCGGTAGAACTTGGACGACGGGCTGCATGAGCCCTGTCGATTGGAACGGGCGACACATTGGTACCTGGGGCACGAGCCTTCTGCTCAATGATTTGCTATCGGCCGATGAGTTGAATGGGCTTCGTGCAACGGATACCGTACTCGTATCGGCAGAAGGAATGCTCATCCGGCATCCACGCTACACGCTTCAGAGCGAAGCGAGGTCGGAACAATTGTTGGACCTTAAGCAGACGCGCGATCCGCAGCTTCGAGCCCTGTGGCAGTTCATTCGTAGTAATGGGGGCAAGACATTTTTGGGCCATGCGCCAAGGTTGGCCGCGCATGTATCGATGCGCACGATCAAAACGCCCGGTTGGTATGTGCTCACCATCCAAAATGAGGACGTGATACAAGCAGGCGCACTGCGTGCCGTTGCGCGCGTCGCCATAACGGCGTTTCTTTGCCTTTTGCTCCAAGGCATCGCTATCAGCCTGCTGATTCGACGCTATGTCGGAAGGCCGCTTGCGCGTCTGACCGAACGGACAAGGATATTGACCCGACGCTTCCAGTCCGACGTCGATTTTCCCACAAGCGCGAGGCCAGAGCTAGACGAAGTGGAACAACTTGGCCACGACTTCGACGACATGGCGGAAAAACTTACACGCGCCCATCTCAACCTGGAGCAGCAGGTTGCACAACGGACGGACCAGTTGCATCGCGCCAACGTTGAACTCAGCCGATTGGCCGACTGCGATACTCTCACCGGCGCCCCGAACCGCCGACGGATATTATATGATGTGGAAGAACAGTTGGCGCTGCGGAACCCGCGCCGGCTGTACATGCTCGTAATCGATATTGATCACTTCAAGCGGGTGAACGACACTTATGGCCATCTCGTGGGTGATCGAATTTTGACCGAGGTAGCCCAGGACGCGCGATCGCTTTTGCGCGATAATGATTTGTTTGGCCGGATCGGCGGCGAGGAGTTCATGGCGCTGATCGAGACCAGCGGTCCAGAAGAAGCAATCATCGTGGCTGAGAGACTTCGGTCTGGCATCGGCAAGACGAAACGAATGTTCGCAGATCGGGCTGCTGGACAAATGACCGTCAGCATCGGTATCGCTAATGCTCAGGGCAAATCGTCGTTCGCGCAATTATATGCAGCCGCCGATGCGGCACTGTACAAGGCAAAACACCGGGGGCGTGATCAGTGCGTACTTGAAGATGAAAGCAGCGCAAATTAAGCGTCGACCAATCGAACTACCTCTGCCAGCGGTCGGCTGCGGTTAGCACCCTGGCATGGCAGCTAACCCGAGCACCTTGCTCCCGGACATTCGCCTTTCGGCCATTCCCTGGCAACACTGGTGCCCACGCCCGCATCCCTCTACCAAGTACCACACATCCCCAGCCGAACCGGACCCGGCCGCCCGACGCTGAGCCGCTCCGGCCCAGCTGCCCAATGCATGAGCCAGAGAATGGCTCTCGCCACTGACCTATTCAAGATAGCTTTTACCTTCACCTAGAGCACCGACTTTGGCGCCCTGGTCCTTCAAGAGGGCGGCAAGCTGGGTAGCGGCGACAGCGGCAACGCCCACATCGGCACTTACGAGGAGGACGGCCAGATTTTGGCCATGCAAGTCGGTGTGACGCAACATCGCCGCATTCCGGGCGTGCAGTTCGAGGCGCGGCTGACGCATATTGCGGATAACGATAGTGTAGCAGGTCAGATGATCTGTTTGAGTAGAATTCTACACCGAGCATTGTTCGTTTCCAGGTTTCAGTCATAAGCCTGTCCCTATTTGGGAGAGATGGCTGATGCTGGCACTTCGATCGGCCCGGAAAGCGGCAACAGCGGCTTTAAGTGCAGTGCCCGTCCTTTTCGCGGCTGGCGTTGCCTTCGGACATCCCGGAGGCCTGAACGCTGAGGGTTGCCATAACGATAGGAAGAATGGCGGGTATCACTGCCACCGAGCCCAATCTGCCAGCGCCTCTCCTTCCTCACGGCAAAGCGCAACGGGCAGAAGCGGAAACGGAGCTTTCGCCAACTGTTCCGCCGCGAGGGCTGCAGGCGCCGCGCCAGTTCGCGCAGGCGATCCCGGATATGGGCGGCATTTGGATCGCGACGGCGACGGGATTGGGTGCGAGTAATCGCCTCCAACCCCGTCCATTCCTCAATTGCCGTTTATAATCTTGGCCCGCTCAGCTGGGGTAAGCGCTTCAGCGTTAATGTCAGAGTCGTCAATGGCCTCTTCCTTGGCGTCGCCTGCCTCGCGGGTCGCGTCGGCGTTGGCTTGCATCATGTCTTCGGCGGTTCCGCTCATATTGTCGGCCATCGCGTCCATTTTGTCTGCCTTGTTCTCGGCTGATTCCTGTACTTGCTCCCCAAGCTTGTCGTCGCCCTTGCCGCCGCACGCGGCCAGCGTCAGGCTAAAACCAACAGCTGCCGCTATTATGGATGCACGCTTCATTTTCATCTCGCTGTCTTCGAGCAGGAATAACGATCAGACATGAACTTGGGTCCGCTGTTGCGTGATTAGCCGCCCTCAGCGTGGCCCCATATACGGCTCGCAAGCTATACCGTCACCGTCGCCATCCATATGCGTCCCGTAGCCGGGCTGCCCGGCGTGTAGCGGCGCAGCGCCAGCAGCCCTTGCTTCCCTGCAGTTGCGGTAAGACCAAGCGCTTGCATCACTGGGGGCTACAGCGCGCGGCGAAACGGCGACGCGGCCGCTGGCTGCGCTGGGCTGTTGCGCATCGAGCTCTGCAGCGGACATGAGCGGCTCTGGCACATAAGGCGCGCTATCCGTTACCACTGACATGTCGGACGGCGGCTGGCGCGCGCGATCGTCGCGGTTGCTAAGCAACAGCTGTGAACCAAAGCCAACGGCTGCAGCCAGCACCGCCACAATTAGAAACTGGAACGCGCTGCGTTCGCGCCAACGCTTGCGCCGCTGAGTAGCGTAATGGGTGCGTCCTCGGACAGGCACCGCGCGGAAGGGTTTTCTGAACGACATGGGACGGCACTATGCCGCCCCATGGGTAAAGAGAAAGTTTCCGGCTGCCAGCCGATTAGGCGAGCTCAGGTTCGGCCATCTTGGGTTTGCGGCCCCGCTTGGAGGGTGCCCTTGTGGCAGGCGCTGTCCCTGACTCAGCAGCGACGGGATCGGCACGTTTACGGCCCAAGCCGATCTTAAGTGCTAGCTCCTTGCGCTGGGCGGCGTAGTTGGGAGCTACCATGGGATAGTCCGACGGTAGCTCCCACTTGGCACGATAGTCAGCCGGGGTCATGCCGTACGCCGTCATCAGGTGCCGCTTGAGCATCTTCATCTTTTTCCCGTCTTCCAAGCAGACCAGATGGTCCGGCTTGATCGACGCGCGAACGGAAACGGCGGGCTCCTGCTTGGGGGCCTCCGGAACTTTAGGTTCGGCCAGACCTGACAAGGCGGAGTGGACGTTGGTGATCAGTCCGGCAACGTCGCTCACGCTAACGGAATTGTTGGATACGTGCGCCGAAACGATGTCAGCAGTCAGGGTGATAAGAGTTTCTTGCGCTAAAGCTTCTGTGGACATGCGACCTGTCTCTCTATTTGCGAAAAGGGATTTTTGATTGGCTCGGATTGCGTGATGCAGAGCCTACATAGCATGAACGACGCGGAAAGGCGACCGCCGTACTTTCGGACAGGCGGTCAGGCGGCGACAGCTTGGTTAGGCAGCTCGCGATCTTCTACCGCATCGCGGCACCGTCAGTGTTGCTGCGCGCTCTATTTCCTCGACACGCGAAGCGGCAACAGAGGCGGCGCGCTCCCCGTGTTGACGCAACAGCATGGACGCAGCGCCCCAAGGCACCTGGTCCAGGGTCAGCTTCACGCAGGAGTCATCCCGTCCACCGCGACCACGTCTTGCCCTTGCCGAATGCCCTCGATGGGCACCCAGCGGCCCAGCAGACGCCGCAGCGGGCGTCAATTGGAACGTCCCGTATCGAGCTGAAAGCTGCCCTTCCGACCGAGGCCGAGGAATGTGGGCAATGTCCCAAGTGGCGCTACCGAAGACGACCTTGCCGGTCACTCAACCCAGGAATATCGCTCCCCAAGTGAAAACCGCCGCTATTTTGGGAGCAGTCGATCTCTTCTCAGTGTTCACATGTTGCAGTCCGAACGTGCGCATGTGTCGAAGCTGCGTTTTGGAAGTCATGAAAGCCGCCTTTAAGGCAGCAGGCCATCTTGACCGTGTCGACCGGACTGTCTGTGTTGTGACGGAAGAAGTTTGGAAATCCGCTTAAGCGACAACAACGGATCCATTTAGTCTGACCGAACAATGAGATCGCGGGCCCAACCGAATCCATTTTTGCGACACGTACCCATGGGCGAAAGCATACGTGCATGAAGCGTTGGAGCATCGCGCAATCGACCGACAACAGTATCCAGCTAGCAGGATGGGCGCACCGTCCGACATCGCGGCTACCGTTCTGCTTCTGGCGGCAAAGGGCGCGGGCTCGATAACTGACTAGCAGATCACCGTTGACGGCGGCATGACCCGCAAGATGATCTATGCCCAGTGAAGGTTAGCTATGTCCACAATCCCGACCATCAGCGTGCTGAATGTCAATCATATGTGCAGCATCCTCCGACGTCCCAAGGATCAATGGACGCTGCCATTGCGCCATTTGCGCCAATTGCTCGCCAAAGCTTTCGAATGGTGTCCATTCTCTGTCATCCTCCTGAAACACCGCAGAGCCCGATGCGCGTGCAAGGGCAATTCCCCCCGCGACATCCCAGATATTGGGCGTCGCGAACCGGGCAACTTGTAGAAGGCCTGCCGCCACGAAAGCACATTCGATTGCGGCCGATCCTGTCTTGCGCCCGTCCCACGGTCCCGCCCGAGACTGGCCATGCGGATCGCCCGCGAGCCGTTTGCGAACGGCGGGGTTGGGCATGGGTGAGACCTGTTCGCCTTCAAACCGCAAACCGGTGCCGCCGCCGCAATGGTAGATGCCTGGCGTCAGCAAATGGCTTGTGCTGCACCATAATGCGCCAGCGACTGGAATCCCGCGATACAAAACGCCGACCGATGACGCGAATAGCGGGAAGCCGTTGATGAAGTTGCTTGTCCCGTCGATCGGATCGACCGCCCAGACAAAATCGCTGTCCAGTCCCGGCTGGACGGCCATTTCTTCGCCGATAATGCCATGGTCGGGGAAATGGTTTGTAAGATGGCGGCGAATCATCGCTTCCACGCGGCTGTCGACTTCGCTCACCGGATCGCGCAACAAGGCTATGGCATCATCATCGCCTTTGTATTGCACGGCCAGACGGCTGCCCAGCGTGGCAAGAATTTCGCGGCCACCGATCGCCGCGAGTTCCACTGCAACGGCTTCCATCCTGGCAAGAAGACCGAGCGTAGGCACTGGTTCAGCAGGTGTCATCTTCATCTCCTCCTGCGCCAACCGGCACCAATATTGTCACCGGCTCGTCGTCCAACCGTACCTCGACCGACCAGGCATGGTTTGGCATCTCGACCGGGCGGTCGTCGATACGAGGGCACAGGCCGCTGGACTGAAGCGTGACGACATAGCCGGTTTCCAAACGCGCCGGTGGCGGACCCGAGAAATGTTCGGCCCACTGCATCATGGCATCGCGATCGGATTCCCCGACGAGAAGGATGTCGAGAACACTATCCTGTGTATCTGCCCTTGGCGCGAACGGTAGCCGTGGGCCGATGGCGCCGATGTTGAGGACCTCTACAAGCAGCCATGGCCCGTCGAAACGCCGCCCGTCGATATCTACGACGCAGTTGATGGGCGTTGCCGTGCCTAGCGCCTCTCGAAACGCCGCTCGGCCATTTTCGCGCTTTTCCTCAGGGGTGTCGGGTGCCTCGTCGACCAGTTCGATGGATTGATTAAGTGCGCCAAGGCCCACGGCTTCGAGAAAGCCTCGCTCGCCGAACGGGCCGGTGACCCGGCCCACGGTCAGCGTCTTTTCGCGGATGTCGCCAAGGCCGCCGATGACGGCATCGGCCGATTGGCGAATGCCGAGCGCCCTAGCGATATTATTGGACCCGCCCATCGGAAGGATGGCTATGGGCAAAGACCTGTCGGGCATTTCGGTGGCGACAGAGGCAACCGTCCCGTCGCCGCCAGCCGCGATTGCCATCTCCATGCCGATCATCCCGGATCGAATATCATCCCTGCCATGTTCGCAATAGCGGATGGCAAAGCCCGCCTCTTCAAGTTGGCTCATCAGCGAGGTGAGCGGCTTGGGTTTGGTTCCCGCATTGGGGCTATGGACGAGCAGCGCCTTCACCTGCAATATCCGCCGCTCAGCTTAAATCTGGCCATTACCGCGTGCCTCATATTTCGGCCCCGAATTCTTCGAGAGCGGCGGTCACGACCTCGACCTTTGCTTCATCCTGCAAATCGATAGAGACTGTGATCCCGCCAGCAAGCGGCACATCGTCCCGTTCAGCCTGATCGATCGTCTCGCTATCAGCGCCTCCGATCAGGTTACCAGCACTGTTTTCCGGTCCGGAAGCCGCCACGAAAATATCGGTTCGTTCGATACCGATTTCCTGAACCAGCCGCTCCACGGCCATATCTGCCTGGTCTCGGCTATCGAATTTACCTGTCAATGTCGTGCTCATGGTGATCCTTTCATCAGTGCCTGGAATCGGCGTGATCGGCGCCTGGATAATCTTTGGGTTTTACCGTGCTGACGGAGGGACGATCTCCAACATCTTTCAGTGACTAGCTGCCGCGTGTGCGAGGATCGGGATCATCGGCGTTGGATTGGACGTCTCCACCAAGCCCACGACAGGCAGGTCGTCCGATTGGCCCTTGTCCAGCTCGAAGCCATTTTGGTTTCCAAGCATAATGTCGATCCTTCAGCAAAGCAGGGGCCGGAGGTCATGCCCGGTGTCTGTATGAAGCGCTGATCGCGCGATCGGTTGCATGCCTTCTCGCACCTTTCTCGCAGGAACCACATGCGGTGCGGGAAGTTATAGATGGAACATATCAAGAACGATGAGGCAATCATGACCGACCATTTCCACAATCCCAAACTCGACGAGCACCCGGCTTCGAACGCCGAAAAGGATCCTGCCAATTGGGTATCGGGTGATGAACCTATGACTGGCGCGCAGGCTTCCTATCTGGCGACCTTGTGCGAAGAGGCGGGTATGGAACTACCTAACGGTGACCTGACGAAAGCCGACGCATCGCGGCAGATCGATGAGATAAAAGCGAAGCTTGGGAGAGATTGAAGGGGTTTACGTTCGAACCATTTGTGATCGTTCATGATGGCAGTCATGTTGAGATAAACGCCTGCTGAGTATCGAGCCGACCCTGCCAGTTCTTTGTATCCAACCGTCTGACCTAATGTCGATCAACTAGATTTCCGACCGAAAATTGGACCCATCCGACGTTCAGACGTTGTCCACCCATAACGAGGTGCAGCCTCCGAGCGGTTGAATGAAATGACCAAGATCGTGCGGAAGCCCGGTCTTGCCAGAACCGTGCAATAGGAAAGACAGACATGGTCAATAAATTCGCTATCATCACCGGTGCCTCCACCGGCATCGGCTTCGAACTGGCCTCCATCGCTGCGGAAAACGGGTATGACTTGCTGGTCGTGGCCGACGAACCGTTGATCGACGCCGCTGCGCAGGATTTCAAGCGGCATGGCGTAGACGTTATTTCGGTAGAGGCCGATCTCTCTACACTGCAAGGCGTGGACACGCTGCTCGCCGCTGCCAATGGCCGACAGGTCGATCTGCTATGTGCCAACGCCGGGCGCGGCCTTGGTCACGGTTTTCTTGATCAGGATGTAAGCGACTGGCGGCGGGTGGTGGATACCAACATCACGGGCACGCTGTACCTGCTTCAAAAAGTCTTGAAAGCCATGGTCGCGCGTGACGACGGCAAGGTGCTGATTACCGGATCGATAGCGGGCTTCATTCCAGGCAGCTTTCAGGCGGTCTATAATGGCAGCAAGGCTTTCGTGGACAGCTTTGCCGATGCAATTCGTAACGAGATAAAAGACAGCAAGGGAGTCACCGTAACGACCCTGATGCCAGGACCGGTCGAGACGGAATTTTTCGATCGCGCAGACATGCTCAATACCAGTGTCGGATCATCTAACAGCAAGAGCGATCCCGCCGACGTCGCGCGCGATGGCTGGAATGCGCTGATGAAGGGCGAGGCGCATATCGTGTCCGGTTGGAAGAACAAGGTGCAGGCTGCTGTAGCGCATGTGACGCCCGCAGCGATCTTGGCGGAACAGCATCGCAAAATGGCGAAGCATGGGTCGGCTGACGAAGAATGAAAAGTCCATGCGGACCGATCGTCCTAGCCAATCGTTGATCCCAATATGCTGACGCGCCGCACTCTTTCTAATGGCATAAAACAGCCAATCCGCGATCAGGTGGTTGGTATGTTCAACGATAGTGGCAAGGGTGAAACCCCGGTATCAAGAAGTGCCGACGCGCTTTTTGACATCGGGTCGGTGGCATGGCGGGTGCATGGCGATGTAGCGTCCATGATGGTTGGCGGGATCAGCAGCCTGCTGATGCAGATGCTGCACCCTTCCGTCCTTGCAGGCGTCTGGGATCATTCCAATTTTCGGGCGGACATGCACGGCCGCCTGCGCCGGACCGCGCGCTTTATCGCGGTGACGACCTACGCTGATCGGGAATTGGCAGAGGCGACCATGGCGCGCGTTCGTCGGGTGCATGATCATGTCAGCGGAACCTTGCTCGAAGGCACGGCCTATCATGCCAATGATCCGCCCCTTCTAGCTTGGGTCCATGTCACCGAAGCGAGCAGTTTCCTGGATGCCTGGATCCGCTATGGCGAACCGACAATGTCCGCTGCCGACCAGGATCAGTATTTCGCGGAAATGGCGCTGATCGGCCGTGCCATGGGCGCCGACCCGGTGCCGACATCGCGATCCGGGGCGCGGGCACTGATCGAAGAGATGCGCCCGCAATTGCGCGTGGATGATCGCACCCGGACGGTAGCACGCCTGATCATGAGCGGCGGCACGACCAGTCTGGCGGCAGAAGTACCTAGACGGCTGGCGGTGCAGGCGGCGGTCGACCTGCTTCCGCAATGGGCGCGCACGATGCACGCGATGAACCTGTCCCCGTTGGAGCGCCCGATCATTCGGGCAGCAACGTTCGGCATTGCACAGACACTGCGCTGGGCATTTAGATGATGAAGGCTGGCGGCATTGAAGCGCTGCGGCAAGCCATGAAGGCAGCGGTTGATCGTGGCGACTACGAAACCGATCCGGACCTGCGGGACCGCATCAGCCTGTTGCGAAAAGCCCTCGCGGGAACGCAGGCGACCGATTTGGATCCGGCCGGTGTAGTTCGCCAGACGCCCGGTGCAGTGGGGACGAACCGACAGCGTATATCGACCCCGCCCGGCTGGTCGCCGCCTAAAAAGCCAGATCCCATGACAATAGGGCGATCCCGGCCGGGAGGCCCCCGCAAAGGCGACACATGACGCTGATCATGCGCGCAACCGAAGTAACGTGCCACGCATTCCCCTGTCATCCTCCCGCTCCCATCCTGGAGACGTTCCTTGTCCAGCGCGTCGTCGCCATATCGGCCACTGCTTTCACCGCCCCTTGCCGTTCTCCTGTCCTTCCCAGTCGCGTTGTTCACCATCGCGCTGTTCACCGACATCACCTATCTGCAGACAGCTGAGGTTCAGTGGACGAATTTTTCGTCCTGGCTCATCGTCGGGGCGCTCGTGTTCGGCGGGGTTGCGTTCGCGTGGAGCCTGATCCTAGCGATCAGGTGGCGTGCGGCACGTCTCTACACGCTGTTGCTTGCGCTGGCGTGGACAGCGGGCCTGGTCAATGCGTTTCAGCACAGCCGCGACGCATGGAGTTCGGTCGGGACGACCGGGCTGATACTGTTGATCCTGAGCGCGGCGCTCGCCATCGCCGCAAGCTGGCTGGCGCACGGTGCTGCGCAGGGGATCGCCCGATGACTCATTTTCTCCGCACATTTGGCGCGACTGCCGCCATTCTTGCCCTCGCCGCCTGTGGCAGCAGCGAGCCCGGCATCGACCAGACCGGCGCCACCCCCGACTTGCCCGCCCAGCGCGAGACGCTCATTCCACCAATCAAGGTTGCCACGCCACAAGGATGGAATGGCGAAAAGCCTGTGGCCCCTCAGGGCTTTACCGTGACCGCGCTCGCTACCGATCTCAAAGTACCGCGCCAGACGCTCGTGCTGCCCAATGACGATATCCTGGTCGCGGAAGGACCAGGCGGTGCGGATTCGCCCCTGCTGCGGCCGAAAGACGTGATTGCGGGCTACATCAAGAACAGGGGCAAGACGCCGGTCAAGGGCGGCAACCGCATCACCTTGCTGCGCGACGTCGATGGCGATGGTCAGGCGGAGCTTAGAACTATATTGATCGACGGGCTGAACGCGCCTTATGGATTGGCTTTCGTGGAGGGCAACCTGTACGTCGCCGATCAGGATGCGTTGCTGCGCTTTCCCTATAAGGATGGCGACACCCGCATCGCGACACCGGCGCAGGAGGTGACGAAGCTGCCGTCGCGCATCAACCATCACTGGACTAAGTCGCTTGCCGCCAGCGCCGATGGCACGAAACTCTATGTCGGTATCGGGTCGAACAGCAATGTGGGCGAGCGCGGGATGGCGGTCGAGGAGGACCGGGCCGTCATCTGGGAAATCGATCGCACAACCGGCGCGCGCCGCACCTATGCCAGCGGCATCCGCAACCCGACGGCGCTCGCCATCAATCCGCAGACCCGCGCGCTCTGGTCGGTCGTCAATGAACGTGACGAACTGGGTCCCCAATTGGTGCCCGATTATCTGACGTCGGTGCGGCTGGGCGACTTCTATGGCTGGCCCTACAGCTATTGGGGAAGCAACATCGATCCGCGGGTGCATCCGCAAAATCCAAGGATGGTCGCAAAGGCGCAGCGCCCCGATTATGCGCTTGGCTCTCATGTCGCAGCTTTGGGTTTGAGCTTCGTAACGGGTGCGGGCGTCGGGCCGTTCACGCAGGGCGCTTTTGTCGGCGAGGATGGCAGTTGGAACCGGCAGGATCCGACTGGCTACAAGGTGGTGTGGATACCCTTCGTCAATGGCCGTCCGGCAGGCAAGCCGGTCGATTTCCTGACTGGTTTCTTGAAGGACGGACATGCACGGGGACGGCCGGTCGGTGTCACTTACGACCCGGTACGCAGCAGCGTAATCGTCGCCGACGACGTGTCGAATACAGTGTGGCGAGTTGCGCCCGATCGCCCTGCATCAGCGCAATGACATCGCCTTTGCAGTGGCGCGGACCGGCGGAACTCACGACTAACCCCGAATGGCAGCAACTCGCCATTTACGCGGTAGGAGCTGCCGTCCTGCTGATCCTATTGTTCAACATTCCCTTTATCGGGCGGATATTGCGTGCGCTGTTTTCGACGGCTATGTTGGCCTTCTGCCTGTTCATCTTGTTCAAACAAGCGCCGTTCGATCCTACGCTTGCTAAAGTGAAATCGAAGCTCGGCCTCGACGACCAGATGGTCTATGGCAAGGATGTGCGCATCTCCATGAGCCAGGACGGCCATTTCTGGGCGCGGGTCAAGATCAATGGCGTGGAACGGCGTATGCTCGTCGACAGCGGCGCGACCATCACCGCCATATCCCAGGCCACCGCGGATAGCGCGTCGGTGGAGCGCACCGCCAATATGATGCCCGTTGTCATGCAGACCGCCAACGGCGCGGTTCGCGTGGACACCGGCTCGATCGACCGATTACACATAGGGTCCATCCAGGCGCGCAATCTCAAAGTGGTCATCTCGCCCGCGCTTGGACCCGTTGACATATTAGGAATGAACTTCCTGTCGCAGCTTGCCAGCTGGCGTGTGGAAGGCCGAACATTGATCCTCGTGCCGCCAAGTGTATCAGAAGAATCTTAGCGGCAAGCGTTCGCCAAGACCTCCGTACCCATCACCTTAGTGACGTCATAACGCGTTCAAGTGGCCGGTCCGTGTTATGACGCATCCATGAGTTTGTTGATTATTTTGGGAGTGGCGGCGCCCTATCATACGCCTGTGGCGCTTGAAGGCGGATGGTTTCTATATCGCTGATCACTTGGTGCCAAAAGCCAGGATCGGCTACCACTTGAAAGCCCAGCTGGAACGGTGGATTGCCGCCCCGGTGTGGCCAGTCCAACTTATTCTACGTCGAGGGGCTGAAAGTCCGTTCGTGACACAAGCAGATGCTTACGTATCAGCACCACAGTCCTGACATTTCGACGCTATGGGAAGATTCTGCCGACATCGGACGAACGGGCGAATCGTGATGAGGCCAATCGCGTCCGGCTACGCGATGATTGAACATTCCCATGCGCCCGAAGCCTTGCGTCTCTGCCTCTGGTAACGATCGCTAACGCGGCTTGTAGCGTCGCGCAGAAGTGCGTTGAAGGTTTCCACCTGACTTTATACTAGCGCCGGATTGGTTTGTTCAATCGCTTGGCGCTCGGCAACCGCGCCTAGCAGCATGTGTAAAAGTAGATCGTCAGGATTTTTGGGCCGTAATGAATTATCGTCATTCCTTCCATGCCGGCAATAGCGCCGACGTTGTGAAGCACTGCCTGCTTATCGCCCTGGTGCGGGCATTGCAGCAAAAACCGGGCGCGCTGACCTTGATCGACACCCATGCCGGCTGCGGGCTATACGACCTTTACGGCGAGGAGGCCCGCCGGACCGGCGAATCGACCCAGGGCGTGTTGCAGGCCCTTGCCGCCCCAAACCCATTGCTGGACGACTACCGCGCCGTCGTACAGGCTGTAAATAACGGAGCCGAGCCGCACTTCTACCCCGGCTCGCCCCGAATCCTGGCACAGCTTCTACGCCCGCAGGATTTCCTGATTCTCAATGAAAAACATCCCGAAGACGCTCACACATTGCGCGGCGTGATGCGCGGCACATCCGCGGCTGTACATGAGCGCGACGCCTATGAGCTGTGGCTGGCGATGCTGCCACCCCGCACGCCTCGCGGCGTGGTGCTGGTCGACCCGCCGTTCGAGCAGACGGATGAACGCGCAAGGATTACGGCCACCCTCGCTGCCGCTCACCGCAAATGGGGGCATGGCGTGACAGTGATCTGGTATCCGCTGAAAGACCGCGCCGCGCATTGGCGCTGGAGGGAGCAGATGCGCAAGATCGGTATCCCGAAATTGCTGCGGGTGGAGCATTGGTTGTACGATGGCGATCAGCCCGGCATTTATAATGGTGCGGGCCTTTATATCGCTAACCCGCCCTACGCCTTCACGCAGGCACTGCCGCCTCTACTGGAAGCCCTGCGCGCCGCGCTGGCGCCCAAGGGGCATAAAGGCGAGATCACAACCGATTGGGTGGGCGATTAGACCTCATCGCCCCCTTCTCCCAACGGAGGAATTGCTGCGCTGCAGGTCGCACGTAAAGCTTTTCGCGCGCTTCGCTCATTGCCGGAGGTTGGCTTGAGAACATCGCTGCCTGTGCCCAAAATTCTCCAGCAGCACTGGCAGGCCTGCTTTCTCGGGAAGGCAATCAGATTGCCCCAGACATTGGGAACGGTGACTAAGTCCCACCACCCCGCCCTCCGCCCTGGTCAGAAGTGGACCTACCGGATGTCCCCTCTTTGTAGATCAAGGCGAGCACGGTGCTACTAAGACATGCCGCCATATTCCGCGCTTGAACTGCTTGGCTATGCGGGTTGCGGACTTAATTTCGATATCGGTCGATCTCGATCCCGTGGCGGTTCAGTTTGTCGTAGAATGTTTTGCGCGGGAGTTGCAGTTCAGCCATGGCGGATCGGGCGTCGCCTTGGACGCGTTCCAAAACCTGGCAGATGATGCCCGCTTCGAAGCGTTCTACCTGATGGGCAAGCGAGAGCAAGCTCCCGTCGGCCAGGCTGTCCGGCTGCATCCCTAATAGGGTCCGCTTGGCGAAGTTAGTCAACTCGCGCACATTGCCCGGCCAGTCATGGTCCGCCAGATAGGCCTGAATGTCCGGGCCAATGCGTGGTACGTCGCGCTTCATCTGGTCCGCCGCCTGATGCAAAAAATAGCCGAACAGCAAGGGAACGTCGGCCCGCCGTTCGCGCAGCGGCGGGATACGCAGGCGCACCATGTCGAGCCGGTAAAGAAGGTCGGCGCGAAATCGCCCTTCAGCAACGCTGGCCTCGATTCCGGGCTTGGTTGCGGCAATCACGCGCAGGTCCACCGCTTGCGGCTGCTGCGCACCGACCGGCAGGATTTCCCGTTCTTCCAGCACGCGCAGCAAGGCACCCTGCAACCAGGCGGGGCTGCTTTCTATCTCGTCCAGAAAAAGCGACCCCTTGTTCGCGCTCGCTATCCTGCCCGGCTGGGTCGAGCGGTTGTGCGACGCCCGCCCGCTTTCCAGTCCGAACAGCTCGACCTCCGCAATCGCATCGGGCAGCGCGGCGCAGTTGATCGCAACAAAGGGGCGACCGCGCCTCCGGCTCCAGCGATGAAGCAGGGTCGCGACCAGTTCCTTGCCGGTGCCGGTTTCCCCTTCGATCAATATGTCGACATCGGCGTCGGCGATCTGCCGCATATTCTCGCGCAGGCGGACCATGGCCGGGGTTTCGCCGATCAGCGGTTCGCCGCCCGCACTTTCGTCGGCTGCGGCTCTAAGGCGGCGATTGTCCAGCACCAGCCGCCGCATCTCCAGCGCTCGGCGGGCTGACGCGACCAGATGGTCGGTGGCGAAGGGCTTGGCGATGAAATCGAACGCCCCGGTCTTGAGCGCTGCGACCGCCATCGGCACGTCGCCATGCCCGGTCATCAAGATCACCGGAATTTCATGATCAATCGCCTCGACCCGCTTGAACAATTCCATTCCGTCCATGCGCGGCATCCGAATGTCCGATATGATCGCGCCGTCAAAACCCGCGTCGATCCGCGCCAGCGCCGACGCGCCATCGGCGAAAGCCTCGACCGCCATGTCGGCCAGTTGGAAGGACTGGACCAAGGCACTCCGCAGCGCGTCGTCATCATCGACCAGCAGGATCGGCATCTCGCTCATAGGGCATCCAATGTCATGCGGAACAAGGTGTGGTCGTCGTTGGCCACATGATCGAGCGTGCCGCCAAACTCCACCATGATGTCGCGCGCGATGTGGAGGCCGAGGCCCAGCCCGCCCGCTTTGGTGGTGGCAAAGGGCATGAACAGTTGGTCGGCGACGGCAGGATCAATCCCCGGCCCGCTGTCGCGCACGTCCAGGATAACGCGCCCGTCCGATTGCGTCAGATCGACCCTGACCCAGGGATCAAGCTGATCGCGCACCGCCTCCAGCGCGTTGGTCAGCAGATTGACCAATACCTGTTCCAGTCGGACACGCCCTGCCCGGACATTCAGGTCAGGACCGGGCGACGGCAGCGACAACGTTACCCCTGCGCTGCGAAACTGGTCGCCCACCAGCAGGCGCACGCCATCCATCGCCTGTGCCAGCGACACCGGACCGATCGTGCCGACGCCGCGCCGGGCATAGCGACGCAGTTGCGCGGTGATGCTGCCGATCCGGTCGGTCATCGCCACGATTTCGCGCAGGTTGGTGGCGGCCTGCTGCGGCTGCGCGCGGTCCAGAAAGGCGGAGGCATTTTCGGCAAAGGTGCGGATGGTGGCGACAGGCTGGTTGATTTCATGTGCGACGCCCGCCGAAATCGTGCCCAGCGTGCCCAGGCGATTGGCATGGGCCAGTTCCTCGCGCGCCTGACGATAGCGCTGGTCGGCGGTTGCACGGGCCTCCATTTCCCGTGCCAGATCGGCCGTGCGCAACGCCACCTCCCGCTCTAAAATAGCCCGCGCTTCAAGCGCCCTGCGTCGCCGCGCGATCGCCCAGGCGAGACCCGCTAGCAGCAGCGACAACAGCATGATGAACATGAACACCGCGACATTGGCCCGTTGCCGGGTCGCCTGCAACGCATTGTCCAGCGGCTCGATATGATAAAGCCGCCAGCCTGCCACCGGCACCGGTAGGCTTGCCGTCATCGCTTGCGACCCGTCGCGCATCCGGGTCAGTCCATCAGGACCGACCGCGATACCCAGCGGCGTCAGCGGTGCGCCGCCAAATTGCAGCGCCTGCTTGATCTGCGCCTTGCGTGCCGGATCGATCGACCGCAAAGCACGAAAACGCAGCGTGGGGTCGCTGCTAAGCAGCAGGACGTCATTGGCGTCGGCCACGAAGCTGAGCGCGCGCCGGTCCCTCCAGGTCCGCTCGATCGCGTCAAACTCCACCTTGACCACGATTATGCCGATCGGGCCGTCGCTGCCCTCAATCCGGCGGGATAGATAGAGGCCGGGACGATGGCTGACCGTGCCGAGCGCGAAATATTCGCCGCCGCCCTTGGTCCAGCCGAGGCGATAATAGGGGCGGAAACTATAATCCTGTCCCACGAAACTGTCGGGCAGGCGCGCGTTCGACGCGGCGATCGTCCGGCCGTTGCGATCTAGCGCGAAGATCGCGCCCGCGCCGGTCTTGGCCTTCAGCACGGCCAGCTTGTCATTGAGCGCCATGTCCACCCGCCCCGATCGCAGCGCCGCGCGCAGATCGGGATATTCGCTCAGGACAACGGGCAGCAGGCGGAATTTCTGCAACTCCGATTCCAGGAGGCGCAGCACGGCGCGCGTCTGCTGCGTGGTCTCGTTGCGCTCCGTGCTGATCGCCTGGGCGCGCAGGGTGTTATGATAGCGGTCGGCAAAAACGACCGACGCGACGACGATCAAGGCGATGGCCAGCAACAGCGGCGCGAGGCGTCGAGTCCAATCGGACAGGAAAGTACGGCGGATCATATTGTGTGGATTATCACACAATCCGTGTCATGGCGATGTGGAAATCCGCATAGCGAAAGGCGGCGCGAGGGCATGATGCTACACAATTATCATTTTATATCATAATGTTGTTAAAAAATGCAGTCGTTATTTGGCACCACCATCTTTCCACCGCACCATAACCTTGCCGTAAAGACTGAGCCAGCGGCGGCTATGGAGATGGAGCAAGCGCCATGATCAAACAGAGTTTTCCGCTAGTCTCGCCCCCCCCTGTGCGAAAGGGAATGGCCTCCCAACTCTATGTCCAGGTCATTGTAGCGATCATTCTCGGCGCGCTGCTCGGTCACTTCTGGCCTGCTTATGGCGAAGCGATGAAGCCGCTCGGCGATGGCTTCATCAAGCTGGTCAAGATGATCATTGCCCCGGTCATCTTCCTCACCATCGTCACCGGCATTGCTGGCATGAAGGAATTGGGGTCGGTCGGCCGGGTGGCGGGCAAGGCGTTCGCCTATTTCCTGACCTTCTCCACCCTGGCGCTGGTCGTCGGCCTGATCGTCGCCAATGTCGTCCAGCCGGGCGCGGGCATGAATATTGATCCCGCCACGCTGGATGGCGGCGCAGTGGCCGATTATGCCGCCAAGGCGCATGAATCGACGCTGACCGGCTTCCTGCTGGGTGTCATCCCCACCACGCTGGTCAGCGCCTTCACCGACGGCAACATATTGCAAATCCTGCTGATCGCGATCTTGTTCGGCATCGCCATCAGCATGGTCGGCGAACCGGCAGCACCCGTGATCCGCTTCATGGAGCGCCTCAGCCTCATTATTTTCAAGCTGGTGTCGATTCTGATGCGCGCCGCCCCCATCGGCGCATTCGGGGCCATCGCCTTCACCATCGGCAAATATGGCGTGGGTAGCCTCGCCAATCTCGGCGCGCTAGTGGCAACCTTCTACCTCACATCCTTGCTGTTCGTGGTCGTGGTGCTGGGTAGCGTCGCGCGGTTGACCGGCTTTTCCATCTTCAAGCTGCTGCGTTACCTCAAGGCCGAACTGCTGCTGGTGCTGGGGACATCATCGTCCGAAGCCGCGCTGCCCAACCTCATTGAGAAGATGGAGCGGGCGGGTTGCGAGAAGTCCATCGTCGGGCTGGTCGTCCCCACCGGCTACAGCTTCAATCTGGACGGCACCAACATCTACATGACGCTAGCGGCCTTGTTCATTGCGCAGGCGACTGGAGTAGATCTGACGCTGGGGCAGGAATTGCTGTTGCTGGGCGTCGCAATGCTGTCATCCAAGGGCGCGGCGGGCGTGACGGGTGCGGGCTTCATCACGCTGGCCGCCACATTGTCGATCGTGCCGACCGTGCCGCTGGCGGGCATGGCGCTGATCCTAGGCGTCGACCGCTTCATGAGCGAATGCCGCAGCCTCACCAACTTCATCGGCAATGCGGTGGCCACCATCGTCGTTGCGCGCTGGGAAGGCGGGCTGGACCGAGAGAAGCTCAACGCGGCGCTCGACGGGCGACTGCCTGCGCCGGAGGTTGCCGAAACATCCCCGCATGCCGTGCTGACCGCCGCCTGACGTTTTTCAGGAAGGATTGCGCCGCTTGCCTGCCGCCTTCCCCTGACAGATTGGTTCCAAAATCATGTCCATGACCCGCCTGCTGTGGGGCGCGCCGACGCTCGCCTTGGCGATGCCCGTAGCTGCCCAAACCGCCGCGCCTGAAACCTATCCCGCAGCCGCTCAGGGCGATGGCGCGACGACGAAGGGCTATAACCTCTCCCGTTGGGCGGAGGATTGGAGCGCTTATCGCGACCCGGCCAAGCGCGACGACATTCTTGATCGCCTGAAATATCTGCCGCTCGATGAGGATGGCGACATCTATCTGACGCTGAGCGGTGAAGCGCGATTGCGGATGAACCTGACGAGCAATCCGCAACTGATCGAAGGCCCGGAACAGCGGCAGGACATCGTGCGCCTGGTCGGTGGCGCGGATCTGCATATCGGCGATAATCTGCGCTTCTACGGCGAAATCGCCCATGGCCAATTGTCGGGCGAGAATGTCGGCACCCCGTCCGGGTCATTGCGCAACAGCTTCGTGCGCCAGCAATATTTTGCCGAGGCGAAGGGGCGCGTGGGCGAAGTCGATCTGGGCATCCGTTATGGGCGACAGGAATTTACAGACGGCCCTAATCTGCTCATCTCCCAGCGCGACAACAACACTATCCGCTTTGTCCTGAACGGCACCCGCGCCTGGGCGCGGACCCCCAAGATGCGCGCAACCCTGTTCGATTTCGAAACGACCGATCTGGGCAATGGCGGTCTGGGCGACGATGTGCCGGACAAGAACCGGCGGTTCAGCGGTGTTTCGGCGGGCTTCGTGCTGCCGCCCCATTGGCTGGGCGGATCGAGCCTCTATATCGATCCTTTCTTCTGGCGGCGGCGCAATCGCGTAGGGACTTGGGGCGGCGTCGTGTCGCCCGCGGTGCGCTATTATGCCGGGGCACGGCTATGGGGCGACGTTGGCCCGGTCGCGCTCGACTGGACGCTGGTTCACCAATATGGCCAGTTCAACGATCGCCCTATCCGCGCCTGGCAAGCCTTTGCCGCGCAAACGGTTCGGCTGGGCGCGGACAAGAGCGCGCCACGCATTGGCGTCCATGTCGATTATGGCAGCGGCGGGGGCGGCTATGATAATGGCACGCTGCGCAACGCTTATGCGCCGTTCGGCAATAATATCTATTTCAGCTACGGCTTGTTCCTGACCGCCACCAATTTGATCGCGGTTGCGCCCAATATCTCGTTTCAGCCGATAACGGGCGTGCGGGCTAGCCTGGAATATCAGTTCAGCTGGCGCGACGATGCGCGGGATGCCGTTTATCGCGCCAATTACACACCCTACGTCGGCACGGAGCGGGTGGCGGGCAAGGCAGTGGCGCAACTCGCCCGCGCGCAGATCGTCTATGCGATCTCGCCCAGGCTGACCCTGACGACGCGAGCCGAATATCTTCAGGCGCAGGAGGTGTTGAAGACGGCCGGCTATAGGAATTCGGCCTTTCTTGCGACTTGGCTTAGTTTTCGATTCTGATACCAACTCCTCTGTCGCAGTTGGTGTTGGCTGGGTGCTACGCTTATCCACTATGACGAATGACAGGTTCTCTCCTAAAGAGGACGCGTTCAAGGTCTCCCCGGAACGGCGGCTTCGTCCCAGGCCCTGCTTACTGCAGTCGACCCTTTGGTGCCATTCAGACGCGTATTTACGATCCTCAGATGGCGACCGACAGCTTTTACATCACGTTCGATCGAGATTGGCGGATTTCCGACTGTCCGGATATGGGCAGGATGAAAGAGACAAGTGCCGTTCTGCTTATAGCCTGCGCGCATTCTAGGACGCCAATAGAGAGGCCTCTTGGCTGTCAAACAACTTTGCATGTTGCGATATGTGGACGGGATTGGCCGAATGGAGCTGAAACCGGGGGTAACAAAGGCGCTGGTTCAATTCGGAAGTGGAGGACAGGGTTTACTGTTATGCCGCTTGACGATTGCTTTCGCTTGTTCGCGATATCCGTCGGCGCGCTGAAGATGCTCGGCCGATTCCGCTTGCAGCCCAGACGAAGCCGCTTCGTCCGCCTTATGTTGTTCCTCGACTGCCATGTTCAAAAACCGGACGTATTCATGATCTGCTGGCATATCTTCCTCCGAGAGCCGAAAGAACATTGTTAACCGTCAGCGCTACATTTCGTGCCCATCGATCAATGTTTTCGCCCCATCCCAACAACGATTAATCGTTAACAGCGTTCGCAGCTTTCTCCTGTAACGACATTTGATAGCTCATTGCCTCTGCTGCCCGCTCTCCGTAACTCTGGGCCAGGCGCGTATGCGATTGCGCCGCCCATTCTGTTCTGGCTCGGGCAGCAAGCTCTCGGTGCCTCCTCGACCGGGTCGAGTAGTAGAAGAACGACAGACCGTTCATGCGACATCCCTCAATCAGTCGGTTTGCACGACTCGACCACACTATCGTGCGCCACCAGTGTTAACAAAGGCCGCTGCAACTCTAGCAATCGCGGGCCCCTTCTAGAAAGCCATCGACGCGCATCAGTCGTCGCTAACCAGCTTGAGCATAGACCATTGCGCTAAGTCAGTGCGGAACCATATTTTAGAAACTACGTTCATGGGCACGTGAAGCCTTCCGGCCTTCGCTGGAGGTAACCTTGAAGCAACGCGACGACTGGCATCTAACTGACGCACTGGAATACGAACATGGCCGGGGCGATCCTTTCGCGGCCGCCGTTCGCGCGACACGAATGCCGATGGTCATTACCGACCCGGCACAAGATGACAATCCGATTGTCTTTTGTAATGTCGCGTTTCAGGAACTGACCGGTTACACACGTGACGAGATTATCGGTCGTAATTGCCGCTTTCTTCAAGGCCCTGAAACCGACCCCTCCACGGTCACGCAGCTTCGCGAATCCATCGCCGCCGGCCAGGCTATCGATGTCGACCTTCTAAATTACCGAAAAGACGGCACGACGTTTTGGAACGCACTCTACCTATCGCCAGTCAGCGATAAGGACGGCGTGATTCGCTTCTTCTTCGCGTCGCAACTCGATGTCACCGAACGTGTGGAAGCACAGAACATCATTAACGATCAAAAGATTTTGGTCGAACGCGAAGTTGAACGACGCACTGCCGACCTGCGTGCCGCGCTTGATGCAAAAACCATCCTTCTTCACGAGGTCGATCATCGAGTAAAAAACAATCTTACGATGATCGGGTCGCTGTTGCGCCTGCAAGTTCGAACTATCGATGATCCTTCCGTGGCATCCAAGCTCGATTCCATGCTCGAACGCGTCGATGCCCTCGCCGTAGTTCATCGCCAGCTCTATCAATCGTCCGACATATCGCTCTTTGATATTGGCAGTTTTGCGCAAAGTCTTGTGTCTGATGTGGTCGGGTCGAGTGGCCGCAGCGACATCGCGCTGGATGTTCAGTCGCAGGCGTTATTCGTAGACGCAGCTAACGCGTCTGCGCTCGGCCTGATTCTCAACGAAATCCTGACCAACTCCGTCAAGCACGCCTTTGCGGAAGGTCGATCGGGTAAGCTTAGCCTCCTGGTCGAATGTGGTGATGACTTTGGCATCATTAAGATATGTGACGATGGTCCAGGCATGCCATCTACCGCTCGCAGCAAGAGTATCGGAACGTCACTTATAACCCGGCTTGCACGCCAGGCGCGCGCGGAAGCCACTTGGAGCGACAATAACCCAGGAACCTGCGTGACGATCACGTTTCCTCAAACCGAAGCCAGATCATGACCAACATGATGGAAGTCTTGATCGTTGAGGACGAGATGCTCCTCGCGATGGATATCGAGGCTATGGTCGAGGACAGTGGTCATCACGTCCTGGCCGGCGCCGCGAGCCTGAGAGACGTGCAAGCATTACCGGGGGATTTGTATCCCCAACTCGCATTTGTTGACATCCATTTGGCAGAGGAATCGAACGGGCTGGATGTATGCCGGTACATCCGGGGGCATTGGCCGGATGCACTCATCGTTTTCATCACCGCTAACGTCTCGAAGATACCAGCCGACTTTTGCGGCGCTCATGGCGTAATTGCAAAGCCGTTTTCCCATGCAGGGATCGTTACCGCGATGCAATATCTCGCTAATGGCATGTTCGATCCGCCGCCTAGCATGCCACGACCGGCGAGCCTCATACCATCTCCAAACCTTGAGCCTCGCTGGGCCAAGTCGGCGAATTGAGATAGGTAAGCAGGATGAGAACCCCATGCAGGTCGCAAGAGTAATTTAACCTCATAGTCTGCTTGATTGCGAGCGCTGACCCTATCTTTCTTAAGCTAGACCACATGTTTCGCCTTAGGCGGGGCGAGCCCGTCTTTCACAATGCAGTGGTGAGATCGCGTCGAGCTGGTCCGCGCGGTCTCTTGCATTGGGGCGAACAATGAGCAGAGGGCAGGATGCATCGACGCGAGACTGGCCCTTGTGAGGTATTCAACATCGATAAATGCTTTGAGGTTTGCAAACAGGCGGCTGTTTGGCGATGAGCCTCAGGGATCGTCCTAATCGGCAAGTTCCAGCCGAGGGGCCGGTTACATTTGCAACTCAAGGCGCGGTAGCACGTTGAAGAATTGACGCTATAAAGCTGGGCCAAAAAGGCTCAATATGGCGACTTGCCAACTGAGGACGCCATCAGTGAATTCTATCGAACGTCGGCTCAACGCCATCGTAAACAATTCTGCGATGGCCATCTTTCTGATGGACGATCTGCAGCATTGCATCTTTATGAATCAGGCAGCCGAGCATTTGACGGGCTACCGACTGGAAGAGACACTGGGTCGGCCGCTCCACGATGTCGTTCATCATCAAAGGCCCGATGGTAATCCCTATCCTCTGGATGAATGTCCGATCGACCAGGCCTTTCCAGAACGGGATCGCATGCAAGGGGAAGAGGTGTTCGTCCATAAGGATGGACATTTTTACCCGGTCGCCTTCACGGCCTCGCCAATTGCCGGAGACAATGGCCAGCCGATTGGTACGATCATCGAGGTACGCGATCTGACTGAAGAAAAGGCGCGCGCCGCCGCTTTGAGAGAGAGTGAAAGCCGCTTCCGTAATATGGCCGATCACTCCCCAGTGATGATGTGGGTGACCGATCCGACCGGATATTGCACCCATCTCAACGCGCGCTGGTACGAGTTTACAGGTCAGGCACCCAGCGCTGGCGAAGGCTATGGCTGGCTCGACGCTGTTCATCCAGATGATCGCGCAGCAGCAGAGCAAGCTTATGTATCGGCAAATGCCGAACGGCGCGACTACCGCGTTGATTTCCGCCTCCGCAGAGCCGACGGTATATACCGTTGGACCATCGATGCTGCAGCACCAAGGTTCGGCACGGACGGCCAGTATCTGGGCTATGTCGGTTCAGTCATCGATATCGACGAACGCCGCGAAGCCGAAGACCGGCTGACCCTGAGTGAAGAGCAACTACGGCTCGCGACCGAAGTCGGTGAGATTGGCCAGTGGGATGTTGATGCGTTTACCGGTGCCATGTTCTGGCCGCCGCGTGTCAAGGCGATGTTCGGCATTTCGCCCGATGTGCCGGTGACGTTGGATGACTTCTACAATGGCGTTCACCCGGAAGATCAGGTGAAAACGCGGGCGGCTTATGAAGCGGCGAGCGATCCGTTATTGCGCGCATTATATGACGTTGAGTACAGGACGGTGGGCAAGGAGGATGGCATCATTCGCTGGGTCGCGGCGAAAGGGCGCGGCCTGTTCAATGCCGATGGGGTATGTTTCCGGGTGATAGGCACTGCCATCGACATCACGTCCCGTAAGGCGGCCGAAATACGGCTTCGGGAGCTCAATGAACGGCTCGAGCAGGAAGTCACCGAGAAGACCGCCGAGCGTAACCGCGTGTGGGAGATGAGCCGGGATCTGTTTGCGATCATCGGCTTCGATGGCCAACTCAAGGCGATCAATCCGGCTTGGGAAAAGACGCTCGGGCGTGACGTCGCAACATTGCTGGCCATGCCTTTCCGTGAGCAGGTCCATCCCGACGACCGTCAAGCGGTTGAGGCACTGATGGGGCGATTAGGCAGCGGCGAAACGGTCGAGCGGTTTGAGGACCGGGTGCGTCATGCCGACGGATCTTGGCGTTGGATTTCCTGGACTTTAGTGCCAGACGGCGACCTGTTTTACGCTGTGGGCCGCGATGTGACGCAGGAAAAGGAAGCTGTTGAGGAGCTTGAGCGCGCGCAGGAAGCACTGCGGCAAAGCCAGAAAATGGAGGCAATGGGCCAGTTGACTGGCGGCGTTGCACATGATTTCAACAACCTGCTCACGCCGATTGTCGGCAGCCTTGACCTTCTTCAGCGCAAGGGCGTCGGAAATGAGCGCGAGCAGCGGCTTATAGCGGGCGCAATCCAGTCGGCCGAACGTGCCAGGACACTCGTTCAGCGCTTGCTCGCTTTTGCACGGCGCCAGCCGCTGCAACCGATTGCGGTCGATGTTGGCCAGCTTGTGGCGGGCATGGCCGAGCTTCTTGCCAGCACGACCGGCCCCCAGGTTCGGGTCGTCGTTGAAGTGGCTGACGACCTGCCGCCGGCTAAGGCCGATCCCAACCAACTGGAAATGGCGCTCCTTAATCTCGGCGTCAATGCTCGGGATGCGATGCCCGAAGGGGGCACTCTGCGGATCACCGCAACGGGTGCAAGTGTCCGGACGATGGGGGGCGCCCTGAAGCGGGGCCACTACATTAAGCTATCCGTCGCCGACAATGGCATGGGGATGGACGAAGCAACCCTCATACGGTCTATCGAACCCTTCTTTTCTACGAAAGGAATCGGCAAAGGCACGGGCCTTGGGCTGTCAATGGCCCATGGTTTGGCAGCGCAACTTGGCGGTGCCCTGACCATCCAGAGCACGCAGGGTGTGGGCACCAACGTCGAGCTGTGGCTTCCCATCAGCGAGAAGAGCGTTGGAATTGACGAGGTTTCCACCAATCCCGGATTTGAAGACAAGGCCAGAGGTGTGGCATTACTTGTCGATGATGAGGAAGTGGTCAGAGCAAGTACGGCCGACATGCTCGAAGAGTTTGGCTACGAGGTGCATGAAGCGGATTGTGGCGAGGCGGCTCTGAGACTTATCGCTGAGGGTCTGGCTCCAGATTTGCTTGTCACCGATCATTTGATGCCCGGCATGACCGGAGTAGACCTCGCGCACACGCTGCGGGCAGCTCTACCCCATCTCCTGGTGTTGATAGTCTCGGGCTATGCCGAGGTGGGAGGAATAGCTATAGACATGCCACGGCTAGCAAAACCTTTTAGACGCGTCGAACTTGCTTCAAGCATTGCCGCAATATATTTAAGAAAGAGCGACTAGATTTCACAATACAAAAATGCGAAAATGATTCCGATTGTTTAAGCAGTTTGGGATAACAGAAACAAAACCGGTTCTGATATCGTTCCAAATCGGACGTCCATGCACCAAGTTTTCTGATTCTAACTGTTGACCGTCCGCTATTCCAAGTACGGCTATTCCGGCCAGGGCTAGACAAGCTTATCAAGCGTTAGGGGCAGGTCGCGCACGCGCTTGCCCGTTGCGTTGAAGACGGCGTTGGCGATGGCGGCCGCGACGCCGGTCGTCCCGATCTCGCCTATCCCGCGCGCGCCGAGCGGCGTACGGGGATCGGGTATGTCGGTCCACAGCACCTCAATGTCGGGCACGTCCAGATGCACCGGTACATGATAATCGGCCAGCGACGTACTCAGGATGCGGCCGGTACGCTCGTCGAGCAGCGTCTCTTCAGTGAGGGCCATGCCGAGCCCCATGATCATGCCGCCCTTAAACTGGCTGCTCGCCGTCTTGGCATTGAGGATGCGGCCGCAGTCAAAGGCGCCGACAAGACGGTCCACGCGAATTTCGCCCGTGACCTCGCTAACGCGCAACTCACAGAAGTTCGCCGACGTGCTGTGCATCGAATATTTCATGATCTCCAGCGGCGCGCCGCTTTCGCCGACCACGCTCAGATCGCTCCTATTGGCGCGGCGAAGGATGGAGGCAAAGCTTTCCTGGCGAGCGTGATCCCCGACGCTGCAGACCCCGCCGTCGGAGAACTCGACCTCGCTTGGCTTGAGGCCGGCCAGCGGCGTGTCATTGCCCGCTATGCGCATGAGTTCGGCCACAAGCTTAGCGCTCGCCGAGCTGATCGCCGCGGCCAATGAGGCGGTCTGAGACGATCCGCCTGCAAAGCTTGCGAACGGCAGACTCGAATCCCCGATCGTCACCGTGACGCGATCGAGCGGAAGGCCTAGCCGATCGGCGGCATGCTGGCGCTGCACCGTCGCCGTGCCCATGCCCATTTCGTGCGCGGCGCTGGAGACATGGGCATGGCCACTGGCGTCGATGGTTATACGCACGGATGTGCCGGGCATGCGCATGAACGGGAAGGTGCCGCTGGCGCAGCCCATACCGATCAGCCACTCGCCCTCGCGCCGCACGCCTGGCTCTGCCAAACGACGATCCCAGCCGATGCGCGTCGCGCCGAGGTCATAAGCCTCCATCATCGCGCTCTGCGAATGCGGCGCGCCGCTCAACGGATCGCGGGTGGCCACGTTGCGCCGGCGCAACTCTAGGGGGTCCATGCCGATGGCATGCGCGAGTTCATCCATAGCGCATTCGATCGCAAAGGTGCCGGGCGTCTCGCCGGGCCCGCGCATGAAGCTGTTTGCCAGCAGGTCAAGGTCGACATAGTGCTGGACGATATCGAAGCTCTCGCTGGCGTAGAGCGAGCGGCCGGTGAGGGTGAAGCCTTCATCGCAGATACTGTGCAGCGGCCTGACGCCAAAGCCATGGTGCAATAGCCCATTGAGCTTGCCGTCCGCATTCGCGGCCAGCGCCACCCGCTGCTCTGTCTGCATGCGACCGCCGATCAGCCGGTGCATGCTGGCGCGTGAGAGGGCAACGCGCACAGGCCGGTCAGCAAGCTTCGCTGCGGCCGCGCCCAGTATCTGGTGATCCCAAAGACCTTTCGCGCCAAAGCCTCCCCCCACATAGGGCGAGCTTACCTCGACATCACCGGCGTTCGGCCCGAATATTTTCGCGAGCGATCCAGCGGTCCCGTGGATCATTTGGGTCGCGTCGTGAACGATCAGCTTGCCGTCCCGCCAGACGATCGTCGCGGCATGCGGCTCGATCGGATTATGGTTCTCCCAAGGCGTCGTATAGACCGCGTCGATCTTGAATGCGGCCTCGGCGAACTTTCGGCTTGGGCCGCCCTTCTCGATACGGTTGCGTTCGACCAGGATAGACTCCGGCGTATAGGCGCTGGCCTTACCCTCCTCGAACCGCGTGCGTGCCGGCGCGGCGTCATAGCGCACGCGGACCAAGGTGGCCGCGTGATCTGCCTGCTCGCGCGTTTCAGCCAGCACCACCGCCACGACCTGTCCGTTCCAGCGTATCTCGGGATCCTGCATGATCGGCAATGTATGATTGCCCGCAGCCTTGAGGTTGGTCATGCCGATCGGCGGCGGAACGCTCATCTTGGGCGCATTGCGATAGGTCATGACCAGCGCGACGCCAGATGCTGCCGCGGCTGCCGATACATCGATATCGGCAATGCGCCCCCGAGCGATCGTGGAATGGACGAAGGCGGCGTAGAGCAGATTTTCCATCGCCACTTCGGCGGCGAACCGAGCCGCCCCGCGCACCTTGTCGGGTCCGTCGACCCGCGACTGCTGCTCGCCGAGCGTTACGCGCTTATCGATCAGCGGATCGGGCGTGCCGCCGGGTAGCCAGCTTTCGGGCACATGGCCGATAACGGCGCGTACACCGCCGACGATGGCATTTTGTAGCTTGGTCATGCGTGCGCTCCTGAAAGAGCGGTCAGGACGGCGACCACCGTTCGTTCGACGAGGCTGATCTTGAAATCGTTGCCGGATAGCGGCCTCGCGCCGACGAGCTCTTTACGGATCGCAGCGAGAAAAGCCTCAGGCGTCGGCGCGACGCCGACCAGCGCCGCTTCGGCCCGGGTCGCGCGCCAGGGCTTCGCGGCGACGCCGCCGAGCGCAATGCGAGCTTGCGTGACGCGCCCGTCAGCGAGCGCCAGGCCGCCCGCGACGGAGATCAGCGCGAAGGCGTAGCTCGAGCGATCGCGGACTTTGCGATATTCGGCGTTGGTCACCGCGCCCGACGGCGGCGGCAGTTCGACGGCGGCGATCAGTTCGCCCGATTTCAGCACGGTCTCCACATGCGGCGCGGCATCCGGCAGGACATGAAAGTTCGTCAACGGCACCGACCGTTCACCCTCGGGGCCGGAGAGATGGATCACGGCATCGAGCATGGCGAGCGCCACGCACATGTCGGAAGGATGTGTCGCGACGCACTGGTCCGACGCACCCAAAATGGCATGATAGCGGTTGAACCCGTCGAGCGCGTCGCAGCCAGTGCCCGGCTGCCGCTTGTTGCAGCGCGCGCCCTCGACATCGTAGAAATACATGCAGCGCGTACGCTGGAGGATATTGCCGCCGACGGTGGCCATGTTGCGAATCTGCGCAGAGGCGCCGGCGAGCAACGCGCGCGCAAGCACCGGGTAGCGGCGGCGCACGAGCGGATGGGCAGCAACGGCGGCGTTTCTGACCGACGCGTCGATCAGCAGCCCGCCGCCATCGGTTTCACGGATGATGCCTTCCAAGAGGCTGACGTCGACCAAGTCGCTCGCCTGTTCGACATTCTGCCGCAGAAGGTCGACGAGGTTGGTTCCGCCGCCCAAAAACCGTGCGCCACTCTCAACGCGGGCAAGGGCGTCGGCCCGACCCGCTGCGCGGACATAGGTCAAGGGGGTCATGCTGCCGTCTCCGCCAGCATCGCCTCGATCGCCTCGACGATCCCGTTATGCGCGCCGCAGCGACAGAGATTGCCGCTCATACGCTCGCGGATTTCTGCGCGCGTCACGACTTGCGTTCCTGCGGCGATATCGAGGGTCACGTAGCTGGGGTCGCCCCGACGTAATTCCTCCGCCATGGCAATCGCCGAGCAAATTTGGCCGGGGGTGCAATAGCCGCATTGCAGCCCGTCATGCTCGACAAACGCCTGCTGCAACATGTGCAGATCGCCGGCATCGCCGGTGATGCACTCGATTGTGAGGACGTCGCTTCCGTCCGCCTGTGCGGCCAGCGTAAGGCAGGATAGGACGCGATTGCCATTAAGGAGAACCGTGCACGCGCCGCAGGCACCTTGGTCGCATCCCTTTTTGGTGCCGGTGAGGTGAAGGTGCTCGCGCAGCAAATCGAGCAGGGAGACCCGGGCGTCCTCGGGCCTTGCTACTTCCGTGCCGTTTACCCGTATCGCCATGACGTCTCTCCTCAAACTCGTGTGCCGCCGGACCTCCAGCACCAGATCAAGATACAACGAGATTCGAATTATTCAACTATCGTTGTAGACGATCTTGGTAATCATTGCGATGAACTGATCACGCTCGTGCGGCGACAGTCGCGAAAGCATCAGCATATACATTTGCCGATAGGCGTTGACCTGGGCCTTGGCATAGGCCGCGCCGGCCTCGGACAGTGTGAGGGCAACGGCGCGACGGTCGGCTTCGATGCGCTCTCGCTTCAGGAAGCCGCGCCTCACTAGCCGGTCGGTCGCGGAGGACAAGGTGGTTGCAGGCACGGCGAGGAAGCGCGCGACGTCAGTCGGACCGCACCCGGCATGTTCTGCAACATAGAGCAACACGGCTTTGTCCAACTCGGCGAGCGGCCGCTCGGAGCGAAGGGCGTCGGCAAGCTTGTATCTTCTTGCAAAAGTTTCGAACGCAGTGCCAAGCACCGCGAGTTGTTCTTCGGTCGGATCGCTCATTGCACCCGCATATCGCGTCAATGCCTCAGTTGGCCAGTCTTGCCTGCGCCGGAAGACCGAGATGAATGGACGCGAGCAGCGTATCGTCCCGAGAGTTTCCATACACAGCCGACCCATATCGGCCATTTGGGCGCCTATTTTCGGTCCCGAGGTGCAGACCGTCCGCTATCCGAATGACCAAGCCTCGGACTGGCGGTCGGTCGAATGGCGGCTTTGCATGAACAAGACCCGAAACCGACTTTTCCGGCACGCGATGCCATTCTTACCGCCCTTGTTGGTCGAGTATTCGCAGCACGTTGCCGCTCCAGAGTTTCTCGATATCTGCGTCGATATAGCCGGCAACCTTGAGGCGCGTGGTAATTTTGGGAAGCGCGGTGATATCCTCGATCCCATGGACGCCGTCACCGCCATCCCAATCGGCGCCGATGCAGATATGGTCGACGCCGCCAACTTCGAGGCCGCGCAGCAGCATCGTCATGAAGGTCTCGAAATCGGCATCCCACATTTTCTCGCGCGTGTTGAGCGCGTTCCAGCGGCGGGTCAGATCGGCCTGATCGGCGGGCGAGAGGCTGGATATCAGTTCGAATTTGCCGAACAATTCGGCGCGCTCGGCGGTGAGGTTCATCTCGGACAGATAGATGGTCGAGATGCACATCGCGCCGCCCTTCGCGACAAGCTGGCGGAGGCGGCTCTCGTCGAGATTGCGGGGATGACCGGCAGGGTGGTGATCGCCCGCATCGCGCTACGCGAGATAGAGGTGTTCCTGCCCCTTTCCTTTCTTGGAATGCAGGCGGCGCAGGACGCGGTCGACGGTTTCCTCACGCTGTTCGCGCTCAGCTGGACAGGCATTTTCCTTTTCTTCCCTCTCTTCAACCGAGACCGTCTGCGGGTCGGCGACCTGTTGGTGGGCACTTGGGTCGTCCTCAATGTCCGCGCCGCATCGGGCACGGATCTTGTCGCGGCGCGTGCCGCGCAGCCGCGCCGCGTCTTCAGCGACGCCGCGCTCGACCTTTACGGCATCTATGAATTGCAGACGTTGGAGACGGTTTTGCGCAGAGGGCAGGATGACGCGATCGCTACCGTAGCGGCCACGATCCGGCGCAAGGCGGGGCTGGCGGACGAAGGCGACGATGAAGGCTTCCTGCCGGATTATTACGCCGCGCTTTGCGCCCGGCTGGAACGCGGCATGCTGGTCGGCCGCCGCCGCGAGGACAAGCGCGCTGTCTTCGGTTCACGCTGAAGTCGTTCGCGAAAATGTGATTTGCAAGGCGCGCTTTGGGAAGCTGATACAGCGTCACTCAACATCAACGATCTGGTCATGCCTATGATCCTTCGCAAGTATGACGCCGTTAGGTGCTGCGCGAGCTACTCGTTGTTTAATCCAGTAGGTTGACGCGAACGGCCTTCACTTTGTCGGCACGTCAAAATCGACCCTTTCTGGTCATTCAGCGGCCAATTCTCGCTGCCTCGGTGCGGTCCGTCCGATGGCGCTAGACACGGGCATAGCAAATTTCTTCTGTTTCTTGCGTACTCAGCGAGAGGCGGAGTCTGCAGATCAGCTCCCTAAGGGCGCGATCAGAACCGATTGCACCACACGATTGCGGCCAGCTGCCTTGGCCTTGTAAAGTGCGTGATCTGCAGCCTGGAGAAGGCCTTCTGGCATCCGGATAGATCCGCCCTCCCGTGCAAGTGCGGTGGCCACTCCGACGCTGACCGTAAGTTTGTTGGCGCACACACTTGTTTCGTGTGGAATAGCTAACGCCTCGACGGATGAGCGTATCGCGTCCGCTATTGCCAAGGCTCCTTCGGTGCCGCTAGCGCCTAGAATGACGGCAATCTCTTCGCCGCCATACCGGCATGCCAGATCGCCCGGACGGCGACAGTGCGTACGAACGCAAGCCGCAACAGCCCGCAGGCTGTCGTCGCCGGCCTGATGGCCATAAGTGTCGTTAAACTGTTTAAAATAATCAACATCAAGAAGCAGAAGAGCAATTTCGCCACCATCGCGCAGCGTCCGTTTCCATTCGCGGTCAAGTGCCTGATCGAAGGCACGGCGATTTGCCAGACCGGTTAGGCCATCCTGAAGTGCCTGCGCTGCCAACTCCTCCTCCAGTCGCTTGCGATCCGAAATGTCACGAATAATGATAACAGCACGGTGACTGCCGCTATCAGTGAGTTCCAATCGGGTGGTCGTCTCACACCACCTCAGCGACCCGTCGCCGCAAACGACACGGCACTGTGCGATAGCTATGTTTTTCTCGCCCGAAAAAAGGTGCGAGATCACTTCTTGAATGGTCGGCCTATCCTCGGCGCAGACCCCTTCCAGCGGGTTTGTGCCTATGAGGGCCCCGGGATCCCAGCCCAATAGCCGTTCGGCCGACAAAGATATGTGAACGAACCGTTCATTCTCTATATGGCAGATCACGTCGGCGCTGTGTTCCAGAATTGTTTGAAATGCATCCGGCCTTCCGCCGCCCTGCGTATCAAAAGATCCCGACACCCAATTTCCAAGTACGGAGAAAAATGACATGTTGAGACCTCGTGGATTTCAGCAGATATAAGGCCGATCGATTGATTTCTGGATCCCAACGCTATTCCAACGAATGGCTCAGTAAGCGCCGATATCAGCCCTCGACCGTTTGTCGCCCTTCAGGCACCAATTTCGCATCCCTAGGTCCGGACTGTCCGGTAACCGGCAGGTCGCGACCAATCTACGTCTTTTAGCCCTCCCCGCCTCATCGGCTGATTCCGGCAATCCTGGTCATCACACTATCCGACCACACAGGAGATTCTTTGATAGCATTCCCCAATAATGTTGCTCTGTGGAGCTGTGGAGAGGGGTGTGGCGCACTCGTCAATGATCCATGATTAAAAGCAATTATCATAGGCGTAGATTTCCGGCGCAAAGCAATCGTACAATTTAAGTCAATGGAATCGAGCAATAATCTCAGAGCTAATTTTACAACTCTCCTGATATGCGCACTGCCATAGAGGTTTTTCAGTTCAGTATCGTTTTTTAGCTTGTCACGCGGACTGCTAAAAAGGGGGCATCGATGATGAGATTGTCCAGTCTCAATCTCTCACTCTTAACCGCTTCGTTGTGGTCGGCATGCCGCGCCGCACAGCAAACGCTGACCAAAGTTGCCCAACGCGACCAGCTCTTTTCCTTTCCATCGTCATGAGAGGATGATGTCCATGAAAGCACAAATCGCCACTGCTGCCGCCGCCCTTGCGCTGTTTGCAACGTCCGCCCAGGCACAGGGGATCACGCGCAAGCAGACCGACGCTTCTCCGATCGCCAGTTCCGCCACTGTACCTACCGGCTCCACGCTCTATTTCCTGTCGGGTGCGACCGCCT
>NZ_JAVDWV010000027.1:0-34891 GCF_031457465.1 Sphingobium xenophagum
CCCAGATGCTGATAGCCGTTCATCATGTGCCTTCCTGGAAAAGGGATCAAACCCCTATAAATCCTAGGATTTCGCACTTCGATCTAGAATCCACCAGCTCGGATCATAAAGTCCGATAATAAGGATTATGTTAAATATGGTGCGACTTTGTCTCAGTCTTCCTGGATCTGGCTATGCTCGCGCGTGTCGCGCATCCGCACATAAACCACCAGCGAAATGGCGATCATCACCGTGACATAGATGTAAAAGGCTTGCTCCATGTCCGCCTGCTTGAACCACAAGGCGACGAACTCGGCCGTCCCGCCGAACAGCGTATTGGCCAAGGCATAAGGCAGCGCCACGCCCAGCGCTCTGATGTGCGCCGGGAACAGTTCTGCCTTCACCACGGCGTTGATCGAGGTGTAGCCGGTAACGATGATCAGCCCCGCCATGACCAGCAGACCGGCGATCAACGGGTCTTTGGTTACGGCCAGGGTCGCGAAGATGGGATAAGTGCACAGGACGCCCATGACGCCAAAGCCGATCATCAGCGGCTTGCGCCCGATCCGGTCGGACAGCGCACCTGCGACTGGTTGAAGCAGCATGAAGGCAAAGAGCGTCACGGCGTTGATCTGCGACGCCGTTTCCCGGCTGAGGCCGCTGGTATTGACCAGGAATTTCTGCATGTAGATGGAATAAGCGTAGAAAGCGATGGTGCCGCCAGCCGTGAGCAGCATCACCGTCAGCGTTTCGCGCGGATGGTTGGTGATGAGTTCGACGAAGCCCGATTTGGGCGCGCCCGCTGCCTTGGCCACCGCAAAGCTCTGCGTTTCGGCAAGGCCGCGCCGCAGCCAGAAGACGATCACCGCCAGCGCGCCGCCGATGAAAAAGGGTATGCGCCAGCCCCAGGCGTCTAACTGCGCCTCCGTCAGCGTCGCCTGCAAAACCAGCAGCACGCAGATGGCGACCAACTGACCGGCGATCAGCGTGACATATTGGAAACTGGAGAAGAAGCCACGCCGGTTCTTGCCCGCCATTTCCGACAAATAGGTGGCGCTGGCACCATATTCGCCGCCGATCGACAGGCCCTGCATCAGCCGCGCCAGTACCAGCAGCAGCGGCGCGGCGACGCCTATCGTCTCATAGCCGGGTGTCACCGCGATCAGGAGCGACCCGGCGCACATCAGCGCGACCGACAGCGTCAGGCCACTCTTGCGGCCATGGCGGTCGGCATAGACGCCCATCAGCCATGCGCCGATCGGCCGCATCAGGAAGCCGACCGCGAAAATCCCGGCGGCGCTCAGCAGTTGGGCGGTGCGATCCTGGCTGGGGAAGAAATGCGGCGCGAAATAGAGGGTGAAGGCGGCATAGGCATACCAGTCATACCATTCGACCAGATTGCCGGTGGAGCCGCCGATAATGGCCTTGAGCCGCTGGCGCTGGGTGGGTGGTGCGAGCGATGGCGTCATGGTGTTAGCACCATTTCGCCATCCTGTACGCCCCAGCTTTTGAGACGGGAGAGCATGTTCATGCCGATGACGTTGATCTCTCCGAATGCGGGCGAGACGACGACGGGCAGGTCGCTGGCCGTCACGGGGCCGATCGCCAGTTTTGCAATGCTGGAGCGGCGCGCTTCGACCTTGCCGTTCGCGGTGGTCATGACGACGCCGGGCTCGCCGATGTCATAATTGAGGCCTGCCGCGCGGGCGGTTGGTTCGGATAGCGCGGTAATGGTCGCGCCGCTGTCGATCAGGAAACGCGCAGGCGTGCCGTTGATGGTGGCTTCGACCCAATAATGGCCGTCGCGGGCCACGGGAATGCGGATAGCTTGCCCTTTGGTTCGGACTGGCGGCAGCTTTGGCGGCGCATCGCCGGGTGGAAGCCCCTCCTCCGCCCAGCGGCCAGTGAGATAGCCCTGCTGCTGCGCCAATGTGAACAGCCCGAACAGCCCTGCGAAGATGGCAACCCATAGCAAAGCCAGGCGCAATAACGATCCCCAAGCCAGCCGCCGCCCGATCAGCGATGATCCAACCAGCACGAGCACCAGCACATACCAGAGGGTCGAAGCTGTCAGGTCGCCGTCCATCAATCCCCCTGCTCTGCCGTCGTCAGTTCGGCTATCATCCCGTCATAGCCGGGTTCGACGCCGCTGGGGAGTGTTTGCCGCAGCGTTGCATAATCCATGCTCTGATCCATATGGGTGAGAATGGCTTGGCCGGGTTTGGCTTGCGCGATGCCGTCCAAAGTGAGGGCGAGGTGCGGGTGGGTCGGGTGCGGCTTTTCGCGCAGGGCATCGACCACCCAGACATCGAGCCGGTCATAGAGCGCCAGCATTTCCGGCGTCAGCGCATGGAAATCGGTGGCGTAGCCGATCGAGCGGCCGCCATGGGTGAAGCGAAATCCGGTGGACCAGATGTCGCCATGGGGCTGATCGACGCAGGCGATGTCAATGTCGCCGATCCGCAGCCTGTCGGGCAGGATATGCGGCGCGATGGTCGGGTGATAGCCGTTGCGCCCCTCAAAGGCGTAGGCGAAGCGCTGTGACAAGAGGCGGAGCGTCTGTTCGCGCGCATAGCCCGGCACGGGCGAGCGGCGATGATGGAAGAGTTGGCGAACATCGTCGATGCCATGGCTATGATCGGCATGATCATGCGTCCACAGGATGGCGTCGATCTGGACCACGTCGGCAGCGAGCAATTGCGCGCGCATGTCGGGCGATGTGTCGATCAGGATGCGGGTGGTCGGGCTTTCGACCAGGATGGACACGCGGCTGCGACGGTTTTTCGGCTCGGTCGGGTCGCAAGTGCCCCAATCATTGCCGATGCGCGGAACGCCGGACGAGGTGCCACTGCCGAGGATCGTGAGTTTGAAGCTCATGCCACCTTCTTGAACAAGGTGCGGAAATTGGCGGAGGTCGCGGCGGCCAATTGCTCGATGCTTTCGCCGCGCAGTGTGGCGAGGAAGCGCGCGGTGTCCGCCACGAAAGCCGGTTCGCACGGGCGACCGCGATGCGGCACCGGGGCGAGGAAGGGCGAGTCCGTTTCCACCAGCAGCCGATCGAGCGGCAGGCGCGCCGCCGTTTCCTGCAAATCCTTCGCGCTCTTGAAGGTCACGATGCCCGAAATGCTGATGTAGAAGCCCAATTCCATCGCCGCATCGGCAAAGGTGCCGCTGGCGGTGAAACAGTGGATGACGCCGGGATAGGCCCCCTTCCCCATTTCGTCACGCATGATCGCCAGCGTATCCTCCTCCGCATCGCGGGTGTGGACGATAAGCGGCAGGCCGGTTTCGCGCGAGGCGGCGATGTGCGCGCGAAAACTCTTCTGCTGTCGGTCGCGGTCGCTATGGTCGTAATAATAATCGAGGCCGGTTTCGCCGATGCCGACGACGCGCGGATGCGCGGCGCGCTCGACCAGCTTGGCGGTATCGACATGGGGATGCTCGTCGGCTTCATGCGGGTGGATGCCGACCGTCGCCCAAACGTCGGGCGCACGGATCGCGGTGTCGAGGACGGCATCCCATTCGCTTTCACGGGTCGCGATATTGAGCATTAGGTCGATGCCGGCCGCGCGGGCGCGTTCCAGCACATTCTCCTGATCCTCAATCAAGCCCTTGTAATTCAAGTGGCAATGGCTGTCGATCAGCATGGCGATCAGGCGTCCGCTTCGGTCAGTTCGAGGCGAGGAAAGAGCGGCTTTGGCGGGCTGAGCACAAAGCCGCTGGTGCGCAGGGCGGCATACCAATCCCCGCCGATAAGCGCATAGCCGCGTTGGTCGGCCGACAAGCCCATCTGGTCCAACAAGTTCGTAGCGCTGTTGGGGATGATCGGCTGGACCATGATGGCAAGGCTGGCGATGGCGTCGTACAAGGTCGCCAGTACGGCCTCCATCCGCGCCGGGTCGGTCTTGCGCAGCGCCCAGGGTGCCTGCGCGTCGATATAGGCGTTGCAGGCGAATACGGCGCGCATCCAGGCCTCGATCGCGACCGATGGCGCGAGGTCGGCCATGGCGGTTTGGAATGTCGCGGCGGCTTCGGCAATGGTGGCAAGCAGGTCGCTATCCACATCCTGTGGCGCGGGCTGGGGCAAGCGCCCTTCCAGATTCTTCGCGATGAAGCTCAGCGTTCGCTGCGCCAGATTGCCGAAACTGTTGGCCAAGTCGCTATTGGCGCGGGCGACGATCGCTTCGGCGCTGTAGCTGCCGTCATTGCCGAACGTGACTTCGGATAGCAGGAAATAGCGCAATTGATCGACGCCGAACCGCTCGGCTAATGCGATCGGATCAGCGACATTGCCGACCGACTTGGACATTTTCTCGCCGCGGTTGAGCAGGAAGCCGTGGCCGAAAATCTGGCTCGGCAAGGGCAACTTCGCACTCATCAGGAAGGCTGGCCAGTAAACGGTATGAAAACGCACGATATCCTTGCCGATGATGTGGGTGATGTCACCCCCCTCGGCCCAATAGCGCGCCATCCGCGCCGCATCGTCGGGATAGCCGCAACCAGTCAGATAATTGGTGAGCGCATCGACCCAGACATACATGACATGGCCATCGCTGCCCGGCACCTTCACGCCCCAATCGAAGCTGGTGCGGGAGATGCTGAGGTCGCTCAGGCCGCCTTCGACGAAGCGCAGGATTTCGTTGCGGCGGCTGTCGGGCTGGATGAAGCCGGGCTGGCTTTCATATAGGGCCAGCAGCCGATCCTGATAGGCGGACAGGCGCAAGAACCAGCTCTCCTCGACCGTCCATTCGACCGGCGTGCCCTGGGGTGAGAGTTTGACGCCCCCTTCCCCTTCGACGATTTCCTTTTCGTCATAAAAGGCTTCGTCACGGACCGAATACCAGCCTTCATAGCGGCCAAGATAGAGGTCGCCATTGGCCTCCATCGCTTGCCAGATCGCCTGGCTGGCACGGTGATGATCCGGTTCGCTGGTGCGGATGAAGCGATCATGGCTGATGTTAAGAACCGAGGCCATGTGCTGGAAATGCGCGGCCATTTCATCGGCCAGCGCGCGCGGCTCGATGCCGCGTGTGCGCGCGGCCTGATCCATTTTCAGGCCATGTTCGTCGGTGCCGGTCTGAAAAAATACGTCGCGGCCCATCATCCGCTGGAAGCGGGCGATCGCGTCGGTGGCGATCACCTCATAGGCGTGGCCGATATGCGGACGGCCATTGGGATAGCTGATGGCGGTGGTGATGGTATAGGGTTTGGACATGGCGCCTTCCCTAGCGGCTGTTCGCCTGCGCGCAAAGTCGCTTTTCAGGCGGCGCGCGGTGCCAACGCTGCGACATGGCCCGCCAGTTCGAACACGACCGCCGCGGGATCGAGCGACAGGATGATCGCCCCGCCCGCCAGCCGCCGCGCTTCCTCCCAATGGTCGAGCGCCACGCCAAGGGCCGGACCATGGCGATGCCGCGCAGCTTCGGCGAGGAAAGCGGGCGCGCGTTCCAAGAAGGCTTCATAGCGGGGGCGGGCCGCCTTGCTTGCCAGCGTTTTGGCGAGCAGAAGCCGCTGGCGGTTGCCGGGATCGCCATCGGTCGCGATCGACGTCAAAGCGGCTTCGATCTCAGCCATATTGAGCCCGGCATAGCGCAATGCCTTCCCCGGCGAACCTTCCCCGGCCCGCACCAGCGCGTCCATTTCCGCGGGCGACAACTCTCCCTCTCCCGCGCGCAAAACCGATCGCATCGCCGCATCGTCCAGCGGATCGAAGCGCAGCGTGCGGCAGCGTGAGCGGATGGTCGGCAGCAGGCGACCGGGCGCATGGCTGACCAGCAGGAACAGCATGTCGGCAGGCGGCTCCTCCAGCGTCTTGAGCAGCGCATTGGCCGCGCCGCGTTCCAGATCGTCGGCGCTGTCGATCACCACGATGCGGCGCGTCGACAGCGACGGGGCCGACTGGAGCAGCCGCCCCAGCCCGCGCACCTGATCGACGCTGATGTTGCGCGCAGTGACGCCATCCTTTTCGAGCGGCGCAAGTTCGGCATAGTCGGGATGGGCACCGGCGTCGATCAGGTGGCGAACCCGATGGTCGTCGGGCACGGCCAGCCCCTCCCCCTCGACCTTTGGCCCGGCGGCGTCGGCGAGCAGGCGCAGCGCCAGCGCGCGCGCAAAGCTGCCCTTGCCGATGCCGCGCGGACCACTCAATATCCAGCCATGATGCATCCGCCCGCTGGCTGCCGCGCCGATCAGCAAACGGGCCTGCGCGTCATGACCAATCAGTGACGTCATGGCAGCAGGTCGGCAAGCGCTTCGAGCAAGCGGGCAGTGACGGCATCCGCTGCGCCCGACGCATCGACAGGCCGGAAACGGGCGGGTTCTTCGACGGCAAAGCGGGCGAAGGCATCCGCCACCGCCCGATGAAAGGTGCGGTCGCGCCCGCCGATCCGGTCGGATATGTCGCCATCGCGGGCACGCGCGCGCGTTTCGGCTTCCGCTTGCGGCAGGGTCAGGAACAAGGTCCGGTCGGGGAGGAATCCGGCGCTGCCGATCCCGTGCAGCGCCACTATGTCGGCATCGGTCAGGTCGCCCTGCCCCTGATAGGCGCGGCTCGAATCGAGATAGCGGTCGGACAGCACCCACGCACCCCGCGCCAGGGCGGGACGGATCGTCTTTTCGCCATGGTCGGCGCGCGCGGCGGCGAACAGCAAGGCTTCGGCGCGCGAGCTCCAGCGATCCGCGCCGCCGGTGAGCAGCAGCGCGCGGATGGCTTCCGCGCCCTCGCTGCCACCGGGCTCACGGGTTTCGACAACCTCCAGCCCGCGCGCGCGCAGGGCAGCGGCGAGCGCGCGAAGCTGGGTCGATTTCCCCGCGCCCTCTCCGCCTTCCAGCGTGATGAAGCGGCCCGGACTCACCCGAACAGCGACTTCATGCCATTCCAGATCCGGCCGAACATTCCGGCTTCCGCCACATCTTCACCCGCGACCAGTGGCATGACCTGCGGCGGCGTGTCAGATGTCTGGACGATGAGCTGGGCGATCTGCTGACCCTTGGCGATCGGCGCCTTGATCGGGCCGGTATAGACGACCTTGACCTTGACGTTCGACGAGGCGGTACGAGGGAGCGTCACCGCCATATTATGCGGCGCGACCAAGGGCACGGTCGTCGCGCTGCCCAACTGGACCTCGGCGGTTTCCACCACCGCGCCTTTCTTGAACAAGGGCTGCGCCTTCCAGGCCTTGAAGCCCCAATCCATGAAGCGCACCGATTCGCCGATGCGGCCATTGAAGCTGGTCAGCCCGGCGACGACCATGACCAGGCGGCGGCCGTCCTGTTCGGCCGACCCGGTGAAGCCATAGCCCGCTTCCTGCGTGTGCCCAGTCTTGAGGCCGTCGGCACCGGCGATCTTGCCCAAAATCGGGTTGCGATTGCCCTGGCTGATGTCGGCGCCGCCCATCGTCTTGCCCCAGGTGAAGGAGCGCGCGGCATAGAAGCGCTTGTAGAGATCAGGCGCCTCCTCGATCGTCGCCTGGGCGAGGCTGGCGAGATCTTCGGCTGTGACATAGGTCACGCCTTCGTCTGGCCAGCCATTGCTGGTGCCGAAATGGCTGTTCTTGAGGCCCAACCGCTTGGCTTCCTCGTTCATCTGCGCGACGAACGCCTGTTCGGTGCCCGCAATCCCTTCGGCCAGCACGACGCAGGCGTCGTTGCCCGATAGGGTGACGATGCCGTGCAGCAGATTTTCCACCGAGACTTGCTCGCCTGCCGACAGGAACATGGTCGATCCCGCCTGGGGCCCGTGCCACTGTTTCCAAGTTTCCGGGCGCACGGTGAACATCGTGTCGAGCTTCAATTCGCCGCGCTGGATCAGGCGGAAGGCGACATGGGCCGTCATCATCTTGGCCATGGACGCAGGCGGAATGCGCGTGTCGCCGCCCTTATTATAGAGTACCGCGCCCGACGACAGATCCTTCATATAAGCGATTGGCGCTTCGCTGCTATAGGGCGGCGCGGCGGCAGTCAGGGGCTGGGTCAACAGCCCGGCGAAGAGGAGGACTGCAACGGACTTGTTCATGACACTGCCTTCAATGGAATGGAATCGTGCGGCGCTGCGCCGGGTCTATCGGGCGTCATTAGCGATGATGGGCGCATTCTCAAAGCCCCCTGCTGCGGCGGCCCGGACGCCTGCCTGCGCCGCGGTTCGGGTGGGATAGGGACCAAAGCGCACGCGCCACAGGTTGCCACTTTCGACAGCGGTCGCGCCGATACGCTTCGCCAGCGCTTCCGCGCGTTCGCGGGACGCAAAAGCGCCGACCTGAACGACATAGCCCCCACGGATCGCGGGGGGCGGGGATGGCCGAGACGACGGCGCAGGGCGTGGGGTGACCGCTTTCGGCGTGATGGCAGGCGATAGCGGTGCCGGAAGCTTGGTGCGCAACGGGGTCAGCAGCGAAGCGGGAGTTTCGAGCCGTTCTGCGGCGCGCTGGTGGGCGCGAAGCAGCGCACGATCCTGTTCGGGCGGGTTGACCCTACGGACGCGCACTGGTGCGGCCCCCTCACCCATGATTCCCAATTGCTCCGCCGCGCCGCGCGACAGGTCGATCAGCCGATCATTCGCAAATGGCCCCCGGTCATTGATGCGGACCAAAATGGTTTTGCCGGTATCGAGCGCCGTTACCTCCACATAGCTGGGCAGAGGCAAGGTCTTGTGTGCGGCGGTGATCGCCATGGGCATGAAGGCTTCGCCATTGGCGGTCTTGTTGCCCTCCACCTCCTCCCCATACCAGCCGGCATAGCCCACCGCGTCATATTGCGGCTCGTCTTCTGGCGTATAGGTCACCCCCCCTATGGTGTAGGCCGCACCAACTATCACGGGTTCATCGGCGACCAAGGGTGTCTTCTGCACCGGCGGTCGCGCAAGGGTGGTGGGTGGCGCGGCCGGTGGCTCTCCGGCACAGGCGGCGAGTAGCAGCAGCGCCCCGGCCGCCAGGCACTGGCCGCCTATTCTATTGCTTGACCGCATCGGCCAGCAGCCCCACCGACAGGGCATAGAAATTGGAACAATTATAGTCGAGGATGGCCCGATAATTGCCGGTCAGAAGATAAGCGGTCTTGCCCGGCCCGTCAGGCTCCAGCAGCGTCGCCATCACCGTGTCGCCCGGCCAGTTTCCCGCTGCCGGGGACAGTCCCATCCTCCGCCACTCCGCCATGGTCAGCCAGCGGCTATGGCGGTTGAACACGCGGGGGCATCGTGTCGGCTGTGTCCGTGCGGTGATCGCCGCGCGGTTAAAGCCATTTGGTACGTTTACAGCCACGCCCCACGGTTGCCCCGCGCGCCAACCCGAATGGACGAAATAATTGGCGATAGATGCCAGCGCGTCAGCCTCGCTGGTCCAGATATCGGCCTTCCCGTCGCCATCGCCGTCGCGCGCCAGGCGCAGATAGACGCTGGGCAGGAATTGCGGATAGCCCGTTGCCCCTGCCCAACTGCCGACCAGGCGGCTGCGCGGTACGCCATTATCCAGCATCTTGAGCGTCGCCAGCAATTCCGGTTCGAACAGCGTCCGCCGCCGCCCTTCCCAGGACAGGGTCGCCAAAGAGCGGATCAGATCAAAGTCGCCCGTATAGGAGCCATAATTGGTTTCATGGCCATAAATTGCGATCATTATTTCTTCAGGGACGCCCGTTTCAGCCTCAATGCGCGCGAGGCGCGCACGATTGGTGCGATAGGCGATCCGTCCGCGGTTGATCCGCGCCGCATCGACATGCTTCACCCGATAGGGCTCGAAATTGGGGATCGGCGAATAAGCGCCGCCCCCCGGCTGATTCTGGTCAAGCTGGATGACGCGCGGATTGGGGGTGAGTGTGGCAAACACGCTGTCGAGCGTCGCATCCCTGATCCCCATCGCGCGTGCCTTGGGGCGAATGCTGTCCAGATAGGCGCGAAAATCCGCGCTGTCCTGCGCCACGGCGGATGTGGGCACCACGCCGGAGGCCGCAACGCCAGCAAGGCCGAACAGCAACGATATTATGGATGTACGCAAAGAATCTCCCATGCGCCTGTTGTTGCACAGGCGGGCGGCAAGGTGAATCCCTTAATGGCAGGCTCGCGCCAGAAAGGGATGAACCGATCGTTCCTCGATTTTTACGCTTGGCAAGTCCGTCCGGCGCGCTAGGAAGCCAAACAACGGAAGTGTGGCCGAGTGGTTTAAGGCAGCGGTCTTGAAAACCGCCGTGGGTGCAAGCTCACCGTGGGTTCGAATCCCACCGCTTCCGCCATAGGCTGCAGGCCCGCGCCATCCACGTTTCAGCGCAGGACGCAAAAACTTCATTTTGTGCGATCCTCGCTCTTCGCCTGTGGTGCAACCAGAGTCGTGTGCTGATTGCCGCCGGGCGGCGTAATCCCATTCGTGCGAAAATATCCCCGCCGCATTGGACCTAATAATGGTGCGCCTCGTTAGCCAAGGAGCAGGCAGCAATCACCAGACCAAGGGGGACGTGGAGCGATGGTCGATAAACCAATCGTGCTCATCACCGGCGCGGCCGGTAATTTGGGGCGATCGCTCGCCAAGGCGCTGGGCGACTCCTATGCCATAGTAGGCCTGGATAGCAGCACGGCGGATGTTGAATTTCCGATCATAAAGGTCGACCTGACCGACGACGCGAAGGTGCAGGCGGCGCTGGTGCAGTTTCGGCGTGAGCATGGTGATCACATCGCGAGCGTCCTTCATCTTGCCGCATTTTTCGATTTCAGCGGCGAAGACAAGCCGCTTTATGATGCGGTGAATGTGGAGGGCAGCCGGCGCCTTGTTTCCGGCCTTTTGGATTTCGAAGTCGAGCAATTCGTCTATTCGGGCACCATGCTGGTGCATGCCCCCGGCAAGCCCGGCAAGCCCGGCAAGCCCGGCGAACGGATCGACGAGTCGACACCCATTGATCCGCAATGGGCCTATCCCCGTTCAAAAGCGGCGGCGGAAGACGCTATTCGCGAAACGCGGGGCGCGATGCCGACGGTGTTTCTGCATCTGGCCGGTGTCTATGACGAGCATAGCTCGGTCCCGACCTTCGCCAATCAGATTGCGCGCATTTATGAGCGCGATTTCCAAAGCCATTTCTATTCCGGTGACACGCGCGCAGGGCAGGCGATGATCCATCGCGATGACCTGATCGATGCCTTTGTCCGCACGGTCGATCGCCGGGCATCCCTGGCGGGGGAAACAACGATCCTGGTCGGCGAAGAGGAAGCGCTGGGCTATGCGGACCTGCAGGATCGCATTGGTTGCTTGATTCATGGCGAGGCCGAATGGGCCACCATCCGGCTTCCCGCGCCCGCCGCCGCCGTTGGCGCATGGGTGCAGGATAAGGCCGAACCGATCGTGCCCGATGCCCTGGACCAGGGCGAGCGGCCCTTCATTCAGCCCTTCATGACTCGCATGGCGAGCGACCATTATGCGCTCGACACGCGCAAGGCGCGAGACTTGCTCGGCTGGGTGCCCCAGCATCGGCTGGCCGACGAACTGCCCGCGATTATCGCAACGCTGAAGAATGATCCTGCCGCATGGTATGCCGCTAATGGCATAACCGCGCCCGCTTTTGTAACGGACGCCGAGGCCGCTGGACAAGACGCTGAGGCACTTCGCATCGACTATGAAACGCGCCGGCGGGCCGATCACAAGGCAACGCGCTGGGCGCATTTTGCCAATATCGCGCTGGGCTTTTGGATATTGACCCAGCCGGTCATCGTTCAGGTCCGGGAACCAGCACTATTCTGGTCGGAAATAGGGCTTGGTGCTGCGCTTATCATCTTTGCCTCATGCGCGCTGTCCTGGCGCATGACCTGGGCACGCTGGGCGTCGGCCGGTGTCGGTGCCTTGCTCATGGCGATCCCGTTCCTGTTCTGGACCGGCAATCCGGCGGCCTTCCTATCGGACACGCTGGTGGGTATGCTGGTCTTTTCCTTTGCGGTTGGCGCTCGCCCCGAACCGGGGCCATCCATGGCCGCAGCGATGGACCGATCGACGATACCAGCCGGATGGTCGTACAATCCCTCCTCCTGGACCCAGCGTCTGCCCATCATCCTGCTGGCGCTCATCGGCCTCGTGGTAGCGCGTTACCTGACGGCCTATCAGCTTGGGCAGATCGACTCTGTATGGGATCCGTTTTTCTCCGGCCTGCCCGATGATGCAACGAAGAACGGAACGGAAGCGGTGATAACCTCGGCGGTGTCCGAAGCCTTCCCCATCCCTGATGCGGCTTTGGGCGGCTATACCTATGCGCTCGAAATCGTGACGGGCATTGTCGGATCGCGGGCGCGCTGGCGGACGATGCCGTGGCTGGTATTTCTGTTCGGACTGATGATCGTGCCGCTCAGCATCGTGTCGATCAGCTTCGTCATCATCCAGCCGATCATTATCGGCACCTGGGCGACACTGACGCTGGTTGCTGCCGCAGCGATGCTGATCCAGGTGCCCTATGCCGTCGATGAACTGGTGGCGACGGTGCAGTTTGTCCGGCGTCGGGCGAAGGCAGGGCAAGACTGGTTGCGCGTCTTTCTCTTCGGCGATGCGGACCCGGACGGTCGGATCGACGACAGGGATGAATTTGATCGCGCGCCCGGCGCAGTCCTGCGCGACATGGCCGTTGGTGGCGTCAACCTGCCCTGGAACCTCGCGGCGGCCGGTCTGATAGGGGTTTCGCTCCTGTTCACGCGGCTGACCTTGGGGGCCGAGAGCAGCATGGCCAATGCTGACCATGTGATGGGATTTGTGATCTTGACCGTGGTTTCGCTTGCAGCGGCGGAGATTGTCCGGGTCGCTCGCTATCTGTTGATCCCCTGCGGTATCGCGGTTGCTGTGTCGCCTCTCTTGTTCGGTGCCGAAAGCCCGCATTTGCTCGTCAACCTTGCCGCAGGTGCCGCCATCGCTCTGCTTGCGCTGCGTCGCGGCCCCATTCTCGAACAATATGGCGGGGCGCTTTCATCGGATGAGCATCTATAGTGAAGGAGAGACAACCGCCGCGCGACGGCTTCGCCTGCCTTATGTCGGTAACGGAACCAACATGGCCGCGAGGGCTTACCCTATAGGATCAAGCATATCGGAGCCTATATGACGAACCCTCCTGAAACAGTCGAATATGACAATGCGACGGGCGGATGGGGGTCATTGCGCGGCATGGGCAGCACCGCGCTGGGTGAAAAATCCACGCCCGGCGCGTTGGAGACATTGCGTAGCCAGAACAAGACTGGCGGTTTCATGTGTACGAGTTGTGCCTGGGGCAAGCCTAAACATCCCCATGCCTTTGAATTTTGCGAAAATGGCGCGAAGGCTACCCTGTGGGAATTGACCACGCATCGCTGCACGCCGGAATTTTTTGCCAAACATAGCGTGACCGAACTACGTGGTTGGAGCGATCATGATCTTGAGCATGAGGGACGCCTGACGCACCCCATGCGCTATGATGCGGCGAGCGATCATTATGTGCTATGTGGTTGGGAGGAAGCCTTTTCCGCAATCGGCGCAGAGTTGGAGGCGATCGACCCCAAGTCGGCAATTTTCTATGCGTCCGGTCGCGCCAGTCTGGAAACCTCCTATCTCTATGCACTGTTCGCGCGGCTTTATGGGCATAATAATCTGCCTGACAGTTCCAATATGTGCCACGAAACCACGTCGGTCACACTGAACAGTTTGATCGGTTCGCCGGTTGGAACATGCGTTCTTGACGATTTTGTACAATGCGATGCGATTTTCTTTTTCGGGCAGAATACCGGCACCAATAGCCCACGGTTCCTGCATCCGCTGCAAAAGGCGGTCGAGCGCGGCTGCAAGGTCGTCACCTTCAATCCCATTCGGGAAAAGGGACTGATCGAGTTCGTCAATCCGCAACGGCCAACGCAAATGCTGACCGGCAACGGCACGCAGATTAGTTGCCAATATCTGCAGGTGCGCGCCGGGGGCGACATCGCGGCGATCATGGGGCTGTGCAAATATGTGTTGGCCGAAGACGCGCGCCGGGGCGGGACGTTGATCGACCGGGCCTTCATCGCCGAACATTGCCTGGGCTTCGAGGCGTTTCGAGCCAAGGCGGATGCAACGACATGGGACCGGATCGAGCAGGAGTCAGGGCTTAGTCGCGCCGATATCGAGGAAGCAGGCCGGGTCTATGTCGAGGCCGAACGGGTGATCGGCGTCTATGGCATGGGGCTGACGCAGCATGTCCATGGCTTTGAGAATATCGCCATGCTCGTCAATCTTCTGTTGATGCGCGGGCATATCGGCCGTCCTGGTGCGGGCATATGCCCGGTTCGCGGCCATTCCAACGTGCAGGGCCAACGCACGGTGGGTATTTCCGAAAAACCCGAACTGGTCCCGCTCGATAAGTTTGCCGAGCAGTTCGACTTCGATCCCCCGCGCGACAAGGGCATGACAACTGTGGAAGTATGCGAAGGCGTGCTGGATGGCAGCGTGCAGGCCTTTATCGGCCTGGGTGGCAACTTCCTGCGCGCAATTCCCGATCAGGCCCGGATCGAACCCGCCTGGGAGCAAATGCGTCTGACCGTTCAGATCGCCACCAAATTGAACCGGGGACATTTGTTCAATGGCAAGATCGCCTATCTTCTTCCCTGCCTGGGCCGCAGCGAAGAGGATATGCAGGCGGGAGGACCGCAGACGGTCACCATCGAAGACAGTTTCAGCCATATCCATGCTTCCATTGGTCATCGCAAACCGGCCAGCGAGCATCTGAAATCGGAAATGGCGATCGTGGCCGGCATCGCAAAGGCGACGCTGCCCCCAAATCCCAAGGTGCGCTGGGATGAATGGACGGCAGACTATAGCCTGGTCCGCGATCTGATCGCCGAGACTTATCATGAAGAATTTCATGATATGAACGCACGCATTTTTGAACCAGGCGGCTTTTATCGGGGCAATGGCGCGCGGGAGCGAATTTGGAAAACCGAAAGCGGGAAAGCCCAGTTCACCGCGCCTGATATGCTCGCTGCGACAGACGTAGCGGACGATGATGGCCGATATCGGCTCGTAACGGTCCGCTCCAACGACCAGTTCAACACCACCATATATGGCTATAGCGACCGCTTGCGCGGCATAGAAGGCAAACGGAATATCGTGCTGATCAATCCAGCCGACATGGCGAGGGCGGGTCTGACCGAAGGCCAGCGCGTCTCGCTGACCGGGGACGCGGGCGACAGCCATGTGCGTCGCATCGACGGTCTGGAAATCATCCCCTTCGACCTGCCCGACGGGACGATCGTGGGCTATTATCCAGAACTTAATCCCCTGATAGCGCTGCATCATCACGACCGCCATTCCAAGACCCCCGCAAGCAAGGCCGTGCCGGTGCGCATAGAGCCCTCGGCACGATAATGGCCGAGGCGATTTTCGACGATCCCATTGGCGAAAAAATAGCTGCCGCTGCGCCGGAGGTTTTGGCGGACAAGGCGAAGAAGCCTTGGGCGCGGATGCTGATCTTGGCGATAATGGCGGGTGCGTTCATTGCCTTTGGATCAATCGCCGCACTCGTTGCGCAGGCTGATATGGGAGATGGCGGTGCGGTGCGGCTCTTGTCCGGCCTTGCCTTTTCCGTGGGTCTGATGATGGTTATGATCGTCGGGGCTGAACTGTTCACCGGCAACACGATGATGCTGCTGCCGATGACGACCGGCGATCTGAAACCAGGCCGGATGTTCGGGGCATGGACGCTGGTATGGGTCGGCAATCTCATCGGTGCGCTTATCATCGCCCTGTTATTCGCGGGCAGCGGCGGCCTTGGTGATGGCGTTGGTGAAGCAGCGATCACCTTGGCCGATGACAAGCTGGCCAAATCGCCCGCTGCCATCTTCTGCTCGGCCATCCTTGCGAACATGTTGGTGTGCCTCGCGGTATGGATGTCGATGAATGCGCGGACCATCCCCGGCAAGGCCGTTTCCATTCTAGGCCCCGTCATGATTTTCGTGGCTGCTGGCCTGGAACATTCCATCGCCAATATGTCGCTGCTTCCCTTGGGGTGGCTGGCAGCACCGGGCGCAAGCCCCGACTTGATTGGCGGGCTTTTGAACCTCGCCTTCAGCACGGTGGGCAATGTCATCGGTGGCGGTGCCGTTGCGGTCGCTATCGCCTTTGGACATGATAGGCTTCGACAGTCGGCTGGGTGAAGGACAGGGTTTGATCGAGGGGACATATGATTGAGGGAACAGGGGTAATGATAAGCTATTGCGGAACCGCCCCATCGCCTGGTGAATGGATCGGTCGCTGGAACTTCGACCCGCTATTGTTGCTGGCGCTGGCATTATGCGCCGCCTTTGCGCTGCGGACGAAGCATCCGCAGCTTGCTCTGGGCGGTGTCGCGATATTGGCGCTGGCATTTGTTTCGCCGCTCTGCGCCCTGAGCGTCGCCCTGTTTTCTGCGCGCGCCCTTCATCACATCCTGCTGGTTGCGGTCGCTGCGCCGCTCATCGCACTGGCCTTGCCCTCCCGCCATGTCCAAGGCTTGGGCGTGCCGCTGCTTGCGGCTACAGCCACGCTCTGGTTGTGGCATGTCCCCTCATTCTATGATCGGGCGTTGATGGACAGCCCAACCTATTGGCTGATGCAGGCGAGTCTGTTTTCCACGGCGCTTTGGTTCTGGCGGGCGTTGTTCAGCGCACCTGCGGTGCCAGCGACACTGGCGGCGATCCTCGCCATGGTGCAGATGGGGATGTTGGGAGCCTTGCTGACTTTCGCGACGCAGCGGCTTTATGAGGCGCATGTCGGCACGACGCTGCAATGGGGACTGGATCAATTGGCCGATCAACAGCTTGCCGGTCTCATCATGTGGGCACCAGGCATCATCCCCTATGCGATCATCGCGGGGTTGATTGGGCGACGTCTGTGGACGCGGGCGGAAATGGCGGCATGATCATATTGCTCAAACTGCTGCATATCGCGGCCCTGTCGATCTGGTGCGCGGGATTGGTGGCCTTGCCGCTGCTTTTGGCGAAACATGACCAGGATCATCAGCAAGCCACTTTCTCACGGCTGCGGATATTGACGCATCGCGCCTATGTCGGGGTGGTGACGCCGGCGGCGGTCATCGCCATCGCGATGGGCACCGCCCTCATCTTCCTGCGCGGCGTGTTCGTCCCCTGGATGTTCGCCAAGCTGGTCGTGGTGGGATTGCTGGTCCTGCTGCATGCGTGGATCGGTCATGTCACACTCAACATGGGCGAGCGGCAGGGCAATTATGAGCCGCCCAGCGCGGTGCTACTCGTCACCATGTCGCTGGCCGTCATGAGCGCCATATTAGTGCTGGTGCTGGCCAAGCCATTGCTGAGCAATACGCTTGCGCCGACCTGGCTGACCACGCCTATGGATCAGCCCTTGCCGGTCGATGAGGTGCCGATGTGATAGTCGAACACCAGCTTGCCGCCATGCCAGCCCGTAATCGCCGTAAACCCAGCCGCGAAGGCGGAGAGCATTATGCCCCAGGGCAGCACTGCCTGTTCATAGCCGAAACCCAGGCGATAGCCCCAGTTCGCGCCCAGGATCGAGAGCAGCATCACGGCGATGACGAAATGGGTCCAACTCGCCGCACGGGCACGAATACCAGGCACGAGCAGCAATTCGACCGTGCCCGAAAGGCCAGCGAGCAACCCGAACAAAAATCCCATTCCACTGGCCCACAAGGCCGCGCGGGCCCAGAAAATGTCGCCCGTCCACCAGTAAAAGCCGTCAGCACCCAAGGTACACATGGTCAGCGCGATCGGAAAAGCCACCAGCATGGCGTGGATCGGGTGACCGGCAATCGCGATCTGCGATTCCGTGCGATGAAAATGCGGTTGAGCCGAAATCGGATCGACCAGCGCGTCGTCGGATTGAATGTCCTTGTCCATGGCCCTGCTTTGCACCGAATAATGGCCCTGATGCCAGCATTGATTGTCGGCGGTTGCGGCGGACCGTTGTCAACGCTGGATGTCGCGGGGCCGGCCGCTGGTCATATCGCGACATTATGGTGGGTCATGCTGGGCGGGTCGGCGCTATTGACGCTGTTGACGCTGGGCTTGCTGGCGCTGGCCTTTCGGCGCGGTCCTCGCGGCGCGCGAAATAGTCGTCTGTGGATCGGCTGGCTTGGCCTCGCGATGCCCAGCGTCATATTGATCGCGCTTTTGGGCTATGCGCTGATGCTGGGAGAACGCACCATTGCGCGACCGTCCAGCAATGTCGTGACTGTCGAGGCAACCGGGCATCAATGGTATTGGACGTTCCGCCAGCCCGGCGCAAACGGGACGATCGCAACCCGTAATATTCTGCATATTCCAGCGGGACAGCCTGTGGACGTGCGCATCGCCTCCGCTGATGTGATCCACAGTTTCTGGGTGCCACGGCTGGGTGGCAAGATGGACGCGATACCGGGCCTGACGAATATCCTGCGGATAGAAGCGAGCGATCCCGGCCTGTTCGAGGGGCAATGCGCCGAATTTTGCGGTCTGAACCACACCGCCAATCGTTTCCAAGTGATGGCGCATGATGCCGAAAGCTGGGCAGCGTTCCAGCGGGGGGAAGAATGACTAATATGACGACGCTGCAACGGCACCGGGCGCTGACAGCGATATGGGGCACGCCGAAGGGGTGGCGCGGGACCATCCGTTCGGTCAATCATTCCGATATCGGCAAGCGCTTCATCCTGGCGGCCTTTGCCTTCTTCGCGATCGGCGGCGTGCTGGCCATGCTGATCCGGGCGCAACTGGCGACGCCCGGCAGCGCTTTTGTCGGCCCGGCCATCTACAACCAGCTCTTCACGATGCATGGCAGCATCATGATGTTCCTGTTCGCCATTCCCATGTTCGAGGGATTGGCGCTTTATATGCTGCCCAAGATGCTGGGCAGCCGCGACATGGCCTTTCCGCGTCTGTCGGCCTATGGCTGGTGGTGTTATCTGTTCGGTGGAACGATCCTGATCGCGGCGCTGGCATTTGGGGTGGCACCCGATGGCGGCTGGTTCATGTACACGCCGCTATCCTCCAAAGCCTATACGCCGGGCATAAATGCCGATGTCTGGCTGCTGGGCATCACCTTCGTCGAGATTTCGGCGATTGCGGCGGCTGTTGAGATTACGGTGTCCATTCTCAAGCTGCGCGCGCCGGGCATGAGCCTTGACCGGATGCCGCTGTTCGCCTGGTATCTGCTCATCACGGCCCTGATGATGATCGTGGCCTTTCCGCCTCTTATCCTTGGGTCCATCCTGCTTGAAGTGGAACGCGCGTTCGACTGGCCGTTTTTCGATGCGGCGCGTGGCGGCAGCGCGCTTTTGTGGCAACATCTTTTCTGGCTGTTCGGGCATCCCGAAGTCTATATCATCTTTCTCCCGGCCGCCGGGGTGGTCTCGACCGTGTTGCCCGTCATGGCCCGCACCGATATCCTTGGCTATGGCTGGATCGTCGCTGCCTTGCTGGCGCTGGCCTTCTTAAGTTTCGGCCTGTGGGTGCATCATATGTTCACCACGGGCATCCCGCATATGGCGCTCGGCTTCTTCTCGGCCGCGTCCGCGCTCGTGGCGGTGCCGACCGCCGTGCAGATATTCGCCTGGATCGGCACATTGTGGAGCGGTCGCCCCGAACTGAAGCTGCCCATGCTCTATCTGCTTGGCTTTTTCATCGTCTTCGTGCTGGGTGGACTGACCGGCGTCATGCTGGCCATGGTCCCGTTCGACTGGCAGGCGCATGACAGCTATTTCGTTGTCGCTCATCTCCATTATGTGCTGGTCGGCGGGTTCATCTTTCCCATGCTCGCCGGGGCTTATTACTGGCTACCCCATTTTACTGGGCGCGCGCGCGTTCAGCGGTTGGGCGAGGCAGCCTTCTGGCTGATCCTGATAGGTTTCAACATGACCTTTTTCCTGATGCACCTGACAGGATTGCTGGGGATGCCGCGCAGGATCTATACATATTCCGACGAAATGGGCTGGACCTGGCTCAACCTCCTGTCGTCGGTCGGCAGCTTCATCATGACGTTCGGCTTCGCGCTTTTTGCAATCGACGTTCTGCTTCAGATTTTCATGTCGCGCCGCACCCGCCGAAACCCCTGGCACGCGGGCACGCTCGAATGGGCCATGCCGATCCCCACGACGGCCTATAACATCGCCAGCCAGCCCCAGATTACGGGGCGAGAGCCGCTTCGGGACGACCCCGATCTCGCGCTCAAACTGGCGCGGGGTGAGGGATATCTGGCCGAAGCGAGACATGGCTGGCGCGAGACGATGGCGGTGGATACGACCAGCGGGGCGATCGACCATGTCGTCATTCTGCCGGGCAATAGCCGTTTGCCGTTGATAACCGCAGCCGTGACCGGATGTTTTTTCCTGTCGTTGCTGTTGGGCTATTATTGGCTCGCGCTACTCCCCCTCGCAGGCGTCACGATTATGGCCTGGCAGTGGTTATGGGTGCTTGGCGCACGATCGGACGTGGGGCCGGTATCCATTGGTTGCGGCCAGTCGGTCCCGGTTCATCGGGAGGCGCATGGCGGACCGGGCTGGTGGGGAAGCCGTTTGCTGCTGGTGGCCAATGGCACGCTCTTCTCGTCGCTCCTGTTCGGCTACGCCTTTCTCTGGGTCATCGCCCCTAACTGGCCGCCGCCGGCTTTGATTGACGGTGGTGTGATGTTTGGCCTGATCGCTGGGCTAGCAGTGTTGGCCGGTGCCCTATTGGCGCAACGGGCACATAGCATTTTGATGACGGGCGCGTTGGCGGCGACGCAATATTTGATGGTCATGGCGGGCTTGGCGCAGGTCGTTGCGATCGTGACGCTGGCTCTATTGGGGGTGACTGCCCTGCCCTCGCCCACCAGCCACGCCTATGCCGCTGCAAGCTGGGCGCTGATCGTCTATGCTGGGGTGCATGCGTTCATGGCGCTTTTCTGTGCGATCTTCCTGCATGCCCGGATCGGCGCCGGCTATGTCTCCGTGGCCCGGTCGCAGGAATCAACGATAACTCGGATGTTCGCCAATTATGGCGCGGTGGTGACGATCATCGTGCTGTCGTGCCTGTTCGTGCCTATGGTGCTGACATGAGGATGCTGGGGCGCGTGACGGTCGGCCTATGGCTGTGGGCTTTGGCCTTTTCGCTTCTTTATGCCCTCCACGGTATTGGCTGCGCGGGCGGATGGCATGGCTGGCCCCTGCCCGGCGGTTCGGCGTTCCGGTGGACGATGGTCGTCACCTGGGTCTGTTTCGCGCTAGGCGGTGTTGTGGTGCTCCGCTGGGCCATACGGCTGCCAAAAGGATTGGAACGACGCTTGGCAACCGTGTCCGCACTGGTGGGCCTCGCTGGCACCATCATCACCGGATCGCCCGTTATCTTCACCTCCGCCTGCGTTTGACGGCATCTGGCATCGAAACGAAAAACTTGTTTGTTCCGGGGCACGGCCTGCCTAAAGGAGCATCCATCGACTTTATAGCGAGACACAGATGCAGCGCTCCCCCCTCGCCCCCGCCTATTTCCCTGCCTTGCCGCCCATTGCCGGTGTGAAGCTGCGCGTGGCGCAGGCGCGCTACAAGGATTGGGACCGTTGCGACCTTACCTATGTCGAACTCGATGCAGGCACTGCGGTTGCGGGCGTGACGACACAAAGCCTGTGCCCGTCGCCGGAGGTCGAATGGTGTCGCGATGCCATTCCACTGGGGTCGGCGCGGGCGCTGGTGGTCAATGCGGGTAATGCCAATGCCTTTACCGGGCATCGTGGCCGCGCAGCGGTGGAAGCGATTGCGGCGAAGGTCGCCAATCATCTGGGGTGCTTGCCCTCTGACGTGCTGATTTCATCGACCGGGGTGATTGGTGTGCCCCTGCCCATCGACAAGGCCGAAGCAGGGCTGGAAGCAGCGTTCGACGCAGCGCCTTGCGACTGGGAGGCAGCCGCCACCACCATCGGCACAACCGACACTTATGCCAAGGGTGCCCATGTTTCCGCGATGATCGGCGACACGCGCGTAGAACTGGTCGGCATCATCAAGGGATCGGGCATGATCGCCCCGGATATGGCGACGATGCTGGGCTATATCTTCACCGACGCGGCGATCGATCCGGCCCTGCTTCAACAAATGTTGTCGGCGGCGAACAAGCGGACATTTTCCTGCATCACGGTCGATAGCGATACCTCGACCAGCGACACGGTCCTGGCCTTTGCCACCGGCAAGGCGGGCAATGCGCCGATCACCAGCATGGACGATGCGGGGACGGATGCGTTTCACGCCGCGCTGACGGATCTATGCCGCCAACTCGCGCATTTGGTCGTACGCGATGGCGAGGGCGCGACCAAATTCGTCGAGATCAGCGTCGAAGGTGCGGTAAGCGACGAAAGCGCGCATCGCATCGGCCTGTCGATCGCCAATTCGCCCTTGGTCAAGACGGCGCTGGCGGGTGAGGACGCCAATTGGGGCCGGGTCGTCATGGCCATCGGCAAGGCAGGCGAACCCGCCGATCGCGACCTTCTGTCGATCCGCTTTGGTGCCACGCAGGTAGCGACCGGCGGCCTGGCGGTCGAAGGCTATGACGAAGCGCCCGTCGCCGCGCATCTCAAAGGGCAGGATATCCAGATCGGCGTCGATCTAGGATTGGGCGAAGGCCGTGCGACGGTGTGGACCTGTGACCTGACGCATGGCTATATCGCGATCAATGCGGACTATCGTAGCTGATGCAACTCGATATCCACAGGCCCGTCGTCGACCTGATGCGTGATGTCGCGCGCGACATCGTTATGCCCCGCTATCGCAATCTGGCAAGCCATGAGGTCAGCGCCAAGGCGGCAGCCGACGATCTGGTCACCATCGCTGACAAGGAAAGCGAGCTTCGCCTGGCCGAAGGACTGACCGCGATCTTGCCCGAAGCCGGGATCATCGGCGAAGAAGCCTGCGCGGCAGACCCGGCGATCCTTGATCGGGCGGGCGACGGGTTGAACTGGATCATCGACCCGATCGACGGCACCGGCAATTTCGCGGCGGGCCATCCACCCTTCGGCATCATGATCGCGCTCGTTGATGGCGGAGCGACACTGGCGGGTTGGATACTTGATCCACTGACTGGCCGCCTGTGCTATGCCATGCTGGGCGGGGGCAGCCATATCGACGGCGAACAGGTGCAGGCGCGCGAAAGTGGCGGCGACCTGCCGATCGCGGCGCTGGCGGTCTATTTCATGACGCCGGAGGAACGGGCGGACATTCAGCAGCGTTCACAAGACCGTTTCGCGCTGGTGGACATTCCCCGCTGCGCCGCCGAACAATATCCTCGGCTGGTGCTGGGACAGAATGATGTGTCGGTGTTCGCGCGCACCCTGCCCTGGGACCATGCGGCGGGCACATTGTTCCTGAACGAAGCGGGCGGATGCTGCCAGCGGCTCGACGGGACGCCCTATGTCGTGGGCGATACGCGCAGGGGGCTGCTCGGTGCCTCTTCGCCGCGTTTGTGGGACAGGGCAGCGGAGATCTTGTTCCGCTAACCCTGCCCGCCTGCATCAATCTTACAGGACGCTTTCGAGCCAGCCCTTGAGCGCGCTCTTGGGCGCGGCACCAACCTTGGTCGCGGCGGCTTCGCCATTTTTGAACAGGATCATCGTCGGGATGCCGCGCACGCCATATTTGCCGGGTGCGTCGGGATTCTCGTCGATATTGACCTTTGCGATCACCACCTTGTCGCCCAGTTCCTCGGAAATTTCCTCCAGAGCCGGGCCGATCATCTTACAGGGACCGCACCATTCGGCCCAGAAATCGACAAGCACGGGCTTGTCGGCGTCGATCACGTCCTGCTGAAAGCTGGCGTCAGTTACTGCCTTGGTGGCCATGTCGCTATTCTCCTTGCGTTGCTTGGCTATCTAGGACGCCTGCTCGCCCGGCTCAACGGGCGGGAGCGGCAAATTCTCCTGCGCGGGCACAAAGCCGGGCTTGTGCGCAGCGAGCAGTTCGGGCGGCAGGGTGATGAGACGCGCGGCGCTAGTGTAGAGCAGCCCCGCCTCGATCGCCCTATCGGGAAAGATGACTTGCAGCGCCGCTACATAGGCCGCCATCTGGCGGATATGGGCGATCGGCACCTCGGCTAGTGTCAGCGGCGCGACTCGCCCGGTCTTGAAATCGACGATCTGGACGCGATCCGCGCCAACACAGAGCCGGTCGACCGTGCCCGCAATCACCGCTTCGCCCACCACCGCCGCGATCGGCGCTTCGGCCAGTGCGTCCGGCCCGAACAGTCCGGCGAAATCGGACGCATCGATGACGCGCAAGGCTTGGTCGATCACCTCTAGGCGCAGCGCCCTATCGTCCGCGCCCTGCTGGGCCAGCCAGCGGTCGGCAGCGTCGCGGCGGCGATTAACCGGCACGGCGGGCAATCGCTCGAACAGCGCATGGAGCCAGCGGCCCCGGTCAGCCGCAGCGCGCATGGCAGGGGTAGGCGGCGGATAGGGCTGGTCATCCTCCACCGCCGCCGACGGCGCGAGCGGACGCGGTGGGCGCGCCTCGACCGGCGCAGGCTGGCGCAACCAGGCCGGTTCGGCGACGCTATCGCGCGCCTCGGCCACGTCGGCATCGGCCTTTGCGCGCGGGAGGGTTTCAGTCCCCCGCCAGCGGCGAAGCTGGCCCCAGATCGGATCATCTTCCCACGGTGCGCCGAGCGATTCCATCGCCGCCTCGACTGCGCCATACCAGCTTTCGGGCTTCACCTGCCCCCTGGCCGCCGGACCCAGCGATCCGGCTACGACCAGCCGCTCCTCCGCCCGCGTCAGCGCGACGTAAAGCAACCGCCAATGCTCTTGCCGCTCGACCCGCGCCGCCTCTTCGGCGAGGTCACCGATCGGCCCCTGCCGTTCGGGCTTGCGCGGCGGCAGGATCGGCAGGCCGTTCCATTCCAGTCCGTCCATCCGGTTGCCCGCATCGGGATCGAGGCAGGCGTCGGCGAGAATGACGATGGGAGCCTGCAAGCCCTTGGCCCCATGTACGGTCAACAGCCGCAGATTGTCCCCCTCCGCCGCGGCATCGCGCACGATGTCCACCTCGCCGCGGTCGAACCAGTCGATGAACCGCTGGAGCGAGGGGTGATCGTCCTGCTCGAATCCCAAGGCAGCGTTCAGCAATTCCTCGATCGGGTCGGCCGCTTCCGTCCCCAGCCTGTCGATCAAGCGACGGCGGCCATCCATCGGTCCCGACAGTATCGCTTCCAAATAGCGATAGGGCGTCGAAAAATCCGCCACCGCGAGCAGGTCACGCAAGGGCTGGAGCAGGCCATCGTCCAGAGAGTGGGTCAGGTGCCGCCACAATCCGCCCCGCCGCCCTATCAGCCGGGTCATGAGGTCATCCTGGGTCCAGCCGATCAAGGGCGACACCAGCAGCGCGGCGAGGTTGAGATCATCCTCCGGCTGCACCGCAAAGCGCAGCGCGGCGAGCAGGTCGCGCACGGCGAGCGGCGCATTGAGCCGGAGGCGGTCGATCCCCGCAACCGCGACCTTTTCTTCATAGAGGCGGGCGACGATCAGCCGCGCCAGTTCATTGCGCCGTCGCACCAGGATCATGATGTCGCCGGCGCGCACCGGGCGACCCCGGCTTTCGAGCATTAGCCCGTCATCAATCCAACTCTTGATCTGCCGCGCGATATTTTCGGCCAGCTTGCGCTCCTGATCGGCGGCCCAATTTTCCTCGCCCTCGGCATCGTCGGACAGGCCCGCGATCACCGGCTTCCACAATTGCACTTCGCCGGGGTGGAGATTGGCGCTGATGTGGCGCACATCGCCCGGTTCCAGACCCAACCGCCCCGCGTCGAGGGTCGAGATGGTGCGGTCCACTACGTCCAGCACCGCCGGGGTAGAGCGGAAACTATGGTCCAGCGACAGGTCGTGGAGCCTGTGGCCCGACTGGTCGGCATCGCGCTGGAACAGGATTTGCGCGGCGGCGAAATTGGCGGGGCTGGTCCCCTGAAAGCCGAAGATTGCCTGTTTGAAATCGCCAACCGTGAAGATGGTGCGGATTTTTTCGCCCGCTTCCCATTCGGTTGCGAAAAACTCTTCGGCCAATGTGCGAACGATGCGCCATTGCGCGGCATTAGTGTCCTGCGCCTCATCCACCAATATATGGTCGATCCGCTGGTCGAGCTTGTAGCGAATCCACTCGGCGATGCCGTCCTGCTCCAACAGGCCGGCCGCGCGCGCGATCAGATCCTCGAAATCGACGGCCCCTGCCAGCCGCTTGCCCTCGGCATAAGCCATGGCATAAGCATGTCCGGCATGAAGCCCCTGCGCCAGCAAAGCAGCATAATCAGCGCGGGCCTTGGTTGCGAGCAGTTCGGCGCAGCGTGTGTGCAGCCGCGCGGACAAGGCGCGATAGCCATCGTCCGGCGGCACCCAGCCCTTGGCCTCAATCAGATCACCATCCGTCTTAGCCCAGGCGCGATGCAGATCGGACAGGGTCGCCGCGCGGGTGGCGGGATCGGCGGCGCGCCAGGCAGCGATCCGGTCACAGCGTTCCAATCCCCGCCCCTTGCCCCATGCGACATTGGCGGCGACCAGCGCGGACAAGGTCCGCATGTCGAAGACATCATCGGAACATTGGTCGGCAAGCCGTTGATCAATATCACCTTCCGGCAGGTTAAACTGACCCGCCAGCCAAGGGGCGATTGGATCGGGCAGCGCCGCCAGCGCATCGCCGCGCGCGGCGCAGCGCAGCAGGAAATGTTCCGCCCCGCCCTCGCCCAACCGCAGGCTGATCGCCTGAAGCGCGCCGATCAGCGCGCCATCGCCCTGCTCCTGCGCCCGCACCGCCATATCCGCCAAAGTCTGCCGCGCCAAGGCGCTCTGTTCACGCTGGTCGAGCGGACGGAAGCCCGGCACCAGGTCGGCTTCCAGCGGAAAGGCGGTCAGCAATTGCTGGCAAAAGCCATGAATGGTCTGGATGCGCAGACCACCACCCGTTGATTCCAGCACTTCGGCGAACAGGCGGCGGGCACGCTCACGGGCATCGGGGCCGGACTCTTCGCCCAAAGCCTCAAGGTCAGCGAACAACCCCTTGTCATCCATCTGCACCCAGGCGGCGAGCCGGTCATGGATGCGATCGGCCATTTCCGCCGCGCCTGCCTTGGTGAAGGTCAGGCAGAGGATATTTTCCGGGCGCACGCCCTGCAGCAGCAGGCGGAACACGCGCGCGGTCAGCACATGGGTCTTACCCGTTCCCGCCGACGCGGACAGCCAGACATGGGCGTCGGGCGCGGCGGCCTGCGCCTGATTGCCGAGCAGCTTCTGAAGTGGGCGCGCCTTAGCCATCGTCGCGGCCATACCATTCCTCCAGCCGCATAAGCTGGTCATAATCGCCATAATTGGCGACTTCCGGGTTGAGTTGCGCGGTAAAGGGCGCGGTGCCAAGCAGATAGTCCGCGACCAATCCACTGAATTGCTCATGGGCATGGGCGGTGAAACTGGACGTGACGATCTTGCCACGGCTGCCTGTTGGATCGACCGGGCTTTCCCGATAGCCAAACTGATCGCCCTTCTTGGCGAGCGACCAATATTCGAAGTCAGCCGCACGCGGCTGATCGCCCAGCCCCGCAAAACCGCCCATTTCGGCGATGACGCCCAGCAGGCCGAGTTGCAGCGAATAGCCCGCCTTCACCATCTTGGCGCTGGGCGGCTTGCCGGTCTTATAGTCGATGACGCCGAGCGTGCCGTCGGGCAAGCTGTCGATCCGGTCAGCCTTGCCCATCAGCGTAACCTCGGCGACCTCAGCCCGGCCTTCGCGCTCGACCGCCAATATGGTGCGCCCCGCCGCCTTGTCCTTGGCGACTTCCGCCGCGATCCAGCGGATCGCTTCCATCAGGCGCGGTTGCCACAAGGCTTTGAGCAAGGGATGGACTTCGGGCCGGTCGAACATAGCCTGCGCGCGGGCTTCGAGGTCAGCGGGGTCGAGCGTGCCCGCCTCTGCCCAATGCTGGAGGATTTCATGCACCGCCGTCCCGCGCCAGGCCGGTCCCGCATCGGCATCGACAGGATCGAGCCGAGCAAGGCGCAAGATACGCCGGGCGTAGAAGGCATAGGGGTCGGCCTTGAGCCGATCGACATCGGTGACCGGGATCAGCCTTGGCCGAACGGACAAAGGCGGCACCGGCGCAGGCCGCGAAGCCGGGTGATGGCCATCGGGCCGGTCGATCGCCTGCGCCAGCGCGGCATAGCGGTCGGCGCTTTTCCATTGCGGGCCGGACATGGCCTTCAACCGTAGCCAGAAGCGCGAGGCGACCGCCGGGCCGCCACTGCCGCGCCGGGCACGGGTGATGAGGACATGCGGCGCGCCCAGCGCACTGGCGAAATCATGCGCGGCAAGGCCAATGCGGGTTTCCAGCCCCGGCAGGCCGAGTTCGTGGCGGATGCGCGGCGCAAGCCACGGATCAGAGGCGGGCAGGCCAGGCCAGGTGCCTTCATTGAGGCCACCCAGCACCATGAGATCGGCCTGTTGCAGCCGCGCCTCGATCAGGCCCAGAATCGCGATGCGCGGATGACCGCCCTGTGGTGGACGCACCGACACGCCGCCCAGCATGTGATCGAGCAGCACGGGCAAAGCGCGCATATCGGCCTGCCGCGGCCCTTCGGGCGCGGCCGCCTCCATGTCTGCGAACAGATCGGCGGCGGCCTGCCCCTGATGCCCGGCCCAAATCGCATCGCCCGTCAACGCACCCGCCTGCTCGCGGATGGCGGCAAGCTGGCCCGACAGGTCCGGCGTTGCGAGGAATGCACGCTCCAGCGGTTCGAGCAGCGCGCGCGCCTGCGGCCACCAATCGCGCACCTGTTCGCGCAAGGTGCCCTGCCGGTCCTCATCCTCGCGCGGGCGCAATAATTGATCGATGCCGATTAGCCCAGCCTGCGGACGCGGGCCGCGCAGCAGCAGATCCAAGCCACGCACGCCTTCCAGCCACGCCAGACGCCCCTCCCCGCGCATCACCAGCGGATGTTTGAGCAGCGTCAGCAGCGCGACCGGCGCAAAGCGCTCCGCCACCGCCTGCGCCATCGCTATCAGCAGCGTGCCCGGTGGCAAGCGAGAGAGCGGCAAGCCCGCCGAATCGTCCGCCTCTATCCCCCATCGGCGCAGATGCGCGGACACGCGCGTCGCCAATTGCCGGTCTGGCGTCACCAAAGCTGCGGTCCGTCCCGGCGTTTCCAATGCCTCTCGCAGCGCGATGGCGATGGCCTGCGCTTCTTCACCCGGCGTCGCGACATCCAGCGCCTCGACCCCGGCGAGCGAGCGATCGGCGGTCTTGAGGTCGCGCCAGCCGCTAGTGAGCTTTGGCGGCAGCATCGCGTTGGAAATATTGCGCCCGCGCACCGCCCGCGCATCATGCTCGCTGCCCCAGCGCCATTGCGCCACATCGTCGCGCGTCGCGCTCATGGCGTGAAGCAGGCGCTTGAGCGCATATTGGGGGTGGCTCTCATGCCCCGCAGGCGCGCGGCCCGTCACCGGGTCAGGATCGAACGGGCCGATCGCCTGCCAGGCCGCATCGTCCATATGCTGGTCCAGCCCGGCGAACACCACCATGCCGCTCGGCATCTCGCCGATCCTGCGCAACAGTCCGGCCACCGCAGGGGCCGTGGTGGAAATACCCGCCGCCACGACGAAGCCGGTGGGTGGCGCTTCGGCCCAGCGTTTGGCCAGCCGATCGAACAGGCGGTTGCGCCGATCGACCAGATCGATGCAGCCCAGTCGCGCCAATTCGACGGGCCAGCGTGCAATGATAATCTCAAACAGGGTCAATGACTTCTGCCAATGACCTGACAATTCATCCGAAAGGCTGAGCTTGCGCAGCGCATCCGGGGCCAGCCGTTCGACCTGCATCTGGTCCAGCACCTGTCCCAGCGCCTGCCCCAGTTTCAACGCCTGTCCGGCATCGATGCCCGGCTGCGCCTGCTGCACCAGTCGGGCCAGAATCATTTGCCTTTGCATCGGCGCGATTGCGGGCGCAATCGGATCATCCTCGCCCAATGGATCGAGCGCCCCACCCACTTGTTCACCTATGTCCGGGTCGCCGATCGGAATAAGCCGCGGCAACAGCAATCCACCACCCGAGGCGCGCACGAACGCATCGGCGACTGCCCGCACGCCGCGATTGCTGGGCAACAGGATCATGCCCCGCGACAGCGCCAGCGGATCGCGTCCTTGCCGCGCCATGATGCCCGCGACAAGGGCATCAGCAAAGGCGCGATGCGCGGGTATGGTGAAGAGTGCGGGCTGTCCGCGATCACCCATGGGCGAGCATAGCTTCGACCACGGGAATGGCCTGCGGCGTACCGACGTCGAACCATAGCCCCTGATGCGACACGCCGTAGAGCCGCCCGGCCGCGATCGCGCGCGACCAGAAGATGTTGGTGGAAAAGACGTCGCCGGGCGGATCGACCAACAGCGACGGAGATAGGATCTGTACGCCAGTAAAGACGAAGGGCGCGACATGCGCGCTCTTGCGCCGGGTCAGCCGCCCATTGGCGTCCATATGGAAATCGCCCGGCCCATTATGGCAGTTGGCCCGCGCCAGCGGCACCAGCAACAGCAGCGCGTCCATGCAGTCGGCATCCCAATGGCGCTGCATCAGCGCCAGCGTATCCTGCGGCCCGTCAATCCACAGATTGTCGCTATTGGCGCAGATGAAGGGCTTGTCGCCGAGCAGCGGCTTGGCATGGACCAGACCACCGCCCGTCTCCAGCAATTTGGCACGCTCGTCGGAGATCAGGAACTCCGTCCCGCCCTTGCGCGCGCGCAGATGCGCCTCGACCGTGTCGGCAAGATAATGGACATTCACCACCACCTTGCGGATGCCGCCCGCTTCCAGCCGGTCAAGCGCATGGTCCATCAGCGGCTGGCCCGCCACTTTGACCAGCGGCTTGGGCCGCGTCGCGGTGAGCGGACGCATCCGCTTGCCAAGCCCCGCCGCCATCAGCATCGCCGTATCGATCATGCCGCCGCAAACTCCGTGAGCGCCTCATGGCGCTTTTCGGTCGGGATGTTCGCGGCAAACCAGTCGGCCACCGGGGCCAGAGCGGGATGCGCGAGGTCGCGCTCCAGCAGGCCCCACATGCGCGGCAGGTAGGAAAGGTAGCGCGGCTTACCGTCGCGCTGCCACAAGCGGGTGAAGATGCCGATGATCTTGGCATTGCGCTGCGCCCCCAGCACGGCATAAGCGGCGTCGAAATCAGCGGGGGGCTGCGCCACGGCCTTGTAATGCGCCAGCATAGCCGCCTCGACGGCAGGCGGCACATCGCGCCGCGCATCCTGCAACAGCGAGACGAGATCATAAGCGGGATGCCCGGCGAGCGCGTCCTGAAAATCGAGCAGGCCGAGACCATGCGATGCCGCCCGGTCGATCAGCATGATATTTTCGGCATGATAGTCGCGCAGCACCGTGACGGTCGGGCTGGCCGACTGCTCGACCTGCGGCAGCACGGCATCCCAAGCTGCAACATAAGCATCCTGATCGACCGCGAGGCCGATCGCCGGGCAATACCATTCCGTCAGCAGCCCGACCTCGCGCTGATAGACGGCGCGGTCATAGGCGGGCACGGGCGCGGCAGGCAGGCGATGCAGGTCGGCGAGCAGGTCGATCGCGCGGGCGTAGACGGCCATTTCCTCATCGGGCCGAGCATCGAGATGCTCCTTGACCCGCAGGTCGCCGAAATCCTCGATCAGCACCAGCCCGTCGTCCAAGTCGCGCGCCAATATGCGGGGCGCGGCAAAGCCATCGGTCAGCAGATGTTCGGCGATGGCGATGAACGGGCGGGGATCTTCGTGCGGCGGCGGTGCGTCCATCAAAACCGCCCGGCGGCTATCCTCGATAACCCTGAAATAGCGGCGGAAGGAGGCATCGCCTGCAAGCGGAACGATGGCGGCGTCGCCCCAGCCCGCGCGGGCGAGGAAAGCGGGCGCGGCAGCGGGCGGGATCATAGCTGTGACCATCGCTCCGTCCAAGCGTCCGGCACGTCCGCTGTCAAGCGCCGTCCGCCATCCGGGTCGAACGCAATGGTCAATCGTAGCGCATGCGGCCACAGCGCATCGCCCAGCCGGTCGGGCCATTCGATGATCAACAGGCTGTCCATCAGATAATCACCCAGCGCCAGTTCCTCGGCCTCTCGCGCGTCGTCCAGCCGGTAGAGATCGACATGGGCGACCGGCAGGCGGACTTCGGGCACGTCATAGGGTTGGACGATCGCGAAGCTCGGACTGGGTGCCTCGCCTTCCAGCCCCAGCGCTTCCAGAATGCCACGCGCCAGCGTCGTCTTGCCCGCGCCCAGTCCACCGTAGAGCGCGATCACGTCGCCGATACGCGCCTGCACCGCAAGGCGATGGCCAAGATCGAGCATTGCCGCTTCGTCGGCCAGATGGATGGCGCGGTCAGCCACGCGGCAGCTCGATCACGATCATGGTGCCCTGCCCTGCTTCGGACACGAGTTGCAACGTGCCGCCATGCGCCTGCGCCAGTTGCCGGGCGAGCGGCAGGCCGATGCCCGCACGGCCCCCGGCCCGCGCCTGACCCGCGCGCGCTGTCGGATCGAAAATCGCATCCTGTTGCGCCGTCGGGATGCCTGGACCATTGTCGGAAATAACGATCCGCGCCTTGTCGGCACCGCCATCGCCGTGAAGCAATACGCGCGCGCCCTTGCCGCAATGGGCCAGCGCATTGTCGAGCAAATGGTCGATCGCCTGGCCGATGCGCCGGGCGTCGCCCTGCACCACGCCCAGACTGTTTTCCAGTGAAACGGCGAGGTCAATGCCCTTGGCCTTCGCGTCTGCGCTCAGCCGGTTGGCGCTTTCTCGCGCCACGGCCGCCAGATCAACGGGCGCGCGGTCGATCGGCAGGGTGCCCGCCTCGCCCTGGGTCAGGTCCAGCACATTGTCGATCAGCATGGCGAGGCGGCCTGTGCTCTGAAGGATGCCATCGACATAGTCCTTGGCCGATGGGCTGAGTTCGCCCGCATAGCCCGCGCTCATCATCTCGGCAAAGCCAGCGATGGTGGTCAGCGGGGTGCGCAGTTCATAGCTCATATTGGTGACGAAGGCAGTCTTGACCTGATCCGCCTGCTCCAGCGCCTCGTTGCGGTCGCGCAGCACCTGTTCGACCCGGCGACTGTCGGTCACGTCGAGCATGGTGAACAGCGCATTGCCGTCGGGCAGCGGAATGGCGGCAAATTCGAAGATGCGCCCATCGGCAAAGCCGACATGGCCTGCGCGTTGCTTGCGCTCGATCGTGGCGGCGCGGACCAGTTCGCGGACCAGATTGGCCTGTTGCGGCTTGGCGAGCCGCGCCTGCACGTCGCGCATCAGGTCGTCGATACGGGGGTGCTTGGCCAGCATCTCTTCGGTCGCGCCCCAGATGCTGCGGAACCGGCTGTTCCACATCTGCAGCCGCCCGTCGGACGAGAACACGCCGATCGACTCGAACAGATTGTCAAAGGTCGCCGTCCGCACCCGCAGCAGCGTGTCGCGCGCGCTCGACAACTGCACCTGCTCGGTGCGATCCTCGAAGATCAGCAGTAGGCCGCCATCGGGCAAGGGCTGCGCATAGACGCGCAAATGGGTGCCGTCCTGCAACAGCCAATTTTCCTCGCGCGGGTCGGGCGACAGGAACCAGTCGCGCCGTTCCGCGCGCCAGGCGGGAAAATCGCGATGTTCGGGAATGCGCCGCGCATCGCGCATCTGATCCAGCACCCGCTCGAACAAGGGCGAATCGGCCAGTTGCTCCTGACGCAGCGCGAACAGGCTGATGAAAGGCTGGTTCCAGAAGCGCAACGCCCGGTCGGGGCCAAAGCGTGCTACGCCAGCCGACAGCCGATCGAGCAAGTCGCGCTGCGCCGCTTCCAGTCGACGATGCTCCACCCGTGCCTGTTCCAGTTCATGCTGGTCCATCGCATAGCCCGCGACCCCGGCAACGCCGAGCGGCACGTCGACCACGCGCATCGTGCGCCGTTCGCCGTCAATGGTTGCTGGCACCATACGGGCGATCGGTTCGTCCTGCGCCACCGCCTCGGCTGCGGCGGATTGCGGGGAAAGGCCACCCACAGGCTCGACCAGTTCGATGCCCTGCGCGATGACGTCATGGGCGCTGCCACCGTCCACGGCATGGACATAGGCGCTGTTGACGAGGCTGAGGCGAAGGTCGGGGGTCCGGTGCCACATCGGGAAAGGCGCAGCCTCGACCAGCCCTGCGAGCGCTTCGAGCGCGTCGCTAAGCTGGCCGACCTTGCTTTGGAGCGAACGTATTTCCGCTTGGCTGTCGGTTGCGTCGAATATCCACAACACCACGCCGCCACTGGAGGCCAGTTCCGGCGCGGCCGGCGCACCGCGCACCAACAGCAAACGCGAAGACCCTGTCCCCCGCACTGGCACCGAGAAGCTCTTGCCAGCGCGTTGCGCCGACGCAATCTCACCGGCAAGCGCGGCCGCATCTTCCGGCTCCAGCCCGCCATCGGCGGCCGTGAGTTCAGACACAAAGTTGGGCACACGCGGCTTGCCAAGCCATTTTGCCAGGCGATCGGCCGCTTCCATACGTCCATCGGGGTGAATGATGACGGGCGCGGCAGGCGCCGAGGCAAGCAACGTGGCAAGCCGGTCGAATTTGCCCTGCGCCTGCATACCTTCGCGGCGCATCCGCTGTCCGCTGGCAATCGCCCATACGGCCGCTGCCAGCCATCCGGCCAGCACGACTCCTAATATGATGGCGGCAAGGGGGCTGAGCGTCATCATGACGCAGTCTCTCCCTTTCGCCGAACCTGCCTGTCCTTGTTCATAATTGCGCCCGGACTATCCCAAGTCGGGCGCAGCGGGAAGCGGGGATGCAAAGAATTGATAATAGAATGACGGCAGGGCTTGATAAAGCAAATCAAACGAAATCCTCCCCCTGTGGGCAGGGGAATCGCATATGGGCTTGAACGATTGATCGAATGGGATTCTTGGGCAGTCTCCATGGTTGGAGGCGCCCGATGGATGAGTTTTCGGC
>NZ_JAVDWV010000028.1:0-33748 GCF_031457465.1 Sphingobium xenophagum
CAAATCACGCCCGCACAAATAGGCCGGACATATGAAAGCAACCGATCAAACCCGTCCCGACAGAAAGCCCTTGCCATAGGGGGCGTCCACATATGAATCACGATCTAGCCAACAGGGGAATCTGGAGGATTCTGTGATGTCGCGCGGCGCAACGCTGGCGTCATGGTGCGGCGCGATCTCATTGAAGCCGGATTGAACGAGCCCGCTGACGCGCGCGCGACCTATGGGATTAGTGCCGCGGCATTGGTTGTGGGCAAGCGGTTCTGGACGAACCAAAGCCAACGTGATCGAGAGAATAATGCCGTATTGGCGGCATAGGTCGATGTAATCGACGCGCGAAACTGATATTTGCGCGGGCTCCAGGTTGGCACAGCTGCGCTACCAGTGGGTTTGCAAGATGGCAGATATAGGGGACCGTCGGCGCAAATGCGGCGCTGCTTTCACGTATGTTCGATCGAAATGCTGTGGTCATGACGTATCGGGCCATGGTCTGGGTTGCCTGGTGCGCCATCGCGGCAGTGTGGCGGTGACACGTAGAATGCCGCCACAGCATGGACACTGGGTTGGATCAAAGTGCGGGAGCAGCCTGGGGGGCTCGCTGACCTCGGCCGCGGCGGTCGCAATCGGCTCCGTCGGGATCAGTATCTGCCGTATGGTGGCGAGCCGTGCCCGGCGGCAGCCGTTAGCGAGGAACCCATAGTGGCGAATGCGATGAAAGCCGTCTGGCAGGCTGTGGATGAGGAAGAGACGAATGAACTCGTGCGGATGAAGCGACATCAACCTGGGCGCGTTGCCACGCCGGTAATCACGCCAGCGGAAGGTTACCCTGGTCTCGTCAGCGCTGACGAGGCGACTGTTGGCGATGGCGACCCGGTGTGTGTAGCGGCCGAGATAGGCCAAGACATGTTCGGGCGATCCGAACGGCGGCTTGGCATAGACGATCCAGTTTTTGCGCCGCAGCTTGGCGATCGCTTCGGCAAAGATATCGGCGTCATCTAACTCATCCAGCTTGCCGGAGAAGCGTAGGCGCCTGGCTGCATGTGCCGCTTGGAGCCTTTCGAGCAATAGTCTATGGCGCGGCGATCTGGATGAGAAGTTTCCGTCAATCAGGATGAGAACTGATCGTCGCAGTTTTCATGTGGTGCCTGCTTTGATTGACGCTGGCAAGGCTATTCGCAGGTTTGATTGTCGCTGCGCGACATTTCCTCGTTGGACTTGATTGTCGCGAAGGTCGGTGGCCGACCAGCGCGTGATTGTCGCTGGATCGCCGAGCGCCGACGGTAGCTCTCGACATTCATCTCGAAGATTGTCGCGTGGTGAACGAGGCGATCCACGGCGGCGAGCGTCATGGCGGGATCGGGGAAGACCCGGTTCCATTCACCAAAAGGCTGATTGGCGGTGATGAGCGTGGAACGCCGTTCGTACCGTGCGCTGATCAACTCGAACAGGACGGACGTTTCAGCCTGATCCTTGGTCACGTAGGCGAGGTCATCGAGGATCAGCAGATGATATTTGTCGAGTTTGGCTATCGCGGCTTCGAGCGCCAGTTCACGGCGGGCAACCTGAAGTTTCTGGACCAGATCGGAGGTGCGGGTAAACAGAACGCGCCAGCCATTTTCGATCAACGCAAGGCCGATTGCGGCTGCCAGATGGGTTTTACCCCCACCCGGTGGACCAAAGAAGATGAGGTTGGCGCCTTTTTCGAGCCAGCCATCACCAGAACACAGCGCCGTCACCCGGGCGCGGGAGATCATTGGCACTGCATCGAAGGCGAAGCTGTCGAGAGTCTTGCCGGGTGGCAGGCGGGCTTCGCCCAGATGCCTTTCGATCCGGCGTCGGTCGCGTTCTGCGATCTCATGCTCGGCGAGCGCCGCAAGCAGACGGGCGCCAGGCCAGCCTTCCTTGTCTGCCCGCGTGGTAAAGTCGGGCCAGATCAGTTTGATTGCTGGCAGGCGCAGGTCGTTGAGGATGAGGCTCAGACGCTGGGCGTCGATAGCGGGTGCGTTCCGGCTCATGCGGCTTCTCCCGCCAGGAGAACATCATAGGTGACAAGGGGGACCAGTTCCACCACCACGTCGGGAAGCGCCGCCGGATCGGGAGCGAAGCGTATTCGCAAGGCATCCATCTCGGGGAGACGGTTAGCAGCCACGTCGGCTGCCAGCAGTTCCGCGAGTTCGGCTTCGCAGGCCCTTTCGTGCGCCATTGCCAATAGCTCTACCATCTGCCGGCAAGCGATCCGTTCGGGCAACGCGGCGATGAGCCGGTCGAAGGTCTGACGATAAGGCTCCCTTGGGAAGAGCTGGTCACGATACACCAACTTCAGGAGCGCCATGGGTTTGCGCCGCAGGCTATGGATGACGTGCCTATAATCGACCACATGGCCGTGGGAGCCGTTATTGAACGACCGCCCCCGCGCCAATGTCATCAGGTGAGTGCCGCCGATGAACAGATCGAGGCGATCATCGTAAAGCCGAACGCGCAGCCGATGCCCGATCAGCCGTGAGGGCACGGTATAGAACACCTTACGAAGCGTGAAGCTGCTGGTCGAGGTGACCGTGACGATCGTCTCTTCATAATCGCTGGTGCGCGCGCCAGGCAGGGGCTGCAATACCGCACGCTCGGCGTCTATGCGTGGGCCGTTGCGCCGGTTCTTGCGGCTGACGACTTCGTCGATGAAGTGCCGGTAACTCGCCAGGTCATCGAAGTCTCGCGAACCACGCATCAGCAGCGCGTCCTTTATTGCTGCCTTCAAATGCCCGTGCGGGCTCTCGATCCCGCCATTCTCATGGGCAACGCCGCGGTTGTTGCGCGTCGGCGTCATGCCATAATGTTCGCACAGCGCGTCATATCGCAGCGTCAGATCTTGCCGGGCATCAGCGTCCAAGTTGCGAAACGCGGCCGACAGGCTATCGCTGCGATGCTCAACCGGGGCACCGCCGACCGCCCACAGGGCGTTTTGCAACCCTTCTGCAAGCGCGACATAGCTCTCGCCGCCCAGAATGACATGGACGTGTTCGAAGCCCGACCATATCAGCCGAAAATGGTAGAGGCGATGATCGAGCGGCACGCCGACGATCGTTACGTGCTCATCGTTCATCTCGGTGAAGTCCGACAGGCCAAGCCGTCCCGGCTCATGCACCTGCCGGAAGATCTCTTCCTGCTCGGGACCATGGATCGCCCGCCATGTTCGGATCCTTCGCTCCAACGTGCGCCGAATGCGCCCATCAAGCTCAGGGTGACGGCGACATATCTCCTCGAAAATTGCCACTGACCGCAAACCAGGCGCAGCCTGGAGCATGGGGACCACATCCTCGTCGAAAATCCCGGCTAACGGGTCCGGGCGTCGCCGCTCTCGCTGGTCCTGCCTTTGCGAGGGAAGCCGAGGATCTCCCTCGATGCGATATGCGGTCGCTGTGCTGATACTGGCCTTGGCGGCGGCGATCGGAACGGCATGGGTATGTCGGAGCTTCATGTAGAGCCTCATCTGATGATCGTTGACGTGGCGGCCCGGCATGAACGACATCCCCTCTCGCGAAGTTATGCCTTTGAATACCTGACCGGCCGCCCGGCTTCCTGCTCCTTCAAAATCGCGATGATCTGCTCTTCGCTGAACCTGCTGCGCTTCATTATCGTCCGACTCCTTCGAGGCGGACTCCACTCAAAATCGGTCACATTCCAGGGGAGCACGTCAGGAACGGGATCGCCGACAGCGGCCTTGGAATGATGAAGCATCCCATGCTTCGAATCGCGACCAGCACGGGTTGCAAGACAATGGCTGGAGCGATGCGGCGAGGTGAATCAGATGCGCTCTGACCTGAAGGAAGCTACGGTCGCGCCATGGAAGAAGACGAAATCGCAGCGCGCATTGAAGCATTTGACGCAGCCAATGGCGGCGGCGTAGGCTGGTATGAGGAGAAAGGCGCTTACCACCTCTACCTGCTCACAAATGAGGCGCCGATCGCGCGCCTCAAGCCAACTGGCACAGGTGACGAAGTCAGGATCGCCTATTGGTCGCATCGACGAAAATGGGACGATATCGACGACATGGGCGGATGCCTCCTACCCCTCGATCAGGCCCTCGACCACGTCGCAACCAACAGCATCTTCTGGACCTGGACCTGATCAAAAACGTACAAAGTCGAGCTTACAGGTTCCACAGGCGCGCAGCATTGCCGCTCAGAAATTTGGCTCCGGCAATTGGGCCAAGCTGCTCATACATGCCCATAAGCATCTCGTTGGTATAGCCCCAGGTGCCTTCGGCATGGGGATAATCGGCACCCCACATGATATTGTCCTCACCGATAATATCGACCAAGCGAAGAGCGGCCGTGTCGACGATGAAGGAGGCGGCGCACTGGCGGTGCCAGTATTCGGACGGCATCAAGCCCAGCTTGGGTTTTAATTCAGTGTGATAGGTCTGGACGACATAATCCATATCGGCGATCGCTTGAGCAACCCAGGTCGCCCCACCTTCGCAAAACACCACCTTGAGTTCCGGATGCCGGTCGAACACGCCTGAGAAGGTGAGCGCGCCCAGAAGGCCACGGTACGGAGCCAGATTGCGGGTAATATTCGCACCGACCGATCCGTTGCCGACAAATTCGATATAGGGACCAACATGGAACATTAGCGGAATGCCGGAAGCCTCGATTGCTGTCCACAACGGGTCCATGCTCCTGCTGTTGTAGCGGACTCCGCGCGGGAAGGCAGGCATCTGGAGAGCGTTGAAGCCAAGTTGCTTTATCTTGGCAACATAGTCGTGCGCCGCTTCGGGCTTCAGGAAGGCAGGCAGGATGGCGATAGGTACAAGGCGATCCAGATGGCCTTTGCAATAATCAATCAGCCATTCATTGTAGGTGTCGATGCATGCCCAGTAAAGTTCCTTGTCCTCAAGAGTATTAAGTCCTTGTGTGATACCATGGAACAGGAAGCTGATGTCGACGCCTTCTGCGTCCATCGACTTGATCTTTTCGTCAAGATCCCAGTAACCTGGAAGGCCGGAGGATACCCCCTCATCGACGCCTTGCGGTATGAGCGATCTGCCTTCCGCTTCGAAGCGCAGCGCGCCGGTTTCGTCTCGATAAAGCTTGGGCGCGCGGGCTTGCCATTTGGCGGGCATGCGATCTTCCCATAAATGAAGCGCCTCCAAATTATGGTCATCGGTGGAAATAATACGCACACCGGCAGGCGGCATCCATTTCTCGGCGGGTAGTTCGCGTGTGGGCGGAATAGGGCGAAGCAGTTCTTGCAGCGGCATTTCAGATCTCCTTATCGCGTCGGACCGTTTGCAGAAATGAAGTTGTCGATCATGAGGCAATCGGCACGGCAGCGAGGAATTTGGCGCGCCGCTTGTCGAATTGCGTTTGCAGATTTGCCCGGGTGAATAGCCTTGCCGCGTTTCCTCCCAGCACTTCGACAAGTTCTTCCGGGGTGACATCGGGATTGTTCGAACGCAGGCGACTTATGACATCGCTCGTGAATGGAAATGTTCCCTCAGAATGCGGATAATCCGTAGCGAACATCAGTGCCGAGGTTCCCAACCCCTTGCGGATCGCCATGGTCGAGTCCCCGTCGTTCTGGAAGGCGCTGTGGACTTGGTTGCGAACAATTTCGCTCGGCATCCGGGACAGCTTCGGTTCGACGCTGTTGGAATGGCCGATGTAGACCTCATCCATGCGTTCAGCGAGGCTCCACAGCCAGCCGGCACTGTGCTCGGCAAAGACGATGTGCGTGTTTGGATTGCGTTCGAGTACACCGCCTCCCACGAGTTGAGCGATGATGTCGACTGCGTCATTCATTTGCCGCGTGTAGTTGTAAACAGCGCCGCCGGGCCCGCTTATCGGGCGCAAGGGAATGTCGCCGAAGCCGGTGTGGAAGGCGATGGGAATACCTGCCTCGCCAGCGAAAGCGAAGATCGGATCCCAGCGAGGATCGTTGTAGTTGTTGAGTCCTTCGAAAATCGCGAACGCCGCAAAGCCCATGGCCGCTGTGCGTTTGCACTCGGCTAGCGCGTCATCGAAATCGTGCGACGGAATGATAGCAGCGGGGATCAAGCGATCACGCAGGGGTTGGGTGTATTCCCAAGCCCAGTCGTTCCAGATTTGCGCAGCAGCGCGCTCGCCCTCGCGATCACCGATGCGGGCGATCAGCAGGCCAACCGTCGGGAAGCAGAGTTCGGCATCGACGCCATCGCGATCCATGTCTGCTGCGCGTAACGAAAGATCGCGAAAGCCCCGGCGCTTTGTGTCGTCCACGCTGGTCGACTGGGCGTAGAACTCGTCGTCCGTCTTACCCGTCTTGTGCGCAGGAAAGTCGGGCAAAAAGCGCATTATTACACGATCGCCGACCCGGTAGATGCGACGATTATCCTCGGTCGTCAGGGTGATTGCAAATTGCGACAGATGCTCTGGCATCCGGGCAGTCCAAAGATCGGATGGCTCCGCTATGTGCGCATCACAGCTGAAAACGAAGGGGCGAGGAGCAGCGATCATTGTCTGTATCTCCGACTGGCTTGATCCTCGCTGACTATCATGCGTGCCCGGCACGAAATTTGATATCGGTCAATTCGCAATATTATTTCTAACAATTGATAGATGGAAATTACATCATCCCGCATCGGCGGGCGCAACCGAGCGGCCAACTATTTCGGGCAAAAACGGCCTGATCAAAGCGACTGTCTTAGCTTTGGGTCACTAACGCATCCGGCTCAAGCCGCCATATGCAGGCGGCGTGCATCACTGTGCGACCAATTTACCCCAGCCTTCTTCGTACGGTGCTTCCACAGCAGACACAAAATGCACGCGCTTGAACTTCCATTTACCGTCCAGCCGCACATATTCCTCTTCGTAATTACCTAGCATCCAGACGGCCTGCCCCGCGTGGCTAAGTGCCTGATTCAGAAGTTTCTCAAGCGAAGCAATATCTTGCGGTTCTGCGCGTGAGCATGCGGATTGAAGCGATCAGTGCCCAAGCGGTTGAAGATGCGATGGACTTTTCCCAGTCCTTGGCGAGCCGTCGGCAGCGGCCGAGCCATGCGAAAGTGCGTTCAACTACCCATCGTCGGGGGAGCACTTCGAAGCCTTTGGCGCTGTCCGAGCGCTTGATGATGTGGATTGTCCACTTCCCCATGCCGACGAGGGCGGAGCGTAATTTATCGCCTGCACAGCCGCCATCGGCGAACACGTGGCGCAACCATGGGAACCGCGTACGAACAGCGGCCAGCACATCTACGGCCCCATCACGGTCCTGGATATCAGCAGTGTGGACGAGGATGAAGATCAGAAAACCGTAGGTGTCGGTCAGGATGTGCCGTTTGCGGCCTTTGACCTTCTTACCCGCGTCAAAGCCCGATACTCCGCCACTTTCCGTGGTCTTCACCGACTGGCTATCGATCACTCCAGCACTGGGCGAGGCCTCCCGTCCTTCGATTTCCCGCAGGTTCATGACCAGCACGGTGTTGATGGCTGCGAACAGACCGGCATTGCGCCAGGCGTAGAAGTAACGCCGCACAGTTGACACCGGAGGAAAGCATTTGGGCAAAAGTCGCCACGCGCACCCGCTCACGGCAACATACAGCATCGCGTTCAGGACTTCGCGCATGTCTGCCGTTCGAGGTCGGCCTCCACGCCTTGCCGGAGGAACGAATGGCGCTGTCAGCGCCCACTCCGCGTCCGTCATATCCGATGGATATCGCAGTCCCTCCCGGCTATGCTCGCGCCGGGCAATACCAGTCCATGTCACCATTCACTCCATCTCTTCGCAAAGAGGTGTGAATCACAACATGCTGGTATTGCTCAATAACTCTCGGTTCGGGCTCTAAGTGCGATGATCGCGTGCCAGTTTCCTGTCGCGGTATCTCCGTAGATGTCGATAATGGGATTCATGACGTTGTGAATTACGAAAGGGGTCGTCTGGAAATCAATCATCAGTTGCCTGATTTCGTCACTGCCGCGCGCGGTTCGCGTGCTCGCGGGGCCTTCCCAGATAGCATCGGGCGCGAACAGTTCCATCAGTGCGTCGATATCATGGTGGGTTGTGATTCCGTTGAAACCGCCGTCGTTGTACAGTGTGTATTTCACCCGCAAACGGGAGATTTCCTCGCGATCCTCGATAATTCTGACTCGTGCCTCGAGTGTCAATGTCATACCAAATCCTTTTCCGCAAAGCCGTCTTTTCAGCGGTCGAGATTATCCGGACGATAGGCCGTGGGCAACGCATCGCCACCAATCCCGACCGCTCATCGCGAGGGGTCAATCGGCTTGAGCAGCATCGGCGTTACGCTTACACTATTCGTCGTCGGAACGTTTGATAGAAAAGAAGAACGGCATGGTGGATAGGGTTGCAATCGTGACGGGCGCAAGTCGCGGTCTTGGCAGGGGCACCGCTCGTGGACTGGCGAGGAAAGGGATGACTGTCTACTTGACAGGGCGCACGGTCGACGATCTTGAAGAAGTGGTGCGAGAGGTTGACGCCGCCGGGGGTCGAGGCTTCATCGCTCCTTGCGACCATGGCAATGACGGCGAAGTGCAGACCCTGATTGATCGCGTGGAGCGCGAGCAGGGGAGGTTGGACCTGCTTGTCAACAATGCGGCGGCTGTAAATGTGGCCGAACTGACCCGTCCGGGTCCCTTCTGGGAAAAGGATCTGGGGCTGGCTGACATGATCAATATCGGGCTCAGGTCAAACTATGTGGCTTCCTACTTCGCGGCGCCGCTGATGATCCGGACCGGCGGCTCGCTGATCGTCAACATTTCGTTCTATGGTGCAGTGAGCTACCACTTCAGCCCGGCCTATGGCGCGGCGAAGGCCGGGACGGATAAGATGGTGCACGACATGGCCATCGACGCAAAGGATACTGACCTGTCGATCGTATCGCTGTGGCCAGGGATCATACGGTCCGATAATATCAGGGACCTGAGGGTCGAGGACTTCCCGCTTGAAATGCAGACCATTGTTCCGGAGATGGAGCGGCCTGAATTCACCGGATTGGTGATCACCGAACTGCTCGACGATCCGGAGCGCAAAGCGCTGTCGGGACAAACGCTGATCGGTGCTCAGCTAGGCCGGAAATATGGCGTGGTGGACGTGGATGGAAAAGCGCCTCGGGATTGGACTGAGACGATGGGCACGCCGACCGTTTTCTTCGTACGATAGTGCGGGATGCAATCAGTTCGGTGTGGTGCCGTTTAGCGTCCTCGGGACTGTCAGGAATTTCGTGTGCGGCGAGGCGGTTGACCATCAGGCCGTCATGGCCTTGATGAAGCGTTCGCCGAAGAGCACAGCAAATTGCGCCTTTGCCATGTTCCATTCGCGCGGCGGCATTTTCCACTCTTTCTCCAACCGGTTCAAGATCAGATAGAGCAGCTTGGTGGCCGCCTCATCATTGGGGAAATGGCCCCGCGCACGAACAGCGCGACGAAGCTTGGAGTTCAAGGCTTCGATGGCATTGGTGGTGTAGACGATCCGCCTGACTTCGTCGGGGAAGGCGAAAAATGGGATGACCTCGGGCCATGCCCGACGCCAGCTCTGGCCGATGGCAGGATAGCGCTGCCCCCAGAAGCTCGCTTTGAAGGCCGTTAGTGCTTCCTCGGCCGCCGCGCCATCGACGGCACGGTAGATGGCCTTCAACGCCGTTCCGAGCGCCTTACGGTCTTTCCACGCGACGAAATCCATCGAGTTCCGCAGCACATGGACGATGCATGTTTGAACCATCGCTTCGGGGAAGACGGCGGTGATGGCGTCGGGAAAGCCCTTCAGGCCATCGACGACGGCCAGCATGATATCCTCGACACCGCGGTTGCGCAGTTCGTTCATGACGCGCAGCCAGAATTTGGCGCCTTCATTCTGTTCCAGCCATAGGCCCAGGACCACCTTGGTGCCGTCGGCCATGACGCCCAGGGCAATATGGATCGCCTTGTTGCGAACCATGCCCTCGTCGCGGATCTTAACCCGGATCGCATCGAAGAAAACCAGCGGGTAGGCTGGGTCCAGCGGACGTTGCTGCCAGGCCGAGACCTCCTCCCGCACAGCGTCAGTGATCGTGCTGATCAGGTCGGGTGAAGCCTCGATGCCATACAGTTCGCGCAGATGTCCGGTGATCTCCCGGGTGCTCATGCCGCGCGCATACATCGAGATGATCTTGTCATCAAAGCCGGGGAAACGGCGCTGATATTTGGCGATCAGCTGTGGATCGAAACTGCCCGCCCGATCCCGCGGCACCTCGATCTCGATCCGTCCACTGTCGGTCGTCACCGTCTTGCGGCCATAGCCGTTCCGGCTGTTGGTCCCTTGCTCCTCCTGGCCAAGATGGTGATCCATCTCCGCGTTGAGCGCCCGTTCGCCATATGCCTTCTTCAGGGACCATACGTGCCATCTTGTTCGCCAACGCGACCGAGACGAGCATCCGCTCTAGCCATGATCCGGCTGGCGCACCGAACCGGCAAGCCTGACGCACCATCGAACTGCCGCCGACGATTAGCAGGCGCCTTATTGTTCGTTCAAGCGTCGCGCCGACGTCTTCGGCAGCTTCCCCAACGAGGACAGCATTGTCCGCCTCGTCGGCGCTCCTCGAACAGAATGACGAGTGGCAGCTCCAGCACCGCTACATGCAGATCGAAGGCATGGCCGAATTCAACGGGCCTATGATTGAGGAGGAAAATCAGCCCTACACATCACCGCCAAGGCCGCCTGACGATGACCCACGACCACCGCCGCAATTACACAACGTTGACGGACGCGACCCCGTGGCAAAGCCTTGGCACGATCCAGGCCCAATTAATGCAACTGGTTGATGCCAACAGCTCCACGTTCGCTGACAACCCGCCGCGCCCATTTCCCGTCTCCCGGCGTGTGAAAAAGGTCAAAGCCGGCACGAACTATGCAAAAAGCGACAACTCAAGGATCCAGGTGAGACTCTATCACCAGTTACTATCGATCATATACATGATAACAGGGAAGCAGGTGCTTGCCAGCTTCCGCTTACACGGTAGTTGCGGTCCTCCCGTAAATCGGGTCGTCGGGCATGATGCCATTGTCGAAGTGTGATCGGGTTTTGCGAAGTGTCGGCAGGCCCGGTAGCCTTCGGTGGATTTGTCTCCGTCGGATGGAATGCTGGTTTGAGACTCCCGCTGGAAAGACGTTATGCGTCGGGCAGCCATCGCGGAGTCCGAGCCCGGATTTCGGAATACCGGAACTCGACCAGGGGAATACAGCGCCATGTCCATCGCCATGCCCGCACCCGACGCGGAAACGCTTGCCAAGCGGGATCGGATCGTCGCGGCGATGCAGGCGATTGTGCCGGGTGAGGGCGTGATAACCGATGCTGACGAACTGAGACCCTGGGAATCGGACGGGCTGACCGCCTATCGTCAGCCGCCGATGCTGGTTGTGCTACCCGAAACCGTGGAGCAGGTCTCTGCGATCCTGCGCTGGTGCCAGGGCGAAGGCGTCCGGGTTGTGCCGCGCGGGTCAGGTACTTCGCTGTCTGGCGGTGCCCTGCCGCTGGCCGACGCTGTGCTGCTCGGCATGGGCAAGTTCAAGAAGGTCCTCGACATCGATTATGAGGACCGCGTGGTCGTGGTTCAGCCGGGTGTGACCAACCTTGCCATTACCCAGGCGGTGGAAGGGCGCGGGTTCTATTACGCGCCCGATCCGTCGAGCCAGATCGCCTGCTCGATCGGCGGTAACGTCGCGGAAAACTCTGGCGGGGTGCACTGCCTGAAGTACGGGCTGACGACCAACAACGTCCTCGGCGTCGAACTGGTGCTGATGGATGGCGAGGTCGTGCGGCTGGGCGGGCGGCATCTCGATCCGGCGGGGCTCGATCTGCTCGGCGTCGTCGTCGGGTCCGAAGGCCTGCTGGGCGTCGTGACCGAGGTGACCGTGCGCATCCTGCCCAAGCCCGAGACGGCACGCGCCGTGCTCGTCGGATTTCCCGATGCCGAGCAGGCTGGCGCCTGCGTCGCGCAAATCATCGCCGAGGGGATCATTCCGGCCGGCATGGAAATGATGGACCGCCCCGCGATCCATGCGGCAGAGGCGTTCGTCAATGTCGGCTATCCGCTCGACGTCGGCGCGCTGCTGATTGTTGAGGTCGATGGCCCCGCAGCGGAATGCGACCACCTGATCGAGGAAATCGTCCGCATTGCCGATGCCAACGGGGCGGTGACCACGCGTATCTCGCGCGACGAGGCGGAGCGAGTCGCGTTCTGGGCCGGACGCAAGGCGGCGTTCCCGGCAGTCGGCCGCATCTCACCTGATTACTATTGCATGGACGGCACGATCCCGCGCCGCCGATTGCCCGAGGTCCTGCGCCGGATGGAGGAACTGTCGCAGCAGTACGGGCTGGGCGTGGCCAACGTTTTTCACGCGGGCGACGGCAACCTCCATCCGCTCATCCTTTACGATGCCAACGTTCCGGGCGAACTCGACCGCGCCGAAGAATTCGGCAACGACATCCTGCGCTTATGCGTCGAGGTTGGCGGCGTGCTGACCGGTGAGCACGGCGTCGGGATCGAGAAGCGCGACCTGATGCCCGAGATGTTCAGCGAAGAGGACCTAAAGCAACAGCAGCGTGTAAAATGCGCGTTCGACCCCAAACTGCTTCTCAATCCGGGCAAAGTATTCCCGACGTTGCACCGCTGCGCCGAACTGGGCCGGATGCATGTCCATCACGGGGCCTTGCCGCACCCCGAACTGCCGAGGTTCTGATGCTGACGCCGAGAGATGCTAGCGATCTCGCCGAGATCGTTGCCCGCGCTGCTGGAGGGGGTAAAAGACTTGAACTGAGCGGCGGCGCGACGCGGGCGAGCTTTGGCGCACCACGTGATGCTGAGCAGGTATCGCTGCGCGGTCTTGCCGGTGTGGTCGATTACGATCCGGCCGAACTCGTCCTGACCGTCCTGCCCGGAACGCCGTTGGCTGAAATCGAGGCTCTGGTTGCTGGCGAAGGGCAGATGCTTGCATTCGAACCATGGGGCCACGAAGGAGCGACGATCGGAGGCACGGTGGCGGCTGGAGTGGCCGGCTCGCGCCGCGTGACCGCCGGTTCGGCGCGCGATCATCTGCTGGGGCTGAAGGCCATTTCCGGACGCGGCACCGAATTCATCGCTGGGGCCAAAGTCGTCAAGAACGTCACCGGCTACGACTTGCCCAAGTTGATGGCCGGTTCGTGGGGTCGGCTTGGCGCGATGACCGAACTGACGCTCAAGGTTCTGCCGCGTGCACGCGAGACAGTGACCATGGTGGCGCGTGGCCTGACGGTGGAAACGGCGCATGCAGCGATGGCCTGCGCGCTTGGCAGCAATGCCGACGTGTCCGCCGCGGCACATCTGCAGAGTGGCGAGGTCCTGCTGCGCGTGGCAGGGTTCGCGCCGTCGGTCGCGGCGCGCTGCCAAGCCCTGCCCAGCGTGCTGACCGCACACTGCATGGTCGATCGACTGTCGCCCGACGAGGCGGCACCGTTGTGGCAACGCGCAATGACCGGGTGCGACCTCTATGGCGCGGTGCGCTGGAAGGTGCATCTTCCGCCGCGCAAAGCGGCGGAATTGGTCCGCAAGGTCGAGCCGCTGGGTTCGCGCTGGGCGATGGACTGGGGCGGCGGGCTGGTCTGGGTCGCCGTCGATCACACTGACGACCGCGTGCGCCGGGAAGCCGTCGCGCTGGGCGGCGAGGCGGCGCTGATCGCGGCGCCGGACGACATGCGCGCTCGTATCCCTGCCATGCATCCGCGCGCGACCGGCGTAGCGATGCTCGAGGATCGCGTTCGCCGGGCCTTCGACCCGTCCGGCGTCTTTGCAACCGGTCGATTTGGAGAGGTTGCCGATGCAAACCCGCTTCCAGCCTGAGGCGCTCGCCGACCCGGCGATGAAGGCTTCCGAGGCCGTCATCCGCAAGTGCGTGCACTGTGGGTTCTGCACCGCGACGTGCCCGACTTACGTGCTAATGGGCGACGAACTCGATAGCCCGCGCGGACGCATATATCTGATGAAGGAGATGCTGGAGAACCGGCAGGCGCCGACAGCCGAAGTTGTCAAGCACGTGGACCGCTGCCTGTCGTGCCTGTCGTGCATGACGACTTGTCCTTCGGGGGTCAACTACATGCACCTCGTCGACCACGCGCGAGCCTATATCCACGAGCATTACGAGAGACCGCGAAGCGAGCAGCTCTTCCGCAAGCTTCTCGCCGAGATCCTGCCGCACCAACGGCGTTTCCGTATGGCGCTTGTCCTTGCGCCGCTGGGCAAGCCGTTTAGGAGTTTGTTGCGCGGCATGCCGGGTTTGAAGCCGCTTGCCGCGATGCTGGATCTTGCGCCGAATACCACGCCCGCCCCGGTCGGCGCGAATTCGGCGCTGGTGCCGGCGGCGCAAGGACGCATCGCGCTGCTGCAGGGGTGTGCCGAGCCGGTGCTCCGGCCCGAATTCCGCGCCGCGGCGATGCGGCTGCTCAATCGTTGCGGGCGCGACGTGATCTTCGCACCTGGGGAGGGATGCTGCGGCGCTCTCGTTCATCACATGGGGCGGGAGGACGACGCACTGGTCGCTGCGCGCCGCAACGTCGATGCGTGGATGGTTGAGATCGAGGGCAGGGGCCTCGATGCGATCATCGTCACCGCCTCGGGTTGCGGAACCACGATCAAGAACTACGGCTTCATGCTGCGCGACGATCCCGCCTATGCCGCCAAGGCCGAACGGGTCAGCCAGCTGGCGATGGACATTTCCGAATATCTCGCGTCGATCGCCCTGCCGCCCGCTACCGTGCGAGGCGTGACTGTTGCCTACCATCCCGCCTGCTCACTGCAGCACGGCCAGAAAGTCACCGACGCCCCCAAGCGGTTGCTGGCCGAAGCGGGTTACACCGTGCAGGTGCCAGCGGAGGCGCATTTGTGCTGTGGTTCGGCGGGAACGTACAATATCCTCCAGTCCGAGATTGCCGATACGCTCGGCGCGCGCAAGGGGGGGCATCTCGACCGGCTGGACGCGGACGTCGTCGCAACCGGCAATGTCGGCTGCGCCACGCAGATCGCGCGGTTTTCTGACATGCCCATTGTTCATACGGTCGAACTTCTCGACTGGGCGACCGGCGGGCCGCGCCCCGCACGCCTCGATCACATCCAATTAGGAGCAGAAACGAAATGACCAGCATTACTCTCGCCCAGGCACAGACCATCGTCGCCGGAACGCTGAAGGAAGGACGTGCGCTCTCGCTCAAGCCGCTGAGTGTCGTCGTGCTGGACGCGGGCGGGCACATGATCGCCTTCGCGCGCGAGGACGGATCGTCGAACCTGCGTCCGCAGATCGCGACCGCCAAGGCGTCGGGCGCGCTGGCACTGGGCGTATCGTCGCGCGTGATCGGCGAAATGTCGATCGAACGGCCTACCTTCATCAATGCTGCGGCTGGGCTCAACCCTGCGGGTATCGTGCCGGCGGCCGGCGGCGTGCTGGTGCGTGATGCGTCAGGCACGATCGTAGGCGCGGTCGGCGTGACCGGCGATACCAGCGACAACGACGAAGCTGCGGCCCTCGCCGGGATCAATGCGGCGGGTCTGGCGGCCTGAGCCACTTCAGATATGCGATTTATGACGCAGGTTTCGGCGGGGCGTTTGACACCCCGCGACCGACCTGTGAGCCTCTGCCCTTGAGCGCGCTGACGCCCGGGCAGAGGACATTTCATGACGAAATACAAGTTGGTGGCCTACACCAATTCGGTAGAAGGCAAGGACGACGCGTTCAATGCCTGGTATGACTACCAGCATATTCGCGACGTCTGCGCGATCCCTGGAATCCTGTCTGCCGAGCGCATGACCTGCGTCGGCGAAGGTCCGCACCGCTACATGACGATCTACGAGATCCAGACGGACGACATTGACGGCGTGATGGCCGAACTTGGCCAGCGCGCTGGCACCGAAGCGATGCCGATCACCGACGCGCTCGACGAAACGACGGCTGCCGCCATGGTGTGGCGACCAATGGCTTGAGCAGCGTTGCGCCATACCGTCGTGGCGGGCGCATCCATGAAAGAAGAAGGCGACGAATGGAAGCAATCGAAGATCCCCTCGAACAACGTGTCCGCCAGTCCTTGCCTGCGCTTGTCGGCGGCACGGTCGAAAGCCTCGAACGCGAAAGCCGTTGGCGGCCATCATGGATCGCGCAGGTGCGCAGGGGCGGCACTCTTAAACCGATTTATGTGCGGGGCGACCGGGGCGAGGGCTATTCCTTCCCGCTTTCTTATGAAGCTAATGTCCTCGAAATTCTTGAGGAAAACGGCATTCCTGTGCCGCACGTCTACGGCATGTGTGAGGATCCCCAGGCGATCGTCATGGACCTCGTGCCAGGTAATCGGCAGATGAGCGGCCTGGTCAGTGACGCAGAAAAGCGACGCGCTATCGATGACTATGTCGCAATCATGGCGCGCATGCATCAGATCGACGTTGCGAAGTTCACCGAACGCGGTCTGGAAAATCCCCCCGTGCCTGAGGACCTGCAAAACAACCAGCACCGCAAGAATATCGCGTTTTACCGCTCGCTCAAATCACGGCCCGAACCGCTGGTCGAATTCGTCCTAAAGTGGATGGACGCTAATGTGCCTCGTCACCGGACCGAGCGCAGTTTTGTCACTCTCGATTCAGGGCAGTTCCTGGTCAATCAGGGGCGGGTGTCGGCGATCTACGATCTCGAGATCGGGCACATCAACGACCCGCTTGCCGACCTGGGCGGCTGGCGCATCCGCAACGTGTTCGAACCGCTCTATGACATGGGCCACATGTTCCGCGAGTACGCCCGGCTGACCGGGAGGCCGCTCGACTACAACGTCATCAACTACCACGTCATGGTGCTCAGCATCTCGACCAGTTTGTGCATCGCGCGTCAGATCACCATGCCGCTGGACACTGCGGTAAACTGGCTGGTTTGGGAAGTATCGGGAACGCGCATGGCGCTGACTGCGATGGCCGACATTCTAGACGTCGATCTGATAGCGCCACAGTGGCCCGAAGCGGTCAGGTCGCCGCGTTCGCATGCTGTCGAATCCATGAAGCTGGCGATCGACGCGATACCTGTGGCCGACGATCCGGCCGATGGTTATCGCCGCGCGATGGCCCGCAATCTTGCGGGGCACCTCGAACTCGTCGACCGGTACGGTGGGGCCATCGACAAGGCCAACCTCGACGAGATCGAAGAGATGACCGGCGAGCGCCCGGCGACAATTGCCGATGGAGACTCAGCGCTGGAAAGGTTCGTCGCGCAAGCGGGCCCGGAATACGACGAGCGCCTGTTGCAGGTGTTTTTCCGCCGCAACGAACGCAACCGGATGCTCCTTCCGGTGTTTACCGAGGAAGTGGCCGCGGGCGATGTCAGCCCGTTCCTCGACGATTGCCTGCTGCCGCGCATCCGGGACCTGATGGGCGACTAATGGGGGGTGCGTTACCGCTCGGGTTCGTTGGTGCGGTGCAGCGATATGGTCTGGCCCGACCATTGCGGCTTGCGCTTCTCGCTCATCGAAGCAGCCGCTTCCTTGGCGTCCGGCAGGTTCGAGGCCAGCGTCGTATAGAGCTGCTCGATCCTGTAGCCCTCGGTCAGCGGAAGCTCCTCGGTCAGGTTGATCGATTCCTTCATCAACTGCACGCCGTAAGGGCTGAGCGACGCGATCTGGCCGGCGATTTCCAGCGCGCGATCCATCAGTGTCTCGCGGCTCAACACCTCGAGGATGCCGCCGTAGCGCGCAACGGTATGCGCATCGACCCGCTGCCCGGTCAGCGCCATGTACCGCATCAGCTTGTTGGGCACGAGCCGGGTCGTGTGAAGCGTGCCGCCCAGCGCGCCGATCAGCACTTCGGTCAGCGAGAAATGCGCGTTCTCGGACGCCAGGACGATATCACAGCACGCGGCCAGCACGACACCGGCGCCCACCGCCGGACCGTTGACCGCGCCGACGACCGGAAGCGAACACCGGCGGATCGCTTCGAAACATGAACGCGACACTTCCGACCGCGCAACCTGCATTTCGGTCGTGCGCGCGGCCAGTTCGCGCGTATCGGCCCCGGCGCAGAATATCTTGCCCTCGGCGGTCAGAATAACGCAGCGCGCGGCGACGTGCGTGTCACGAATGCCTTCGAACAGGTTGCGCAGCTCGCGGAACATCGACAGCTTCATCGCGTTCGCGGGTGCATTGTCGATGGTAACGACAAGCACGCCTTCGTGCCCCGGCGCCCATTCCGTGCGAATATTGTTCTCTGACATGGGCGGAACTCCTATTTGCGTAAGGTAAGGTTCTGGCAGGACAGCCTGCACTTCGGTCGGGTCAGAGCAACCCGCGCGAGGCGAGCACTTCCTCGGCCACGCGGACGCCTTCGAGCCCTGCTGGAAGGCCGCAATAGATGATACTCTGCAACAGCACTTCGCGAATCTCATCGGGTGTGGCCCCGTTGTTAAGCGCGGTGCCGACATGGATGCGCAATTCGTGCTGGCGATTGAGCGCGATCATCGTCGTGATGCTGAGCAAACTGCGCGTCTTGCGGTCAAGGCCCGGGCGCGACCAGATCTCTCCGAAGCAATATTCCTCGGACAGGCGGCGAGCCTCGGCGTTGAAGGCGTTGGTCGATGCCTCGCGCTTGTCAAAATAGTCATCGCCGATGACTTCGCGCATGATGCCGCGGCCGGTATTTCGCAAGTCGGTCATGTGGGCTCCCTTGTCTGCGGCGGGCCGACCTCGACGTCGGCGCGTCGCTCGAAATAGCGGATCAGTGCGGCATAGTCGTCCGCCGGGTCCATCTCGGCGATGGCAGTCTTGAGGAAATCGAGCGCAGCGGACAGCATCCACAAGGATGCCCCATCCTGTCCGGCTTCTTCCACGCCCAGCTTCATGTCCTTGAGCAGAAGTTCGGTTGCAAAGCGCGGCGGGAACGTGCGCGGCATTACGCATTGCGGAACCTTGTCGGCCGAGATGAAGCTGCGCCCGCTCGATACGTTGATGACGTCGAGCATCCTGGCGGCGTCGAGTCCACCTTTCACGCCCGCGACGAGCGCCTCGAAAGTCGTGACCGCGTTCGCCGCGCACAGCATGTTGTTAATCAACTTCATCTTCTGCCCCACCCCGGGTCGATCGCCGATGACGAAGATGTTACTGCCAAGGTGGCGAAGTGCGTCTTCAGCTTGGGAGCGCGCTGCGGGCGCGCCCGCTACCATAATGGTCAGGGTTCCGGCCTCGGCAGCGCCTACGCCCCCGCTGACCGGGGCATCGACGAGTGCAACGCCCTTGTCCGCAAGCGCGGCCGCGATGCTTTCGGTCATGACCGAACCGGTCGTCGACAGGTCGACCACCAGCCGCACCGCACTACCGCTCGCCACACCGTCCACGCCAAGGATGACGGCGCGTACGATCTCTGGCCGCGGCAGGCTGCACAATACAATCGAGCAGGCGTCCCCGACCTGAGCTGCATTTTGCGCGGCAGTCGCCCCACTAGCTACGAGGCGCGCCACCGCCCCCTCATCGAGATCGTGGACGACCACGTCGAGCCCCGCCGCTACCAGCCGGGTGGCCATGCGCGCGCCCATTTGGCCCAGACCGACAAAGCCAAACTTCTCGCTCATGGTGTTAGGCCGTCTGCAACTTGACAATGCGCGGGATCTTGTGCGGTGGACCGAGCTTTAGGAGCTCGTCGTTCGGCACTAGTTCCAGCTTCGAATCGATACCGAGTTGCCTGTGGATTTCGGCTTTCAAACGCGCTTCGAGCGATGCCAAATTGGGTTCGCCGGCATAGCCGACCCGCAGGCGTAAGAAATCCTCGGGCGTATTCGGGCGCACGATCTGGAACAGGCCCGCCTTCGATTCGAGCTGAGATTCGATGGTCGGCCAGATACTGATCGGCAAAAGCTGCTTGCCCGCAACGACGATCTGGTCGCCTGCGCGGCCCTGCACCTTGAATCGGGCGTGCGTGCGGCCCGATTCGCTCTTCTCGCGCGTCAGCCATACGAGATCTTCGCTACGGAACCGGATCAGGGGGTCGACAAAATTCTGCAGGGGCGTGGCAACCAGTTCGCCGAACGTGCCGTCTTCGGCAGGCAGGCCGGTATCGGGATCAATATGCTCGACGAAGACTTCATCCTCCCATGCATAGGCGCCCGAATGGTTGGCCGACCCTAGCGTTATCGTAGCATCGCCCAGCGAAAGCACCTCATAGACGTTCATGCCCCAGCGCTCGGTCAGCGAACGGCCGCGCGGGCCGAGCGGTTCGCCGCCCCAGATTACCGCCTTGCAGCTTGAGAAGACTTCGATGAGGTCGATCGCGGTGTCGATCTCGAACTGTTCGAGGCCCATCAACAGCGGCGTAGACAGCGCCATGATCAGGGTAGGGCGATAGGTGCGGCAAGCCTCTACCAGTCGCCCGATCTCGGCGGGCGAGTGGTCGAAACAGATCGGGGTCAGCCCGAAATGCAGCAGCGGGGCCAGCGTCGAGCCTCGGATGGTCGGATTGGTCGTAACTGCATAGTCGCCGGGACGAATACCCAGGTCCCAGAACGAACGGTCGAACCGCGAATCTGTCTGCGGCCCATGCAGGTCGCGCCGCGCCAGGAAGGTGGGGTCGCCAGTAGTGCCGGAGCTGCCGGTGATCGAGCGCAATTCTGAGCGCGGTACGCACAGAATGCCGCCGAACGGATCGCCGGTTTCGGTGCGATAGTCGCGGATGTCATCCTTGGTGATGAACGGCACGAGGCGCGAGAAATCTTCGAGCGAGTTGATGTCGGACGGCTTGACGCCGGCCTCGTCCCATTTCTTCCGCACGAGCCCGGCCTTGTCGTAGGCAAGCTCGATCACGCGCTTCAGTGCCGGCCATTGCCGCTCGACGATCTCTTCGCGCGACATGCACTCGATCTCGGGGTCGAAAAAGGGACGTTCCTTGGTCATGGTTGCTACCGTATTCCTCTCAAGCCTGGTTGCGAGCCGCCGATCCTTCAGGACGTACGGGTCGTGCCGCCGGGATAGTTGCCGCCGCCGTACGCTTCGTCGAGGGCCTTATAGTCGATGCCGCCGGTCGCGCCGCGCGGGATGGATTCGCGAAACTCGACGCTAGATGGTTTCTTGTACGACGCAATGCGTTCGCGGCAATGCTCGATGATGTCGCGGCTGGTCGCCTTGGCATCGGGTCGCAGCGCGACAATCGCCTTAACAGACTGAATCCACTTGGCGTCGGGAATGCCGATGATCGCACAATCGGCAACGTCTGGGTGCTTGCGGATGCAAGCCTCGACCTCAGCCGGATAGATGTTCTCGACCCCCGACTTGATCATCTGCACCTTGGGACCGATGAACGAGAGGCTGCCGTCGGCCTCCCGCTTGCCAAGGTCGTTGGTGTGGTGCCAGCCGCCGCGATGCCGCTTCGCGTTCAGTTCGGGTCGGTTCCAGTAGCCGTTCATCACAATCGGCCCGCGGAACACGATCTCGCCCACTTCGCCTGGCTCGACGTCGCGGTCGCCCTCGTCGACAATGCGCATCTGACACAGTGGAGAGGGGCGACCGAAGATGCCGGTCGTGCCCGATCCGTAATAGGGCAGGACAGCGAGCCCCATCACTTCGGTCTGCCCATAGCCCGGAACAAGCGTATCCAACTGCTCCACCGTCACCATCGCGTTCCAGGCATCGGTGTGGGGGACTGAGCGCAGGCTCTTTAGCTCGAACCGCCCGTCCGCGTTGAGATCGACGATCTCGTCCATCGTCTTGCCGACGAGCCAAGTTCTGGTGCACTTCTCGGCATCAATTGCCTGCGCAATCGACATCGCGTCTGTGCGGCGAACGAACACGTTCGTCCCGCCCATGTGGAACACGGTCAAGCACTGCATCAGTGTGCCGAGATGGAAGAGCGGTCCTACCGCGAGGAACACAGTCTGGTTGGAGATCCGCATCGTCGGTGCGAGGACCAGGTTTTCGAGCAGGATCGTGTTCTGGCTAAGCACCGCGCCATTGGGGCGCCCGTCGAACGCTGCGGTGTAAATGATGAGTGCGCCGAGCGCAGTATCGACTTCGCGATGATCGTTGCGGTCGCGCGAGGCGCTCTCGATGAAGCCCTCGTACGATCCTTTGCCCTCACCATCGTGGAGCAGCCATAGGCCGTCCTTAAATACCGCGAGTTCGCGGGCGGCGGCGATTTCCTTGCCAACTTCCTGTTCCTGCCAGACGATGACCGCCGGTTCGAGATCGTCGATCTGGTCCGCCAGTTCGGCGCGGCTCTGCCGCCAGTTGGTCGGGCACAGCATGGCGTTGAGTTGCGAGGCGGCTATCAGCAGTTCCATGATGCCGTCGGAGTTCTGGCCAAGCCAGAGAATGCGATCGCCTGACTTCACGCCCGCCTTGTCGAGCGCATTGATCAGCCGGTCGACCCGTTCCAGCAAATCGGCGAAGGTAAACCGGCGGGCGCCCATCGCATGGGCGATCTTGCCAGGATAGGACCGGACGTGTTCTTCGAGAACAGAGTAGAGAGACAAGTTCCGGATCGGATCGAACATCGATTGCTCCAACGCATACATTCAGGGCATGCCGATCGTCGGCATATTTTTGGGCGCCAGCGGAACAGGGCGAGACTTGCACCGACTGGAAGCGGGCCTTCAGGAAAGAGTGAACTGGTGTTCTTCGTTCACCGTGCCGCGAACTCCGGTCGGCATCCGTACCAGCGGCAGCGCGCGCGCGGTCCGGGCCGAAATCAGCAGTTCGCCGTCGGCTTCCTCGAGCAGCCATTCGCGGTCGTCGTAGAACGTCTCCCCCTTGGGTGAAACGAAGCCGTAAGCCGGACCGAACGAAACCATCCGCCAAGGCTTGAAGCCCAGCGCGGTCAGACGGTCGGCCGCACCATCGCGCGCGCAGATCGCATCGGTCGGCGTGAAAGCCTTGACGACGTCCAGATTCATCGAATCGAGCCCGTTCAGGATCGCGTCGCTGATGCCGAACGCTACCTTGATCGGCAGGCGACGCATGAACATTTCCGAACGCGAGGCATCAAAGATGAAATTTTCGGCGATCGCTACGCAGCCTTCCAGTTCCGCAACTGCGATCTGGTAAGGCCAGAAATGCGCGTACTCCGACGATCCGGAAGTGACCAGAACGGTCGAGCCGGCCCCCACGCCCATGCGTTCGAACACCGTCATACCAAAACGCGAATCCGCATGGACATCGCGAAAGCTGACGGGATAACTGCGCGTCCCGTGCACGGTGCGAATACAGCCGATCATCATGAGGCTGTCATCCGCGGGCGACCCCATGATCGGCTTTTCGATTGCGCTCACTCGTCCTCTCCTATCTCGTGGCAGGTGCAGCCGGCCGACATTTGCCCGACCGGCTTTTTGTGCGACGCTCAGGCGTCGGTAAGCACCTTGGGATCGGAGATCTTGAACAGCTTAGCCGCCGTCAAGCCCAGGATGTCGGCCTTTTCCTTTTCCGTAATGTCGATGTCGCGGAAATTCTCGGCGATTGCCTCGCGAGAGTAGGGGAACGACCCCTCCAGATGTGGATAGTCGGTCGCGAACATCAGCGTCTGGTGGCCGAGAACGTGACGGTTCTCGACGGCGGAGCGGTCGTGCGAGAAAGCGGCCTTGACCTGCTGCGCGATGATTTCGCTTGGCTTGCGGCTGAGCTTGGGGCGGACATAATGCAGGTGCGCCGGGTAGATCTCGTCGAGGATCTCGGCGATATAGTTGAGGTATGACGAGCCGCATTCCATAGTCGCTACCGTCAACTTGGGGTGACGGTCGAGCGCGCCGCTCGCAACCAGGTAAGTGACCGCGTCAATCGGACCGCGACCGGACAGCATGTAGTTGATGAGAGCGGCGCCCATACCGCGCTCCATCGTCGTCGCACCGCCGGTGCCCGAATGTAGGATTAGCGGCATGTCAGCCGCCTCGGCCACAGACCACACTTTATCCCATTCGTCGGAATTGTAGGCGGCTACGTTGGCGGGCAGGCGCCCCGGAATCATGGCAGTGGTGTAACCGGCGTCGACGCAACGCTTCAACTCGCTCGCAGCATCGTCAATACTCGACATTGGCAGAATCGCGGCGGGCACGAAGATGTCGCGGTGCGACTTGAAGTGGTCTAGCAGCCAGTCGTTGTAGATTTCGCACGAAGCGATCTCGAGCTCGCGGTCACCAAGCCGAGAAGTGAGGAGGCCTACGGTGGGATAGATCACTTCGGCATCTACACCGTCGCGGATCATGTCCTTGATGCGCAAGTCGATCTCGTAGCGACCAATTTTTTCGTTGCCCGAAACCCCGTCAGCGACCTGCATCTTGAGCAGCACCTGTCCGTTGCCGTCGACGAAGAAGTTCTTCTCGTCTTTGCGCGGCATCAGCCCCCTGTCCTTCATGCTCGCGGGCAGCTTGTCGGCCCATAGCGAGCGAGGTTCGACGACGTGAGAATCGCAGCTGAAGACGTAGGGCTTCATGGTTCGGGGTCTCCCGGGGATTTAGTGTTTCTAACAAGCGTCCGGTATGAAGGTGCGCACCCAGCGAGTCAAGGTTCCGCCGTTCACGCTTGTGATCTTATAATGATCGCAAGGTAGATTCGTTGACACCTCTCTCGCTATCTGGTCGCCTGTGTCATGCAGTCCCGTTTCGCGTGGTTTCGCTGCCGTTCGGCACGGTGATCATTCCTGGGGAATGCCGGCCGGGCAGCTCCGCGACATGACGGAACGTTCAGACCAACGAGAGGAGAAAGTCTGACATGAGCGCGCGTCAAACCCTGATGGACATGGTGAACCAGCCCGGCTGCTACACGATGCCACAGTCCGAACTGGTGCCGCTTCAGTTGGCGGCGGCACGCGAACTGCTTGCCGAACGGCGCGAGCAGTTGCCGGTTTTGGACCGAAGGGCGCGGGAAGCGGGAGTTGAACGGATCGAGACGCTGGACGACCTGATCCCGCTGCTGTTCTCACACACTACGTTCAAGTCCTATCCTAACGCCTTTATCCGAAACGGTCAGTGGGACCGTATGACCCGGTGGCTGGGCACGCTGACGACCCGATCGATGGACAATGTCGATCTGGAAAATGTTGCAGATATCGATGACTGGGTCAGTCGGCTTTGGTCGGCAGGCCACCTTGTCAATACGACTAGTGGAACGTCGGGCAAGGTCTCGTTTCTCAACCGGACAATCGGCGACGACCAATTGCTGCGCCGCTATCTGGAGCGGATGTGCTGGCCCGATCCGATCGTACCGGAACAGAAGCATCACCTTTTCTTCCTTGGCCCTCGCAGCGGACCTTATCTGCTGCTGGTAGCTGCAAATCACGTCGCACGCATGTACGGTCGACCGGATTCACTGCACTATCTGTCTGATGAGCCACTCAAGCTGGTCGATATAACCCGCATGGCGGAAATGCGCCTGAAGATGGCGGAAGGCAGTGCGACGCCGAGTGAGATCGCGGCAGCAGAAGAATCCGCCAAGGCCAAGGCGGCCGAGATGGCCGGGCGCTTCGCTGTGATGATCGATATGATTGGCGATTTGCGCCGCGAGCCGATGGTCATCATCGGTGGCTGGCTGCAGATGTGGCAGATCATGGAAGGCTTGCGCTCGCGCGGCGTCGGCAATGGCGAATTCCACCCCGACACGGTGATACAGAGCGGCGGCGGACTGAAGGGTGCCAACCTGCCGGCCGACTATCGCGAGCAGCTATTCGAATTCTTTGGCGATGTCCGCACTCAGCAGGGTTTCGGCATGTCTGAGATGTCAGCTGGATTCCCCATGGATCGGGACAGATATTACCACCAAGTCCCGTGGATCATACCCTTTGTCCTCGACCGGGACGGGATCAAGCCGGCCGGTCCACGCGAGGGCGTGGTCGAAGGCAGGTTCGCCTATCTTGATTTGTCAAACGAGGCCCGCTGGAACGGGCTGATCACCGGCGACCGCGTAAAGCTCGATTTTCGCGAGACGAGGCCGGAGACGCGCCTGCCGGGCCTGGTCGTGCATCCCGAAATCTCGCGCTACGCCGAGATTGGTGAGGAAGACAAGATCGGCTGCGCTGGCACTATCGACGCCTATATCAGCGGGGAGATCGGCGCATGAGCGAACTGGCAGGCGCAGCCGTGGCCAATGTGCCGCACTTCATCCAAGGCGAACTTGTCGTCGGTGACGACGGGCGTTTTGGCCGATTCACCACGCCGACTCTGGCGATCGACGCGCTGGTCTGGCCGCGCTCGGCACCGGGGCCGGCCTTCTGCACCCCGTTGGCCGAGGTCATGGACATCCTCGTCGCGACCGGCGAACGGTTGCAGACCGACCCTTCGGGCTTTCTTGCAGAAGCTTATGACGCGATGGTTCGAGTCGGCGACCTCGATAGCGGCGTCCTAAAGCGGGCATATCAGCAACTGCCACCCCTGTTTGCGCGCGAATGGCTGGAGTTTCTCGTTCAGGGGGAACTTGGGGGCGCGGATCTTCTTGATGACTGGCGCGAAGTGATCGATCCGTCGGGTCGCCGGTCGCGCTACCGCGCCTTTCCACCGCGGTTGGTGCATGTCCTCGCGGGAAATGCGCCCGGTGTTGCGGCGATATCCATTATCCGCGGCGCTCTGACCAAGGGCGTGAACCTTCTGAAGCTGCCGTCGAACGACTTGTTCACCGCCACTGCCATCCTGCGCACGATGGCCGAAGTGGCGCCGGGACATCCCGTGGTCCGCAGCTTCTCGGCGGTCTACTGGAAAGGGGGGGATGAGACAGTCGAGAAATTCCTGCTGCGCCCGATCTTCTTCGACAAGCTGGTCGCATGGGGCGGCGAGGGGGCGTTGCGCAGCGCCAAGCAGTATGTCGGTCCTGGCTTCGAACTGGTAGCCTTCGATCCCAAGACCTCGATCTCTATGATCGGACGAGAAGCTTTCGCCAGCCGCGAAGCTATTGCCGAGGCGGCCGAGGCCGCGGCCATCGACAGCTGCCTTTATGACCAGTCGGCTTGCACGGCGAGCCGGTTCCAGTTCGTCGAGGCGTCGATGGAAGAGGCAGAGGCTTTCTGCGAAATGCTGCAGGCCGAAATGGGCAAAGAGCGCCTTACCGCCTCCGGCGGCGGAACCGTGCACGTGCCTGCCGAGGTGCGTGAGGAACTGCAATCGCTCCGAGATCTCGAACCGTTTTACCGCGTCTTTGGCGATTGCGACGGAAAGGGGTTAGTGATCCTGTCCGAGGATCCGGTCGATTTTCATCCGGCAGGCAAGACCGTAAACGTGGTGACGGTTGCCAGCCTAGATGATGCACTGCGGTTCACGAGCGTGGCCACGCAAACGGTTGGCATTTATCCGGCAGAGCGCAAGGAAGCGCTGCGCGAAAAGCTGGCCGCAGCCGGAGCGCAGCGGATCGTCACTCTAGGTGCCGCGCTAGGAGGCGGTGTGGGTATTCCGCACGACGGCTTCTTCCCGCTGCACCGGCTGGTTCGCTGGGTCACCGACGAGGGATGATGAGCGACGTCAGGGCATCACAAACGTGAAATTTCCCTGCTGCCTTTCCTTCGGGCGGACGTATGTTAGAAAAATGGCGCCAAGTCAGATCCGGTCAATATGGCTGAGGTCGTGATCGCCCGGCGACTACAGAAGAGAGATTGATGGAATTGTCCACCCAGTCGCGGATTCCCGACCACGTACCGGCGTCGCTGGTGATCGAGGGTCATCCGTGGCAGGGCGGCGATGTCCCGCCGCACGATTGGCTTGAGCGGATCGCGGCGAGAGGCGGCCTGCGCTATGCGTTGCACGGGCCGCTTCCACAGGACGACGACGCAGGTTGCTGGATCGCGACCGAGGCAAAGGCAATTCGATCGATCCTGATTGACCACCGCAACTTCGTCAGCAGGGATTCCACCGGGGTAGGCAAACTGCTTGGCGAAGATTTGGTGCTTGCGCCGCTGGAATCGGATGCGCCCAACCATCAGGCTCTGCGTGCTATCTTGCAACCATGGTTCCAGCCGGCCGCCGTGAAGGCGCGGCAGGAGCGGATCGACGCGCTCTCGCGCGACTTGATCGAACGGTTTGCCGACCGCGGACATTGTGAGTTCGTCAGCGAGTTCGCGATAAGGTTGCCGACACAGATTTTCGTGGAGTTGATGGGCCTGCCGGTCGACGACCTACCACAACTTCTCGAATGGGAATACATTGCGATGGGCCGCAAAGGTGCGCACCTGCTTGCCGAGACCTGGCTTAAGATCCGCAGCTACATGGACGAAGCTATAGCCGATCGTCGTAATGCGCCGCGGGACGATCTGCTGAGCCAAATCATCCGCTCCACTGATGCCCGTGCTGTCGACCCTGAGGGCGAGGCGTTGGGCATGGCTCTGATCCTGTTTGCCGCCGGTCTTGATACGGTCGTCACCGCGCTCGGCTGGCATTTCATGCATTTGGCCGAGCATCAGGATGAACAGGCCCGATTGCGCCGTGAACCCGACCTCATCCCGGCGGCGATTGAGGAACTGCTACGCCTCTATTCGTTTACTACGCTGACCCGCATGGCGGTTCGTGACGTCGAGATCGACGGGGTGCTTATCAAGGCGGGCGAACGTGTTGTGTGCCCGACCGCTTTGGGATCGCGCGATCCCGCCGATTATGTCGAACCGGGCCAATCCGATTTCGATCGCGGCGCGCGACGGCACCTTGCTTTTGGTTTCGGCCAACACATCTGCATCGGCATGCACCTCGCTCGCCTTGAACTTATTGGCGCGATGCGTGCGTGGCTGGCGGCGGTGCCGCAATTCCGCATGCCCAAAGGCTACCGACCACCGTGGCACGGTGGTATCAGTTTTGGCCTGGATGAACTTCGGCTCGAATGGGAACCCGCAAAGAACATGCAAGAAGCGACATGCGGAGTGGATGAATGAAGGACAAGGATAAGCGGATCGTGCCAGACGGCACGCTTGACGACAAGGTGATCATCATCACCGGCGCAAGCCAAGGTGTAGGCCTTGCCGCCGCATATGGTTTCGCTAAAGCGGGCGCAACTGTGGTGATCTGCGCGCGTCGCGGCGCGATCGTGAAGGACGTGGGCGCCGAGATCGAAAGCATGGGTGGCCGTGCCTTGGGCGTCGAGCGCGACATCACTAACGAGGAGTCGGTCAAGGCGCTGATCGACATCACCCTCAAGACCTATGGCCGCATCGATGGCCTTTTCAACAACGCTGGTGTCGACGCCGAAAAAGTGCCGCTTTGCGACGTGACCTTTGAGGACTGGAAATACGTCCACGACGTCAAAATCCACGGCAGCTTCCTGACCATCAAATATGCCATCCCGGTGATGATCGCCAACGGCGGTGGCGCGATCGTTAACAACGGTTCGACGGTGGCGCATCGCGCCTTAACCCCGGCGCCATATGCATCTTCGTCTCAGGCGGCCATCATTGGCCTTACCAAAGTCGCGGCTGCAACCTATGCCAAGCAGGGCATCCGCGTGAACATGCTCACCACCGGGGGCATGCTGAGGCAGGAGCGCGAGGGTACCGATTACGAGGGCATGCTGGCCCCGATCCTTGCGACGATTCCGCAAGGCCGGATGGGCCGACCGTGGGAAGACGCGCAAGTCGCTGCCTGGCTGTTGTCGGATTATGCCTCCTACGTCAACGGCACCGAGATCGCGGTCGATGGCGCCTCGCTCGCGGGTGCCGGCAACAACATCCTTGGCCTCTAAGATCGACCAGCGGATCCACGAAACAGAAAAGAACAGAATCGGAGAAGGCGATGAAAGTAGGCGATCTTGAGATCATCCAGATCTTGGATGGCGAGTGGACTACCCCGCTGCCGCCCGGCATCCCCGACATGACGCCGGAAGAAAAGGCGCTGCACAGCAACTATCTTATGCCTGACAAGTCGATGGCGCAGTTGGGGGCTTTTCTCGTGCGCACCGGAAATCAGGTCGTGCTGATCGATGCCGGGCTCGGCCCGAACGAACATGCCTGTAGCCACGGCGATTGCGGCCACCCCGAGCATCAGAAGAAGCCGACCATGCCACGCGCCGACATCGAGGACTTCTTCCGTTCCAAAGGCGCATCCGAGGCGCAGGTGGCATGGTTTACCGACATGCTCGACGTACAGAAACTTGAGCACGGATGGCTTGCTGACAATCTGGCGCGGACGGGCGTGCGGCCCGACGAGATCACCGACGTCGTACTTTCGCACCTCCACCCCGATCACATGGGCTGGGTCGCGCATGGGGGACTGCCCTTCTTCCCCAAGGCTAAGCTTTGGGCGCATCAGTCGGACGCGGACTATTTCCTGAGCGAGACTGCGCCCGACGAGACCACTTTCAAGATCATGCTCGGCGTCGAGCCGACGAAGGACCGCATGCAGCCGGCGCACAGTCAGATCGAGCTGTGGGACAAGGATCGGACAATCGCCCCTGGGATCGATCTTCGTCACCTGCCCGGGCATACTCCCGGTAGTTCGATCGCCGTGATTTCTTCGGGCGAGGACCGGGCGATGGTTCTGGGCGATGTCATTCACTGCCCGCTCGAACTGGTGGACAACGACTTTGCGATTATGGCCGACATCGATCCGGTCATGGCCAAGCATTCTAAAGACATCCTGCGCAAAGAGCTGGAAGGAACGAATGTCCATGTCTCGTCTTCCCACTTCCCTGGCCTCGAATTCGGGCGCCTGATGAAGGGCGAGGGCAAGCGCTACTGGGCCTGGGCATGAACGTAATTTTCCCCGCGTGCGTGCGGGAACACCAAAATCGCCCCGCACTATCATGACGTGGTAGAATATCTGGAGAAATTCATTGACCAACGGTTCATCGTTCACCCTTGCCAACATGCTGGAGGCGAATGCCCGCAACTATGCGGACCATCCTGCATGGGTGTTTCAGGGCAATACCCTGACGCATGGGCAATATCTCGATCGGGGACGCAGGCTCGCCTCGGCTTGGACCAAGCTGGGGCTGATCCGGCAGGAGCGCGTGGCGGTAATGAGCCGCAACTGCCTTGAGATTTGCGAAGTTTATGCTGCTTCCGAAGTGGGCGGCTTCGTCACCGCGACGGTTAGTTTCCGCTTCGCTCCGCCCGAAGTGGTTTATGTCGTCAACGACAGCATGCCAAAAATCTTTGTCTTCGAGGAGGAATTCGCGGACCTGATCGACGGCATCCGCGATTCGCTGGAAACGGTCGAGCATTTCGTCTGCATCGGCAAGGCGCCCGCTTGGGCCACTTCGTACGGCGATGTCATCGCGACCGGCGACGCCGACTTTTGGGCGCAAGTGGCGAACGACGACTTGTGCTCGCTGATCTATACCAGCGGCACGACTGGGCGGCCCAAGGGCGTGATGCTTACTCACGGCGGCAAGGCGGCCTGCGCCGAATCGATCAGCGCACTGATGATGGCTGGCCCGGCCGATCGCATCCTGCTGATGATGCCAATGTTCCATGTCGGCGCGAAGGATATGTCGCTCGGGCAGAGCTGGCGCGCGGGCACCGTGTACCTTCACCGCGACTTCGATCCGGAACTCATCCTGCAGACGATCCAGGATGAGAAGATCACAATCACCCACATGGCGCCGACGATGGTGCAGATGGTGCTTGACCATCCCCGGATCGACGAGTTTGACCTCAGCAGCCTTAGGATGATCGTCTATTCGGCTGCCGCAATGCCAACTGCGCTCCTGCGCCGCGGCCTCGATAAGCTGGGCAACGTATTCCTGCAAATGTATGGGCAGACTGAGGGGTCGGGCATCATCCTGCCGATCGAAGACCATCAGCCCGACGCCGAGGAGCGCTATCGCCGCCGACTACAGTCGATCGGCATCCCGTTCCCGGGTGTGCAGGTCCGGCTCGTCAACGACGACGGTCAGGATTGCGCTATCGACGAGCCGGGCGAGATCCTGCTGCGCGGCCCCATCATGATGAAGGGTTACTGGAACAAGTCTGACGCTACTCTAGAGACGCTGCGTGACGGTTGGCTGCATACCGGTGACATGGGTAAGTTCGACGACGACGGGTATATTTATCTGGTCGACCGCAAGAAGGACATGATCGTTTCGGGCGGCGAGAACATCTATTCGCGCGAAGTCGAGGAAGCGATTTACCAGCACGACGCTGTCGCCAACGCGGCGGTGATCGGCGTGCCAGACGAGAAGTGGGGCGAGGCCGTGCGCGCGGTCGTCCAACTCCGCGTGGGTGCGAGCGTGGGCGAGGCCGAACTCATCGCTCACTGCCGCACTCTCATAGCCGGCTACAAATGTCCCAAGAGCATCGTTTTCGCCGACGATCTGCCAAAACTTGCGAGCGGCAAGATCAATAAGCTCGCCATCCGCAAGGAGCATGGCAGGCCGTAGTCGCTGAGCGAGCGGCGTCGGTGCGGGGCAGATCGGCGGACAGGCGGTGGCCTGCCCGCCGATCGTTCGCAACAGATCAATCCGCCATCAGAAAACCGTAAGCGCAAAAACCTCCCCACATTTTCGTAGCTGCTGAACTGGCTATGTTTTGTCCCTCGTTTGAGGGCTGTCATAGTGGCTGATGATGTAAGAACATTCGAAACAGGTTTCGAACGGCAGGAGGGTCAGGGGCCCTCGCGTATGGACGTCATTCCAGCAGGGCCGGCGCCGCGCCGCTGGTCAGCCGAAGCTAGTTGTTTAGCTGTCTGGTTGCGAGACATCATTGGCGTAAGATAGTACGTCGTCGACTTTATTCATAAGATCGTCCGATGCCTTCGGCTTGTAACGAGGATTGGCGAGCGCGGGCATAAGGCCGATCCGTTGCTCTACCTTCTGGCATGGTGAACTGCCTTGGAGCACGCGCTGTCGTCGCCGATTGTAGGCACGGTTGAAGCCGGTCAGCAGGATTTCAAGATCAGCATGGCCGGCGACATTGATGCCCATCACTTCGCTGGCGATGCGGCCGTTGAAGCGTTCGACCATGCCATTGGTTTGCGGCGTATAGGGCCGCGTCGTGCGGTGAATGACCTTGATCTTTGCGCAGGCGCGTTCGAAATCGTCGGCGGTAAAGCAGGATCCCCGATCCGTCAGGACGTGGGTGATACGGAAAGGGAAGGCCTTTCTGGCAGCCTTGAGGAAGGCGATGGCGTTGGCGGCATTCTCGGCGTCATAGACTTCGAGATGGACGAAGCGTGAGCAGCGATCAATGGCGACGTAGAGGAAGCGCTTGCGGGTGTCGCCGTCCGCAGTGCGCAGCTTGGGCAAGTGCTTCACGTCGATGTGGACAAAGCCCAGGTCATAGTCCTGGAAGCGCCCCTGTCCTTTGCGCGGCTGCGTCGTGGGTTTGGGTGGGCGGCGGTTGAGCCCCTCGGCCTTGAGCACCCGATAGATGCTGTCGCGATTGAGGTGTGGCAGGAAGTGCCGGAGCACGAAGGTGAGATCATCCAGGGCGAAGCCAGTCGACCTGCGCACAGCGCAGATGATGGCGCGCTCTTCCTCGGTCATGCACCAAGTCAGGCGCTTGGGCCGGCTTGAGCGATCCTGGACCGCCTGCTCGCCGCGTCTGCGCCACTTGCGGACCGTCTCGTCGCTGATGCCATAGCGCTTTGCGACGACACTGGCGGGCTCGGTAGAACGAGCGATTTCCGCCCGCACAACAGCCGTGGTTCGGGCCTGGGGATGTATCTGCACCATCACGAAACCTCATCAGCAAAAGCGGCAAAGCGCCACGCGTGCTCCGCAATGGCGCTACTTACCATGTCCCAATGATGTCTCGCAACCAGACACCTAGCATTACAGTTGCGTATTGCATGAAACTCTGAATCAATGGGTCTCCATGGTAAGGAGGCCGTGGATGACGGGTGCATCGATCGAAGCGAC
>NZ_JAVDWV010000029.1:0-32036 GCF_031457465.1 Sphingobium xenophagum
TGCCCGCTGGGATGAACTCATGCCGTGGAACTGGCGGCCCGATCAGCAACCGATCGCCGCAGCCGCCTGATCTGCGGTCTCCAGCCCACGCTTACGAACAAAGCCGGGCACGCTCCAGCTCTATCTCATTAAATTGTCCCGCCTTGGTGGCTACCTCGCGAGGACATCCGACCCACCGCCTGGAAACAACGTTGTCTGGCGAGGCCTACGCCGCCTCGTCGATATCCAGATCGGTGCGGAGCTCGCCACTTATGGATAATCGCAAGCCTCGCCGGATGGGTACGTCATTGTACGACGCCAGAACCAGGATTGAGGCGTGGCGGACGGGCTTGAATGAAGCCAGACCTCACACATCCCTGGGGTTCATGACGCCTGCCGGATTTTCTTCATCGGCCAGGGTTAACCCCGGCCGATGAAGTGCCGCATCTCTCGTTCTCGGCAGAGGAAAATCCGAGACAGGTTCACTTTCGGGTGACAACATCATTCACAAGCAGCGCTGAGGAACCGAAAGATTTCTCGTCATGGTCGAGGAATTGCATTGCATCGCCACATGCGACAAGAATTTCGCCATATGCTTACTCAGCTGCGTGAATCTCGCCAGCGTCATGTTCATGGCTACAAGGATTAATTTGTCACTGCGGTCTCAGCGCCGCAATCTCCTGATCGGCCGAAAGGCCAAGGGCCTCTTCGTAACGGGCGAAGAAATGCCTGATGACTGATTCAAGCGCCCGTGCAAATCGCACTTTCCCGGACTTGCTGTTCCTCATACCCAACGTGATCCCACGCATGTTACCGCTGTCCTGCGAGATGAACACGCCAAAGCTGCCAAGAGCTTCAATGTCACTGAAATCCTGCTCTTCGTTGAGAAGAAAGGGCTTAGGCGGATTGGCCGGTTCGGTTCCTGCAGGGATGCGGCGCAGGAGCAGGATTTCCATCGTGGATTTGTCTGGATCCGAGGCATGGGGCCGGAACACGTAGATTGGGCGATTCAGCGGGCCTTGGAAAGTGACGTTGAAGTTGGGAAATAGAACAGGATAAAACGTATCGATCATGTCCGCGTCACACGCCTGATCGACCTGCTCCCCCATAATAGGGCGCGCCATTTCACGCGCGCGCTGCGCGAACGCGGTTCTGGCCGTCGTGCCTTCCGGAAGGACGAGCTCAGGAACGTCTTCGTCATCCCAGACGTCATTCATGACCCGGAAAATCTGCATTTCGGTCGGAGTATTGGAGACATAATCGCTGGTCACCCCAGTTGCTGCAAAGCCGAAAGCGACGTTGCCTGAAGATCCGAAGCCCGAGCATCGTTCACCGGCCGCCGAAATGGAATATTGCGGATGGGTCGTGAGGACATGGTATGCCTCGCAGAAAGCCTGATGCAGAGCCTTCCAGTTCGTCGGAAACTCCTTGATGATGTGCGCTACGGTTTCGTATTCATCAATGGGATTTGGCGGAATTATATCTTCGAAAATCCCGATATATTCTTTAAAGGAGTTTGCACTGAGGTCGGGATTTACGAAGACGCATCCCTGCCAGACCGCCACCTGAATTTCTGGCAGATTGAAATTCTTTGGATCGATGTGCGGGAATTCCTCCGGATACGGAATCAAGACGCTCTCGCCTTTCAAGTTCCACGTAAATCCATGGAACGGGCACTGCAGCCTGTCGATGCGGCCGGCGCATTGACGCAGCGGAACGCCGCGATGCAGGCACGAATTCCAATAGCCCTTGATTTCCTCTGCGCTCGTCCGAACCAGAACGAAGCTGAGGGTGGCGATATTATAGACGAAGGTATCGCCCACTTCCTTGAGCTGGTCGGCCCTGCATGCGAACTGCCAGGTACGTTTCCATATCCCTTCGACCTCCAGTTTCATGATTTCTGGATCGAGATACCAACGCACCGGCACTTCGACGGGTCCTTCAAGCGCAGTAACTTCCAGCCGCCGCTTGAGATGGGCGGGAATCGCATGGTCGTCACTATCCAGCAATTCCTGATAAGTTTGCGCCTGTGTATCGTGGGAATGGCGTCCGAATATGGTCTTTGGGGCCGTAGCCATTGCGCTCTCCTTGATAGTTGCCCGATCGCCACCGCGCTTTCGGGTCGATATTATGCCTTGAAGATTTGAGTATTAGACGCGGCGGAAATAACTTTTGCGATCACTGAACGAAACCCAACGGCACATTTCAGTGTCGGCAGTTCGCCGTTCGCCGGAAATCCATTCGCCAGAGCGCGTAAATACGCCGGTCTTGCCGTTTTTCCCGACGACGAGAACGGTCCCGTCGCCATTGTCATGATATTCGGTTCCGCTCAGGGCGTGCCGCAACATTGGCATATCAAACCTCCCAATAATGCTCAGAATTTCCCACATGCATTCAGACTATACATCAATCCGCAAAACCTCAGCCAGCGGGGTAGTCAAAGTCCAAATAGTTTCTCTGCGTTTTTGTACATCATCTTTGCCAAATCTTCCTGATCTACGTCCAAGCTCTCGAGAAAGGCTCGCGTGCCGTTTAGCGTCAGGACGGGATAATCGACGGACCAAATGATCCGATCGGCACCGATCACTTTGTAGATGAACTCGAAGTGAGGAAGATCGAACATGCCACTCGGGCTCACCCAGACATGGCTCTTATAAGTTTCCGTTATGGACCGCGACAGCCCGGTCTGGGCCTTCGGTATCATATCATCCAGCCGCGCAAGGAAGAAGGGCACCATTTCGCCCCAATGCCCGCTGATCACCTGCAAGTTACGATACTTGTCGAACGTGCCGGACAAGATAAGTCTGAGCGGCTGAATTCCCGCTTCAAGGTGCCAACCGAATCCGGATAGCGATAACCACGCGCTTACTTCAGGATCAAGCCGGTCATAATACGCCTTCTGAACATCTGGGGCCGGATGGCCGGGGTGAATGAACAGAGGGACCCGAATTTCATCCAGCTTGGCCAAGATGGGTTCGTAGGCCGGATCGTCAGCAAAAACATTGCCCGGACCTGGCCTGCCGTACAAGAGAACGCCCTTCAATCCGAGCTGCTTGACAGCGCGTTCGAGTTCCACGACCGCTGCCTCCGCATTCTGCCACGGCAAAGTAGCGAAGCCGGCAAACCGGTCTGGGTTTTTAGCAATTGCGCGGGCGATGCGATCGTTCTCGCTCCGCGCAAGTTCGGTGGCCTGATCCTTTGGTGCAAGTTGGATAGCATCTACGCAGGAGATCACCTGCATGTCGATCCCGTGGGTATCCATGTCCTTTAGCCGTACTTCGCCGATCTCCAGCATACGTTCATACGCTTCGGGCATGTAGATACGGGTGGGCCGATCCGACTTTGTCGGGATAGGGACGGCTTTGGACATCAGCGCGAAATAGGGCGCCTCCTCCAGCACGCGGGGCATCGTCACTTTCCCGTTCTCTGAGCCAGAGGTATGTTCCTCAATACAAATCAATTTCATGTCATTCCCCTCGGCCTGCTGCAGAAGGCCATCAACGATCATTCTTATCAGGACGAGACATTCTCGGCCTGCTCTCCCCATTTGACCAGATCGGTCAATTCGCGATTGAACCGATCGGCTTGTTCGAGAAAAGGCGCATGGCCGACATGGTCATACAGGCTCGCCGTAGCGCCTGGTATCGTGTTAAGGATGACGTCTGCCATCGCGGGCAGGACAATCTTATCCTCCATGCCCTGCGAAACAAGAACGGGCACATTCAAGCGGGACATTTCCGGTCGAAAATCGAGTTCGCGCTGAGCTAGAAAACCGCGGACCCGAGGCTTCACCATCATATTGAACGCAATGACTGTTTCAAATACGTCGCGGCCGACGTCGACAGAAAAACAGCCATGAAGGAAATTCAATATGGCCTGAATTGAAATTGAGGGATCTTCACTGGCGGCAAGCGGTGCATTGGTGAGGAACACATCGCCAAGCAGATGGAGTTCGTCGCCCTTCAGGACGACTGCTGCACCTACGAAATTGATCCCGCCAATACGTTCACTGCCATACTTGCGGACATAATCCATGATGACAAATCCACCATAGGACCAACCTACCAGTACCGGCCTGTGGAGGTCGAGCGCGTCGATGACAGCTGAAACGTCGTCCGCCCACTCGTCGCCATCGACGTAGCTTTCGGCCTGGGAGGGCGCATCCGAATTGCCGTGGCCGCGCAAGTCGAATGCGACCAGGCGAAATTGCTCGGCAAGCTCGCTTTCAAACTGCTTAGCCCAGCAAAGATGATTCTGAGACCATCCGTGGATCAGCAGAATTGGCCTGCCCGCAGGGTTTCCCCACTCTTGAACGTGAAGGAAGACCCCGCCGCCGCCGACTACTTTATGAACGGACATACTCCACTCCCCTTATGCGACGGTGTCGACATCGACCTCTGAGCTTGGGAACGATCGCTGTGTATCATGTGCGGCTGCGATTGCCTGACTAGGCTTGGGACCACCGTCTGCAAACGCGACCTCCCATTCAGGACCTGCCCGCCAGAAATCCGGCATGTGGTGCATCCAGTGTGCCAGCCCGAACGGGATATGAAAATCTCGTGGTACCCAGCTTGCATCAATGGCGTCCGCATCCGCGCCATATTCGGCCTCGCCGCCAGCTGGGCAGTCGAAATAGAGGAAGAGCGCCGAGGCAATCCTATGACGACCAAGCCCAGCTGAAGCGGATTCCCACCCACATCGTTCCATATGATTCTTGCCGATCATGATCTCATCGAGATCGGTGACGGTGAAGTTCGTGTGATGAAAGCGCAGTTGACCATCATTCCCGGGGAACGGCGCGCGCGCATTTAGAACGAAAAAGTTGTGATGATCGGTGGTCCCGTCGCACCGCAGATACATCCCGAGATCGCGCTGCTTGTCGCTCAACGTGAAGCCGAGGCGATCGATCATGAAACGAATGCATTCCTTGTAATCTGGCACAGCATAGACAACGTGGCACAGGTATTTCGGCCGAGCGCGACTGATCCATTTGCGATGGACATTCATCCGCTTGATGTTGCCGGGCGAATTTATAGGATCGACGCTGGTCACCACGCGCTGCTTCTCATGCCAGTGACGCAGCCCCATGACGATACCGCCATCTGCTACAAACCGATGTATGCCATCGGCCTCGACAGTGACTTCCCGATCTATCGCGACGCGGTCGACAATACGGTCGAGATGTTCCTTTGTATCCACACCCCAAACCACCTGATGCACGCCGGGGCCTATCACCTGCGAAGCGGGCACCGGGTCCGCAGCACGCGAGCGCAGGATCACCCGACTATTGTCGGGCAGCTCAAACTTGGTTGTCGCGCTGTCTTGCTGGTAGATATTCAGTCCGAAATCTTCAAAGAAGCGCGACGCACGTACAAGGTCATCGACACAGTAGATTAGTCGCTCAATCCCGATGATCGCCATAACGCCTCTTGCCTTCATAACACTCTCTGCCTCGCACAGACTTAGCGAGCTTTCTCGAACAAGAAAAATTAGGCTTGCTTATCTGAGGTATGCGCCAGGAGAATTTTGCCTTTTCGCGCATTTCAAGAAGGCTGCGGCAGTTCCACGCTTGACCGGGGCGCTATGAAGAGGTGTAAGTATCATGGCGAGGTAGGAGCCAGTCTGCGCAATCGACCGAACTGACTGCGTCTTGCGGTGGTCCGATATGCGGTCCGGGCGAGGAGCAAACATATCACTTTGCGCCGATAATGAGGCGCTACAAGATACAGAACGTCGGAATAGGCGCCGACATCGTGGCCCTGCCCGGACGCGAACATTCACTAAGGTTTATGCAATGAAGCGTCTTGAGGGAAAGAAGGCAGTCGTTCTGGGTGTCACAGGTCCAAACAATATGGGCCAGGCGATCGTTCGACGCATGATGGCGGAGGGAGCAAGGGTAATCGTCGCTGGACGTGGCCAGCCCGTACTAGAGGAATATGCTTCGAGCATCGGCACCATGGGAGTGGTCTGCGACATTACCGATCCGGCGCAACTCCGGCGGCTCTTTGCGGACGCAGGCGAGGGCGTTTCCATTGCCGTGAATGCATCCGGCCTTAATCACGTCGAACCTTTCATGTCCACGACGATCGACGACATGCGCTTGCTATCGGACGTACACTTCGTGGGCGCGATGCTTTTTACCCAGGCTGCCGCTGCGGTCATGCGCCCGGGCGGATCCATCATCCACATCTCCTCCGTCTCGGCACGGGCACTAATGACAAACCATGCGGTCTACATCGCCACGAAAGCGGCAGGAGAGGCGATGGTGCGCGCCGCGGCGCTGGAACTCGGCGCCATGGGCATACGTGTCAACAGCTTAGCCCCGTCGCTGGTTCGCACACCCATGACCGAATCGGTGTTCAAGGAAGCTGACCTGATCCGTAAGATTGAGCGGATCAATCCACTAGGGCGCCTTGGTACATTGGATGAAATCGCGGCCGCCGCTGTTTGGCTAGCCACCGATGAATGCTTTATGACCGGAGAAGCAGTCCAGGTAAATGGCGGCATGGGACTACATGCGATTCACCTTCCGGGCGAATGAAGACGGTTAATATAGGCCTGTTCTGAACGTAAAAGTAGGATGCGTTGCAGTGGGCCCACAGTCGCAATCATGCCTGCGCCTGGCTCCTACCCCGTTAAATTAAATCGTTCTGACTTCGTAAAAATGAGGCTGGACATAGACGGATTTGTTGGGTGACTTGATACCTATATCACGTCACACACTGCCGAAGGACAGGGTTGAAGGCAGTCATCTTCCCTTTTGACGACGACAGCGGGCGATTCTGCGGTTTCGACAGATGGGAGGCATTACAGTAGTTTGCGTTCGTTCATGCTAACGTCCACAATCACTTCTCAATCGAACGCCATCTCTTAGATCAACAGACGTACAAAGCAAGACGCTCAGAGGCTTTCGCTGAGTGGCAACCTTTCGTAAGCTAGCCCCAGCCACCAAAGACATAAATTCAGCAGCCGGGGGAGCGGTATGCGGTTGTTCAGGAGCACCGTTAAAATGTGACGGTTCGGCCCAAAATGCATAGCCGACGTCTACGGTCCGTCCGCTATCATGAGGCTTGTGCGATCCAGTCCGCGAGATTGTAATGATTGGTGACCCCGCGGAATGAGACCACTGCGAAAAGCGAAAAATGACCCGACGCGCAACTGGTAGCTCTGGCCGCGAGCGGCCGGCAGACCGTCGTCCGTTGCAAGATATGCGTCCGTCAGCATGAATTCAGCCGCGCCTCGTGCGCCATCTGCCGAAACGAAAAAGACGGGTTGGAGAACCTCTATAGCAGCAGTTCATATGATCAAGGAAGGCGGCGCAAGCTTCCTTGTCTTCTCGTCGCGCCCCTTGGGACGGTCCATAGACGACATCTTTAGACAAGAAGCTCAGCATCGCGGCGCTGTATCCGCGATTAAACGCCGAATAACATCGTTCTAGCAGTTCAGCGCTCATGGATGTCCTTCAATCTTCCGGTGCGATGATAACTCTCAGGCCATCGAGATCCTTGGTCAGTTGGATCTGACACGACAAGCGTGAATTCGGCGTGCGATGATCGCCGCTGTCCAAGAGGTCGTTTTCATCTCCGCTCAACGGCGACAAAGCGCCTGCGCTACTCGAGTCTACGTAGACGTGACACGTCGCGCAGGAGCAGCAGCCACCGCATAAGGCGAGTAACTCGTCCATGCCATTGTCGCGGATGACTTCCATCAGCGACAATCCTTCTGCCGCCGCAATCGATCGCGCATTACCGCTGCGATCCGTAACGAATATCTCGATCATCACTTTATCCGATGCTGCAGCCGTTCCGCGTGCCATTGCAAGTGATCGGCCATGAATGAGGAAATAAAATAATAACTATGATCATAGCCCGGTTGCAGGCGCAACGTCAGCGGAATGCCCGCCTCTTCGCACGCCTCCACCAAGAGCTGCGGTTTCAACTGCTCGGCAAGGAAATTGTCCGCGTCGCCTTGATCGACAAGGATGTCCGCAACCCGCGCGCCGTCTTCGATCAATGCAATCGCGTCATGCTTGCGCCAGGTCAATATGTCATCTCCCAGATAGCCGGTGAGCGCCTTTTGACCCCACGGCACTTGCGAGGGCGCCACGATAGGCGAAAAAGCCGACACCGCCTTGTAGCGATCGGGAAAGGTAAGGCCGGCGGTCAGCGCGCCGTGACCACCCATTGAATGACCCATGATCGACTGGCGATCCATATCGGCCGGGAAATTTTGGCCAACCAGATCAGGAAGCTCTTGGGTGACATAGGACCACATCTTGTAATTGGCTGCAAATGGCGCCTGCGTTGCATCGACGTAGAAGCCTGCGCCCAGTCCGAAATCATAAGCCGCGTCCGCATCGTCCGCGACGCCTCCGCCGCGCGGCGATGTATCGGGCGCAACGAATATCAGGCCGAGTTCAGCGCACAGCGCCCGAAACTCTCCCTTTTCCGTGACATTGGCATGCGTGCAGGTCAACCCTGACAGATACCAGACAACCGGCATCTTCGCGCCTTGCGCATGAGCCGGCACGAACACGGAAAAGACCATGTCCGTGCCGACGGCGGCAGAATGGTGTTTGTACACACCCTGCACGCCGCCATGGCTGAGGTTCTGCGATACTGTTTCGAGAGCCTGCATCTGTATTTATTCGGTGAAGGTGTAAGCGCAGACCTTGTTACCGGCCGGATCGCGCAGATAACCGGCATAGGCGCCGGGCAGATGGCCGCGCGGACCGGCCGCGCCTTCATCCGTGCCGCCCGCCGCAAGGCCGGCTGCATGGAAAGCGTCTACTTCTGCGGGGGTCGCAGCCGCAAAGCCCAAGGTTACGCCGTTGCTGCTCGGCGCGCCGCCATTGCCCGGCGTCATTACGAGCAACGCTGGCTTATCCTTGCCATAAAGAACGATCGTATCCCCGAACGGACCCATGTTCTTGATGCCCAGCGGCGCCAGGGTTGCGTCGTAGAACTTCACCGATGCGTCCAGATCCGTCGCACCCAAGGTGGCATGCGAGAACACGCCGTCGCCAGAGATAACCGCCATCACATTCTCCTTCTCAAAAATTCCGTTGCTTAAAAAACGACGACGCTTCGGATGCTCTTGCCCTCGTGCATCAGCGTGAATGCCGTATTGATGTCTTCCAGACCCATGACATGGGTGATCATGGGGTCGATCTCGATCTTGCCGCTCATGTACATGTCGACGATCTTGGGAACGTCGGTGCGGCCCTTGGCGCCGCCGAAGGCCGTGCCGCGCCAGTTGCGGCCGGTGACGAGCTGGAACGGGCGCGTGGCGATCTCCTTGCCAGCTTCCGCAACGCCTATGATGATGCTGGTGCCCCAGCCGCGATGGCACGCCTCCAGCGCCGTGCGCATCACTTCGGTGTTGCCGGTGGCGTCGAACGTATAGTCGGCGCCGCCATCGGTCATCTCCACGATCTTTGCGACGGTCTCTTCACGCGACAGACCTCTGGAATTGAGGAAATCGGTCATGCCGAACTTACGGCCCCATTCCTCACGGTCGGGGTTGATGTCAACACCCACGATTTTGCCAGCGCCAGCGAGCCGCGCGCCTTGGATGACGTTGAGGCCGATGCCGCCCAGGCCGAAAACGACGACATTGTCGCCGACCTGAACCTTGGCGGTATTGATGACTGCGCCGACACCCGTCGTCACGCCGCAGCCGATATAGCAGCTCGCCTGAAACGGAGCGTCCTCGCGGATCTTGGCGAGCGCGATTTCGGGCAACACGGTGAAGTTGGAGAAGGTCGAGCAGCCCATATAATGGAAGATGGGTTGGCCGTTGTAGGAAAAACGGGTCGTGCCGTCGGGCATCAGGCCCTTGCCCTGGGTCGCGCGGATCGCCGTGCAAAGGTTTGTCTTGCCCGAGAGGCAGGACTTACACTGGCGACATTCGGGCGTGTAAAGCGGAATGACATGATCGTCCGGCTTTACCGAAGTAACGCCCGGACCGACATCGCGTACGATGCCTGCCCCCTCATGGCCTAATATCGAAGGGAAAATGCCCTCGCTGTCGAAGCCGTCGAGCGTGTAGGCGTCGGTATGGCAAATGCCCGTCGCCATGATTTCGACCAGCACTTCGCCAGCCCTCGGGCCTTCGAGATTCACTTCGACGATTTCGAGAGGTTTCTTGGCTTCAAAAGCGACAGCAGCGCGAGTCTTCATAGGGAATCCTTCATAAAATCATCAGAGGGTGACCTCGATCCTCGCATAGCGACCGCGGGTATCGAGCGCCCGTCGCGGAATCGTGCGAGCTACTGGATCACCTCCGCATGAACCCCTCCATTCGGTTACAGCTTCCCGCTTATCATTGGCCCAAGGATGCGTTAATATGGTTATTTGTAAAAAGACTATTTCCTGAAGGGGATAATAATGTCGAAGTGGGATGGCATCGACGAATTCATCGCCGTCGCGACGACCAACTCATTCACCCGAGCCGCGAAATCGATCGGCATGTCGCCCACCCATGTGAGCCGAGCCATCATGATGCTCGAACAGCGCGTGCAGGCCCAATTATTCAACCGCACCACGCGCACCGTTAAGCTAACCGATACCGGCCGCATCTTTTTCGAACGATGTGAAAGAATCGCACAAGAGCGCGACGAGGCAATCGCATTGGTCGGAGAACAGGGAGAGCCGCAAGGCGAACTCCGTGTCACATGTTCGACAGCCCTGGGGGAGCGCTTTGTAGCACCTATCATCAGGCGTTTCGCCACACCACATCCGAAACTCGGCATCACGATCGATCTTTCCAATCGTATCGTGGACCTGATCGCAGAGGGCTATGATCTCGGCATCAGGACTGGCCATGTGACCGATGCCCGCCTTATCTCCACGCAAGTCGCATCGCGCAGGCTTTATGCCTGTGCCGCTCCGGATTATCTGGCAAGGGCGGGCCTCCCCAAATGTGTCGACGACCTTGCGCAGCATCTGTGCATTGTCGGAACCAGTTCGACTTGGCATTTCCGCGAAGCGGGTAGCGACCGGCTGTATCATCCCAAGGGCCGCTTCCAATGCAATAGCGGTCAAGCGGTCATCGAGGCCTGCGTCGCCGGGATTGGGGTCTGCCAATTACCAGAATTCTATGTTTTGCCTTATCTCAAGCACGGTATGGTTCGTCTGATCCTGGAGGATTTGCAGCCGCCTGATGAGCCAATATGGGCAGTTTATCCGCAGCGCCGCCATCTACTTCCCAAAATCCAGCAGGTGGTCCAGTGCCTACAACTCGAGCTTGTCACGGCGATGAGCTGAGCTGAACTCTTTTACTTATCAATTTCAAGGCATCCAAAACTTCGAATTACCTTTGTAATCCCACTTTTGAGTTTATATGAGAGCGTTGAGCAGCGGCTTGATGCGCTCGTCTCCAACATCAAGCGATGATGCAGGCGGGCCGGATACGACGCTGAGCAAGCTTGTTGGCGATCCGCCGACCTTCCTGGATCGACCAGGGGAACAGGTCCTGATGGTCGGGATCCTCGCTCTTATTGGGGGCGTCGCTTCGTTGGCGCAGTAACGGATCACGGCCATCATGGCGAAGGCGAGCATCACGAGCGAGAGGTGCAGTTGCCAACCATGCCATGACCGGGTTTCGTTGTGATCGAGGCCCGGCTCGTTTTTGGCGGTATCGAAGCTGTCTTCGATTGTCCAGCGATGACCTTCGACGGACACAAGCGTCTGGATGGCCGTGCCGGCTGGACACCATGCCGTGAAGAAGGCGAGGTCGCCATCGCTAATGTTGCGGCGGATCAGCAGCCAGCGCGTCTAAAGACCCGATTTGGTCTCGTCATATTCGTCGGCGTCGAGATCGGCGAGTGCGCAATAGGCCCAGTCATAAAGCCGTGCGCCTTTGGTTCCTTCGCCGGCGGAGAGGCGTTGCCATGCATCGGGGGCAAGAGCATGAGCGATCTCCTCCGCCTGGCCGGCAACCATGGGTTTCCCCGGCCAGGAGCCGACGTGATGATCGGATTTGACGCCGAGAACATAGCTTTTGCAGGCACGCCGTAACGCGCTTTCAATGTCGCCGACGCCAAACACCGCATCTGCTGCCACCCATGAAAAGGGCATATCCGCTGCCAGCGCACGCTGGATGGGGCCCAAAATCATGATAATGGGTCCGAACCATAGATAGAAATGACACCATTTAAAGCAGCGGGGGCTGCGCGGAGCCATCAGCCTAGGTTTCGTAGACAAAGGGTATCCATTGCAGAACTGACACGAGGCTGACGAAGCCGAGGTAGGACTCTTTGGTCTTATCATAACGCGTGGCGATACGCCGCCAGTTCTTGAGTTTGTTGAAAAGGCGCTCGACGAGGTTGCGCCAGCGGTATTTTTCGCGGTCGTGCGGGATGGGTTCGCGTCGGTTGCTCTTGGCCGGGATGACGGCTTCAACTTCAGCATTCGCCAACTCTTCACGGATGGCGTCGGCATCATATCCCTTGTCGGCCAGTAGCGCCTCGACCTTGTCGGCGATCATGCGGAACAGCGGGCCGAATCCTTGAATATCGTGGGCTTGCCCTGGCGTTAGAACGAAGCCGAGCGGGCGACCTTTGGCGTCACACCGCGCGTGGAGTTTGGTGCTGAAGCCGCCGCGCGATCGGCCAAGCGCCTCGGTTTCCTGAGTCCCTTTTTTATGCCGACTGCACAATGATGTGCCCGGACGACGGTGCTGTCGATCATATCGGCGCTGGCATCTCGCTCCACCATTTCGGCAAGCGTTTCGAGCATGGCCTCAAACATGCCAGTCGTCACCCATCGCCGATAACGGCGGAAAACGCTGTTCCACTTGCCATATTCGTCTGGCAGGTGTCGCCATTGCGAGCCTGTCCGGGCGATCCACATCATCCCTTCGAAATACTGTCGGTTATCCTGCGAGGGCCGGCAGCCGCGACCATGCTCAGGCGGTAACAGCGGGCCGATGATTGCCCATTCCGCATCCGACAACCCGATCCGCTCGCCCAACGCTACCTCCAAAAGTCAGCCTTGAATCAAGCAGCGAGTCTACTGTCAACCTTTGTCCACGAAACCTAGCGCAGCGCAGCCCCTGCTGATGCGCTGGCCTGGGGTGGTGAACCATGGACCCGCTGCCCTGCAGTGGGCCCGGTCATGGCCTGTGCGCGAACCTGAGGGTGCCGCGTTCGCGCAACTCCGCTTCGCTCAGCCTGGGACCGCGCTTGAGCATTGACCCACCCAGTGTGCGGCGATCGATCTTCGCGGGTGGTTCCGGCTCGGAACATGTGCATGGGCTGGTCACGGCGGGCAGGGGCGTCATTGTTGCGCTTGCGATGATGCGGCATGATCGCCTGCATCTGCCGGGCTAGCAGCAACGCCGCGTCCAGATGCTTATTCTCGACAATGGCAGGCTGGTTCACCTGCCGCATCTTGTCGAACTGACGATAAGGCAGGACATGGCCCTCATGCTCGATCTACAGTCGGCCGTCGGGATATTCACAGACCGTCACCCGCTTGCGCGCCAGATCCAAGCTGACATCGTTCGGCTCCAGAATGAACATTGTCTTGTTGTAATGCAACGTCAACGCTGCGTTCCCGCCGAGGTCCAAGAGTGTCATCTCTATCTAGCAGAGGGGCGTCATTTCTTAATAGAATTTACAATATTAAGTTCGATAATATATGTTTATGCTAAGGATTGCTGCGGACGCAATTGAAGTGGACTTTCAGGTAGACTATTTTTTCTACGTCCCTTCCTGATTGATCGCTCTTTGTCTCGTCCACTAAAATCCTTGGGCATCGGAGCTTGAAGCACCTTATACGCATCGCCAGGCTTCGGCCGCTGTTGGCGAAAGCCGTCGTCTCAGCAGGCATATCGAAACGGTAAGAGAGTCCAAAGCCTCGTCATTTCTGGTAATTTGTGATTGGAAAAGTCAGTTTGAGTGAATGACGGCAAATTTTTCTCAAATCCGGATTGAAAAATTGGGTTTCGCGGAATGAGCGCCTGAAACACCGCAATTCCGACTGATCTTCTCAGCCTCCCGATCCGGCCGCGCGATTTTCCTCAAATGTTCTCTTGCGCCCGAACGAAAGCCCGCAGAAATCGAGGCGCGAAACGTTTGCGCATGATGATCCTGTTTTCGACATTGGGCAGTCGATGGGTGCCAGGGAAGCGGAGAAATTATCGTAGGCGGGATCGTGGTCGAACTCCCCCTCTCCATATACGCGCGCTTTGCAAATCGTCCCATCGGTATTGCTTCTCCGAATCAGGATGTTAGTCTTGTTCCGCGTCGCGAAGGCGGCGCCGAGGCTTGAGAACCTCGCTTGGGAAGAAATGGACCCGCCATCGACGCGGCCGGGTGGCCGACGCGCATGTCCAAGCCGCTTGCGGCCAAAGGCGTCGGCGCATGTCTCAAGCATGTTCTCTACACCCGGCTCTTGCCGGCATCGCCTCGCTCTTTGCACGGAGGCCATGCCGATGAAGAATGCAGCGCACAATAGCGCGGGTTGTGGGCCGAGATGTCGACCGCAATAGGCGCCGCGCGCTTGCCTTTGGACGACCGCGACCCGCTGCCGCCTGATCATGATCGGGTTTTACAGCCGCGAGACCTGCTTGGCGCGCTGTATCGGGCCGAGCGGCCGGCATTGCTGCGATTTCTGGCTCGCCGGACAGCGGATGATCGGGCCGAGGACATCGTCCAGCAGGTCTTTGCGCGCATGGCGGGCCAGACCCACGATCAATCCGCCGCGATCGCGTCGCCCGGCGCCTATCTCCGCCAGGCCGCCCGCAACCTTGTCCGTGACGATGCGCGGGCCGCCGAGCGGACCAGCTTGCACCTCCACATGTCGATCGAGGATGCGCCCGTGGCGGATGTCGATCCGATCGCGGCGCTCGAAGCCCGCGATCGGCTGGCGCGGATCGAGGCGGCGGTGCTACGGCTCAAGCCGCTGACCCGGCAGATTTTTCTCGCATGCCGTCTCGACGGCTATAGTTATGCTGAAATTGCCGAGCAGACCGGGCTGAGCATAAGGGGCGTCGAGAAGCAGATGAGCCGCGCGATCAAGCAACTGGGTAGGCACCTGCGCGATCATGACTGACCCCAAACGGCCCTCGATTCCGCGCAGCGTGCACGATGCGGCTGGCGCGTGGCTGGCCCGTCGGCAGGCGGGTGCCGATCCGGATGGCGAACGGGCCTTCCTTGCTTGGCTCAACGCCGACCCTCGGCATCGGACCGCCTATGACGAGGCGACGCGCGCCTGGCGCGATAGCGGGCTGCTGGCCGATAGCAAGGTGGGTCGCAGCCGCAAGCTTGTTCGCGCCCCGTTTCTGATGCGCCGCAGCACGCATGTGGGTGCCATGAGCCTGGGTGTTGCCGCCATCCTGGGCGTGGGGACTCTCGCCATGGTCCGGCACGACGGCCCCTTCGACCTCGTCTCCTCGGCCGACGCGGCCACCTATCGGACCATAGTCGGTGAAATCCGCATCGTTCGGCTGGAAGATGGTTCGACCCTGACGCTTGATACGTCGACCTTGGTCAGGGTCCGGTTCACCGATGATCGCCGTCGCCTCGAACTGGCGCAAGGGCGCGCGCGTTTTGGCGTCGCCAAGGATGGTCGACCTTTCAGTGTCGCCGTTTCGGGCGGGGAGATCATGGCGCGCCAGACGGTGTTCGACGTCAGCGTGGTCGGGGCGGAGCCGATCGTGTCGGCGATCGAGGGCGACGTCGCGTTGCAGAAGGTGGGCAGGAACGGCAGCGTTGCGACGCAATTGCTCGCGGCGGGCGAAGAAAGCAGCATGGGCGCACACGCCGCGCCACGCGCGCGCTCCCTGGCGGACGCCCGCTGGGTTTCGGGCATGGTGGCGCTCGACAAGACGCCGCTCGGCAGTGCGATCGCCGCCCTCAACCGCTATAATCACAGGCAGGTGCAACTGGGCGATCCGGCTCTCGCCCGTCTCTCCGTGACCGGCGCCTTCCGTGCGCAGAATCCCCAGCAGTTCGCTCAGGCTATCGCGACGATGTTCGGCCTTGCCGTCGATGCCTCGCATCCCGATCGCCTTATTCTGCAGCCCTCGCGCAAAAAATCACCTGCCGCCCGAAAATAACTGTCGGGTGCATTTCGCTGCGGTCGTCTCTCGCACAACCCGCCCTTTAGCGGCCTGGGGGGAGACAGACGACCATGACGATATTTGGGGACATACGGTTTTTTTCTGCGATCGCCACGGCCTCGATGACGGGCACGGCGATGGCGAGTGCGCCGGCCGAACAGATGGCAATCGACCTGCCAGCGCAACCGCTCGGTAGCGCGCTGAAGGCGCTGGCGCTGCAGTCTGGCAACACCATCCTCGCCAATGCACATCTGGTTGGCGATGTCCGTGCGCCAGCGCTCCACGGCCGCTATACGGTCGAGGATGCCTTGCTACGACTGCTCGAAGGTTCTGACCTAAACTTCGACCGGGTGGATGGCGGCTATGTCGTGCGCGCCGACGGCGGGCGTGACGACAGGCGAGCGGCAAGCGATGGTCGGGGGATCATCGTCACCGGTAGCCGGATTCGCGGGGCGCCGGGCGCTTCGCCCGTCACGATCCTAAGCGAAAAGGCGATCCGGGACAGCGGTCTGGCGGACCTGGGCGAGGTGGCACGCAGCCTGCCGCAGAGCTTTGGCGGCGGACAAAATCCGGGCGTGGGCTTCAACGTGCCGTCGAGCACGGGCGGCAATGTCGGTGGCGGATCGACCGTCAATCTGCGGGGCCTGGGCAGCGATGCGACGCTTACCATCTTGAATGGTCGGCGCGTGCCTTATGATTCGGCGCGACAGGGTGTCGATATTTCCGCGATTCCGCTGGCGGCGGTCGACCGGATCGAAATCGTCGCCGACGGCGCCTCGGCCATCTATGGATCCGACGCGGTCGGGGGTGTCGTCAACGTCATGCTCAAGCGCGATTATGACGGCGTCGAAACCCGTGCGCGCCTTGCTGGCGCGACCGACGGCGGCGATGTCGAGCAGCGCTACTCCATTCTCGCCGGTAGCCGTTGGCAGGGCGGCGGCGGGTTCATGGCGTATGAATATAATCGCAACACCGCGCTCCTGACCAATCAACGCGAATATGCGCGGGTACGGCCCAACGTGACCATCCTGCCGACCAGCCAGCGGCACGCGATCGTCGCCAGCGTCCACCAGGATATCACGGACACTCTGACGATCGAGGCGGATGCGCTCTATAATGATCGTGAGGGGGCGTTCACCTATCCGCTTAATGCAGCCGGGGACCTGGCCGTCAGCCGCACGCGGCAGACCTTCGACTCCAATATGCTCGCCCTCGCCAGCGCCGCGCGTCTGGCGCTTGGCCCCTGGCAGCTCAGCCTGTCGGGGACGTTCGGCAAGGGACGCACCTATTTTCAGGGCGACACTTTCCGGAACGACCAGTTCGCCAGCACCGCCTCCGGCCGCTACAACAACCAGACCGTCACCGGCGAAGTCGCCGCCGATGGCCCCTTGTTCGCGCTGCCGGGCGGACCGGCGAAACTCGCCATCGGGGCGGGCATCCGCGCCAATGATTTCGAGATTTTCAGGGGCGTGGGCAATATCAACAATGCCCGGCCGTCGCAGGACAGTCGCTACGCCTTTGGTGAACTGAACCTGCCGCTCGTCGGTCCGGACATGGGCCTGCCGCTTATACACCGGCTGAACCTGAGCGCGGCGCTGCGTTATGAGCGCTACCGCCAGATCGGCGATATCGTCACGCCCAAACTGGGCGTCATCTATGCGCCCAATGATGTCCTTGATCTCAAGGCGAGCTGGGGCAAGTCGTTCCGCGCGCCGAGTTTCATCCAGCTCTATTCGATCCAGCAGGCGCTGCTCTATCCGGTGACCACCTTTGGCGGGACCGGCTATCCGGCGGGGTCGACCGCGCTCTACCTGACCGGTGGCAATAGCGACCTCAAGCCGGAGCGGGCGCGCAGTTGGTCCGGGACGCTGGCGCTGCATCCCCCCGCATGGCCCGGCGCGTCGCTGGAGGTCAGCTATTTCTCGACGCGCTATGTCAACCGGATCGTGACGCCGATCCCGATCGCCTCGCAGGCGCTCAGCAATCCGGCGAATGGCGGACAGGTCACCCTCTCGCCGACCGCCGCGCAGCTGGCCGCTTTGGTCGCGGGCGCCGACCAGTTTCTCAATGCCACGTCGTCTGCCTATGATCCTTCAAAGGTCGTGGCGATTATCGACAATAGCAACGTCAATGCCGGCCGCCAGAGCATCAGCGGGATCGACGTGCAGGCCCGCTATCAGACAGCGCTCGCAGATGGGCGATTAAACCTGTCGGCGAGCGTGACCTATCTGGATAGCGAGCAACAGATATCGGCGGGCCAGCCGGTTCAGCGACTGGCCGGCACCCTGTTCAATCCGCCGCACTGGCGTGGGCGCGGAACAGCCAGCTGGGACAAGGGCGGCCTGGGCCTGGCGGTCACGCTCAGCCATATCGGCGGGGTCGATGATCAGCGGACGGCCTCTGCTGGGCGGGTCCGCAGCATGACCATAGCCGATGTCAGCGCGCGTTACCGGATCGAGGGCGACCACGGGCCGCTGGGCGGTGTCGAAGTGCGGCTCTCGATCCAGAATCTTTTCAACGTCGCGCCCGCAGTGATCGCGACCAGCCTCTATTATGACACGCCCTATGACTCGACCAACTATTCGCCGGTGGGTCGCTTCGTGGCGTTCGAGCTGGTCAAGAAATGGTAAGGGTGGCGCTTGGGAAGACGGGCCTTTTCGGCGCGTGCGTGATGATGCTCGCGTTTTCGTCATCGGGGTGGGCGCGCTGCGGCGACCTGTTGCCGGGTGCGTCGCAGCCAGCAGGGCCCAAGCGATCGATAACACCCCTCGATCTTGCGCGTCTGCGCGACATCGGTCGACCCGACGGCGCGCTGCTCGGCGGACCCAGCCCGCTGGCCGTCGCCCCCGACCAGACTCGCGCTGCCTTCATCATCAGCCGGCCCGATCCGGCTTCGAACAGCCTCTGCGTCGGGCTCGCGGTGATGGACCTCGTCGTCGGCGCGCGACCGCGCCTTATCGACCAGGGCGGCGAAATGATCCTGGCGTCCGGTAATGTGCGGGGACTGATCACGCCCATCGGCTATCCTGCGGTGGTAACGCCGTCCTGGTCCCCCGATGGCCGCTCGATCGCCTATCTGCGGCGGGACCATGGCGTGACGCAGCTGTGGATCGCCCTTGCGGACGGCGGCATGGCGCATCCGCTCACCCATTCTCCCGTCGATATCGAGCAGTTCGTCTGGCGGACCGACGGCAAGGCGCTCCTGTACGCGGCCCGGACCGGACAGCTGGTCGAACGGGCCGCCGATGCCAGTGCGGCCCTCACGGGCTATCCCTATGACGACCGCTTCGTGCCGGCCATGAGCCCGGTCCCTTTGCCGGTCGCCACGACGCCCTTGTCCCACTATGCGATCGATATCGCGAGCCTGGCCGTGCGCCCGGCCCGTGGTGATGACGCCATGCGCTTGCTGCCCGACAGGTTGAACACGCCCCTGCCGCTGCCCGTCGCCGCGGCGGATGACGGCCGCCGCGCCTGGACGGTGCATGGTAGCGAGAATATCCTCAGCCCGCTCCTGCTGCGGGCAAGCCTAGCGTCGGGTGATCCTGTCGCCTGTACCGATGCGGCCTGTCGCGGCAAATTCACCGGCCTGTGGTGGATGCCGCAAGGCGGTCCGCTCTTGTTCCTGCGGCGGGAAGGCTGGGATCTGGGCGATCTCGTCCTCTATCGCTGGCAGCCCGGGGCGGGCCAGCCGCGTGCGATCCTGCGCACGAGCGGGGTGCTCGATGGCTGTGTCCTGGCGCGGGCGCATCTCGTCTGCCTGGCGGAAAGTGCCACCGTGCCACGCCATATCGTGCGGATCGATCCGCGGACGGGTCAGGCCGCGACGCTCTATGTGCCCAATCCGGATTTTGCCGCGATCCGTTTCGGCAAGGTCCAGCGGCTCCGCTGGCGGACCGATCGCGGGCTCGAGGTGCGCGGCGACCTGGTCCTGCCGCCCGGCCACAGGCCGGGCATGCGCCATCCGCTCATCGTCACGACCTATTGGAGCAGTGGCTTCCTGCGCGGCGCGACGGGCAATGAATATCCGATCCATGTCTTCGCGGCGCGTGGCTTTGCCGTGCTCAGCCTGCAGCGTCCGCCCTTCGTCGCCGAGGCCGATGCGAACGCCACCGACGCGGACCGGCTGAACGCCGCCGCCACGACAAACTGGGCCGAGCGGCGCAGCCTGCACTCGGCCGTGATGGTCGGGGTGCAGCGCGTCATCGACATGGACGTCGCCGATCCGGCGCGCATCGGCATCACCGGATTGAGCGACGGGTCCAGTACGGTGGGCTTCGCGCTGATCAACAGCCGTCGATTCGCTGCGGCAGCTGTCAGCACCTGCTGCCTCGAGCCGTGGATGGTCAATGCGACGTTCGGCCCCGCCTTCGCCCGCACCATGCGCGGGCAGGGATGGCCTGCGGCGACCGCCGACGATCGTCGCTTCTGGGCGCCCGGGTCGCTGATCCAGAATGCGGCGTCGATCGACACGCCTTTGCTCATGCAACTGGCGGATAGGGAATATCTCACCGCGATCGATGTCTATGCCGCCCTGCGCGAGCAGGGCAAGCCGGTCGACCTCTATGTGTTTCCGGACGAATATCATAATAAATGGCAGCCCGCCCATCGGCTCGCCATCTATGAACGCAATCTCGACTGGTTCGACTATTGGCTGCGCGACACTGTCGATCCGGACCCGGGCAAGGCGGCGCAATATCTGCGGTGGCAAAGGCTCCGCGAAGAACAGGGTAGGACAGGCGGCACTCATGACCGGCCCGCGATCCAGGCCTCGACATCGGCTAGGCGCATGAGCCGGTGATAGGCGGTGCCCCGCAGCGGGCCGCATTCGCCTAGAGCGCGTTCGAGCGCGGGCACGTCGAGCAGGCCCGCCGCGCGCAATCGGCCGTCGAGCAGCATTGTGCGGATGGTCGTTCGATTGGCGGTGTACAGGGCGGCGATATAGCCGTCGGGCGAGCCTTTCGTCCGGCGTTCGATGATGTCGGGCGGCAATCGGGCGGCATAAGCGTTGCGGGCGATCACGCGATTGCGTCCGTCATCGAACCACCACCAGCTCGGGACACGTAGGCACGCCTCCACGACCGGTTGCGTGGCCAGCGGCGAGGCATGGCGCACCGGACTGTGCAGGTCGCTGGCCTCGGCCCATGTCTGCGCGGCGACGATCAGCGCGATGTGCGCGGCGGTCCCGGTCTCGGCCCCCTTGGACGCCTGCAACCAGGGATGCCCGGCGATGATGGCTTGGTCGCTGACCATGTCCGACGCCAGAAATTGGGTTTCGCCATGCCAGCGATAGGCGGGCGAGCGCCGGAAGGCCCGTTTGACCGCCTGCGTAAAAACCGTCGCTGCACCGACCTGCGCGAGCGAGGCGATCGAGAGCGCTACCGCCCAGGCCTCGTGCAACCGCCCACCGCGCACCAGCGCATCAGTCACCGGCGCGACCGACTGCAGCGCGCAAAAGACATTGTCGCCCGCGCCGCCATCGATCGACAGATCGGCGCCGGATGTCCCAATCGCTTGCGCCAGGAGCGCATTGGTGGCCTGCATGAAGCTGCGCGCCATGGGGTTGGGCAGTCCCGCCGCATGGGATCGGCTGATATCGACCAGCCCGACGTCCCATTCCGCTTCGAGGATCGGGGCGCCAAGATGACTTGCCACCGCGCGGGCATAGCCTCGTTCGTCGCCATTTCCGCTAAGACTGGACAAGTTGAAGCAGTGATAGGCGCCGCCCTGGCTGGCGAGCGCCGCCGCCAGTATCGAGGAATCGAGACCGCCCGAAAGCATGAGGAGCACGCGCTCGGCATCGCCACGGCTGGCGCGGACGGCCGCCGTGACCGCCCGGCGCAGCGCATCCGCCGCCTCGTCGCGATCGTCGGTCCAATGGCGGCGGCCGCCATGGTCCCACGGCGTCCAGGCCTGTGTCACCGTGATGGCGCCGTCGCAGATATGCAGGCAGGCCCCGCCTTGCAGTTCGGTGACGCCCGCCAGGCATGTGGTGGGCGAAGCTATATTCTGGAACGCCAGCCGATGAGCGATCGCGCCCCAGTCGAGGCCGGACGGCATCCACCCCGCCAAGGCGAGAAGCGTGAGGTCGGACGCGATCAAGGTCAGGCCATCGCGCTGCGTGTAGAGGCAGGGCAGGCGGCCGAATGGTGCGCGCACGATATCCAGGACTGTGGGACCGTCGCGCAGGACTGCGACATAATGGCCCCAATAGTGCCGCATGAGGTCCTGAGGGCGCATGGACGCCGATGTCGCCGTGCCGCTTTTGGAATGCGCGCGGTCGCTGGTCTCACGCTGGAAGACATCCCCCAGCACCCATTCGCCCTCGCGCGGCAGTCCGGCGGGGGTGAGGCCCGGCGTCGTCGCAACCAGCAGCCCGGCATCGTCGATGACGATGGCAAGGTCTGACCGATCGGCGATCGCCGCCCTGATCCAGGCCGGGATCGGCGCCGGGTCCGCCAGGCTGCTGGCAAGGATGAGATAGTTTTCCATCACACCCGCCTGATCGGGGTGAAGGGCCGCACATGGTCGGGCGCGTCGTTAAGGACGGTGCCTGCCAGTTCGACCCAACAATGGGCCTGAAACGGATCGAGCTTGACGCCCAGCACCAGCGTGGGGCGTGCACCGCGCTTTGTCAGGGCGGCCATCAGCGCCATGGATGTGGGGAGGCACTGGTCGCGCGCGGACAGGATCAGCCCGGCACGGCGGTGCGCCTCGGCCAGCCGTGCGATCGCGGCCGCTGTCGGTTTCGGCATCGGGGCACCTGCATCCTTGCGCCGGGCCAGCCGGTCGATGTTGGCGGCCAGCGGGCAATAGCGGACGCGCAAGGTCCAATGCGCCCGTGTCGCCAACGCCATGGCTATCGCCAGTAGCGAGGGGCGGGCGGGGGGCTCCAGTTGCGGTGGCAGGATTGGCACTGGAGATGCGGCAGGGCAGGGGCTCGGCCGCCCGCCTTCTGGACAGGGTATGATCAGGCCCATCTCGACCAGTATCGCCAGCGCGGGATCGGCGGCGCCCGTGTCGAGCAGCGCCTGGAACGCCGTGTCGAGCGGCACGCTCAGGCCGAAATAGCGGTCTGTCGGCAGGTCGAGAAACAGCGTTCGGTTATCGATCCGGCAGAAGCTCAAGCCGGTGCGGAGCCTATAGCTAGCCATGGGAGATGCCCGACACAATGGCGCGCGGCCGAAGCCGCGCGCCACCGCATCAATCGTCCGACAGGCCGGTGAGTTCCTGGTTCAGGCCGACATCGCCGGCGATGCCGCCCGGTCCCTTGGTCTCGATGCTTGCGGTCCCGAGGTCGATCAGAGTGTCTTCGCGTTCCATGATGGACTCCTTCTGTCATGCTGCGACATGCAGCCATGGCAGTGTAGGAAGCCCGTTTCGCTATCCGAATTTTATACCGATTCTATATCGATATTGTTTGGCTGGCAGGTTGGACGGCAGGGTCATTCGACCCGATAGACCGCCCGTACGATGGCGGCTGCGGCCCGACGCCGACGGCGATGATAGACCAGGATCAGGCGACGCAGCCGGTCGCGTTCGCCAAGGCCGGCGGCGGACGCAATCGCCGCCAGTTCCGCTTCGATATCGTCGAGCAGATGCGTCTCGACCGAGCGGATCGCATGAAGGCGCGCGTTGAGCCGGTCGATGGCGCGGCGATGTTCGCCATTGGTCGACCGACTGGCGATTGCCAGGAAGATCGCGCCGGTGCGATCGGCGAGCGATGGCAACCCTTCCATGGCGGTCGGCATGATCGCGGTCGTCACGCCGGGCCATGCGCGGATCGCGAGCACCAGCAATTGGGCCGACCAGTCGTAGCGATCCTTCAGGGCCGGCTCGTCCAGCGCGGGAATATAGAAGCCGCCGCTCGTGCGCGTTTCGACCAGGCCTTCCCCAGTCAGCAGATGGAGCGCGTCGCGGACCGGCGTCACGCTCGACGACAGCGGCGCGGCGAGGACCGCCGGGTCGAGACGGTCGCCGGGCCGATAGTCGCGGCGCATGATGCGCTGGCGCAGCGCGTCATGGACCCGTTCGACGGTCGGGCCCGCGTTCATGATGCCGCCTGTTGGTCATGCGCATGGGCATCGACCACCGCCTGCTGGTCGGGCCGCAGCGCATCGATCGCGCCTAGCGGCGCGCCGCCATGGTCGCCCAGCAGGATGGAGGGACATTGGCCCTCATAATTGCCGAGATTGGGCCGGTGTTGGTGATAGCCCACCAGCGCCGCCAGCGCCGGCGGAAAGGTCCGGGCGATAGCCGGAGGATAGGCCAGCCAGGGATTTTCATAAGGCTTGAGCCAGCCGAGCGCATAGCCCACGACAAGGCCGCGCCGGACCGTGCTGGTGATGTTGGCACCCGCGCCGTGCAGGGTGGAGCCCAGCAGGAGGAGCGCCGCGCCCGGCGCCATTTCGGCAGGCAACGGTGCCTCTGGCGGTTCGGCGTCCAGCGCGTTGGCGCCATGGCTGCGCGGCCATATCAGGGTCGCGCCATTGTCCGGCGTGAACGGCGTCAGCGGCCACATCACATTGACAAGATATTCGATATCGCCGACCGGACCCCGCCACATATCTTGATCCCGGTGGGGCAGTTGGGCCGGGGCGCCTGGATGGATGGCGATCGCCTGGGTCGTGTTCAGCTGGATGCAGTCGCACCAGGGCGACAGGATTGTTTCGACGATGCCGAGTATCAGTGCATGCTGAACCAGCGCCCTGGCATGGTCGGACCGGATCAGGAGCCGACCAAAGCGCTTCGTGGTTTCGCCATAGAAATGGCCCTGGCCAAAGGGCGTTCGAGCGAAATCCCCGGCCAGATCCTCGTCGAGCGCCGCGATGGCCGCGGCCGGCAGGGCATCCGGGACGAGGCAATAGCCTTGCGTCATGAGTTCGGTCGCGTGGCGCGCGATCGCTTGGGAGAGAGTGATGGAGGCGGTCATGGCGGCGTCTCCCTCAGGCGGCGACGCGCTGGTGGATGCGCAACGCCGAAGCGACGATGCCGCGCTCAGCCAGCAACGCCTTCGTATCGGGCGCAATGTCGATGCGCAGCGCGCCGAGCATGGCCCCGTCGATCCTGCGCGGCAGGCCGAGCGGCGCGCAGCGCCAACCAAAGGCCAGGATCTGCTGCAACCAGCCCATCTCGGCAATGGCGCTATAGGCCGTGATGCCGTGCGCTAGGGCATGGTCGACGAGGGCGGTCACCAGCGTATCGCGGACCTGCCGCCGCTCCGCCGCCCGCAGGTGGCGATCCAGGCAGAAGCGGGTGATTTCATGGATGTCCGGTGCCTGCGGCGGTGCGTGCTCACACAGGTCGGGATAGAAATCGCCCAATATATGTGGGCGCGTCGTGGGCAGGAGTCTGGCCGATCCCAGGTGGGTTCCGTCGGGGTCGGCCAGGATCAGATAGGTCGCATGGGCGTCGTCATACTGATCGATCTCATAGCTGTCGGCGAGGACTGGCACGTCCCATTTGAGCAGGTCGACGAAGACGGATTTGCGAGCGGCGAACATCGAACGCAGGACGGCGTCCGAGGCCGGTCGCGCAGCGGATTGACGGATATGCAGCATGATAAGGACTCCCTGGCCGTGATCGGTCCAGGGTCGCCTCGCGGCGGGTCAGGCCGCTATTCCGGAAAAGGGTAATATCGGCGGCGAAAAATATCCGCGAAGGTCAGTGTTGAAGGTCAGTGTTCCGTCGAAGAGCGTCAGGATCACCAGATATGTCCGCTTGTTCACGCCATACCTCTCACACGCCTGCTTGATATGGCGGGCCACCGTCTCTTCGCCCACTTTCAGGATCAGGCTGATCTCCCAGTCGCTCTTGCCGCGCGCAACCCAGAGCACGCAGTCCCGCTGCCGGTCGGTGAGCATCGGGCGCGGCGGTGTCTGCCCCAAGCTGCCGATCGACCAGAGGCGCCGGGCGCCTTCGAAGGCGAACAGACCCGCAACCTCTGCCAGCGGGAGCATGTCATGCGGTATCGGTCGGCCAGCTTCATTCGCGAACGAACAGGAGCCGCGCGCTTCGCCGGGCACATGGACCGCCGGCACCGTGAAGCCATCGCCGATGCCATGCTCGCGACCCAATGCCAGTATCCGGCGATCACGGCCGGACAGCGGGATCATCGCCGCCATGTGCGACCAGGGAAAGCCGACGCGCGCCACATGGCTCGCGCGGTGGACCGGATCGGTGACTCCCAAAGCATGGCGATGATAATAATCGGCCCATTGCGTCGGATAATTATGCAGGTGGATCGCGCCGCCGCTGGCCCTGGCGAGATCTACATGATGCGTCAGAGCAAAATATTGGAAACCAAGCTGATCCGTCAGACCCTTCATGGCCGCAGCGAAATCATCGCCGTTCGCCACGGCATCCACGACGCATTTGAAGTGCGTCGCCATATTGGACAGTCTCATAAGACGATGTCGCGATCACCGGCGGTGCCTCAAGTCACCGCGCGCCCGGCGTTCGCCCTTTCCCGACATATCGGGCCAGGCGCTGGTGTCTCATGTCAGCGCCCGACGACTCCAGTAACAAAAATGTCATATCATAACGGCTTTCATGGAAAAAGACCGGCGCTGGCCCTGTCGTGCGCACGACGCTGCTATGGCGAGCCCATGATCTGTGGGGCATGGTCTGGTCGTCGCTTGCTCGGCGGCGGCAGAGCCGACCAGTGAACTTGCCCACCGGCGAACGCCCTTTGCTCGATTGGCGGGATGCCGCAGGCTATGCGCGACTGCGCGGGATCGACCGGGCCGGCCTCATGTGGGAATGGCTGCGCCGCGATCCCGATTATATCGCCTGGCATGTGCGGGCCAGTACGGCCACGGGCGGCATCAATCCCGAGCCGCTCCTTTGGGGGCTGCACTTTCGCCGAGCATCCGAGCCGCGCAGCGCCCGATGCCCGGATCATCTGGCATGCCGATTTCGACCCGGGGACGATGGCCGTCGCCGCCATCCCCGCGGATCCGGCCGATCCCGATAGCCTGGATCTCGACCGCATCGCCCCCTGGCTCGCCATTGCCATCGGCAGGGAGGGACGCGAACATGCCGTCCTGTCCGACGGTTGGCATCATATCCGCTTCGACATCGAGGAAGGGTGCCTGACGGGACAGCAAGCCGTCCTGCTGCATTTCCGATTACAGGGCATCCTATCTTCGCAGCGACGCGTATTGCCACTGCGCCGGTTTCTCGACCTGTGTCGCAGGCGGCAATTCTCGCGCTCGTTATTTCCTCCCGATCCGCAGATCGCGCGGTTGGTCGATATGCTCCGCGTCCATGATGCGCTCGGGCAGGGGGCCAGCCAGCGCGACATCGGTGCCGCCCTGTTCGGGGACGCGCGCGTGGCGCAGGACTGGATGGGACCTTCGGATTCGCTGCGGTCGCGGGTGCGTCGGCTGGTGGGCGAGGCTGGCACCATGGCGCGTGGCGGCTATCGCTCGCTGATGCGGCGTAAGCCCTAGCCCGCTTCTGGTCCGCTCGATGCGGTGCGTTCTGTCCATTAGATAGGGTTTCCCCCGAAGGGATGACGCCTCGCGCCTGCGATGCGGCGCGACCGCGCTCTACGGCGCGAAGCTAGGCTTCTCGCCGCCGAGCCCCGTTGCCTGGTCTCGGCCTGGCGGTGACGATCGCTGGCGCGGGTCAGCGATGCTGACCCTTGCGGTCGCCGCTTGCGCGGCGGCGCTGCTGGTGGCCTCTGCCGGTGGCGCCGGAATGGTATGGTCAAGGCCCAAATGGCTACCTTTGGGGACTTTGCAGAATGTCCGGTTCGAGTTTGCGCGTTGAGGTTAGCGGACATTCCCCCAGCGTAAACCGCCGATACCTGATCGTCGGAAATCACCCCCATTGCGACCGTTCAAATGGCTCGTCGATCATCCAAAACCTGTCATGGCCTAATAACGCAAATTGCAGATACTCTTGTCGAGGGAAGCGATCTTCGCAGGGGAGCACGGTCGTCTAGGGGGTCGGCATAGGGTCATTGCGACACTAGTTCCTACCTGGTAACGCTCACTAAATTCTCGAAATGAACGATCAGAATTCTACGAAAACTTTTGCCAAAATCTCAATCAGGCTATCTCGATGGATATCGGCAACTACATCCATAACGGCGGCTAATCTTAGTTCCGGTTAGGTAGCGCAGTAAAATATTATGCACAGCTTGCTTGCTTGCTTCAAGTGACGCAAGGTACGGCGTAGTTTGGGGTGGAGTTGCGACGTCAGTGGGGGTCTGTGGAATTAAGTGCGCTAAAAAAGCAGCTTCAAGAACATCTTGGGGATGGGCTCGTTCTGATAGTCGGCTCCGGGCTGTCCTGTGCAGAGGGGGTTCCTGGGATGGGTGCGCTCGGTCACCATCTGGTGACCCATATACCCGCCAGCCTGTCCCCAAACGACACGAAGCTTTGGGAGGATATCCACCCCCTCATCGAAACAGAAGGTCTGGAAGCCGCGCTGCTGAAACATGCGCCCACGGCTTCGCTTGAGGCGGCTATCGTGCAAAGCACCGGAGACTTTATTGCTGCTTCTGAAGCGAGCATCATCTCAGAGGTCTTCAACAAAACGAGGACGTTGCGGCTCACCAATCTCATCCCGCACCTGTTGAAACCGGGCACCGGCATTCCAATCGTGACGACGAACTATGATCGTCTTGCTGAGCTGGCATGCGAGGAAGCTGGTTTGGGCGTCGATACAATGTTCTCCGGCCATTTCGCCGCTCGGCTTGAGCCAGAGGACAGCTATTGGAGCTTTTGCCGCCAAGTGAAACTTGTGGGTAAAAATGTGCGCTACAAATTTGCCCCGAAGGCGAATGTCTTCAAGCCGCACGGCAGCTTGGACTGGTACCATCGCGAAGGTAACCCTGTCCGCTATGCGGGAATATTGCCCTTGCCTCGGCTTATAATTACCCCTGGACTGAACAAGTTTCGCAGCGGCTACGAGAGCCCATTCGACAAACATCGCGAGAGAGGCAATGACGCCATCGACAAGGCGAGCCGCTTCCTTATCATTGGCTACGGGTTCAATGACGATCACTTGGAAACTCATCTCACGCCACGCATCAAATCGGGCGTGAAGACGGTAATCCTTACCTTCGCGCTTTCCCCGAAGGCGCGAGAGATCGCGATCGACAACAAGAACGTGATCGCCGCCGATTTCCGCGAGGAGGCTGGAACGGTTGGCTCCCGCTTCATCATCAATGGAGCAGAATTATTCTACCCCGGTATCAGCTACTGGGACCTCGACGGATTTGTGAAGGGAGTTCTATCGGCATGACCGGCCCAGCACTCGAGTTTACAGAAAATGATCAGATCGGGCGCGTGGCTGGTGTCGACACCAGTCGCGTTGCCATCGACGTCACCAATTCCGAAATGTTGACCCGTGTCGGGATCGGCCAACTAATCGCTATCAAGGGCGCGACGCAGGCAGAGTTTCTGATCGGAATGGCTGACCGGGTCACGCGCTCACTCCGCGAAGAGTTATCTGATCCCGATGGGGGAGAGTTCGGCACACTAACCATCTCACCCGCTGATCACATGCAAGCCTTCGTGATCGGTACCTACCGAACCGTCGATGGCGACAAGACGAACTCTTTCAAGCGCGGCGCGGACAGCTTCCCGCAGATCGACCGGAATTGTTACGTCATCGAAGGCGGCAATCTTCAGCGATTTATGGGCATTCTGGGCGCCGATTTTTCCGACGACGAGCGCTTGAAGCTTGGTACATTCGTCGCCGATCAGAGCGCTGAAGCGATCGCGAGTGGAGATCGTTTCTTCCAAAGACATGCCGCGATTCTCGGTAGCACCGGCTCCGGTAAGAGCTGGGCGGTCGCCCTGATACTGGAGAGAGCGGCCAAACTGAAATATCCGAATATTGTCGTATTCGACATGCATGGTGAGTACGCGCCGCTTGCTGACAAGAGCAAGAGCGGGTTCGCGCAACGTTTCAGAATCGCGGGCCCAGGTGACCTCGCAGCGCCGAAGGACGACGCCCTCTTTCTACCCTACTGGCTGCTGAATCGCGATGAAATGCTCTCCATGATCTTGGATCGCAGTGATCAAAACGCGCCAAATCAGGCATCTCGCTTCACGCTCCACGTGCGGGAGCTGAAAGGTGAAACTTTGGATACGGCGGGGAAGGCTAAGGTCAAGGAGACCTTCACCGTTGATTCTCCCATCCCCTATGAAATCTCAGGGCTGGTCGACCGGTTAAAGACCGACAACACCACCAAAGGCGTCGGAAAGAACGGTGCCGCTGTTAAGGGGGATTGGGAAGACAAGCTGACCCGCTTTCTCTCTCGCTTGGAAGCGAAGTTGGATGACCGTCGATATGGGTTTATGTTCTCGCCGCCGAGTGAGGCGCTCGATTATGGATGGCTCGCGAAGCAGATCGTGAAATTGCTGCGGGCTGACTCCGGGAATGGCATTAAGATCATCGACTTTTCTGAGGTCCCCGCAGATGTTCTTCCGGTCGTCACCGGCACGCTTGCCCGCCTGCTCTACGACGTTCAATTCTGGATGAATGCAGAGTCGCGTACACCAGTCACGCTATTGTGCGACGAGGCCCACCTCTATCTTCCTGTTAAGGATGACGCCGATGCCGTACAACGGCAGGCGCTGTGGTCTTTCGAACGCATCGCAAAGGAAGGCCGAAAGTACGGCTTCTCATTGCTCGTGGTGAGCCAGCGCCCCTCCGACGTTAGCCGTACGATTCTTTCCCAGTGCAACAACTTCCTGGCACTCAGGCTGACTAACGACAGCGATCAAAACGTCATCAAGCGCCTCATGCCGGATTCTCTCGTGGGGCTGACCGCGATGCTCCCGCTACTCGACACTGGCGAAGCGCTTTTGCTTGGCGATGCGGTCCTTCTTCCTACGCGGATCAAGCTCGATCAACCACAGGTGAAGCCAGATAGCGCCACGCGAGACTTCTGGAAGGAATGGGGCACATTGCGGCCCGACGAGACGCTGCTTGAAGCAGCGGTTGAGTGTCTGCGCAGCCAAGCGAGATCAAACTGAACATATGTCCACCGGCCGCGCTGAACCGGTTTGCATGTGGAATTTCAGTTTTATGAGGGGAGAGCTCGTTGCGTATTCTGGCATACAATCCAGGTCACGATGGTGCCGTTGCTTTCGTTGAAGACGGCACGTTATCTTTTTCAATCGAAGCCGAAAAGGGCTCCAACTACCGCTACTCCGCCATATCGGTTTCTGATGTCCTCGACGTTGTTGGCGAGTTGTCCGATCTTCCCGACGTTATTTGTATGAGCGGTTGGTGGCTGCGGGATCACTACGAATTTGAGCACGGCTCTCGCCGTAACGGCGGATATCGAGGAATAGCCGAGGATCTGGCCATCCATGAGAAGGGTCGGTTCTTGCGTGGGCGTTCAGATTACTTCTCTTCCTCCCACGAACGCTCGCACATCATGTGCGCCTTCGGAATGTCTTCGGTTCCAATTGGAGAGCCATGCTACGCCCTAGTCTGGGAAGGCGAGATGGGGACGTTCTACGAGATCGACAGCCTTGGCCGGGTTTCTGTCGTGAAAGATGTGCTTACACAGCCCGGTAACCGTTATGCGCTGCTTTACGGGCTTGCAGACCCGGATTTTCCAAAGGATGGCCCTTACCCTCGCCAATCTGATGCCGGAAAATTGATGGCGCTCGCATCCTTCTCGAACCGCTCGATAGCGACGGCGGAGGAGCAGGCTCTTCTCGAATTCCTTCTCGACGGTCCCTATCGCAAACTCTCAGACTATCCGGGCCTCCCGCAGGCACCCCATCTCGACGTCGGTTTAGAGGATGCTTCGTTCCGTGATTTTGCGGGCATTTACAGCGATGCCATCTTCGCTCGCTTCGAAAATTTCGCGCGCGAGCACCTCGAACGAGGTCGCCCACTTTTGATCGCAGGTGGATGCGGTCTAGGGTCGAGACTCGTTCAAAGCCAGAAGGCCACTGCGGCAGCGAGGCTTACGGCTGACAGGAAGTTTCGGGCGAGCTTGTCGTATCGGGTAG
>NZ_JAVDWV010000030.1:0-31781 GCF_031457465.1 Sphingobium xenophagum
TCTACAAGCAAATCTGTGCCGCATGCCATATGGCAAATGCAATGGGCAGTGGTGCCGGGGCGATTCCGGCGCTGGCGCGCGACCGCAATCTTGCCGACCCCGTTTATCCAATCGGCATTTTAATAAAGGGCAAAGGCGCCATGCCGCCGATGAGTGACATGCTGAACCCGGCTCAGATGGCAGCGGTGCTGACCTATGTCCGTACAAATTTTGGTAATGACTATCGCCAGCCTATCACCGAGTCGGATGTTAAACGGCTGGCCGGACCAAAGAAGATGGAATAGATTCTAGGACGCCACGAGAGCAGCGTCTTGGCGGTCAATCAACTTTGCATGTTACGGTATGTGCACGGGATTGGCCGAAGGGGGCTGAACCCGGAGTTAACAAAGACGCTGGTTTCAATCCGGACGTGGGGGACAGGGTTTACTGTTATGCCCGTTGACGATTGCTTTCGCTTGCTCGCGATAAGCGTCGGCGCGCTGAAGATGCTCGGCTGATTCTGCATGCAGCCCTGACGAAGCCGCTTCGTCCGCCTTCTGTTGTTCCTTGACTGCCATGTTCAGAAACCGGACATATTCTTGATTTGCTGGCATATCTTCCTCCGAGAGCCGAAAGAACATTGGTAACCATCGGGGCCACGTTTCGTGCCGATCGATCAATGTTTTCGTCCCGCCCCAACAACGATTAATCGTTAACAGCGCTCGCAACTTTCTTTTGTAACAACAATTGATGGCTCATTGCCTCAGCTGCCCGCTCTCCGTAACTCTGAGCCAGGCGCGTATGCTATTGCGCCGCTCATTCTGTTCTGGCTCGGGCAGCAAGCTCCCGGTGTCTCCTCGACCGGGTCGAGTAGTAGAAGAACGGCAGACCGTTCATGCGACATCCCTCAATCAGTCGGTTTGCACGACTCGACCACACTATCTTGCGCCACCAGTGTTAACGAAGCTCGTTGCCACTCTAGCGCCCGGTACACCGCCGTAACAGGCATTGGGTGTCTATATTGCCGAGGTTGGTCCAAAGGGGCTGGGCATGGCGCGGAAGGGCGCCGGCAATCCGGGGTACGGACTGACCGCCCCCTGTTCGGAGATCATCTTCGTCGTGAGAAAATGGGGCGGGCGAGTTTCAGTCCACCGGACGGATTCTGATCGTGCATTGAGATGGGCGACAGCTCAGAAACCGTTTGAGAATGGGTTGAAGCAGAGGCGCGGTCCTGATTCAAGCTTGGGATGTGGACCCGAGCGAGCCGTGGCCGAATAGCTGGATTTGAGGAGCGAGCGAAGCGTTACCCGACCGATCTGACGGATGAGGAGTGGCAGTTCATTCAACCGTTTTTGTCGGCGGGGTCGAAGCGTGGACGCAAGCCGAAGACCGATCTGCGCGATGTGCTCGACGCGCTGCGCCATCTTGCCCGCACGCGCGGTGGCTGGCGGATGCTTCCGAACGACTATCCACCCTGGCAAATGGTCTACTGGTTCAGTACCGTCATTTGCGCCGCCATTGGCGTCCGGATCGCTGTGCAGGAATTTGATTTGAAGGACTGCTATTTGATACTGCGCTTGATAATCGCGAATGATACGATATGCACCTAAGTCCAGATTGACCAGCCGGGGGGCTTGGTGAGGACATATTTTGACGCCTTCTCCTATGCCCGCGGCCGCTGAAGCTAAATTTCAGCTTCTGGTTGATGCCGTCACAGATTATGCTTTGTATATGCTCGATTTGGAAGGCCGGGTCGCGACATGGAATAGCGGTGCGTATAAGGCCAAGGGCTATACGGCTGAGGAAATCGTCGGTCGGCATTTTTCCTGCTTTTTCACGGCCGAGGATAGAGCGTCCGACCTTCCAAAACGCGCGTTGCGTTTAGCGGCAGAGGACGGTCGCTTTGAGGCGGAAGGATGGCGAGTCCGCAAGGACGGCAGCCTTTTCTTCGCCAACTCCATCATCGAACCGATACGCGACGCTGCCGGTCAACTGGTCGGCTACGCGAAGATAAGTCGCGACATCACCAAAAGGCGCGAGCGGGAGCAGGCGCTTTTTCAGGCCGAGCAACGCTTCGGCCTCCTTGTGCAGGGGGTGAAGGACTGCGCCATCTACATGCTCGACACGCAGGGTATCATAACCAACTGGAACACGGGCGCAAAGGCCATCAAGGGCTATGATGCAGACGAGGTGGTGGGGAAACATTTCTCCATATTCTACACCGATGACGACCGCGTCGCAGGAATACCTAAAAAGACTTTGGCCACGGCTCTGGCCTATGGCAAATATGAGACCGACGCTTGGCGTGTCCGCAAGGACGGATCGCTTTTCTGGGCCAACGTCCTGATCGATCCCATCCATGATGAGAGTGGCAAACATGTCGGCTTTGCCAAGATCACCAGGGATATTACCGAAAAGCGGACGGCGCAGGAACAACTGGAGGAAACGCGCGGCGCGCTGCTACAGGCACAAAAGCTCCAGGCGATCGGTGAACTGACCGGCGGGGTAGCACATGATTTCAACAATCTGCTGACCGTGATATCCGGGGCGGCGGAGATGCTGCGAAAGCCAGACCTGCCCGAGGAGAAACGGGCCCGCTATATCGATAATATAGCCACGACCGTTGAGCGTGCTTCGACCCTGACCAGTCATCTCCTAACGTTCAGCCGCCGTCGGGCAATCCGGCCCGAGGTCATCGATCTGAATGTTCACCTCGACGCGTGGGGCGAGGTCCTTTCGCGGTCGCTAGGCAGCGGGGTCGCGCTTTCTGTCAAGGCTGCCGCTGCAAAGGCGCATGTAGAAGTCGACCCCACCGAGTTAGAGACAGCGATACTGAACGCGGCAGTCAACGCGCGAGACGCGATGCCCAAGGGGGGCAACCTTCTCATTGAGACGCGCGACGCTGCATATGAAGGGCAACCAGCGGTAGCTATCGATATCACGGATACCGGCAGCGGCATGTCGGCAGAAACCATCGCTCGCGTTTTCGAGCCATTCTTTACCACCAAGCCGATAGGCGAGGGAACGGGGTTGGGGTTATCGCAAATCCACGGCTTTGCGGCACAGGCTGGCGGGATCGCAGAAATCCACTCGCGCATTGACGTGGGCACGACACTCACCATCATCCTGCCCAAGGTAGACAGGACGCCGACCGCCAATCAACCACGAGGCGAACTGGCACCCATTCCAGCCGGTGTCAGGGTTCTTCTGGTTGAGGACAATATGCAGGTTCTTCAGTTTGCCGAGCAGCTACTCCAGGATCTTGGCTGTACTGTTGATTGCGCCGGCAATGCTGCCGAGGCTCTGGCGCGTCTCCAGGAACGATCGTTCGACCTTGTATTTACAGACGTCGTCATGTCGGGGCTTAGCGGTATCGATCTTGCCCGGCAGTTGCATATCCGAGCACCGGAATTGCCTGTGCTGCTCGCCACCGGCCATAGTGAGCAGCTTATCGGCGAGGGCGCCGCATCATCGCTGGTTCTATTGAAACCCTATGGTGCGGAAACGCTGAGCGCGGCTATTCGACAGCTTCTCGATCGTTCGGGTACCCTTGGGGAATAAAGATCAAGTCAGACGAATCCGACTTCCAAGAGATGGGCAATAGGGGGGAGCGCCGCGTGGAGCGGTACCATGGTATCCAGACCTTCAGGAAATCGTAAAGTGCAGTTGTCACGCTTCCGATCATTGGATCGCTAGCCCAGGGAACGCTCCTGCATCACATCGATCCTCCAGCGACGCTCATCCGTTCATAGTGCTGTTAAAGCCAGACCAGCGGCGATGACTGGGAACTGTGTACCCTTGCTTCCTGCTTGATAAAGCCCGGACTTGTGAGGCGAGCCTCATGCTTCTCTACGGACGGTTGCCGAACGGCTAGAGCGTCGGATGAGACAAGTATTGGGACAACATTAGTGGCGGCCACTGGCGCCCCATTCTTTGCCTAATCTCGCTGAGATTGTGTTCCATATGGACCATGGCGGGCGGTTGGCTCGACCATTTGCATTTATTCTCCTCAGATCAGCGAAGAAGAAATGAGACGAAAGATTTTCGTGCATGAAACTCGCGCGCGTTTGGAGGCTTGTAGCGATGCAGCCTGCCGCAAATAGGGGGACGGAGGCTCCACTCGTTTGAGAGGAACGTCTGTATGAAGATCGCGCAAATCGCCCCGTTAGCTGAAAGCGTGCCCCCAAAGCTTTATGGTGGCACCGAGCGTATTGTGTCTTATCTGACCGAAGAACTGGTTCGCCAGGGTCACGATGTCACCCTGTTCGCCAGCGGCGATTCGGAGACCAGCGCCAAGTTGGTGCCGATCACGGACATGGCGTTGCGCCTCAACCCCGCTGTGGTCGACACCATCCCCTATCATATGATGATGCTGGAGCAGGTCCGCCGCCGCGCCGACGAGTTCGACGCCCTGCATTTCCATATCGACATGTTGCATTTGCCGATGGTGCAGGATTTCATTGGGCGCACCGTGACCACGCTGCACGGTCGGCTTGACCTGCCCGACCTGCCGCCATTCTACCGCACGTTTGCCAACCACAGCCTCGTATCGATCTCCGATCATCAGCGCCTGCCTATGCCGCCGGTCAATTGGGGCGGGACTATTTATCACGGCCTGCCAGCCGACCTGCTTGCGCCGCGCTTGGGCGCAGGCGAGGATTATCTCGCCTTTCTTGGGCGCATCTCGCCGGAAAAGCGGCCGGATCGCGCGATCCGCATTGCGGCACGCTCTGGCCTCAAACTCAAGATCGCCGCAAAGATCGATGCCGTCGATCGCGGGTATTGGGAGCGCGAAATCGCACCGTTGGTGGACAATTATCCCAATGTCGAATTCATCGGCGAAATCAACGAACAGCAGAAAGTTCACTTTCTCGGCCAGGCAGCCGCGCTGCTGTTTCCGATTGACTGGCCTGAGCCCTTCGGGCTGGTGATGATAGAAGCGATGGCCTGCGCCACGCCGGTCATCGCCTTCCGCTGCGGATCCGTCCCCGAAATAATCGAGCATGGCGTGTCCGGCTTCATCGTCGAGAGCGAGGACGAAGCGGTACTCGCCGTTGCGGCCCTGCCCGATCTCGACCGGCGACGGGTGCGTGGCGCATTCGACGCACGTTTCACGGCGCAGCGGATGGCGGCGGACTATGTTACACTGTACCACCGTTTGCCTGGCGCACGTACCCAAGCGGCAAGGCTGCGTCGCCAGCGAGGCGTAGAAGCTGAATTGCAGATCGTCGCATAGGAAAAAAGCCATGAACCTGAGCCAGTCTCAGCCCGCGATGCCGGGCATCGCCGGAGGAGAGGCGCTGTCCCAGGCGCAGACCCAGTTTTTTATCCCGGCGACGGCCTCGCTACATGAGCGCAGGCCGCGCACGCTTAAACATGGCGACAGCTTTGCCGTGTTCGATCATAGCGGCGACGCGATTTCCGGGCACGGTAGTCCAGAAGGGCTTTATCATCGTGATACCCGGCATCTCTCCCACCTCTATCTCACAACCAATGCGATGCGGCCGATCCTCCTTAGTTCTGCGCTGCGGGACGATAATGCGATGTTGACCTGCGACCTGACCAATCCAGATTTCTTTGGGGACGATGGCCAGGTCGCCGTGGAACATGACCTCATCCACCTGCGTCGCTCGCGATTCCTGTGGGAAGATGCGTTGTACGAACGCCTCACTATCCGAAACTTCGACACGGAAACGCGCCAGGTCAGCATTGACCTGAGCTTCGCAGCGGACTTTGCTGACCTGTTCGAAATACGTGGCATGACGCGCCTGCGCCGGGGGACGATGCGCGAACCGCAGGTCGGTTTGTCTCACGTCCTGCTCGGCTATCTCGGACGCGACGACCGCGAACGGGAGACGCATCTGCATTTCGATCCGATGCCCAATGATTTGACCGACACCCATGCGCGGTTCGACGTGACCGTGCCGCCAGGCGAGCGCTGCGCGCTGTTTACCCGCATCTCCTGCAAGAAGGTAGAGGCGGTGGAGGGGCTCCCAAAGCAGTTCCTCAAATCGCTGCGCGAGGCGATGGAGGCGCTGCGGGCGGGGCGCAAGCGCGGCGCGACGCTGCATTCGTCCAACGACCTGTTCAATGAGGTCGCCCGCCGATCGGTCGCGGACATTTCGATGCTGTCGACCGATACTGAATATGGCCCCTATCCCTATGCGGGCATTCCCTGGTTCAGTACGGTTTTTGGCCGCGACGCGATCATCACTGCGCTCGAAACCCTGTGGATGGACCCGGCGATCAGCCGCGGCGTGCTGGGTTATCTCGCCGCACATCAGGCCACCAGCTTCGATCCGACGGCTGACGCCGAACCAGGCAAGATATTGCACGAAGTGCGCCATGGCGAAATGGCGGAACTGGGAGAGGTGCCGTTCCGCCATTATTATGGCAGCATAGACTCCACTCCCCTATTCGTGATGCTGGCGGGCGCTTACCTGGAGCGGACCGGCGACGCCGCCTTCCTGACGACCATCTTGCCGCATATCGAAGCGGCGCTCGCCTGGATCGACATCCATGGCGATCGCGATGGCGACGGATTTGTCGAATATGGTCGCCTGACCGATCAGGGCCTGCAAAATCAAGGCTGGAAGGACAGCCACGATTCCATTTTTCACGCCGATGGTACGCTCGCGCGCGGGCCGATCGCCCTCGCGGAGGTGCAGGCCTATGTCTATGGTGCCTGGCAGGCGGCTGAGGCGCTGTTCAGCGCAATCGGCAACCAAGCGGGCGCGGCCGACTATCGTGATCGCGCGGCACGGCTGCGCGATCGGTTCGATGCCGCTTTCTTCGATGCGGCGCTGGGCACCTATGTGCTCGCGCTCGACGGCGACAAGCGACCCTGCCGCGTGCGGTCCTCCAATGCCGGGCATGCCCTGTATACCGGGCTCGCGCGTGAGGCACGGGTTGAGACCGTCGTCCGCACGTTGATGGCGCCCGCCTCCTTCTCCGGCTGGGGCATACGGACCGTCGCCTCGACCGAAAAGCGCTATAATCCGATGAGCTATCATAATGGCTCGATCTGGCCGCACGACAATGCAATGATCGCCGGCGGCTTCGCGCGCTACGGCTATCAGCGGGAAGCCGCGCAAATATTCGAGGGGTTGTTCGCGGCTGCCACCTATGTCGATATGATGCGCCTGCCCGAACTTTTCTGCGGCTTTCCCCGCCGCCGGTCGCAGGGGCCGACCTTCTACCCAGTGGCCTGCAGTCCGCAGGCCTGGTCGGCGGCAGCGCCTCTCGCGCTCATCCAGTCGAGCCTGGGACTAAAATTTGATGTCCGGGCGGCGCAAATATCCTTTCACCAACCAAAGCTACCGGCTTTCCTCCAGAGCCTCATCATCAGAGATCTGAGCATCGGCAGGGACAAAGTTGATATCATGTTCGATCGTCTGGGTGATCAGGTCGTCGTCAAACCTATGAAGCATGGTGGCGGCGCTCGGATAATGACGATTGCGTGACTGTGGTTTTGCGGACCGGCCGAAATTTCGCTTGTTTGTTCGCTGAAGGATGGAAGAGACTGACTTCCGTGCCAAGGAGTTGTCTGGGATCGTTGGCATGCCAACGGTACCGGCAATCAACGGTTCATTGATGAAGCCCGCAGGGGTGCCCGTAATCCCGATCACCCGAATGTCGCCGACGGGACGGCGCCCCTGGTCTATGAGGATCAGGTGCCACTGGCATCCCAAACACCAATACTAGAGGGACGAAAGTCGCGATCTTTGCGTCTGCCGTGTGGCGAAGGTGTTTAAGCCAGCCCATGGTGGTGGGCACATGCAATATAGGTCGCCACCTGTCACGTACGCTGGCGACAATTTGGAACTACGCGATCCGTTCAGAAGTGTCGCTGCGCATATCGATCCTTGTACGACCTTTGAAAGGCTGATCTTCCGGTCCCTGCTGAGTACGATCGCTTTTCGTTGGCGCACCAATTCGCGGTTGTTTGCGCTTTAGCAATCGGTGCCGGCTCCTTGCACCCGCAAGGAGCCGGCCGAACTGAATCGGCGCCTTGGCAAGGGGTCTCGGCAGCTGTCAGAGGGTTTCGAGCAGGCGGGGTATCCGTGGCAATAATTCGCGGGCGAGAAAGCCGATGGGACCAATCTCGCTCGCGGCAAGTTGGCCAGCGGCTCCATGTATCGCAACGGCCCAGGCTACCGCTACAAAGGGTGAGGTTCCCCGGGCGATCAGACCGCCGATGATGCCGGCAAGGACATCGCCCGATCCACCAATGCCTAGCCCGGGACAACCACCGGTGAAATGCAATATCGGGGTGCCCGGCCCGCCGATCCAAGTTTCAGGCCCCTTAAGCGCGACAAAAGCGCCTGTCTGACATATTATATCCGATAGCATCTGCGCAGGATCATCCGTGACGGCATGGCGATCACATCCCATCAGCCGCGCCACCTCACCATGATGAGGTGTAAGAATGAGAGGCAACTTCGCAGCGGCTATTGCAAGTTCACATGGATCGGCGCAGGTCAACGCCGCAGCATCCAGCAGTAGGGCCGGTGGTGACAGGGACAGGAGGCCGCGAACGATTGTGCCTGTGTCGCTGGTAGCGCTCATACCAGGCCCGACCAGCAGCACATCGCACAGCGGCACAAGATCGGCCAGCACAGTAACGCCCTCTAGCCCGATTTCGCCGTCCTCGCGCATCGGCAGAGCCACCATAGCAGCCTCCGGGATCAATACGCCAAGAGGCGACGCGACCGCCTCTACAGTCGCCATCTGTAATTTGCCTGCGCCCGCGCGCAATGCCGCTTCGCCCGTCAGGGCAAGGGCTCCGGGAACAAAGCGCGCACCGCCCACCAGAAGGACGCGACCCCTGCTATTCTTGTCGCTACTACTCTCGATCTTGGGTAGCGGATGGGCGGCGCGCCAATCCCCGTCAAGGGCAATTATTTCGGTCATCCCCTGGCAACAGCGGGGCGATCGGGCGCATTGGTCACTGGCACATCCCGCACATTATCAGGCGCCACTACATTATAGCGCTCGAGAACCAGATTGCCGCGCCGCCCTGCTTGCGGATCGAAGCGGTACTCGGTGACAGAGCAGTTGGCTACATCCTCCTCCCTATCGATATCCAGAATCTGTGCCTCGTCCATGTTTTCAATAATATAGCGCAGGCACAGGACAACAACCTGATGCGCAAAGATGATGACCCTTTGACCCGCATAGTGAAGGGATACTGTATCCATGAGCGCGCGGAGACGAAAGATGACATCACACCAGCTCTCACCCCCTGGCGGACGGTGATAGAATTTCCCGAGCGTCTGCCGAAACGCCGCCTGCTGAGGTTCAAATTTCGTCACCCCACTGGTCGTAAGGCCGTCAAGAATACCGAACTCCTTCTCCCGCAACCGCTCGTCGATGCAGACAGGTTCGTCTAACGCAGCGCCGCCCTCACCCCTAAATAGCTTGGCCGTCTGAATGGCCCTCCGATAGGGCGAGGAGAGGATCACATCAGGAAGCTGGCCTGGACCGCGACGCGCAAACCAATGACCAAGCGACTTCGCTTGTTCCTCGCCTAAGGCGCTGAGCGGAACGTCGACATCCCTCCCTTCCAATGCGATGCGATCAAGTGCAGCTTCATGGGCAGCGTCGCGGGCGACATTCCCAGCACTTTGCCCATGCCGAACGATCCATAGGTGAGAGGGCCAAGGCGGATGCTCATCATTCATGGCGAGATCAATGCCTTCGACTTCTTCGAGTTCCTCTGATATGTCGATTGCCATCTCTTCCGCGCCATTTAGCACCGGACGCCGGACGATCCGCGCGATTATAGTCTTAATGCGAACCCCTTATCTGACTGCGGTCTGCCGCACTGCGGTGCCAACTTGGCTATGCCAACCTTCTCGACCCCATCATCTCTCAGGCGGTAAGCGTTGATCCAAGTTATCCAAATTTGTCTCCGGTCTGCCGGAACGGGTGACAAATTCAGGTATTATCGAGGCATGCCACGCTATCATCTCAATCTGTTCAACAGCGCCGACACCTATGATGAGGACGGTCGTGACTTCGAGGACCTGGCCGCCGCGAAAGAAGAAGCTATACGAAGCTCCCGCGATCTGATGGCCGAACATCTCAAAGCCGGTGAACCCATCGATCTTGGTCATCGTATTGAGGTAGCAGATGATGAGGGGAAGGTTTTGGCCACCATCGATTTCCGGGAGCTAATCACCATAACCGACAGCAAGGCTGCTGCGGCCTAGCGACAAATCCCGAGCCCTGGATCTCGAGTAGAGACCAGGATCGGCATATTGTGAGTCAACAGAGGGCCAAAGGGCGTGCAGTGCAAGCAAATCGGCGGACTTAAACATTTATCAGACCTTGGTCTTTTCGTTCAACGCCTGTTGGCGCGGTCGCGTCTTACCGAAGAAGAACAGCACGCTATCATGGCGCTGCCGACCTACGAGATGGAGGTGCGTGCCAGGCAGGATTTTGTGCCACTTGGCGAAGAGACGGATTATTGTTGTTATATCGCGTCTGGCCTTGTCGCACGGGTTGGTCAGGTAAAAAACGGTTCGCGGCAAACTACCGCACTTCATATACCAGGCGACATGGCAGATCTTCATTCGGCGGTTCGACCTATAGGGATCGGCGGTCTGACCGCGTTGACAGACACGTTGATCCTGCGCATACCTCACGCCGCCGTTCGGACGTTAGGTAGAGATTTTCCAGCCATTGCAGAGGCATTCTGGAGAGACTGCATATTGGATGCTGCCATTCTTATGCAGTGGGCGGTCAATCTCGGCAGAAAAGACGCGCGGTCAAGGCTCGCTCACATCCTGTGCGAGCTGGCGATCCGATACGGCGGCGGACGCGGATATCCGCTTTTGGAATTCGATCTGCCGATGGTCCAGGAGCAGTTGGGCGACGCAGCTGCTCTGACCTCTGTCCATGTAAATCGGAGTCTTAAAACCCTGCGACAGGAACGCTTGGTTACGGTCAGGGGTGGTATCGTCCAGATTCATGACTGGCAACGTCTCATGCAGGCAGGTGAGTTCGACCCAACCTACCTTGTCGCCGACACCTTCCCGGACAGACAGAAACGTCTTGTATTTCAGTAACGCGCTATCGGCTCTTCGTCATTGATTGGGAGCGGAAGCTGTGGGCGACTTTCGAAGCGAAGTGGCCCATCTTGACCGCCTAAAATTGGCTATGTCCATGCGCCGATGACTGAGGTTGATGAAGCATTCGGGACAAAGCGACGATCACGAACTCAGGCGGGAGCCGAGCCACTCTCACATTTCAGCGATTAAATTTCGTTATCGGTCAGCACACCATCGGTTATTGGGTGCCTCCGGACGATCTCTGACCTTTAACCGGCAGGTCTATCAGCAATAGGACTTTTGCCGAAATCAGGTGATACGGAGCGCCTAAATAGCTTTCTGTACCGGTTGAGCCTCGCCTTCTCTTGCGTTAGCTTCATCATTAGATGGCGTGGAGGTCACAGATGGCAACTTTGGCTGAACCGCTACCTGGATATGGGCGGGATGACTGGTTCTTTTTGACGATGGCGATCGCGATGGCTTTGACCATCGTTGCGGGCTTTTGCCTTCAGGCGGCGACAGGCCGCTCGACGTTTGGCGCGCCGCCGCTTGTCCATCTTCACGCCTTCATCTTCTTCGGTTGGGTGGTGCTGTTCGTTGCCCAAAGCTTCCTAGTCTCACGGGGTTCGATCGCTCTTCACCGGCGGCTCGGTTGGGTAGGCGTTGGGTGGGCCAGCGCCATGGTTCTCGTCGGCATATATACGACCATAGCAATGACGCGAAATGCAGCCACGCCGTTTTTCTTCCTTCCCGCATATTTTCTTGTCATGAACATCCTAACGATCCTCTGCTTTGGCGGATTGGTCGTCGTGGCGATATCGATGCGCAAGCGGACCGAATGGCACCGGCGTTTGATGTTTTGCGCCATGGCCATCCTGACCGGACCAGCCTTTGGTCGCCTTTTGCCGATACCGCTGTTTGTACCATATGCAGAATGGGGCGTTTTCGCCTCTGTGATGCTGTGGCCGTTGATTGCGATCTTTGCGGATCGTCGCCGCCGAGGCCAGGTCCACCCGGCACTGTGGTGGGGCACCGCTACCATCATCCTCATGCAGGCCTCGATGACTTTGATGGCGCATAGCGTGATCGGCCTCAAGCTTTACGCTGTGAGCACTGCGGGCTATCGCGGCGCGACAATCGCGCCGCTTGCCTTTCCGATGCCGCCATCAAGCCCATTGATTACGGGTAGGTAGACGACAGTGCCAGATTCACGCCTTGAATGGAAATTCGATCGAAATTTATGGGTGGCTAATTCAACCAGCTGAGTATGATTCGACACGTCACCACCCAGCTGCGGATTTTTTGATCGCCACAGGCGGGCTCACAGCGTTTTTCCCGTCCCCCCAACAGATTTTCGCTCTTTTTATGTGGCAGTCCGCATTTCAGCCCCCTTTGAAACATCACGCGACTGCTCTCGTCGTAGTTCGGATGGCCTATCATTCAGTTCTCGCCGCCCGTCCTTCCGACATTTCGTCAGGCGAACGCTGCCAAAGGGCTCCGATGGTACGGCATGCACCCGACCACTGCGCATAGAGATGAAGGAGTTTAGTCATCTCCAAGCGGGAGACAGCTGGCGAATAGAGGAACCCCTGTCCAATGCGACACCCCAAAGCCAGTAGATGGCGCGCCTGGCTCTCCGTCTCGATGCCTTCTGCCAAAAGGCGAATATCCAGTTTCTGGCCGATGGACGAAAGCCCTTCGACGATTGCCGCACTGGGACTACCATTCTTGAGGCCCGCAACGAACGAACGGTCAATCTTTATTATGTCGACCGGTACCGTCAGAAGATGGGTGAGCGACGCAAAGCCCGTACCAAAGTCGTCGAGCGCAACCTTGAGACCATGATGTCGCATTTGTTCAATTTTGGCACCGACATTGTCATCGCGATCATCAAGATAAACCCCTTCTGTAACTTCGACGATTAGGTGTTCTAGAGGCACCTTTGCCTTTGCAAAGCCGGCGCTGAGATATTCATGGATCGGCAAGTTCCTAAGCAGGTCGGCTGAAGATATATTCAGCCCCACATGTTGAAAAGCCACGCCTTCGTCGAGCCAATGGCGCACGTCAGTTGCAACATTTTCCAACATGACGTCGGTAATGGCTTGGGCGATGTCCATGTCCGACATCGCCTCGTGGAATTCGCCTGCGGTCCGCACTTTGCCTTCGGGAGTGATCATCCGACATAACGCTTCGACCCCAACGATTTCTGCGGTGTCGAGACGAACAATAGGTTGATAATAAGGTTTGATCCTGCCCTCCCGGAGGGCAACGCCAACTTCCTGAATAGTGGAGAGCCTCTGCGTGATCGCCGTGCCGAGACCGCGCCAATAACGGACAAACCCCCCTCGCCCTGTCTCCTTGGCATGATAGAGGGCATGATCCGCATTGAGCCGTACGCTGTGTGGCAAAGGATCCCCATGAGACACGATAGCACCGCCAATAGTGGCGCGCGGATAAAGGCTATGGCCAAGACTTCTGACGGGAAGCGACAGCCGCTCGAGGAGCTCGTATGCCATAGCGTCCAGATTCTGCAGAGCTGCAGCCGACTGTACGATCACGGCAAATTCGTCGCCGCCGATTCGGAATGTGCGGTCAGGAGCTGCTGCGTCTGCCATGCGGTGCGCAACTTCCTGCAGCAAAATATCGCCGGCATGATGTCCGAATGTGTCGTTCACCATTTTGAGATTATCGAGGTCAATTGCCAATAGCGCCCAAGCGCCCGGCTGCGAACAGTCCAAGGAGTCGAGGGCCAAGTTGAATCCATTGCGGTTGGGAAGGCCTGTCAGCCCGTCGATCCGCGCCAACTTTTCACGCTCTTCGACACGATCGCGGCGCTCGAAAGCGATGACGCAGAGGTTGGCGCAAGCCTGGACGATATCCCGTTCAAATTTTGTAGGCCCCCGACGAACCCGATAATAGAAAGCGAAAGTCCCTATAACCTCCCCCTTGCCGTTACGGATTGGCGTCGACCAGCAGGCGCGATAGTCGAGTTGGGCGACCAAATCGCGATAGTCGCTCCATAACGGATCGGTCATGATGTCTTGGACCGCAACGTCTGCTCGGAGAAAGGCAGCGGTGCCGCAGGATCCTACCGAAGGACCAATCGACAAACCATCGAGCGCTCGCGAATAATCGGCTGGCAGGGAGGGTGCCGCGAGCGGATGCATCAGCCCTGCAGCATCAACTGTGAGAATCGAGCACGCTGCGTCAGGCACAATGGCCTCTACCTCCAGGCACAGCCTCGTGGCCGTTGCCGATAAGTCCTCACCCTTGGCAATCATTTCCAATATTACGTTCTGGATACGTAACAATTTATTATCCTATCGGTGCGATGATTTACAGTTCGCCCATTCTTGTAAAAAGCAGCTTGGAATAAATTTATGAACAAGCCGATAATTTAGTCCGCATTTTCCACTCACCGGGTGAACGCGGTCTGCTATGTTGGTGTCAATAGCCCAATATGATCTCACCGCGGCGGCTGTCCATTCTGCGTTAATGCAGTGGGCGCAATTAAGATCGGTGACAAATGGGCGATAGGCTCGGTGTTGCCGTTACGGCGCCGGGCCGTCTATTCGCATCCCATGAAAAGGCGGACCGGGCCTTTGAGACCTGCTCGTCGAAGTGGACCATTTGACCTGTACATCTTGGCACCTGCCGATAACGGGTTGAGAGCCGCGTCGCCGACCAGCCGGTTGACCCAGAGATTGGCGACTTCGATCTCCAGCACATTGCGTCCGGCCTTTATTTGAGATGTCACATTTAACCTGTGCGGTTGCGTCCAAATAATACCGGTCTCGATACCGTTCATTTTAACCCTCGCGACATCGGCCATCGCGCCGATATCCAGCGAGAAAACAGGTTTGGCGCAGGATGGCTTTCCCAGTCTAATGGTCCCGGTATAGGTCGCCTTACCCGAAAATGTGCGAAGCCTGGGATCAACGTGGTCATTGAGCCAACCCAGCGAAAAAGCACGCCGTTCATCAGTCGCAAGACCAGGCGTTGCCAATGACACATCCCAATGTTCATCGGCGGTCGCAACGGATACAGGATCGATCTGGGCCACGGCCTTTGCCTCGCCCAAGTTTCGCGCGACCAGAAAGCGGCTTTGATAGGGCGCGAGAGCGACGCGAACGGCGCCGGCCTTGGCTCCAGCATCGACCTGCGATCCATCAACTGCATCCCACCATGTCGCCCCACCCTTTGCAGGGAACAAAAAATCTCCCTCCACGGGCGTAGAACCGCGATTGACCAGGAAATAGATGTCGCCGTCGGGCAAAACACGGTGCAGCACGGAAAGCCCCTGGCCAGTAAAGCGCCAGTCCGGGGCCACTTGCAGCAATCTTGCTGCTGCCTCGGGCGTGCGGGCCTCCACGACAGTAGGGAGTGACCATAATGATGAGATAGCGTTTGCGACCGCCGTTGGATCATCCGCTAGGCTTGGTGAATTGACAGGCCGCACACCCGCAATGGCAACGCCCTGTTTGGCCAAGGCCAGGAGTCGCTTCAAAGTTTTCAGAGTCAGGCGCGCGCTACTGCCGCCCAGAAACAGAAACTGGTAGCTGTTACCGGAGCGATTGATGAGTTTGTCATCCTGAACCGCCAATCCCGACGCCAGCAATGTCGCGTCGACAAAATCATAGTCAAGGCCGAGCGGAACGCCCTCCGGTTCCTTGCCGCCGAATAGTCCGGTGACCGGCGCTTCCTCACCAACAAACCAGGCGAACCCGGCCTGCGGGAGCCCCTGTTGGAGCAGAAACTGGGTGCGGGCCAGATAGTCGATCCAACCCCTGGCCATGCCACCCCAGGCTTCGTTGCGATTGAAATAATGGCCAAGCAACGGGGCCATCGTCATTCCCGGAAACGGACCGGAACGCACGTTAGAACCTGTCGCCTGATGCACGGAACTGTGAAGCATCAGGCGATTGCCGCCCATCAGAAAAGCCAGGTCAGCCGCTGGACGCATTTCTGCCGGCGAAAGGCCCCATGGCCTGCCAAAGACAGTAAGTGCCTCGACTGCAGTATAGGGTTTGCCCAAAATGTGAGCGACTGACGCCGCGCCCTTCACGTCGGCGACAAATGTCGGCTTCGGACCGGTCGATGGATCAAACCACCACATCGCGCCAGCAGGTATGTCCGCCTTCCCGCGAATAGCCAGGTCGTTGCCCAATTGGGGCCGATTATCCTCCATCGCTTCGGCATAATAGGTCAGCCCGGCCGCTTTGGCATGTGCCGCCAGCGTGCCATAATGCGCCTCAGTCAGCAGGTCGGAAATTGTTTGGCGAAAATCATATAGAAATGCGTCTGATTGCGCAGGTTTTCCAACGATATAGCCCGCTAGTGCCGGATACCATCGTTCCAGCGGGTAGCCCACACGGCTGTAAAATTGCGACGGCATGTCATCCGTCCAGTTTTGCGCCCCAGCCTCGATGCTATCGCTCAAAAGACCGTTCAAGCCGATAGTCCCTTTAAGACCTGCGCGCTGATCGGCGAGATAGCGATCAATATAAGCACCGACGCGGTCGGCGGATAACTTATCGACCTCCAGGCCCGTGGCTTCTTCAGGGGCCGGCCCGTTCCGATGGCCCGTCAAGGACATGCCAAAGCGAAGGACCGTCCAGAGACCATTTTTCGGCGGTATCCAGTCGAGCGTCCCGTCCGGTCCCATATTTTGGGTAAGCTCGATTATGCTGGTGGGATCAATCGTCGGCCCATCGGTACGCGTGGCGAGGGCGTAATAGTTGGGTGCCGCGGCAAAGCCTGCCTTTTCCTCGGCATTCTGAACCAAGCCATCAGGGGACAGTTGCAATTCCGAAAGGGGATATCCCGGCGTCTGGGGAGGGAATGAAAGAGGGATGGCCCCTGGAGCATAGCTTAGCGTCGCGCCGCCACCCTGTGCGTCGGTTGCAATCACGATTCTAAAAAATCGTCCGCTGACCGCAAGGAAACTGGCTGTCCTGACCGGCGATTTTGACGCGGCCAAGGTCGCGACATGGCTATATGTCACACCATCGTCGCTGATCTCCAACTTGGCCACGGGGGGCGGTGGCGCGCCGAATCCGCCGACGGCGGCCATCCCAATACGGATGCTCCGAACGACCTGCGGCCGATCGAAGCGCCATATGATCCAACCCGCCCCGTTTCCGTCCGGCAGCAGGCGCTGCGGCGTAGCAAAGCGGCCGTCAATCAGTTGTGCTGTCGCAATTGCACTGGACGAAGATATGGCGTCTGGCTTCAAGATCGTCCGATGTCCGGGGAAAGCGATTACAGCCACATCGCGATAGTAGCCCGCACCAGCGTCCTCCCCTATCGCAACATCCTGATAGACACCTTCTACCGCAGGCGGACGAGGCAAACGGATCGCCGCCTTCGCGCCATCCCGACGGACGACCGTTTCCGACCACACCAGTTTTTTCATGGCATCGCCTGGCTGGACGAAAGGTGCTCCGGTCGAACTCCACCCCGGCGATGTGGCAATGCTAAAATCCATGCCTCTGGAATGCGCCCGACGAACGCTGTTCCGCATGGCCTCCTGCCATTCGGGGGACATCCACGGTTTCAACACGCCAATCTGCTTCGGCGCGCCCAGACCGCCTTCGAATATATGAATGCCACCAATGCCTTGGTCAGCCATCCAATCGATATCAACTACAGCCTCCTCCGCATCGATATTACCGTTCATCCAGTGCCACCAAACCTGGGGCCGGGCAGTCTGTGGCGGATTGCGAAACTGATCTTCCAACGAAGGATCTGCTGATGCGGGCATCGAAGGAGCGCCCGCGATCAGCAGAATTGCCAGTAGCGAAGGTCGATGCATCAGTTTTCCTCTACAGATCGCAACCATTCAGACCCGCTTGCTAAAGAACGTTGCTTCGAGCGATAGCGCCCAGCACATCTGCGCTCGGTTTGGGCGTCCGCTTGAATGTTCGGCGGTCTAGGCTGTGCAAACCGAATTGTGCTTTATAGCCAAAGCCCCATTCGAAATTGTCGATCAACGACCAATGAAGATAGCCAGAGACGGGGACGCCTTCCGCGATAACCTTATGCAATTCCTGCAATGCCGCGGGAATAAGGCGCTGGCGGATATTGTCGTCCGGCGTATTCACGCCATGTTCCGTCACGATGACGGGCACCTGCGCGACCGAGTGGGCGTAGCGAACAGCCCCTGCCAAGGATGCCGGATAGACTTCAGTGCCGGCCCCGTTCCGATCGCCACCGGCAGGCGGTTCGACGCGGCCCTTCGCATCCCACAGCGCGCGTTCGTAATTCTGGACACCGACGAAATCATCCTGGCGCGCCGCGCGCAGCCATGGACCGTAGAGACGTTCGCGTACCTCGTCGCGCATGCTGTTGCGGCCCATGGCCTGATCATCGATCATGGCCAGACTGACGCCCACAGGCAGATCACCGCGTACCGATTTGATGGCGGCCCGCCCCAAGGTATGGCCTTTGACCAAATGCCCCTGCACCGCTGCCGGGTCGGGATACCAGATATTATTGCCCGCCAGGAATAGCGGCACGCCATGGGCCTTGGCGATCGTTTCGCAGACGGCCTTGTCTGCGGGGAGCAGCCACTTGGCGACGGCCTGCGGCAGCACGCTGGCCAACTGCCCCGCCAAATTCGGCTCGTTAAGAGTGGTCGCAAAGCTGATCCCGTCCGCCAGATGCGTCGCGGCAATTTTGCAATAGCGCGCGAAAAGATCCGGCGCGTCAGGCTGGCTCCAGCCCCCGCGCAGGGCGAACCAGGCGGGTGTGGTAAAATGATTGAACGTGACGAACGGCTTTATCCCGCGGACGTGGCACCCTTCGATCATCCGCTTATAATGGTCGAGCATGGCAATCGAGAACTCGCCGGCGCGCGGCTCGATACGCGCCCATTCCAGGCTGAACCGATATGTGTTCAAGCCCATGGCTTTGGCCAGATCCAAATCGACCGGCCAGAGTTCAAAGCTGTTGGCCGCATCGCCGACCTTTTCGGCATAATGGGTGTTGGGTGCAGCTTCGACCAGCCACAAATCCGAATTGAGATTATTGCCCTCTACCTGATAAGCAGCGGTAGCTGCACCCCACAGGAAGCCTTTGGGAAAGGCCCGGCCCGGCGCTACTTTGCCGAGTGCAGGGTTCGTCAGCAGCGCACCGCCTGCAATGGCCAGTCCCGCCGCAAATTGCCGTCGATCCATCATGGCGAATTCCTCTTCTTGTTTAATGTTATGGGTGGTGGACGCCGTTTGAGCGCCCGTCATCGAGGCCCAGTATCCGGCGGTTCGTCGCCGTGTCGGCTGCTACGCCCGCGAAATCGTCAAAGGCATGATCGGTCTTGCGGATCATGTGCGCGGCGATGAAGGGTGCACCTTCGGCAGCGCCTTGCGCGGGATGCTTGAGCGCGCATTCCCATTCCAACACGGCCCAGCCGTCATAGCCATATTGCGTGAATTTCGAGAAGATCGCCTTGAAGTCGATCTGGCCATCGCCCAGGGAACGAAAGCGTCCAGGCCGATCGACCCAGTCGGCATAGCCGCCATAGACCCCCGCCCGGCCATTAGGGCGAAACTCCGCATCCTTGACGTGGAAGCATTTTATGCGCGCGTGATAGATGTCAATGAAGGCGAGATAGTCGAGCTGTTGCAACAGAAAATGGCTGGGATCGTAGAGGATATTGGCGCGTGGATGATGGTCGACAGCGTCCAGAAAGCGATCAAACGTAAGACCGTCGTGCAGATCCTCACCCGGATGCAGTTCATAGGCAATGTCGACGCCATTATCGTCGAAAATATCCAGCAAAGGTCGCCAGCGCCGGGCCAGTTCCGCAAACCCTTCCGCGACGAGACCGACGGGACGCTGCGGCCAGGGATAGACGGTCTGCCACAGCAGCGCCCCGGAAAATGTGGCATGGGCAGTGAGGCCAAGGCGACGGCTGGCGCGTGCCGCCAGCGTCAGTTGGTCCATCGCCCATTGCGTCCGCGCCGCTGGATTGCCCCGGACATGCGCTGCGGCAAAGCCATCGAACTGCGCATCATAGGCCGGATGAACGGCGACCAGTTGCCCCTGAAGATGCGTCGAGAGTTCCGTGATCTGAACACCGGCCAGCCTGCACACGCCGATCACTTCGTCACAATAATCCTGACTTTCCGCCGCGCGCGCGAGATCAAACAAACGGCCGTCCCAGCTGGGTATCTGGATGCCCTTATAGCCCAGCGCCGCCGCCCAACGGGCAATGGCGTCGAGATTGTCAAATGGCGCGGCATCACCGGCAAATTGCGCAAGGAAGATAGCGGGGCCTTTCATCGTGTTTCTCCAACCAGATCAACCCAGCCACTCCCCTGAGCGCTGCTATCGTGCGCGGCCTGGATGAAGCGCATCCCGGCAATGCCGTCGGCTAGACTGGCATAGGCCGGGTGGACGGGCACACGTCCAGCGACCGCTTCGGCAAAGTCATGATAGATGTTGGCAAATGCCTCCAGATAGCCTTCGGGATGGCCAGCGGGCAGTCTGACCGCTGTTAGAGCAGTGGGGTCCAGCCATCCCCTGTCGGTTCCGGCGCGCCAGATTTCCTCTGGACCGGAACGCCGGACAACCCTTAGCCTATCGGGCTGCTCCTGGTGCCAGTGCAGCCCGGCCTCTTCACACCATAGAGATATTTCAAGCCCATTTGCATCGCCGGTGCAAATCTGGCTGGCGATCAACGTGCCGCGTCCGCCACCTGCCAAATGGAACATCGCAGCCCCATCATCGTCCAGCATACGTCCGGGGACCGCAGCGCGGATGTCGGCAGCGATCCGCGTCATCGCCTCGCCGGTGATGAATTCGACGAGGTTGAAAGCATGGGTGCCGATGTCGCCGAACGCTCCGGCCAGGCCAGATCGGGCCGGATCGACCCGCCATTGCGCCTGTTTGCCTGCCGCGTCCTGCGCCGTCGCCAGCCATCCTTGTGTATAGCGAACCGCGACGCGCCGCACCCGGCCTAGCCTTCCTTGCGCAACGAGCGCCCGCACCTGCCGCACCATCGGATAGCCGGTATAGGTATGCGTGACGCCGACCAACCCGCCTGTCCGTTGCGCGACCGCCTGAAAATCAAGCGCAGCCGCCATAGTGTCCGTCAGTGGCTTGTCCACCAGCACCGCAAAACCTGCCTCCAGCGCCGCGATGGCGGCAGGCGCATGAATGTGATTGGGCGTCACGATCGCGATGAACTGAGCGCGCACTTGGGCAGGCAGAGCGCGTTCGCGGGCGATGAGTTCGGCATAGCTGCCATAGCTGCGATCCGGCGCAATCCCGGCCGTCTCGCCAGAGCGACGCGCCCGTTCGGCACTGCTGCTCAATGCGCCAGCCACCAGTTGGCAATTGCCCGCGATCGCCGCAGCTGTGCGGTGGACCGGGCCGATGAACGCCCCTTCGCCACCGCCAATCATCGCATAGCGAACCGGTTCTACCATGATGCGAACGCCTTGAACGAGGGGAAGGAAAAAAGAGATGCCGACACTATTTTGGCCTCAAGCCAACGCCTTGTAGACGAAGCGCCGGAACCGTACCGACCCGGCACCTGTTGCAAACAGAGCAGGTCGCAGGCTCAGCAGGTCGTCCATCGTGTTGGCATTATAGCCTGACACTTCGTTGCGGACTCCATGACGGGTCCAGGCCATGCCGTCGGTGCTATAGTAGAATGTCACGATCTGATGTTCGTTGACGATCCTGAGAGACAGGCGGCGTAGAGACGGCGCGGGCTCGGCCCAGTAGCTTGACTTACCGCCTCGATAAGTCACCATCTTCTGCCCATCGATACCCATGCCCAGGAACAGCCGATCGTTGAAGAACAGGAGCAGGCCACCTGTCGCTGCACCGACCAGTTCCAGTTCCACCCTGACGTCATAGGCCCGATCGCCCACTTGCTGGACGAGAGGAGAGCAATCCTGCGGGCCCGTTCCTTTGCCAGACAGGGCCAGCCAGCCATCATGGGCAGATACGCGCCCCGCTTCGGCGGGGGCACTGCCATGCAGGTTCCATCTTGTGCCCAGACTTGTCCGGGCGAAATCGTCTGATCGCGCAAGACCATGGGTGACGGCGCGTCCTGAAGGCTTTGGCAGCGGCTTGGACAGGTCGCCGCCCGTCGCCCGGAACCAGCCATCGGCCGTCCATTCGATCGGTTCAAGCAGCGTCTGGCGACCAAGCGAGCGATAGCCATTTTCGAACCCATGATACATCATGTGCCAGCGCCCATCGGTCCCTTCCACACAGGTTGCATGTCCCCGCGACCACCACATTTCTTCGTCGCTGCGCGTGCGCTGGATCGGATTATGGGGGCAATGTTCCCACGAACCATGGATCGAACGGGATCGCGATGCGATGATCATATGCCCGGTAGCAGGGCCGCCGGTCCCACCGACAGCGCTCACCAAATAGAAATAATCACCGCGCCGGAACAGCTTGGGGCCTTCGAGCGCATAGGCCTCTGTGATCCAATCGTCGGGGTAGCGCCAGCCTTCATAGACGGTTTCGACCGCGCCATCGGTTTGCAGGCCATCGGCAGTCAGGCGCACCCGCGTGCCGGCACTCAGAAACAGGTAGCGCCGCCCATCCTCGCCAACGACATGTCCCGGGTCGATCAGGCCGCCGATGCCCAGGTCGATAGGGTCGCTCCATGGGCCATCGATCGACTGAGCGTGGATGACAAATATGTTGGCGAAACTTGCCAATCCGGTTGACCACGCTGCCCGCATGAAGGGGATGTAGATGAAAAAGCGGTCCCCATGCTTGACCAGGTCTGGTGCGAACACAGTCCCCAGCGGCTTACGCAAGGCTGGTCCCACCGGTGACCAGTTCACCAGATCGCGCGAATGCCAGATTAAAAGGCCCGGCGAGGCTTCGAAGGAGGAATGGGTCATGTAGTAATCCTCCCCGTCCTTCAGCACGGACGGGTCGGGATAGTCCCCGGCGATGACTGGGTTGAGATAGAAGCCGTTACCTTGATCTGCCTTGCGCTGCCCTTCGATACCGCCGGTCCATTGCGGTGCATCTATGCGACACGGGTCATTTGCCTCCTGTGCAGGAGGCCGGGCCAATGCTTTAGAGCCGAGGATCGCGGGTGTTGCCGCAGTGCCCGCTATGGCGAACTTCATGGCGTCCCGGCGCGTCTTCATGATGCTTCCTCTCGACTGACAGTTTTCATCATTGGCGGTTTCAGGCTCGCTCGTCGCTGGCGTCCTGTGCGATGAGTTCAGCAGCGCGCCACCCGATGACCATGGCCGGACCATTGGTGTTTCCTGCGGGAGGCACGGGCATGACCGAACAATCCACGACCCGCAAAGCAGCGATGCCATGCACCCGCAGCCGACTGTCGACGACGCTGTCCTGCGCTGGCCCCATGCGGCAGGTGCCGGTTGCATGAATGCCGGGGCTGGTCAGCCATTCGAGCGCCGCACCAATCTGATCATCCGTTTCGACGGACGCGCCTGGCACCACTTCGTCGCCTACGAAGCGTTTAAGCGCAGGCTGCGCCATATATCTGCGGACCAGACGCACCATGTCGATCATGAAGGCCTTGTCGGCCGGATCGCCCCACCAGTTGGCGTCGATATCGATCATATCGGCGACATCGCCTGACCGGATCGCTATGCTGCCCCGGCTTTTGGGGCGCAGGGCAATGGCGTTCACAGTTATGCCCGGCTTATCCTCCAACGCGCCACGCCCCGGATCGGCCTTCCTTTCCTCGGATGACCGCATCGAAAATGGGCCGATGCCAAATTGCACGTCCGGCCAGTCGGTCGGCGACCGCATTGACAGGAGCGCGGTGACTTCCGGCGAGGTGTAGGCCATCAGCCCCTTGCGCGTCAGATAGTAGCGCGCGACATGCGACATCAAACGCCAGCCAGAAAATTCGCGGTTGGCGCCCGGGTCATTGTGCAGCCGATAGGAGATCGAAAACATCGCATGATCGGCGAGGTTACGCCCAACAGCCGGAAGATCGTGCAGCACCGGCACGCCCGCCTGGTTCAATATGTCGGCAGGGCCGATGCCCGACAGCTGCAATAATTTGGGGCTTTGCACTGCCCCCGCGCTCAGGATGACTTCGCGGCGGGCGGCGAAGCTCTTAACGCCACTATCGACGCGGACACGCACGCCGGTGGCGCGCTTGCCCATGATCTCCACCTTTTCCAATACCGTGTCCGTCAACACGACCAGATTGGGCCGCTTCATCGCAGGCTTCAGGAATGCCTGATAGCTCGATGCCCGGCGTCCCCGGCGGCTCACCGTCGCCTGCGTATAGCCGATTCCGACCGTGCCGGGTGTATTGATGTCGTCCAGCCGGGGCAGGCCCATTTCCACGCCCGCTTCCACCGTCGCGGCGATGGCGGGGGACCGATAGGGTAGCTGCGTGATCTGCAGCGGGCCGCCTTTGCCGCGCGAAGGATGGCTGCCTGGGTTGCGATAGCTTTCCATCGCACGATAGCAGCGTTCGATTTCACTCCAGCGCCATTCGCCATGCCCCGCCGCTGCCCAGCCGTCAAAGTCGGCAGGCATGCCGCGCAGATACCAGGTGCCGTTGGTGGAACTGGACCCACCCAGCCCGCGACCATAGGGCCAGACCTCGCCCTGCGGTCGGCCGGCCTGAGCCTTGATCGGGAAATGCCAGAAATGGGTGGGATTGCCGAACATCTTCATGAACGCACGCGGCATATTCACCAGCTCGGTCTCATTGCGACCGCCCGCTTCGACCAGCAGCACGCGGCTCTTGCCGTCGGCGCTCAGCCGATCGGCCAGCACGCAGCCGGACGAGCCAGCCCCGACAATGATATAGTCAAATTCGGTATCGGCAGAGGTCATGCAGAAGCTCTTTTCAAGCGGCGGTGGCGTCATGGCGGCGCCCCATGGAAAAGCGAATGAGCGCGGCAAAGATCAGGGCGATCATGCCCATCACCAGGATTGCAGGCGCAAGGCCGCCTGCGGCCCCGGCAACGGCGGAAAGGATAGGCGGGCACAGGAACGCACCTGCAAAGAAGGACGTCGCCCATATTCCCATTCCGCGACCGCGCTGGTCGAACGGCAGGCGAGCCTGTCCCCAGGCGAGGAGCGCTGGAATGACCATGCCGCCGCCCAGTTGCTGGACCGTCGCACCGGCCACGGCGCCCCAATAGCTGGTGGTCAGGCCGATGATGATCATGCCCACGCCGATCAGTCCGCCGGCGATACCCAGCAATGTGCCGATGGTGCGGATATGCAATTGCCGGTACAGGAATGCGCCCGCAATATAGGCAAGGCTGGTAGCCGCCTGGATCAGTCCGACATTGGTCGATGATCCTGCGCCGCGTTCCGCCAATATGGTCGCGATGTTCAGCGGTTCGACATAGTAGATGATCGACGCGATCAAGGTGATCGAACCGATGGAAAAGGCCGCCGCCCAAGGGAAACGAGATGAATTTCCTGCCTGGCGGCCGCTACCGCTGGACACCGGTTCATCGATGAAGGCGATGGCCATCAGCAGCAACGGGACCGCCAGCACATAGATGGCAAAGGGGCCGCGCCAGCTGATGTCGGCAAGCATACCCCCCGATGCGATGAGCGCCGTCCCTGCGATCGATGTCGCTGCCCCGGTCCAGGCGACCCAGCGATAGCGCTGATCACCGAAATAATCGCCGATGAGCGCGCTGGAAATCGTGATGGCAAAGGCGTCGGCCAGGCCCAGCACCGCTCGACTGGCGACGATGAGGATCAGATCGTCCACGACCAGCGGTGTCAACCCCGCCACGATATACAGGGCAATGCCGCCGATAAAGGCAGGACGCCGCCCAAAGCGGTCGGCGATCCATCCGGCCGCCGGGGCAAATAGCGCTGCGCAGAGGGACGGGATCGTGACGATCATCGGCACCAGCAACCCGGCATGGGGCAATCCCCCGAAATGGGCAAACAGCTTGGGGATGGCTGGAAAAAGCGCGACGATCGCCATGACCGGCAATATCTGTGCAAAGACTAGCGTTACCCCCTTGGCCGTGGGGTGGCGCAGCGGCCTGGCTTGCTCGAACGTCGCGACCATGACCACCCCCTATGCTGCTGCCATCGGGGCCAAGGTCAGCATTTTGCTATCCTCTGCCACCAACGGGAAAGGAAGGTAGGAAATCCGCAGCACCTCCTTGAGCGACAACCGGTGATCGCCTGCACCAAGCGCTTCCGGTCGTTTGACCGCGATCGTCGCTTTGTTGCCGAAGGGCCAGCGCCGGTCATAGGCCTGTTCCATATCATCGAGCGCGATCGGCCCCTTGCCTTCATCGAAGGAAATGGCGTCACGGGAAACGGGATCGCCGTCGATGCTGACCACCAGATCTTCGATCATGGACAATCCAAGCCCGCGATAATAGCCCAGCATGGCATCGAAGGCGAAGCCGTCTGCCGTCTCGCGCAGGCTGCCGTCCACTAGGATATATTTGTCGAACATTGCGTCAATTGCCTTTCAATATGCGGCGATAGCCAGCAGCATGCAGGAAGCAGGCCATCACCCGGCGGGTTGCGCCGCGATACGCGCTTGCGCCTTGGCGATCAGCCGATCGAACATGACATGCTGACGCCGGACCTGTTCGCGGCTGTCCACCGGCTGGACATCCTGAACCCAGCGATTGCCCTCATATTCACTCGACAGATAGCCGTCCCAGCCGCCTGCCACCAGCTCGTAGATCACCTCTTCATAGGCATGGGTCGGGTCAGTGCAGTCGGCGTCCATTTCATAGAATTTCGCCTGGATGTGACGGAAATAGGGAATGAAATCGCGGATACGGCGGGGGTTTGCATAGGGATGATGGCGCAGGGTTTCGGCCATGGCGACTTCCGCCTTATTGCCCTTCATCTTCACGGCGACTTCATAGATGGTGTATTCCGCCATGATTTTTTGTGCGTGCTGGTCCAGAATGAACTGCACCACCTCGGGCCTCGCCCCTTGGCGGATGAAGCGGTCGCGGAACACCGGCGGGTAATTTTTCATGAAGATGCCCATATCGGGCAGGAGGCCAAGATGCTTCGTGCCCAAACGGTCTGCGACTTCCACGGTGCGCAATATCCAGACATGTTCCATATGCCAGGGCGCATGCACCTCCACCCCCATATGCACGTCCAGTTCCTCGGCATAGGGAACGCAACGTTCCAATATGTCCGGGCGCACGAACACCAATACTCGCATGTTGCGGATGCCGAACCTGTTGCAGAGTATCAGGTCGCGGCGGATCGACGCTACCTGTTCGTCATCGCTCATCAACCGGTCCTTACGGACCTTGGTATCGAGGAACATGTCATAGCAGGTCAGGTGCGTGCCATGGCGCGCCATCATCTCCTGCCATTGTGCAATGTCACGGTCGGATATGTCGGGAAAATTCGGGATATTCTGTTCAGGCAGTATCTCGATGCCCTTCGCGCCGATCGACGCGGCGAACGCCACGCAATCGTCCACGCTCATCTGCCCCAGGAACATTTCCTCCTGAAAACTATACAGGCTGACGCCGCGTTTGATGGTGGATGTCATCGGTAATCAGGCTCCAATGGGCGCAACAGGGGGCTGCTATGCAGTGCTGGCTGGCGGTCGGGCACAGTGACGGACCGCCAGGGGGTGGATCAGAAGTCGAAGCCGAAATTGACGCCGATCTGGCGCACGGAATTGAAGTTGGTCAGGAACGCTGTCCCCAGCCGACCATTATTCGCTTCGCCCGGATCGATGCTCAGGCTGGACGGCACGAACTTGTCGGAACAGTTGCGGCAGAAGAGGGACGCGCGCCAACCGCCAGAGCTTTGCAGGCCGATGCTTGCGCCCAATGTTTCAAATCCGCCAAGCCGGGTGCCAGGTGCCTGATTGATCGTGAACCATTGCGAAGAGCGGTGCAGGATATTGCCTTCGACAAAGGCGTTGAGCGATCCACTGACGGCCCATTCATATTGCGCCTGCGCCGTAGCCACCAATTTGGACGAAGCTGGTGTGCGCAGACCACCGGCGTTGAACTGCCGACCGGTCGGCACATTGCACGATGCATCGGGCTGACCGATATAGCATTCGGTGCCGGGGAAATCCTGGAATTTGGAGTCCAGCACCGTGGCCGCCAGATTGAAGGTCAAGCCACGCTGTGGCCGCGCATTGACGGACAGTTCGATGCCCTGGCTTTTTGCCGACGCCGCATTCTGGACGATGGTGGAGCCGAGTTCCGGGCTGAACGACGATACCTGCAGATTCTTGAATTTCGACCGGAACGCCGCCAGGTTCAAGATGAGTTTGCGATCAAGCAGGCTCGACTTCAGGCCCACTTCGATATTGTTGTTGATTTCTGGATCAACGACCGGGGATACGCCGACGCGCGGGACGTTCTGCGACAGACCCGGCCCCTTATAGCCGCGACCGAATGTGCCATAAAGCATGATGTCGGGCGTGAAATTATATTGGGCCCCGATGCGATAGCTGAAATTGGTATTGGATACCTTGTCGGACGTTATCAGCGGGACGCCGAGCGTCACAAAATACTGCCCCTGATGCTGGGCCAGGTCGGCTTGCAACCGGTCATGGGTGACGCGCCCACCTGCAATCAGCTTCAGATTATCCACGACCTCGTAAGTGAACTGGCCGAATGCGGCATAGCTTTTGCTGTCCAGGTTGAACTTTCCATCCTGTCCAAGAAAAGCCGTGTTGCTGCGACGGCACTGGCCAGGGCCAGTGCCGATATTTGTGGCTCCCACACAGAAGGGGAAGTTGGGCAGCGCCGGTACTGGTACGAAATTGAAACCAGCCAGTGCGAGATCAAATTTCGTCTTGGCCTGATAGTAGAAAAGCCCAAATTGCCCCGTGAAGCGATCGGTCGCTGGCAAAGCTACGCGAAGTTCGTTCGTAAACTGGTCATATTTCGTATTGGAACGGTTGATGTCCAGGCCATTGACGTTGGTATAGTCCGTATCAAAATTTTGCCGGCGACTTGCAGCTTTCCATGCTGCGATGTTGCTGATCTCGATGCCCGATGCCAGTTCATAGGAAAATTTGGCCTGAACGCCCCCGCGCTTCACATCGCGATAGAAATCGCCTCCACCGCCGATGAGCAGAGTGTCGAAACCTGGCACGATGCCGATCGCCTGAAGCGGGGCAATGGGCCGAGCGTTAGGCGCCAGATTGGCATAGGGCCGATCGAAGTAGGTGGCTATACCATGTTCTTCATTATAGTCGCCAATGATGTAGAGCGAGGCGACATCACTGAATTCGACAAGATATTTGGCACGCACGCCATATTGGGTCTGGCCGAAATCACCCGTCCCGCTGCCCACAAACTTCACCACGGGGTCCTGGGTGGAATAGACGGCATTGACACGCAAGGCGGAATTTTCGCTGATCGGCACGTTAATCGTACCCTGACCAATGAATCCCGACCCGTTGTTGGGGGTCGTGGGACGGTGAACGCCTTCGACCTGCACTTGCCCGCCCAGCTTGCCCAATTCAGGGCGGCGGGTGACGATATTCAACAACCCGGCCGATGCGTTCTTACCGAACAACAACCCCTGCGGGCCGCTCAGCACTTCGACCTGTGCGACATCGTAAAATGTCCCGACGGCGCCGCCCAGGATCGAGCTGACAAGATTGACTTCATCCTGTGCGATCGCGACGCTCGACTCCAGCCCCTGCTGGAAGGCCAGCGTGCCGACGCCACGCACGGTGAAATTATTTTCCCCGCTGACCTGCAGGCTGGGTGCTGCCTGGCTAAGCTGGCTCAAATTGCTGATGCCACGCGCTTCCAGCCCCTCGGCGGTCACGGCGGTTACGCTGACTGGAACATCCTGCAGCCGTTCGGCCCGACGCTGGGCGGTGACGACGATGTCGGTTTCGGCAAAGTTGGTGGTGCCGTCCCGCGTCGCTGCATCCGCAGCCCTGCTTGGTGCTGAATTGGCCTGGGCCAGTGCAGGTGTCGCCGTGCCTAGGAACAGCATGAATATCAGCTTGTGCATTTCGCATCCTTCCCGAAAGCAGGACCATCCAACGTCGCGGGGACATGGCAGCCTGCATTGTTGTTCTTTTGTGCGAAGCGGCCTGAAACCAACCGTTGTCGCAACGTCGTAGTGCCACCGACTTTGACATCTGAAAAATTGTTTGTTTTAATGCCTAACTATCAATAAATAACATAGCTCGGAGAGATGATTATGCGGCTGAAGGGACTGGACCTTAACCTTTTGGTTGCACTCGATATTTTGCTTGAAGAACTGAATGTCACGCGCGCGGCTGAACGCATGCATGTCGGTCAGTCCGCCATGAGCGCGGCGCTCGCCCGCCTGCGGCACCATTTCGACGATGAGCTGTTGATTGTGACTGGGCGTCGGATGATGCCGACGGCCTTGGCGGAATCGATGCGCCAGCCGTTGCGCGAAGCGATCCTGCGCATCACCGGCGTCGTCGAGATCGAACGGTCGTTCATTGCCGCGACGTCCACGCGTCGCTTCACGATCGAAATGCCCGATCATCTGGTGCCGGTCATCCTGCCAGCCTTGACGCGCCGCCTGTCCGACCGTGCGCCTCATCTGATGCTGGAGGTGCGTCCGCCCATCGGCGACCCATCGCCCTTGCTGCACAAGGGCGAACTTGACCTTGTCCTGACCCCAAGCATTTATTCCGACCCTGAATATATCATCGAACCGCTCGTTACCAACCAACTGGTCTTGGTCGGCTGGCGCGACAATAGCGCGCTACAAGTTCAGCCGACGCTTGAAACGATAACGTCTCTTCCCCAAGCGATCGTCAAATTCGACCGAGTCAGGTTGGCGAGCATATTATCCGAACAACAGCTTTCCATTTACGGAGGTACGGGGCGTATTGCTCTGGTGGCCCCGAATTTCAGTTGCATACCACCTAGCCTGGTCGGAACAAATTTAATTGCAATTCTTAATAGGCGCCTCGTCAAGGCCGCTGCGAGGAACCTGCCTTTGGCTGTCTGGAATGTTCCTGTCTCGATGCCAAATATGATGGACGTGATGATGTTTCATCAAATGCGGAAACAAGACAGCGGTTTGGCTTGGCTGCGTAATCAACTGCATGATACCATCGCGGAGATTGATGATCATGGCTGAGGTCGCAAGTCGACCCAAATCAGCCACTCAGTGTTCAATTTTTCATCCCCAAGTGCCGACTGTCCGCTTATCGAACCCGGTGGTGACAGCCTGCTAAAATTGCGAGCGTTCACGCTCGGTGTTTCGAAATATTTCCGAAACTTGGAGCGTTAATCGATCTGGGTGGCAGCCATTCCCTGTCGGGCTGCCAGGCTGAGCCAAGAAACGCAGTTGGCAATATCATTTCCAGCGGCGCCTGTAGCTTTCGGAGCAATGCGTCTTTAGATGTAGGCCTGAAGGCAATTGCCTTCGACCATGTCGGTGCCCATCGGGCTTAAAGGGGAAGATGGCGAGGCGTTTTGTGCCGATTCCATCGCTGTCCCTGCAACTGTGAGCGGCGAGTCGCCGGGCCATATGCCATTGGGAGCGATCCTGAGAAGGCGGCCTGATCGGCATTGACCCGCAAGCCAGGAGACCTGCCGACACGGGTCGCTCTTGCCTTGGCCCAGGGACTGGCCCGGACACGGTTTTTCCGTTCGAGCGGCATGAAAGCCCCGGCGTGTCCGTCAGGACGCGCCCATTCGACGTAAGGATCGCAGATGAAAAATCAGGACGAGACCAATGCCCGCCACAACGCCAAGGCGAAGAAACGCCAAGCCTTCATGCAGGATAAGATCGCACAGAAAACCGAGGAAAAGGGCCTTTTGATCGTCC
>NZ_JAVDWV010000031.1:0-24762 GCF_031457465.1 Sphingobium xenophagum
AAGGCCGATTTAGCCCATGTCATCGCCGCCAAGCTTGACCCGGTAGGAAGAGCGGACCGACAGGACCTGAGCATAAAACCGGCGGTTGGACGTCTGAGAAGGGCGGTGTGATGGGCAAGGCTTGGGACAAAGCTGTCATTCGCCTTTGGTTTGCGGAACGACGGATCATGGCGCAACCGGCCATAAACGCGAACACACTCTATCGAAGAATGGGATCAAGCCCTTTGTGGACACACAATCACTGACAGCGCGGTAGCCATGGAAGAAGCGATCATCGTGGTCTCTCGCAATTGACCAAAGGTCCTATTGCGCAATCTACAGGCTTTGCCATCCTGACATCCTGAATTTCAATGCGAAAATTGACCCAGGAGATATGATGATGCTGCACCAGGCGCTGGAGAAATTATCCGGCCATACCCTTATCCGCGATTGCTATGACAATTATATCGGTGGGGCATGGACGGCGCCTGTGAAGGGCGCTTATTTCGACAATGTTTCGCCCGTCAACGGACAGGTGGTGTGCCAGGTGGCACGCGGCACGGCCGAGGATATCGAGCTGGCTCTGGATGCCGCACACGCCGCCAAGGACGCGTGGGGCCGGATGTCGTCGACCGAACGGTCCAACATCCTGCTGAAGATCGCGGACCGGATGGAAGCCAATCTGGATCTGATCGCGATGGCCGAGACGATCGACAACGGCAAGCCGATCCGCGAGACGACCCATGCCGATATTCCTTTGGCGATCGACCATTTCCGCTATTTCGCGGGTTGCGCCCGCGCCCAGGAAGGCTCGATCAGCGAGATCGACCATGACACCATCGCCTATCATTTCCACGAGCCATTGGGCGTGGTGGGCCAGATCATTCCGTGGAACTTCCCCATCCTGATGGCGGTGTGGAAACTGGCGCCTGCCCTTGCGGCGGGCAACTGCATCGTGCTGAAGCCTGCCGAACAGACCCCGATGTCGATCCTGGTGCTGGCGGAGATTATCGGCGACCTGTTGCCGCCCGGCGTACTCAACATCGTCAACGGCTTTGGCGTCGAAGCGGGCAAGCCGCTCGCCAGCAGCAAGCGGATCAGCAAGATCGCCTTTACCGGCGAAACCACGACTGGTCGCCTGATCATGCAATATGCCTCGGAAAACCTGATCCCGGTGACGCTGGAACTGGGCGGCAAGTCGCCCAATATCTTCTTTGCCGATGTGATGGACGCGGACGATGACTATTTCGACAAATGCCTGGAAGGCTTTGCCATGTTCGCGCTCAACCAGGGCGAAGTCTGTACCTGCCCCAGCCGCGCGCTCATACAGGAATCGATCTACGATCGGTTCATCGAACGGGCCATCGCACGGGTCAAGGCGATCAAGCAGGGCAGCCCGCTCGATCCATCGACGATGATCGGCGCGCAGGCGTCCAACGACCAGTTGGAAAAGATCCTGTCCTACATCGCCATCGGTCGCGAAGAAGGCGCGCAGGTGCTGACCGGCGGCGAACGCGCCAGCCATGAGGGCGATCTGAGCCAGGGCTATTATGTGACGCCCACTGTCCTCAAGGGGCATAACAAGATGCGGATTTTCCAGGAGGAAATCTTCGGCCCCGTATTGGCGGTCACCACCTTCAAGGATGAGGCCGACGCGCTGGCGATCGCCAATGACACGCTCTACGGTCTGGGCGCGGGCGTATGGACCCGTGACGGGACGCGCGCCTATCGCATGGGGCGTGGCATCCAGGCTGGTCGGGTGTGGACCAACTGCTACCATGCCTATCCCGCCCATGCGGCCTTTGGCGGCTATAAGCAGTCGGGTATCGGGCGCGAAAACCACAAGATGATGCTGGACCATTATCAGCAGACGAAGAATCTGCTGGTCAGCTACAGCCCGAAGGCGCTGGGCTTCTTCTGAAGCGCGACGGCGGGCATCTGCAGGTGCCCGCCGCTTCATTCTGGCGGAGACTGACGATGGTATCGCTTCCGGCCCGCATCCTGTCCACGCCGCAGGCGGACGCCCTGATCACCCGTCTGACGGCGCTGCATGGGCCACTAATGTTCCATCAATCGGGTGGGTGTTGCGACGGGTCTGCTCCGATGTGTTTCCTGCGCGGTGAATTTCGGGTCGGGGCGCAGGATGTGTTGCTGGGGCGGATTGCAGGCGACGTGCCGGTATGGATCGGCGCGGCGCAATTCGACTATTGGCGCCATACGCAGGTGATCATCGATGTCGTTCCGGGCCGGGGTGCGGGCATGTCGCTGGAAAGCCCGGAAGGCCTGCGGTTCCTCGTCCGCTCACGCCTGTTTAGCGACAGCGAGTCGGCGCTGCTGGAGGCCGCCGGAGAACCGGCGCGCGGCGGCTGATTCCGCGACGCGGACCAGCCGTTCCGGCAAGCGATGACGCACCTGCCCCTTTCCGCACGACATATCCGGCCCAAAGCGCAAAAAGCGTCGGGTTTCGGGTGACAATATCGATCATCCCTGCGCATGATATTGCCATAAAGACGACAAGGCAGCGGGATGAGGGGCAAGGCGACGACAGACATCCTGAAGGCAGGGATAGGGTTTGCCTCCTCCCATGCCGATGATCCGTTCGAGGCCATGGCAGAACTGGGCGAGACGCTGGGCGCACAGCCGCTGGCCGGTGCGATGATCTTCTGTTCGCACCGCTATGATCGCGACCGGCTGGCGCGGGCGATCAACCGGCATAGCGAAGGTATGACGGTGATCGGCTGCACCAGTTCGGGGGAATTGACTGGCAATGGCTATGATAGCGACAGCCTGACCATCATCGGCTTTCCCGCCGACAGCTTCTGCATGACATCCCATTGTTTCGACGACATCGATAATTTCGATCCCCAAGCCGCCCGCGAACAGGTGCGCGCGCTTGCGGCACGGGCGGAACGCGACAGTCGGGCGCTGGGCGAGAGCGTCAATCATGTTGCCCTATTCCTGGTGGACGGCCTGTCGCATCGCGAAGAATTGCTGACCATGACGATCCAGGACGCCTTGGGCGACATTCCCCTGATCGGCGGGTCTTCGGGCGATGACCTGGCCTTTCGCCAGACCGCGATATTCGATGGGGGGCACTTTCACGCCCGCGCGGCGGTCATTGCCATCCTGTCCACCAGCCGGGCGATACATGTGTTCAAAGCGCAGCATTATCGGCCGGGCGACTGGAAGATGGTGATTACCGGCGCGAATTCGCCTGAACGGATCGTGACGGAGATCAATGCCGAACCGGCCGCAGCCGAATATCTGCGGTTGGCGGGTCATGCCGGTGAAGCGCTGGGGACGGCGTTTTTCGCCGCGCATCCGCCGATGGTCCGCGCGGGCGGGGAATATCATGTCCGATCAATCCAGAGCGCCAACCCTGACGGGAGCTTGACCTTCTACTGCGCCATCGACGAGGGCATCGTGCTGACGATCGGCGAGCCGGTGGACCGTATCGCTGGCATGGAAGCCCTGTTCCAGGAGATCGATGTGCATGTCGGGGAGGTGGATCGGATCATCGCCTTCGATTGCGTGCTGAATCGGATCGACGCGGAACAACGGCAGATCAGCCGGGACGTGTCTGCCCTTTATGCGCGGCATCGGGTCGTCGGTTTCAACACCTATGGCGAACAATATCATGCGCTCCATGTGAACCAGACGTTCAGCGGGCTTGCGATCGGAAAATGACGCAGGATGGCACCCGGTCGGACGCGGATAGCGAAGTCGCGCGTCTGCGCGAGGAGAACCGCAAACTGCGCAAGATCAACAGCGCGCTAATGGATCGCGTGGAACGGTCGACCGACATGTCGGCCAACGCCTTTTCGATGTTCGAAACCGCCATCTCGCTGGAAGCGAAGGTGCGGGATCGAACCGTCCAGTTGGAAGACGCGCTTGGGCGACTGGCGAAGGCCAATGCGGACCTGAGCGATGCCCATGCCCGCGCCGATGCCGCCCGCATGCGCCTGCGCGATGCGATCGAATCGATCAACGAGGGGTTCGTGCTGTTCGATGCGGAGGACCGGCTGGTCCTCCATAACGAAGCCTATCTTGGCTTCTGGCCTCAAGTGGCGGACCATCTGGACGAAGGCGTGACCTTCCACGACATCGCGCGGATCGTGGCGCATAGCCAAAGTCCGGCCGGGGCGCAGGTCGCGCCCGACCGTTGGGTGTCTGACCGGCTGGCCAAACATGGCATTGCCGATGGCGCACAGGTTCAGCGGCTCGCCGATGGCCGCTGGATCCAGATCAACGAATTGCGCACCAGCGAAGGCGGCATCGTCGGCATCTATACCGATATTACCGAGGCCAAGGCGGAGGATGCCCGCGCCCGCGCGCGTGAACTGGCCGAACGCAATGTCGTGCTTCAGGCGACGCTCGACAATCTGTCGGAGGGGGTATGCCTGTTCGACAATAGTCGGCAACTGGCCGCCTGGAACGAAGCGCTGCGCCGCCTGCTTGCCCTGCCGGATCATCTTGCGGGCGCGCTGGCCAGCCATGGCGATCTGGTCCGTTGGTGTCGCGGCACACTGGGGCTGGACGATGGCGGCTGTCTCGACTGGCGCGGGGGGCATGCCGACAATCAGACGATCGTGCGCCGGTGCGCCGCAGGGCAGCGGCATTTCGAAATCCGGGCAAAGACCATGGCGGACGGCGGCCAAGTCTTCGGCTTCATTGATGTCACGGACATGCTGCGTGCGCAGGCGAGCTTGCAGGAAACGGCGGAAACGCTGGAGCGCCGGGTATCGGAACGCACGGGCGAACTGGTCGAACTCAACCGCAAGCTGGAAGGCGAAGTGGCCGAGCGGCGGGCGGTGCAAGCCGCATTGACGCAGGCGAAGATCGCGGCGGAAAAGGCAAACCTGTCGAAAACCAGCTTTCTGGCGGCGGCCAGCCATGACCTGTTGCAACCGCTCAATGCCGCGCGGCTGTTCGTCGCAGCGCTGGGGGACCGGCGACTGGCGCTGCCGACCCGCGCGCTGGTCAACCAGACGTCGACGGCGCTGGATTCGGTCGAAGATCTGCTGGAGGCGTTGCTGGAAATCTCCCGGCTCGACGCGGGTGCGATCCAGCCGGAAATCGGGCATATCCGCATCGACCGGCTGTTGCAGACGCTGAATGTGGAATTCGCGCCGATGGCCCGTGCGGCGCACCTCGCCTTCCAGATCATAGCCGAACCGCTCTGGGTCGAAACCGATGTCCGGCTGCTGCGCCGCATCCTTCAGAACTTCATTTCCAATGCGATTCGCTACACCCCCAGCGGATCCGTACGGGTCTGCTGCGCGGCGACGGGTCAGGGGGTGGAAATTAGCGTCACCGATACCGGCCCCGGTATCGCGGCGGACAAGCAGGCGTTGATCTTCGAGGAGTTTCTGCGGCTGGACACACGCTGCCAGGGCAAAGGACTGGGCCTTGCCATCGTCAAACGGGCCAGCGACATGCTGGGCCATCCCATCACATTGCGGTCGGCACCGGGCGAAGGCGCCACATTCGCGATCACCCTGCCGATCGGGCAGGAGCAGCGCGACGACGATCCCGACCGCGCGCCGCCGTCCCGCGATCGACCGATGCGCAATCTTTCCGTGCTGGTGATCGACAATGAACGCCAGATCCAGTCCGGCATGCGGACGCTGCTGACCGGCTGGGGCTGCGCGGTGGCAACGGCTGACGGGTTCGATCAGGCCGCCTTGCTCTTCGCCGACGGCGCGCGGCCCGACATCATCCTGGTGGACTATCATCTGAAAGATGGCGAGACGGGCGAGACGGTCATCCGCCGCCTGCATGATCATTTCGGCGTCAAAGTGCCCGCCGTGATGATATCGGCCGATCGTGGCGAAGCGCTGAAGGCCCAATTGGCGGCCACCGCGACACCGTTGCTGAACAAGCCGGTGAAGCCCGCGCAATTGCGCGCGTTGCTGCGAACGATCCTGGACTGATCGCCTAATTATCGCCGTCGAAGCGCACCCGGTTGGCCAGGATCACCGCCTGGGTCCGGCTGAACACATGCAGCTTTTGAAGGATGGCGGAGACATGCGCCTTCACCGTGGTCATCGATACGCTCAGGTCATGGGCAATCTGCTTGTTCAAGCGGCCATGGACCAGATGGGTCAGCACCACCCGCTGCTGCGGCGTCAGGCTGCCGATGCGGTTGAGGATATCGGCTTCTTCCGGGCTTTCCTGCGGGCCATCCTCGATCGCGTCGGGCATGTAGATTTCGCCGGACACCACGCGATGCAGCGCATCGACGATCGCGCTGCGCTTCATCGACTTGGGGATGAACCCCGCCGCCCCCGCAGTCAGCGCCTCGCGCACGATCGCGCGGTCGAACGCGCCCGATATCATGACCACGGGCAGGATCGGAAAACGGCTGCGCAACAGGCGCAGTCCGTCCAGCCGCTTGACGTCGGGAATGTGGAGGTCGAGCAGGATCAGGTCGAAATTGGACTGTTTGTCCAGCGTCGCCAGCGCCTCCTCCATGCTGGCCGCCTCGAATATCGCACAGCCGTCGAAGGTGATGGCGATGACGCTGCGCAGCCCGTCGCGGACCAGCGGATGATCGTCGATGATCAGCACCCGCTCCATCATGACCTCCTCCGCCATCAGGTCGCCATCATCCCCCTGCATCCGTCCCCCCTGCCCATGACGATCGACCATGATCGGGGGCACGGCAAGACGGCCTGACTGGCCTGCATAATTCCCGCGCCCCATGACGATCATAGCAGCTATTCCCTTATTTCGGCAGCTTGAACACCCAGAGCGATCCGCCCTGGTTGATATCCTTGAAGGACTTGGCGACCTCGCCACCCCATAGCGGCACCGCGCCGCCCCAGCCGGACATGACGGCGACATATTGCTCGCCATCCTGTTCCCAGGTGACGGGCGATCCGACCACGCCAGACCCGGTCTGGAACTTCCACAGTTCCTGGCCGGTCTTGGCATCGAACGCCTTGAGATAGCCCTCCGGCGTGCCGGTGAAGACCAGGTTGCCCGCGGTCGTCAGCACTCCGCCCCATAGCGGTGCCTTATTCTTATATTCCCACACGATCTTGCCGGTCTTGGGGTCCATCGCCCGCAGTGCGCCGATATGATCGTCGGCGATCGGCTTGATCGTGAAGCCCGCCCCTAGATAGGCCGCCCCCTTCTTATAAGCGATCGGCTCGTTCCAGATGTCCATGCCCCAGTCGTTCGACGGGATGTAGAACAGCCCTGTATCCTTGCTATAGGCCATCGGCATCCAGTTCTTGCCGCCCAGGAAGGACGGGGAGGAAAAGACGCTCTTGCCTTTTTCCGTGCCGTCGGGCGCGCCGGGCCGACCCGCCGGGATCACCTTGGGCTTGCCGTTCTTGTCATAGCCATCGGCCCAGGTCGTCTGCATCACGAATTTATTGGCGCTGATGAATTTGCCATTGGTGCGGTCCAGCACGAAGAAATAACCGTTACGGTCGGCCTTTCCGCCCAATTTCATCGGCTTGCCGTTGATCGTGGCGTCGAAGGGGATGAATTCGTTGACGCCATCGAAATCCCAGCCGTCATGCGGCGTGGTCTGATAATGCCATTTGATCACGCCGGTTTCGGGATCGATCGCCAGCGTCGAGGCGCTGTAGAGATTGTCGCCGGGGCGCAAATGGCTGTTCCAGGGGGCCGGATTGCCGGTGCCGAAATAGAGAAGGTTGGTTTCGGGATCATAGGTGCCGCCGAGCCAGGTCGCGCCGCCGCCGGTCTTCCACATGTCGCCCTGCCAGGTGGCGTTGAGCGTGCCCGTGGTGCCATTATCCTTGCCGCGCAGGGTGCCCATATGCCCTTCGATCACTGGCCGGTGCCAGATCAGTTCGCCGGTATCGACATTGCGTGCTTCCACCGCACCAACCACGCCGAACTCACCACCCGAATTGCCGGTGATGACCATGCCCTTGACGATCAGCGGCGCGGCGGTGGCGCTATAGCCAGCCTTGTAGTCGGCAATCTGCTTGTTCCAGATGACCTTGCCGGTCAGGCGGTTGAGGGCGACGAGCCGTGCATCGAGCGTTGCGAAGATGATCTTGTCGCCATGGATGGCCGCGCCGCGATTGACGACATCGCAGCAGGGCATGATATCGTCGGGCAGGCGGGCATTATATTCCCATTTTTCCTCGCCGGTGCGCGCATCGAAGGCATAGAGGCGCGAATAGGAGCCGGTGACGTAGATGGTGCCGTCATAGACCAGCGGCTGCGATTCCTGCCCACGCTGCTTTTCACCGCCCAGCGATGCGGCAAAGGCAGGCACCAGCCGCGCTATGGTCTGGGTGTTGAGCGCGGTCAGCGGACTGAAGCGCTGACCCTGCGGTCCCATGCCATAGGTCAGCACATCGCCGGTCGATGTCGCATCGGCCATCAAATCCGCATCGGTCGGCCCCTGAGCGACCAACGGTGCCGCGGCCGTCAACAGCGCCAAAGTGACGGCGCCGGTTAGCGAACGTGTGAAACGCCCTTTCATGATCATCCTCCCTGTTGTGGGCGCGCTCGGCGCCTTCGGCCTGCAGATTATGGGGTGAGGCTGGCGGAGCAATTGGACCTTGGGTCGCGCCTTCATTCTATGAGGCCATTCCCTCGTTCGGATTTGGTCAAGAGCAGGCCGCTCAACCCGCCGCGAGCGCAGGCCTGTAACGCACGCCATGCGCCGTGAAGATCGTTTCCAACTCGCCCGATGCGCGCATGGCTGCCAGGATCGCTTCCGCTGCATCGCCAAGGTTACGGCTATTTTCCTTTACCGCCATGCCGATGTCCCACCCGGCCGATGCGAAGGCGGGCAGCGGCATGGTCCGGGTCGCGACTGTCGTGGTGCCGCTATCATGCAGCACGGCTTCGATCTGCGCCCGGCTTGCCAGCACGGCGTCCGCTCGCCCGTCGGTCACGGCGAGCACCGCATCGGCACCATTGGGAAAATGGATCACATCTTTCGCCAATATCCCGCCTGCGGTGCCGATCAGGTAGAAGTCGGGGATCGAGTCCAGTTCGACCGCCAGCCGCTTGCCGCGATAGTCGGCCGGGGGGGCGTTGACATCGATCTCGCTCTTCACCCCGGCGAATTGAAAGCTCTCGCGGAAATAGGGCGCGACGATCGCAACCTGGTCATTGCGCGCGGCAAAGGCGCGGTCGAACGGCACATGCAGCATGATATCGGCGGGCGGGAAGCCGAGCAGGCCGCCCCGCCACACGCCATTGCGCAAATCATCATCGGCACTTTCGTCGGCGACCAGTTCGGCAATATCGGCGCGCACGCCCAGCCCCTCGGCAAGCGCCTGCGCCAGATCGACGTCGATGCCGACCAGTCGGCCATCCTTGCGCCAGGACCAAGGGCGATTGTCCCGATACACGGCGACCCGCAGCACGCCCAGTTCCTTGACCCGGCCCAGCGGCGCGGCCTTTGCAGCTTCGCCCAAGGGAAAGCCCCACATGGCGAGCATCGCGGCCATTGCCGCATGGTGGAGGAAGACGCGACGATCCATGTCGCCTTACTCCTGATGCTTGGTTTCGAGCCAGGCGCGGATCGCCCAGCCGGCTTTCTGGCCCAGCACTTCGCCCATGGGCGGCATATAGACTTTGCCGTCATGGCTGGACCCGTGCTGGAAGCGCTGGATATACCATTCATCCCCGCTGTCGCCGACTTCCAGATAGCGCAGGTCGGGCGCAATGCCGCCGGATTCACCGTCCAGCCCGTGGCAGCGCGCGCAATTCTGGCCGTAAGCCGATTCGCCGATCTTCACGGCGTCGGCATTGCCGCGATAGGGATTATGTTGCAGCCACTCCTCGCCAATGTCGGGCAACGCCGCCGTTTCCACCGCCTGGGGCGTGACATTGCCATGCGCCAGCAAGGATGAGGTGATTGACGCGCCAAGCAGACAGGTGGCGCCGATCAATGCGATACGTCCCTTATTCCTCATCATCCATCCTCGTCTCTGTCTGTCGGCCCATATCGGCCGCTCTCGCTTGTGGAGACGGGTTGTAGGGAAGCCGAGGCACGCACCCCATTGGCCATTGGTACAATCCCGTCGCACCGATAAGCCCGATAGGCCGAGCTGGCGCTGTAATGACGCGCCGATGGAGGAGAGGATTAGCCATGATGAAGGCCGCTCTGGCGGGGCTGGCGATGGTTGCGGGCATGCCTGCGCTCCATGCCGAAACGCTCTATGTCTCCAATGAACGGGGCAACAGCATCAGCGTGATCGACGCAGCCAGCATGACGCCGCTCGCAACCTGGCCAGTGGGGGGGCGCCCACGCGGCATCACGCTTAGCCTGGACGGCAAATATATCCTGCTCTGCGCCAGCAGCGATCATGCCGTGCAACTGATCGACCGCGCCACGGGCAAGATCATCGCGGACCTGCCATCGGGCCAGGACCCTGAACAGTTTTTCCTGTCGCGCGACGGACGGACGCTGTTCGTCGCCAATGAGGATGATGCGGCACTGACGGCCATCGACCTGGAAAGCCGCACGGTCGCCTTTCAGGTGGATGTCGGCAAGGAACCGGAAGGGGTCGCCCAAAGTCCCGATGGCCGATGGGTGGTCGTGACGTCGGAGGAGGATAATGTCGTCAACTGGATCGACCTGACGACCCGAATGATGGTGGATGCCACCGAGACGGACCAGCGCCCCCGCCATGTCGAGTTCACCGCCGATGGAACGCAGCTATGGATCGCAGCCGAGATTGGCGGCACCGTCCAGATCGCCGACCCACATACGCGCAAGATCACCGCGGCGATCCGCTTTGCCATAGCGGGGGTGCAGGATCATCTGATCCTGCCCTGCGGCATCCGCTTCACGCCGGATGGCAAGACGGCGATCGTGGCGCTGGGCCGCGCCAACCATATCGCGCTGGTCGATGTGGCGACGCGGACCGTGCGCGCCTATGTGCCCGTGGGCAAGCGGGTGTGGCACGTCGCCATCAGCGCCGATGGCACGCGCGCTTATGCGGCCAATGGCTTGTCCGATAGCGTGTCGATCGTGGACCTCGCCAGTGCGAAGGTCGTCGGCACGGTGCCTGTGGGCGCTGGCCCCTGGGGGATCGCCGTCGCGCCCTGATCGCCCTGCGCCTCTGACCCAAGGAACGAGAACCAAAGTCCAATTTGCACCCCGGCCCACTCGACGCACTCTTTCGCCCGTCGGCACGACCGGCGCATAATGGGAGGGATGAGATGTCTAGGGGGAAATGGCTGGGCGGGGCCGCGATGGCGATGCTGTTCGCGCTGACCGCAACACCGGCGGCGGCGGGAACGACGGCAGAGCTGCTGAAAAGGCTCCACGAAAAGGGGATTCTGACCGACGAGGAATATCAGCAACTGGCGCAGCAAGACGCCGCGCAGGTCGCACCCGCTGCTTTGCCACCGGCTCAGGTCGCGGCTGCGTCGCTGGACGACAAGCGGCTGGTGCGGATGAGCGATAGCGGCGTCGGCATGGAAGTCGGCGGCGTTTCGGTCAAGATTTCCGGGTCAGTCAATGGCTTCTACACCCATGAAAACGGACAGGCTCCTGGCCCGAACACAACCGTAGTCGGCGGCGTGGTGCCAGTCGGTGGCAAGAGCGCGTCGGTGCGCAACGGTCTGCTGCCTGGCTATCTGAAATTCGATATCACGACCAACCAGGGCGGCTGGGACGTCGGCGCACATTTCGGCATGTATCCGGGCATCAACAGCGCGACCTATGCCGCGGGCGGGGGTGCCAATAGCGGCGGACGCAATACGGCCTTGCAGACGGCCGGCATCGATTTTCGCCAGACCTATATGACCATCGGCCGTGCGGGACTGGGCGAATTCAAGCTGGGCCGCGATATCGGACTGTTCGGATCAGAAGGCATATTGAACGATATCACCCTGTTGTCGGTGGGGTCGAGCGGCGGCAATGTCGCGCCGTCCAACACGTCGCTGGGGCGGATCGGCATCGGCTATATCTACACCGACTTTCAGCCGCAGATCACCTATTCCTCGCCAAAGCTGGGCGGCTTCCAGATTTCCGCCGGTATCTTCCAGCCGCTCGAATCGCTCACCGGGCCGGGCGAAAGCAGCAAGTCGCCGGGCTTTCAGGGCAAGATCGTCTACGATGGGAAATTCGGCGATCTGTCCGCGCGCGCCTGGTTGTCGGGCATCACGCAAAAACATCATCGCATCGATGGTGTGACCTATACCGGCAGCGGCTTCGATACGGGGGCGAAGATCGGCTATGGGCCGATCATGCTGACGGGCTATTATTATAATGGCTCTGGGCTGGGCACGACCGCGCTCAACCTGTTCGATACCGATGCGACCGGGGCGAAGCGCGACAGCGACGGCTTCTACCTGCAGGGACTGGCCACGTTCGGTAAATTTTCGGTCGGCGGCAGCTATGGCGAAAGCAACCTCCATTACGCCAACGCCGCCGATGCCCTGGCCAATCCCGCCTTGCTCGACAAGAGCAGCAGCTGGGTCGGTCAGGCACGCTATGGCCTGACCAGCTGGGTCACGCTGATCGGCGAATATATCCGCACCAAATCGCAGGCCCATAACGGCAATGAGGCGGAAGCCGACACGGTCGCAGCGGGCGCCATCCTGTTCTTCTGAACAGAGGGCATGGCGCGGCAGCCTCCGATCGACGGAGGTCGCCGCGCCCAGGGGCGACAAAGGGGGAAGACGGCACAATGCGTTGCAACAGCCTGATCGCATGGGGCGCACTGATGCTGTCCTGTGCGGGCCATGTCCTGCTGGTGCCGAATGCCAGGGCACAGGAAGGCGACGACATCGTCGTTCTGGGTCAAAGCCTTCCGCTCCCGCCGGGCAATTCAGCTTACGGATCGGTCATGATCGACCGGGATCGCCTGACCGCCAATGCCGCCAGCCGCATCGAGACGATCCTGGCCGATGTCGCCGGGTTTCAGCAGTTTCGCCGTTCCGACAGCCGGTCGGCCAACCCCTCGGCGCAGGGCGCAACATTGCGGGCATTGGGCGGCAATGCGTCCAGCCGGACGTTGGTACTGCTGGATGGCGTGCCGATGGCAGACCCGTTTTTCGGCTATATTCCCTTTAGCGCGCTGGTGCCCGATCGCCTGTCGGCCGTGCGGATTACGCGCGGCGGCGGATCGGGCGCTTTTGGTGCAGGGGCGGTGGCGGGCACGATCGAGCTGGCCAGTGCGGCGCGGGACGACCTGGCGGACCTATCCGCCAGCGCCTTTTACGGCAGCCGTCATGCCAGCGAAGTATCGGGTGCGCTGACGCAGGATTTGGGAAGCGGTTTCGTGTCGCTGTCGGGCCGGTGGGACCGGGGCGACGGCTTCCATACGACGCCGAAATCCCAGCGCGTCGCCGCAACCACGCCTGCTGCCTATGATGGCTGGTCGGTCAACCTGCGCGCGGTCGCACCGCTGTCATCCGACATGGAAGTGCAGTTTCGCAGCCTATTGTTCCGCGATGACCGGACGCTGCGCTTTGCCGGGGCGGACAGTCACAGCGAGGGGCAGGATGCCAGTATCCGGCTGATGGTCCGCGGCCGTTGGCAAGTGGATGCGCTGGCCTATGTGCAGGCACGCAATTTCTCCAATATCGTCATCAGCGCATCGACCTATCGCAAATCGCTCGATCAGCGGAACACGCCGTCGACCGGCCTTGGCGGCAAGATCGAGTTGCGACCGCCGGTCGGGCGCGCGCATGTGCTGCGGCTCGGCATCGACACGCGGCTGGCGGACGGCATGATGGCGGAGGAGGCCTACAACGCCAATCTGACCGCAAATCCGGTAACCGCGCGTCGCCGCGCTGGCGGTCAGCAGATCACCACCGGCCTGTTCATGGAAGATGACTGGACGCTGGGGTCGCTGGTCCTGACGGGAGGCATTCGCGCCGATCGCTGGACGATCCGCCGGAGCTTTTTCGATAGCAGGACCGCGGCGGGGGTCGTGACGGGCAGCAGCGATTTCGCCAGGCGCAGCGACTGGCAGATCAGCGGACGTGCAGGCGCGCTGTTCCGCGCCGATAAGGACTTCGCCCTGCGCGCTGCGGCCTATACCGGCTTCCGCCTCCCCACGCTCAACGAACTCTACCGCCCCTTCGTCGTCTTCCCGATCACGACCCAAGCCAATGCGGCACTCCTGCCGGAGCGGCTGAAGGGGGTGGAAGCCGGGCTGGACATCAATCCTGCTGTCGATGTCACGCTGGGCCTGACGCTTTTCTACAATCGGCTGGACGATGCCATCGCCAATGTTACCATCGCCCCCAATCTGCGCCAGCGGCGCAATGTGTCGGCGGTGATCGCGAAGGGCGTCGAACTCACAGGGCGGGCGCGCCTGCGCGACGCCCTGCTCCTGTCCGGCTCCTATGCCTATAGCCATAGCATCGTCCGTGCGCCGGGATTGGCGTTCGACGGCTTTGCCCCCGCGCAAAGCCCCCGCCACGCCGCCAGCGCAACCCTTGGCTGGCAACCGACAACGGGGCCTTCGCTGTCCGCGACGCTGCGCTATGTCGCCAAACAATATGAGGACGATCTTCAGGGGGATGTCCTTCCCGACGCCCTGACGATCGATGCCTTTGCCGACCTGCCGATCGGACATGGTCTGTCGCTTGTGGCACGGGCCGAAAACCTGTTCGACGCCACTATGGTCACCCGCAATGTTGCAGGGTCGATGGATCTGGGCACGCCCCGGACCCTGTGGATCGGCCTGCGTTTCATCCACTGAAGGAAGATATGATGTCGCAAGAGCTTTTCCCCGTTCCCGCCGAATGGGCGACGCGCGCCCGCATGAACGAGGACCGCCGTATGGCCGATCATAAGCGGTCGCTGGAGGATGCTGACAGCTACTGGCTGGAACAGGCTGCGCGGCTAAATTGGATGTCACCGCCGTCCAAAGCGAGCGAAAGCAGCTTTGACGAAGCGGATTTCGGCATTAGCTGGTTTGCCGACGGCACATTGAACGTCTCCGTCAACTGCCTGGACCGCCATCTGGCCGACCATGGCGACAGCGTCGCGATCATCTGGGAGCCCGACGATCCAGCCGAAACGCCGCGCCGCCTGACCTACCGGCAACTGCATCATGCCGTGTGCCGCTTCGCCAATGTCCTGAAAGACGCGGGCGCGCGCAAGGGCGATCGCGTCACCCTGTATCTACCGATGATCCCGGAAGCGGCTATCGCCCTGCTGGCCTGCGCCCGGATCGGCGCGATCCATTCGGTGGTGTTTGGCGGCTTTTCCCCCGAAGCGCTGGCCGGTCGGATTACCGATTGCGATTCCACCATCCTGGTCACTGCCGACGAGGGGCGTCGTGGTGGAAAGCGCGTGCCGCTCAAAGCCAATGTCGATGCCGCGCTCGCCATGGACCATTGCACCAGCATCCATCGCGTCATCGTGGTGCAGGCAACCGGTGGCGCTATCGATATGCAGCCGGGCCGGGACATCTGGTATCATGATGTCATGGCAGGCGTCGTGTCGGACTGTCCGCCCGAACCCATGAACGCCTGCGATCCGCTGTTCCTGCTCTACACATCGGGGTCCACCGGCAAGCCCAAGGGCGTCGTGCATGGCAGCGGCGGCTATCTGCTCTGGGCCTCTCTGACGCATGAACTCTGCTTCGACTATCGGCCGGGCGACGTCTATTGGTGCGCGGCCGATATCGGCTGGGTCACGGGGCATAGCTATATCGTCTATGGCCCCCTCGCCAATGGCGCGACCACATTGATGTATGAAGGACTGCCCAGTTGGCCGACGCCCAGCCGCATCTGGCAAGTGGTCGACCGGCATCAGGTCCATACGCTGTTCACCGCGCCCACCGTGCTGCGCGCGCTGATGAAGGAGGGCGACGATTTCGTCACCGCGACCGACCGATCCTCGCTCCGCCTGCTGGGCAGCGTGGGCGAGCCGATCAACCCCGAAGCGTGGCGCTGGTATCATGCCATTGCCGGTGAAGGGCGCTGCCCGATCATCGATACCTGGTGGCAGACCGAAACGGGCGCGGCAATGATTGCACCGATGCCGGGCGCAACCGCGCTCAAACCGGGCAGTGCGACCTTCCCCTTGCCCGGTGTCGAACCGCAGATCGTCGATGGCGAAGGCGTGGTGCAGCAGGGGCCGTGCGAAGGCAATCTGGTCATCGCCCGGTCCTGGCCGGGGCAGATGCAGACGGTCTGGAACGACCATGATCGCTTTTTCCAGACCTATTTCTCGACCTTTCCCGGCACCTATACGACGGGCGATGGTGCCCGGCGGGATGCGGACGGCTATTATTGGATCACCGGGCGCGTTGATGACGTCATCAACGTATCGGGTCATCGCATGGGCACGGCCGAGGTCGAGAGCGCGCTTGTCCTGCATGCCAAGGTCGCCGAAGCGGCGGTGGTCGGCTTTCCCCATGATATCAAGGGGCAGGGCATCTATGCCTATGTGACGCTGAATATGGGCGAGGAGCCGAGCGACAGCCTGCGCCGGGCGCTTGTGCAATGGGTCCGTGCCGAAATCGGGCCGATCGCCACGCCCGACGTGATCCAGTTCGCGCCCGGCCTGCCCAAGACCCGATCGGGCAAGATCATGCGCCGCATCCTGCGCAAGATTGCGGAGGGCGACGTATCCGCCCAGGCGCTGGGCGATATCAGCACGCTCGCCGACCCGACGGTGGTCAAGGAACTGGTGCGAACCCGCGCGATCGTTCCCGCCTGACCCAAGGTATAATGGATCGCCCCTCCCCCCTTCCCTAGCCTTTTGGGCATAACAGGGAATGGGAGAGACGGGATGCGCGGATGGGGCCGACTATCGACGGGAATCGCGGCCATGGCGCTGGTCCCTGCGCTTGCATCGGCGCAAACGCACGATGCAGGTGCGTCGAGAGTCATCATCGTGACCGCGCCGGGTGGCGGGATCGACAGCGACGATGGGCTGGCCCTTCGTTCAACCGATATAACAAGGGCCGGAATGCCCGACCTGCTCTCCGCCCTCACCCGGACCATGGCGGGCGTCACCTTGCAGGACGCGCAGAATAACCCATGGCAGCCCAATCTGGTCTATCGCGGCTTCATCGCCTCCCCGCTCCAGGGGCAATCACAGGGGCTGGCCGTCTATATGGACGGCGCGCGCTTCAACCAGCCTTTTGGCGACACGGTCCAGTTCGACCTGATACCCGAAGCCGCCATCGCCAAACTGAGCCTGCTGGATGCCAGCCCGGTCTATGGCCTCAATGCGCTGGGCGGCGCGATCCTGCTGGAAACCAAGACCGGGCGTAGCCATCCGGGGCTGGAGGCCAGTGCGACGGGCGGGCGGTTCGGCTATGCCGAGGCCAGTATTGCGGGCGGCGTGGCGCGCGGCGATGTCAGCGCCTTTGGCGCATTCCAGTATAGCAATGACGATGGCTGGCGCGATTTCAGTCCGTCGCGTCTCTATAATGGCTATGCCGATCTGGGCTTCGATACCGCAGGCGGCGGGCTGCATCTGAAAATCGTGGGCGCAGACACGAACTTGACCGGCAATGGTGTGTCGCCGATCGAATTGCTGGCGGCCGACCGCCGGGCCGTCTTCACCTGGCCCGACAATGGCCGAAGTCGCTATCGCCGGATCAGCCTCCACCCCTGGGTCGCATTGTCGCCAACGACCCGGATCGAAGGCACACTCTATGCCCAGCAACTCACATTGCGGACGATGAACGGCGATGCGGCCGATATCGAAGGATGCGAGGCGGACGATGCGGCGGGCCTGCTATGCCTGGAAACAATAGGAGCCGACGACGATGGTGAGGAGGTGCAGGCGATCCTGACCGACGCCGATGGCGACCCCATAGCCGACACGCTTGGGGGCGAAGGTTATGGCGTACTTAATCGCGGACGTACCAAGACCAAGGCGATGGGCGCGCTGGTCCAGATCATCGACGATCGCGCGCTGCTGGGCGGTATCAATCATTTCGCGATCGGTGTCAGCTACGACACCAGCCGCACGCGCTTCGACACGTCGACCGAACTAGGGGTGCTGACCGACGATCGCAGCGTTGAGGGGCTGGGCAGCCGCATCGTCCAGCAGGATAATGCGATCGCGCCGGTCGGCCTGGTCGCCTATACCGACTATTGGGGAGTGTTCGTGCAGGATCGAGTACCGATCGCGCCCGGCTTGTCGGCCGAAATCGGCCTCCGCTGGAACCATGCAAGGATTCAGCTTGTCGATCAGATCGGCACAGCGCTGAATGGAACGCATCGGTTCAGGCGGCTCAATCCCGGTGTCGAACTGGATTATAAAATGTCCGAAGGCCTGTCGCTGCGCGCGGGCTATGCGCAAAGCAACCGTGCGCCGACGCCGGCGGAACTCTCCTGCGCGGACGAAAATGCGCCGTGCAGCCTCACCAATTTCTTCATCGCCGATCCGCCGCTCAAACAGGTGGTCGCCAAAAGCTGGGAAGCAGGCGCGTCGGGTGCGTTCGGTCTTGGTGGGTGGCGGGCGACCTGGCTCCTGTCGGCCTATCGCACCACCAATCAGGACGATATCCAATATATCGCCTCGCAAATTCGCGGTCGCGCTTATTTCCAGAATATCGGCAGCACCCGGCGGCAGGGCGTCGAAGCATCGCTGAAGGCCGAGCATGGCGGGCTGGTCGCGGGCCTGAGCTATGCCTTCACCGATGCGACCTATCGCAGCGCCATGGAACTAAGCAGTCCGTCGAACCCGCTGGCGGAGGATGACGGCACGATCGACGTCGGTCGTGGAGATCGGTTGCCGGGCATCCCCCGGCACAGCGCGACGCTGACGTTGGACTATGCGGGCAAAGGCTGGTCGGTGGGTGGCGACCTGATCGCGCGGTCGGGACAATATCTGGTCGGTGATGAGGCCAATCTAACGCCCCGGCTGCCCGGCTATGCGATCGCGAACGTGCGCGCCGGTATCGATATCGTGCCGGGCGTCACTATGTTCGGCGAAGTGCGCAATGCGTTCGGCCGCGCCTATGAAACATTCGGAACCTTCAGCGAAGTGGATGAGATCGACCTCGTCGAAGTCCCCGGTGCCAGCAATCCGCGCGCTTATGGGCCGGGGGCGCCGCGACGCTGGTATGTCGGGGTAAGGGCGCGCTTCTAACCTTCGGGCATATCGACCCGTGGCAGCCATTTGGCTTCCAGCCCTGGATAGAAATGCGACACGCTGCGCTGCAATTCGTAGCGGGCCGCCGCCATCCCTGCGAAGCGAGCGGGGATCGGCACGCTGCCTGCCTCCACCATGTCGAGGCCGGATCGGACGGCGGCGGTCAAGGCGTCCTCCAGCCAGTCGATCCAGTCGCGCGTCTGGGCAATGGCTTCCTGCCCCGTCGGATCGAAGGGACCATGGCCCGGCAACGCCGCCCGGTGTGGCAGCTTTGCGAGGCTGTCGAGGCTGGTGCGCCAACGCGGCAGGTCTGCGGTCGGTGTCGCAGGTGCGCGATCATGGAACAGCAAGTCACCGCCGATCAGCAGGCCAGTCTGTTCGTCCAACAGCGCCAGATCGCCCGCACTATGCCCCGCCAGCGCCATCAGGCGCAGGCGTCGCCCGCCGAAATCCTCGGACGCCTCCGTGATTTTCCGCCCCGGCAACACAAGCTCGGTGCCGCGCATCCAGTCCCCCAGCAGGCGATACAGCGCATCGGAAAAGCCGCGCCCGTCCCGCGCCATATCCGTGATGGCTTGCGGCAGCGCGGCAATGATCGCCGGATCGAAGGCCGCAATTCCCATGCCATGATCGGGATGCAAATGCGTCACATAGACGCGGATGACCGGCTTGCCCGTCAGCCCTTCTGCCACTGCCTTGAGCGTCCGCCCATAGCGAAGCGAAGGGCCGCTATCGACCAGCAGCGTGCCGACCGGCGTGTCGATGATCGCGATATTGGCGATGGCTCCGCCATTGGAAAAGTGGATGGGTGCATCGTCGCCGTGAATCATCCATATGCCGTCCTCCACCGCTACGGGATGGATGAGATAAGTGGTATTCGCCATGCCAGCCGTCGCCGGTAGCGCCAGTCCAGCGAGCATGGCCCGGCGCGTCATCTTCATGGCTGCGGTGCCAGGACCGAGGCGGATTGTCGCGCCACCGGCACTTTGGCGGCATAGGTCCGCCCGTTCGTATCGCGCGCCACGATCGACAAGATGGCACCGGGTGCAACGCGGGGTATGAGGGTGATCGCCGGGTCTTCCGAAACCGACGCAAAGAGCGCCATCTGGCCCAGCATCGTTCCGCTGTCCGACCGCACGGTCATCTCCTCAATCGCATAGGTGGGGATATTGGCCACCAGCCCCGTATCCATCGGATGTCGGAAGGTGATACGCAGACGGCTGCTGCCTTGCGTCCCCATGGGCCAGGCTTCCCCCCGCATCTCGCCCAGATGGGCGGCCCAATCGCCTGTGATGCGACCGACCGGCGGTGCCGAGCAACCGCCACCGGCCGCATCGACCCAACCGCCCGCTACCAGCCACTGTCCGCTGGCCAGTTGCACCGCCCCCCTTACCGGGGTCCGCTGATCCAGCTTGATCCGGGTCGCAATATAGGGTTCCGCCAGATCCGGGCGATAGTCGATGGCGATCGGTATCGGGTTGAGATCGGCGAAGATCACCATGCGCTTCACTGGCCCCACGCCCCGCGCATCCAATGCCACGGGAAAGCTGCGCTGGTTTTCCGCCACCTGCGGATAAAGCAACTGGATCCGGGGATCGAACCGCACCGGGTCATCCCCGAAGATCAGGCGCGCATGCGCGGTCCACATCGGCGATTGCAACGGATCGTCGGGATAGGGGGACCGGGCGAGCGCGGGCATTGCCATCGCGAGTGGCAGCATGGCTATCAGAAGCTGCAAAAACCTGCACCGCGCCATGACCTTCTCCCAAAGTCCAAGCCTAAGGTGAAGCGAAAGCGGCTACCATTGCACCTTTGGTCACTCAGCGGGAGAGAGAGATGGGCGCGAGGGGCAAGGCGATAGCTGCGATGTTTGCGCTGGTTGCGACCGGCGCACAGGCCGCGCCAGGGGACGACGCGCTGTTCGGCGCGCATGGCTATCGCGTCGCGTATTATCGCGCGCCCGTTCCCAAGCCCCCCCACGGTGTCGGGCGGATCGCCCCCGCTGCGGTCGCCCTGCTGCGGCCGGATATCGACGCAATCCTGATCGACGTCCTGCCCGCCGAGGGCGGTCATCGCGAAGCCGATGGACGCTGGCGCCTCGCCCGCGAACGACCGAGCATCCCTGGCGCGCACTGGTTCCCTGAAGCGGGGCGGGGCGACCTCTCGCCCGCAAACGACCGATGGTTTCACGATGGCCTTGTCCGCCTGACCGGCGGGGCCAAGAACCACATGATCATCACCTTTTGCCTTGCCGATTGCTGGATGGGCTGGAACGCGGCACGCCGCCTGCGGGCGCTCGGCTATACCAATATCTGGTGGCTGGCGGAGGGGACCGACGGCTGGCGCGACCTTGGTCGTCCGCTGATAAACGCCCGCCCGGAGGAGGGATAGGACCAAGGTGCAATTGCACGCTTCAGCCATTGCGCCATTGATCTGGCGGACCGCGCTTTTGCGCCCATAATATCAGGAGAGATGCCATGTTTCATCGTTCGACGCTGCGCGTGGCGCTGGTCGGCCTCATGCTGGGCGGCACCGTTCTTCCGGCTTCGGCCAAGGACATCATCGTCCAAATGAAAAATAAGGGCGCAGAGGGCGCGATGGTGTTCGAACCCGCCTTTGTGAAGGCCGCGCCAGGTGACGTGATCCGCTTCCAGCCCACCGATGCCAGCCACAATGCAGAAACCATGGCCACGATGCTGCCAGCGGGCGCGACGCCGATGAAGGGGGGCATGAACAAGGAAGCGGTGCTGACCGTGACCAAGCCCGGCCTTTATGGCATTAAATGCATGCCGCATTATTCGATGGGCATGGTCGCCCTGATCCAGGTAGGCAAACCCAGCGCCGCAGACATCGCGGCGGCAAAGGCGGTCAAATTCCCGCCCTTCGCCGCCAAAAGAATGACCGCGATGCTGGCCAAAGTTCGGTAATCCACGACTGTTTCAACTTTGGGCGCGGGCGCACGATAGAGGCAATATTCGGGAGCGGTAGGAGCCCGGTCTTGCCGGATAGGGCGACGCGGGCGAACGCAATCTGGATCGCTGCAAGTTGATTTGGAAATTAACATTGCGGTGCAGTTCCGAATGGGCGATCCGAGCGTACGCTGACTTTCCGACATCAATATCGGAATGGCCTCAGTTGACCGCGAGATGCCAGAAAAGCGGACGGACCGCAGCTAGGCATCGGAATTTCACGGCTGAATGACTGACCGGCTGACGCCGGTAGGATCATGGGGCGGGGCTGAAGCCGTTTTTGTGGCCATGTTTGTCCAGGTAACGCAGGATAGTGTCATCGGTGATGTTGCCGGATGTTGTCGAGAAGTAGCCGCGTTGCCAGAAGCGTTGGCCCCAGTAGCGCTTGCGGATATGCTCGAACTCCTGCTGGATTTTACGCGATGACCTGCCCTTGGCCCGTCGCACGAAATCGCTGACCGATACGTGCGGGGGTATCTCGACGAACATGTGGACGTGGTCGCGCGAAAGCACGCCGTGAACGATCGTCACGCCCATTTCGGCACAGACCTGTCGGATAATCTCGCGAACCCGCAGACGCACCTCGCCATGCAACACCTTGAACCGATATTTAGCTGCGCTGAACTGCGTTTCGGTGCCCAGACGAGATGATAGCGATGATGAAATGTTGTGTGACAACCGCTGCTGTAGCCCATAGCCTGCTATCCTCGGAAAAAATGAACTCTCGCCCTTCGGGCTGTTCATTTTTTCCGAGGATAGCAGGCTACTGGCCGAGTCCGGGGCTGAAGCCAGTATCCGACTGAAGTCGGAGGGGTTTCTCCTCATGGAGGACTCTAAACGGCAAAAATGGGTCGACCGCAGAAGCGATGGCGGCACATCCCTGCTCGGATGGCTTCGGGTTTGATGATCGACTTTCGTCATCAAAGCAATTTGATGGAAGCACATTGCCTGTTCGCGATCATCAAATGTGCTAGCTGTCTGGTTGCGACACATCATTGGGACATGGTAAACAACGCTATTGCGGATCACGCATGGCGCTTTGCTGCTCTTGTTGATGAGGTTTCGTAATGGTGCAGATACATCCCCAGGCTCGGACCACGCCTGCTGTAAGGGCGGAAATTGCCCGTTCGACCGAGCCTGCCAGTGTCGTGGCGAAACGCTATGGCATCAGCGATGAGACGGTCCGCAAATGGCGCAAGCGAGGAGAGCAGGCGGTCCTGGATCGCCCAAGTCGGCCTCATCGTCTGGCTTGGCGTATGAATGAGGAAGAACGCGCGATCATCTGCGCTGTACGCAGGGCGACAGGCTTTGCCCTGGATGACCTGACCTTCGTACTCCGGCACTTTCTGCCACACCTCAATCGCGACAGCATCTACAGGGTACTCAAGGCCGAAGGGTTCAATCGACGACTGCCCAAGCCCACGGAGCAGCCGCGTAAAGGACAGGGGCGCTTCCAGGACTATGACCTGGGCTTTGTCCATATCGACGTCAAACATCTGCCCAAGCTGCGCACCGCGGACGGCGAGACCCGCAAACGATTCCTCTATGTCGCCATCGATCGCTGCTCACGCTTCGTCCATCTGGCCGTCTACGACGCCGAAAATGCCGCCAACGCTGTCGCCTTCCTCAAGGCCGCCAGAAAGGCTCTCCCCTTCCGCATCACCCATGTGCTGACAGACCGGGGATCCTGTTTTACCGCCGACGATTTCGAACGCGCCTGCGCGAAGGTCAAAATCATTCACCGCACGACACGACCCTATACGCCGCAAACCAATGGCATGGTCGAACGCTTTAACGGCCGCATCGCCAGCGAAGTGATGGGCATCAACGTCGCCGGACATGCTGATCTCGAAATCCTGCTGACCGGCTTCAACCGTGCCTACAATCGGCGACGACAGCGCGTGCTCCACGGCAGTTCACCATGCCAGAAGGTAGAGGAACGGATCGGCCTTATGTCCGCGCGCGCCAATCCTCTTTACAAGCCGACGGCACCGGATGATCTTATGACCAAAGTCGATGACATACTATATTATGCCAATGATGTGTCGCAACCAGACAGCTAGGCCATGTTGACAAAGGATTTTAGCCATAGGCGTGCGGCGGCGAGGTTGAGGAAGCTCTCGAACGAGAGGACGGTCTTGTCGTAGCGGGTGGCGATGCGGCGCTGTTGTTTCAGCTTGGCGAACATACGCTCGACGCGGTTGCGGTCCCTGTAACGGCGATAGTCGGGATGGTCTGGCACCTTGCGGTTGGAGCGGGGCGGGATGATCGGCAGGATGCCCCGGACCAGCAGGCTTTCGCGGAAGCGATCACCATCATAGCCCTTGTCGGCCAGCAGCGCTTTGGGTGTGGCGACGGGGATCGCCATCAGCGGTTCGGCCGCGGTGTAATCGGAGGTGTTTAGTCCCGGCATTTGATGGTGCATTATCCGCAAAGCAGTGGAAGGATGCGTTATGGGACAGATTCTACACGGGAGCGCCCGCACGACAGAGGCGGTCCGTCGAGCGATACAACATAGTCAAGAGAGCCTGAGGATTCTGGCCAAGCGCTACTGCATCAACCAGAAGACGGTTGCTAAATGGAAGCGGCGGACTGCCGTCAAGGACCTGCCGACCGGTCCGAAGGATGCGCATTCAACGGTGTTGAGCCTCGAGGATGAGGCGATCATTGTCGCCTTTCGCAAGCACAGGGACTGTCAGGATTTCCGTGTGTGGCCGGGCATAATGGGTAACAAGGAGTCCCACTATGTCACGACGCAAAGAGCCTGCCATACCGAATGAG
>NZ_JAVDWV010000032.1:0-20343 GCF_031457465.1 Sphingobium xenophagum
GACCGCGACATTCCCAAAAGCCTCCTCTCTCAGCGGAGACTCCCTGGATCAATGTGTGGGCGAAATTTCAAGAGGGTGATTGGGTTTGGACCCTAGGCATGAGAGGTAATGAAATTGCCTGCGCACCTTGTTCCGCTCCCGCATCAAAGGTTCGAATAGCTTCCATATTCATTATAAATTTCTCGGCACGAGTAGTGAAGGCTACAGTGCGGCTTAGTCTTTCACGCCAGCCGTCATCAAACGAGAAAAGAGCCCCCTAAGCGATGTTCGAGCCTTTTGCCGAAAAATATATTTGGAACTTGTCCGTCAATCTCGCACTCTCGATGGGTGCCGCAATTGGGGAGATTGACGAAGCCAATCGTCCGGTACTCGCGGACGCATCCAGCGATGAAGACAATCTGGCGACCTTTGTTGCGAGCTGGACGGCCCTTGCCGACCGCGTGGCCGACATGGCCGAAATCGACGAGGCGGCTGGCCACGATCTCAGTGCAGCGGCCAAATATCGCCGCGCCTGCGTGTATTACATGACCGTCGAACGTCTTCAGCAGCGCACCGCGTCGTCACGTAAAGTTGCGTACGAGCGCATGCTGGCGATGTTCGCAAAGTTCATCCGACTGAACAAGGAACCCTGCGAGCTTGTCGATATCCCGTACCGGGGCTCGTTCCTGCCCGCGCTGCTGTCGGTTGCAGAGCCGGTGGACGGCAGACCGGCACCCTGCATTGTCTTCGTCAACGGGCTCGATGGCGTCAAGGAAATGGCCTACCTTTCTCACGTCTGTTCCGATTTTCGAGCGCGTGGCGTCTCAGTGCTCGTGGTCGATCAGCCCGGAGTGGGGGGTGCCCTTCGGCTAAATAACCTTCCAGCCATCATCGAAACGGAGAAGTGGGCCTCCCTGTGCGTCGATTTCCTGCAAGCGCGTGCCGACGTCGATCCTGATCGGATCGGCGTGGCAGGCTGGTCACTGGGCGGGTACTATGCGCCGCGCGCTGCTGCCTTCGAGCCGCGCTTCAAGCTATGTGTCGCCTGGGGTGCCAATCACGGCTGGGGGGAGATGCAGAAGCGCAGAATGGCACGCGAGGGCAAGAATCCCGTTCCGCATTATTGGGATCACGTGATGTGGGTCTGGGGCCAACCCGACATCGATACGTACATGAACTTCGTTACAGGCATATCCCTTGACGGCGTTGTCGAGCGAATCAGGGTGCCCTTCCTCATCACCCACGGCGAAAACGACCGCCAGATACCGGTCGAGTACGCCCATCGCAGCTATGACCAGGCTACCGCAAGTCCGCATCGGGAACTGCGCATTTTCACGCGCAAGGAAGGCGGTATCGAACACATAAGCGCGGACGTGATGGAGCCGGTGCGCAGTTTTATCGCAGATTGGATTGCCGACCGGTTCGCAGCAATGCCCCAGACAGCCTAAAGTCTCTGGAATGGCTGGGCCATTCAGATGGAAGGCACATTGGGGAGATTTGATAATGGGAGAATATCTTGCAAATTGAAACAACGAACCAAGACTCGAGCAAGGAGAAGCCCGCTACGTGGGCGGCTCCTCGCCCGTCTGCCGAGCGTAACTATCCCATGAACTGCTGGTGGGTTGGTGCCTTTTCCAGCGAAGTCGGTCGGGAACTGCTTGGTCGTTGGCTGCTCGATACGCCGGTGCTCTTCTATCGCTCTGAAGAGGGTGACGTTGTGGCGCTGGAAGATCGTTGCCCCCACCGGGCCGCTCCGCTATCCCTTGGCTGCCTTCAGGGTGATGAAGTTCAGTGCGGCTACCACGGGTTCCGCTTCGACAGGTCCGGTGCCAATACCTGGGTGCCCTCGGCCCGCACTGCGGTGCGATCTGCCCGCATTCGCGCTTTTCCCGTGATCGAGAAGCCCCCGTATGTGTGGGTCTACCTCGGCGACGAGTCCGTGATTGATGATGTGCCCCCTCCCCCCGTGCTGGAATGGGCCGAGGATGACAGCTTCGGAATGATCAAGGGACGAATGGAAATCAAGGCGAACTACATGCTCCTGAAGGAGAATGTGCTGGACTTAACTCATTTCGGCTATGTCCACGCGTCAACCTTTAAGATTACCGACTGGGTCGACCTACCGGAGTTTACGGCGAACGATACGACCGCCACTTACAGGCAGTTTTTCAAAGAAAGTCCGTTGTCCCCAGCGTACGCCGTTCCCTTGGGCCTGCCTCCAGGCATCCCTTACGATCGGGACAACTACGGCTCGTTTGAATCTCCTGCGCTTCAACGCGGCCAGGTCGATTTCCTTGATCCCAAAACCAATGCCGTGACGGGGCGTTTCCGCGTTGCACACGCCACGACGCCCATCAATCAAAACACGATGCAGTATTTCTGGGTGCTTGGCCGAGATCACGGTCGATCGCCGGAAGAGCTGGATGCGTTTAGCAAGTTCATCCAGACTGGCTTCGAAGAAGATGAAGCGATGATCGTGGCGATCCAGGCTGCAGAAGATCGCAAAACCAGCCCGGTTGCACCCCGCGAGGTTAGCGTGAAGATGGATACCGCCGGCATCCAGGCGCGAAGGATTGTCCAGAAATGGATGGATCGCGAAACGGGTTGAGACACATCGCGCTAACTCGCTACGGCCATGGCGTGCTCGGCCATCGTTAGGATACTGGACGGTGTGGCGGGATGGCGGTGTTAAGTTCAGCCTGGAACAATGAAAGTCCATGCGACCCGAAGCACTCTTCCAGAGGCATCATGGGCACTGTGGCCAAGGCCGGATTTCCGAAGAGGAAGGCAAACAATGAAATTTGTTCGAAACGCCTGGTATATCGCAGCTCTTTCCGAAGAGCTTGAGGGAGACGCTCTGCTTGCGCGGATCCTGCTGGACGAACCCGTGATGGTCTACCGTACGAAGAATGGCGAAATTGCGGCGATGAGTGATCGCTGTCCTCACCGCTTCGCCCCGCTTCACAAGGGACAGCGAGTCAATGACACGGTCACATGTCCTTATCACGGGTTGATGTTCGACAATCAGGGAACGTGCATACGCAGCCCGCACGGCGATGGCACAATCCCGCCACTCGCACATGTAAGGTCCTATCCAGCGCGCGAAAGGTATCGCATGATCTGGGTCTGGATGGGTGATGCCGAGGTTGCCGACGACGCTCTGATTCCAGACTTCGGCTTCATCGACGAAGGCCCCGAGGACGGGCTATTTGTGGGCCGACTACACACCAAGGGCAACTATCTGCTCATGGTCGATAATATCCTCGATCTGAGCCATTCCGATTTCCTGCATCCTTTGCTGGGTACTGGAGAGGCCGTTGCCTCGCAACGACCTGCCATAAAGGAAACCAATCGCGGCTTCCGGATCAGTTGGGAATGGTCGGCGAGCAAGCCGATGCAGTTCTTCCAAATTGGTATGCCCGACGTAGACCTAGCCGATGGTTGGATCGACATAGACTGGGAACCAGCCAGCGCGATGAAGCTCCATGCAGGCAGCACCCCTAGCGGGGCGCACCGTGCAGATGGCGTTTCGATCAACGCGATGCACTTCATGACGCCGGAGAGCGAATTCAAAACCCATTATTTCTATGCCGTGCGGCGTGACTATATGAACGCCGATGCTGAGCAGAACACGCTGTTCGCAACAGCTACCAGGCAAGCCTTTGCAACCGAAGACAGCCCGATGATCGAAGCGGTTCAAGAATACATGGGCACATCTGACTTGTGGTCGCTCAAGCCGGCCGTGCTTTCCAGCGACATTGGTGGCGTGCGTGCACGGCGCTGGATCGATAAGGTGATCAAAGCCGAAAACGAAGGTGTGGCCTAAACAGTCTAATCATCATCACTACGGACTTATGGGCTTGATCGATCAGACCTAGGCGGCCTAGCAAATTATTTGCAACAACGAGGGTGAGACAGAAAGGCTCCGAGTTACGGGGCAGGGCGGAGGGAAAGTCCACCTTTACAGAACCTGCTGACGCAGCTCCGGGCCTTGGTCAAACGCAAGTCACCGCGAAAAAATCCCTTTGCACTGCCTCGTCGGCGCAGTGAACAGACCTAGGCCCTGTACACACGCCTTTTTGACGACGCGACGCCATTTTTGATGCTGTGCGGCCTCCTTGTCGCCTGGCGCAGATTTCCCATGGAGACAGGTTGAATGGATACGGTAGCAGCATCTATGCGCGATGCACTGCGTCGACTGGCAAAGGCGGTGGTCGTCATCACCTGCCGCTATGACGGCAAGCGTTATGCGATGGCGGCGACCGCGGTAAGCGAACTGAGTTTGGATCCTCCATCAATGCTCGTTTGCGTCAACCGGCATGCCTCGTTGTTCCAAGCACTGGCGAGCGGAAGCGATTTCGCCATCAACATCCTGCATAGTTCGCATGCGGCGATCTCCGCCGCCTGCGGAGGCAAGTTGAAGGGCGAAGAGCGGTTCGAGGTTGGCAACTGGACCGCAGGCCCCGACGGTTTGCCTTTTCTCTCCGATGCCCAGGCGTCTTTCATTTGCATAAACGCGCGCCAAATCGATCATGGGACGCATGCAATATTCATCGGTGATGTGCGGGAGGTCCGGGCGGAAGGTGTAGTCGATCCTTTGATTTATGTCGATGGACGCTATTGCTCTGCGACCTGAAAACTGGGTCATTTTGAGCGAGAGTTTTCAGTCTCAGATTTCCTTGTCTGGGCAAGGAGGCGTAACATGAAGGCATCGAAGTTTACGGACGCTCAGACAGCGTTTGTCTTATAAAGACAGGTCAAACATTAACATATGGTAACTGCATTTATCGCGTGTTGGTTCCAAATGGGAGAAGCTCGATTTTACCTAATTTCCCAGGTAGGAAGCGACAAGGCGATCGTAATCGGACCTCCTATTTGTGGCCAACGACAGCGTTCGTCAAAAACAGACATTCGCGCTACGGCATTGGCATGACTTCAATTTGTCATAATGAGCTAACCGAACGGCTATTATCTTGGCGTAATCGCTTCTAACCGAACATTCCGCAATTGGCCTTTTGCAACGTCCAATAAAAGACAGCGGCAAGATGGTCGGACGTGAGCAAAGCCGCAGTTAAGGGGCGGCCACCCTGTTTGATCCGCTCACCCCAACTGCATTCATTGTCCGTTCCCTTATGCCTAGCCTTGTGGTAAGTACTTGGTATCCCAATGAGATTCCGGATTCCTGCCATAACGAACTGGGGCTTTTCTGGGGGCCTTAGCGGTCATCCCATTTTCACTAGCTATCTGAAAATTAACACAGAACTATTGCCGATTCGATTCCGGCTCGGCTTCCCGCTCGACTTGCCGCGCTCCTCCCGTCTAAGAGGGGGCATGATGAAGCTGTTTATCGGTAACAAGGCCTATTCAAGCTGGTCGCTACGCGGCTGGCTGGCGTGCAAGCTGTCGGGCTTGCCCTTTGAGGAAGTCGTGGTCCCGCTCTATGATCAGGCATGGGAGAAGCGGCGTGAAGGCGACGAGTTCGCGCCCTCTTCCGGCAAGGTGCCTATCTTGTGGGACGGCGACGATATCGTCGTGTGGGACAGCCTCGCCATCATCGAATATCTCAACGAAAAAACCAGCGGCGACCTGTTCTGGCCAACCGACCCCGGCGCACGCGCCATGGCCCGGTCGATGGCAGCGGAAATGCACAGCAGCTTCGCCGCGCTACGCCGCGAGCATAGCATGAACATCCGCCGCATCTATGATGCCGTGCCGCCATCGGAGCCGGTGGCGCAGGATATTTTTCGAATCATGCAGCTTTGGGCACAGACACGCGCCCGATATGGTGGCGAAGGCGAATTTCTGTTCGGTACATTCAGCGCCGTCGATGTCATGTTCGCGCCCGTGGTCACCCGCTTCATCACCTACCAACTGCCCGTCGCCCGTTTCGCGCAGGCCTATATGCAGGCGATCATCGCCCATCCCTGGATGCAGGAATGGATTGGCGGCGCGCAGGCGGAAGATTGGGTGATTGATCGCTTCGAGGTGCAGCCGCAGGTGGCGTGAAGACAATGACGGACACGCCCGACACCCCCACCGAAAAGCGTGCCGCAGAAGCTGCCGCGATTCGCCGCCGCTGGATCACGCTGGGCGAAATGCTGGCGCTGCTGGCGGTCAGCATTTCCGGCCTGACCCTCTATCTCAACTGGTCCAACAAGCAGGACGAGCGCGCCGAGAAGGCACTCGAAAGCCGCCAGGCATCCGTCCGCGCCGCCAAGCTCGTGCTGAATGCCAGGGCGGAGGATGGCAAGCGACTGGTGCTGACCCCGGCCGCCACAGATCAGGTCGTGCAAGGCCAGACCTTTCTGTTCCCCGCAGCGCTCGGCATCGCGCCTATATCCACCACCGGCGAAGCGCGGATCGAGGCACGCTGGTTCGACAATGCCCTCAAGCGGGCGCGGGACAAAGCCAAGCTGCCCGACAATAGCGTAGGCGACGAACAACTGCCCGTGTTCATCACCACCCGTTTTGTCGTGAATGGCGAAACGCGGGAAGACCGCGCCATCTATGATATCGGCTATGGCATTTCGGGCCGATGGCTGTCGGGGCATGATGTAGCGTTGCGCGGTCTTTCGCTCGTCACGCGCGAAACCGGCAAATCCCCCGCCGCACAGGTTGACGCGCGCTGGGCGGCGGTCATCACCGCGCGCAACTGAGGCGGCCCCACGAAAAAGCCCGGCCCTTCATGGAAGGGCCGGGCTTTTTCCGCTCGAAAGGTTCGGGGCTTTAGCCGACGATTTCTTCCGGCTTGAAGAAATAAGCGATTTCGATCGCGGCATTTTCTTCGCTGTCCGAACCATGGACCGAGTTGGCTTCGATCGATTCGGCCAATTCCTTGCGGATCGTGCCGGCGTCGGCATTGGCGGGGTTGGTCGCGCCCATGATGTCGCGGTTACGCTGCACGGCATTTTCGCCTTCCAGCACCTGGACGACCACCGGGCCGGAAATCATGAAGGCAACGAGGTCGGCGAAGAAGGGGCGTTCCTTGTGAACGGCATAGAAGCCTTCGGCCTGCTCGCGGCTCATGCGAATGCGCTTGGAAGCGACGACACGCAGGCCGGCTTCCTCCAGCATCTTGGTGACGGCGCCGGTCAGGTTGCGACGGGTCGCGTCGGGCTTGATGATGGAAAAGGTGCGCGTGACGGCCATGGCCCTCGATACTCCGAATGGGTGGAAATGCTGGCCGCGCCTGTAGACGGGGCCGTGCTGCGCTGCAAGAGGCTTAAACCGGAGGCGGTCTATGGCCCCTGTACCCATTTTCGCCCCTCTTGCCGCCAGAAGCGCGGCTCGACGCCCTCGCGCTTCGATAGTGCCCGCCAGCTTGCGCGCGCGCCCTCGATCGTATCGGCGTCGAAAAAATAAAAGGCGCGCTCGAATTCCAGCGCCTCGTCACGCCACACGCCATCGGCCAGCGCCACATGCCGCGCGCCATTGGCGGGCGCGCAGGTCGGGGCGAGCAGGATGGGCTGTATCGCCTCATGCCCCTCCCCCGCCTGCCCATGGGTCAGAAAGCTTTCGGGCGGCCCTGCCCATAGCCCCTGCGATATCCGCTCCCGCCGGTCGGCCGTATCCGCCACCACCAGCAACCGCGCGCCCAGCCCCAGGATGCGCGCCGCGATGGCGGGCAACACCTGTTCGACCGGATCGCGGCTTAGCTGGTAGAAATCGACCTGCATCAGCGTTCGAACTTGTCCGCCACCAACTGGTCGATCAGCCGCACGCCATAGCCGGTCGCGCCCTTGTCCCATGTCGCGCCGGGCTTGTCGGACCATACCATGCCGGCAATGTCGAGATGCGCCCATTTGACGCCATCGTCGATGAAGCGCTTGAGGAACTGCGCCGCGGTGATCGACCCGGCATAACGTCCCCCGATATTCTTCATGTCGGCGATCGGACTGTCGATCAGCTTGTTATAGGCGTCGGACAGCGGGAAGCGCCACAATTCGTCGCCGCTGGCCTTGCCCGCCGCAATCAGGTCATCGGACAGGCCATCGTCGTTCGAGAAGAGACCTGCATATTGATCGCCCAGCGACACCAGGATCGCGCCGGTCAGCGTCGCCAGATCAATGACCACTTCCGGCGCATATGTCTTCTGCGCCCAGGTCAGCGCATCGCACAGCACCAGCCGCCCTTCGGCATCGGTGTTGAGCACTTCGATCGTCTGCCCCGACATGGAGGTCACGATGTCGCCCGGCCGCTGCGCATTGCCGTCGGGCATATTTTCAACCAGCCCGCAAATGCCCACGACATGCGCCTTGGCCTTGCGCCCGGCCAGCGCCTTCATCGCGCCAGCGACCGCGCCAGCGCCGCCCATGTCCCACTTCATGTCTTCCATGCCGGCGGCCGGCTTGATCGAGATGCCGCCGGTGTCGAAGGTCACGCCCTTGCCGACGAACACGACCGGCTTGTCCGACGTGCCGCCGGTGCCGTCCCATTCCATCGCCAGCAGCCGCGCTTCGCGCACCGACCCCTGCGCCACGCCGAGCAGCGACCCCATGCCCAATTCTTCCATCGCCGCGCGGTCAAGCACGCTGATCTTGACGCCCAGATCAGCGAGATGGCGGCAGCGTTCCACGAAGCTTTCGGGATAGAGGATGTTGGCGGGTTCAGACACCAGTTCGCGCGTAAAGGCGACACCCGCCGCCACCGCCGCCCAACGATCCCACGCTGCGCCCGCAGCACCCGACACGATCGTCACCGTTTCCAGCGTCGGCTTGGCCTTTTCGGGCATTTTGGTGCGATAAGTGTCGATCCGCCAGCTACGCAGCAGCGCGCCGAACGCAAATCGCGCTGCGCCCTCGCCCGTGACATCGCCGACATATTCCACCGCAACATGGGTCGCACCGCTGCTCAGCAGCTTCGCCGCCAGCGCGCCGCCAGCCCGCTCCATGTCGGCGTCGCTCCCACTGCCCGTGCCCACCAGCACGATGCGCAATGTCTTGCCCTCTTCTTCCACGAAAGACTCGAAGCTCGACCCGGCTTCGCCGGTGAAGCGCGCAGCAGCCGCACCGGCTACAAGCGTCGCGGACGCGGCGAGCGGCAGGCTGGCCAGCGCGCCCTTGGCAACGGCAAAGGCCAGGCTGTCAGTGTCGGGGCGGGTCGGGCTGAAGGCGATATCCATGGATGGACCTTTTCTTGGCGTGAGGACGGCTTTCGGGGCGTCTGGCCCGCTGATGTTCGTCAGATAGTGCGGCGAACCGTGTCTGGCAAAGCCGTTCGACCGATTTTAGCGCAAAAGACCATGGTCGCATGATTGCGGCGCGGGCGAAGCAATGCGATAGGCGGGACGATATGCGCCCCCGTTTTGAGGCTCTTTTTGTTGGTCACGCCCCTTTTCCCGTTTCGTTCCGCCCTGTTGCTGGGCAGTGCCCTGCCCTTGCTGGCGCTGGCTCCCCAAGCCTTGGCGCAGCAGCTTAACGAGCCGCAGACCCCCATCAGCGCGCCCGACGCGCCTGTTCCCACCAGTGACGACCAGATCGGATTCGCCGCCGACGCGCTGCAATATGACAGCAATGCGGAGGTCGTGACCGCGACCGGCAGCGTTCAATTGCTGCGCGAGGGCAACCGCCTGCGCGCCGACAAGGTGGTGTGGGACCGCGAGACCGGCAAGGTCGAAGCGCTCGGCAATGTCTCGCTCACCGATGCGGACGGCAATATCGCCTATGGCGACCGATTCGATGTGACGGACACGCTCAAGGACGGCATGGTCGACAATATGCTGCTGGTCCTCCAGTCGGGGGGGCGGCTCGCCTCGACCAGGGGCACGCGGGTCAACGGCATCTATACGCTCGAACGGGCAGCCTATACGGGCTGCGCGGTGGAAGACAGCAAGGGCTGCCCCAAGGAGCCCACCTGGCAGATCAACGCGGTCAAGGTCGTCTATAACCCCACCCGCGAGCGGGTGAGCTATACCAACGCCAATATCGAACTGTTCGGCCTGCCGCTCATCCCCCTGCCCGGCCTGTCCCATCCCGTCGGCGAAGGCGGCGGCAGCGGGCTTTTGATGCCCAATCTGCGCTATGACCGCAATAATGGCTTCGAAGTCGCGCTGCCCTATTTCTTCAAGCTCGCGCCCAATCGCGATCTTACCGTCACCCCGCATGTCTATACCAATGCGCTGCCGATGCTGGAGGCGAACTACCGCCATCTCTATGATCGCGGTGCCTATCAGGTCACGGGCTTCCTGACCTATGGCAGCCGCGTGGCGACGGGCGACACGCCGATCGGAACCCTTCCGACCGAAGCGGAAAAAGACATACGTGGCTATCTCGACGCTTCCGGCGCCATGCAGTTGACGCCGGAATGGAGCCTGGACGGGTCGATCCGCTTCGCCTCCGACCGAACCTTCCTGCGCCGTTACGACATCAACCGCGACGATCGACTCCGCTCGACCCTGGGCGCGCAACGGATTGGCGACAACAGCTATTTCTCGATTCGCGGCTGGGCCGTACAAACACTGCGCGCCGGCGATTCGCAGGGGCAGACCCCGATCGCCCTGCCGCTGATCGACTATCGACTGCGGGTGAATGACCCGCTGCTGGGCGGCGTGCTGCAATTGCAGGCCAACACATTGGCCATCACACGTACCCATGGTCAGGACACACAGCGCGCCTTCGCGGCGGCTGAATGGAATTTGCGCACGCTGACCGGCCTGGGCCAGGAGGTGACCTTCACCGGCTATCTGCGTGGCGACGCCTATCATAGCAGCGACAATGCGCTGACCACCGTGCCCAGCTATGCGGGCAGTCCCGGCTGGCAGGGCCGCGGTATTGCGGCCGCCGCCGTGGACATGCGCTGGCCGTTCGTCGGCGAAGCCTTTGGCGGCGTGCAGCGCCTCGCTCCGCGCGTTCAGATCGTCGCCGCGCCGCACCTCGCCAATTTGTCGCTGCCCAATGAGGATGCCCGCGCGGTCGATCTGGAGGATAGCAACCTCTTCGCGCTCAACCGCTTCGCAGGCTATGATCGGTTCGAGGATTCGACCCGTATCACCTATGGCCTCGAATATAGCCTCGCCTTGCCTGACTTCTCGCTCCAGAGCATTGTCGGGCAAAGCTATCGCCTGACCAACCGGGAAAGCATCCTGCCTGAAGGCACCGGCCTGTCAGGCCGCACGTCCGATATCGTTGGCCGCGTTACGGCGCGGTACAAGGATTTTATCAGCCTGACCCACCGATTCCGCCTGGACAAGGGCAGCATGGCGGTTCGCCGCAACGAAGTCGACGCGACGGTGGGCAGCAAAAGCACCTATGTCATGGTCGGCTATCTGCGCCTCAATCGCGATGCCGACGCGACGCTGGAGGATTTGCAGGATCGCGAGGAAATACGGCTGGGCGGCCGGGTGCAGTTCGCCCGCTTCTGGTCGGCCTTCGGGTCGACCGTCATTGACCTCACCGATGCCAAGGAAGACCCGCTCAGCGCGGCCGACGGCTATCAGCCGGTCCGCCACCGGCTGGGCGTCGCCTATGAGGATGATTGTCTGACGCTTGGCCTCACCTGGCGGCGCGATTATGTGGCCAATGGCGACGCGCGAAAGGGCAATGGCTTCCAGCTACGGCTAGCTTTCCGCAATATTGGCATATAAGGATCAGCCTTCCCGCGTCCCGTCAGGACTGGTTAAGGCGGACCGGCGCATTGGCGCAGGACCGTATTGGAGATTTTTGCCGACGATGCTGCCCCTGGTTTTCCTGCCTTACCGCATCCGCCATTCCCTTCGCTCCGGCCTGCGCATGGCGCTCGCCTCCAGCGCGCTGCTGGGCATGGGGGTCCAGGGCGTCGTCGCGCAGATCGTCGATGACGGTGGCGAAGTCGCGAACCAGCAACTCAACCTGCCCGACAATGTCACGGTTTTCGGCAAGAGCGACCCCAATGTCCGCAAGGCGACCGCGATCATCAACGGTCGTATCCTCACCGGCACGGATATTGACCAGCGGCTCGCGCTGATCATCACCGCCAATGGCGGCAAGGTGGAAGAGGAAGAAAAGGAACGGCTGCGCGTTCAGGTTCTGCGCAACCTGATCGACGAAACGCTTCAAATTCAGGAAGCCGCCGCCAACGACATTCGGATTGACCCTGCCGAAGTGCAGCAGAGTTACGAGCGGGTCGCCGCCAATTTCCGCCTGTCGCCCGAACAATTCGAAGCCTATCTGCGCACGCAGGGCAGTTCGGCGGCCAGCATCAAGCGCCAGATCGAAGGCGAACTGGCCTGGAGCCGCCTGCTCCGTCGCAATATCCAGCCCTTCGTCAATGTGTCGGAAGATGAAGTGAAGTCGGTGGTCGACCGGCTGAACGCTGCCAAGGGCAGCGATGAATATCGGATCGGCGAAATTTATCTGTCGGCGACACCGGAAAATCGGCCGCAGATCATCGCCAACGCCCGCAACATCATTCAGCAGATTCAGCAGGGCGGCAGCTTCCCCGCCTATGCCCGCCAATTCTCCGAAGCATCGACGGCGGCTGTCGGTGGCGACCTGGGCTGGGTCCGCCCCGCGCAGTTGCCGCCCGAACTGGCGCAGGCCGCCGCGGAAATGCAGGTTGGGCAGATCGCCGGTCCCATTGAAACGGTCGGCGGCATGTCGCTGCTCTACGTCATGGACAAGCGCAAAGTGCTGACCGCTGATCCGCGCGATTCGCTGCTCAGCCTCAAGCAGCTTTCCGTGCTTTTCCCCAAGGGCACGAGCACGCAGCAGGCCAGTGCCAAGGCCGCCGATTTCGCCGCCGCGATCAAGGAGATCAAGGGCTGCGGCCAGGCGAATGAAGTGGGCGCGCGCATCGGTGCCGACGTGGTCGATAACGACAATGTGGCGATCCGCGACCTGCCGCCCCAGTTGCAGGATATTCTCCTTAATCTTCAGGTCGGCGAAGCCACCCCGCCCTTCGGGTCCATCACCGACGGTGTGCGCGTGCTGATCGTCTGCGGCCGCGACGATCCGGCATCGGCCAATGCGCCCAATGCGGAACAGATCCAGGCGCAGTTGGAAGAGGAACGGGTCAACAAGCGGGCGCGCATCTATCTGCGCGATCTGCGGCGCGACGCGGTGATCGAATATAATTGATGTCGTCTCTCTAGCACCCTTTGCGGTGCCGCTGGGCGATCCGGCCGGAATCGGGCCGGAGATCGTCGCCAAAAGCTGGGTCATGCGGGAGGCACGCGGCCTTGCGCCCTTTTTCGCGGTGGGCGATCCCGCCGCGTTGCGCGCGGTCTGGCTCGGCCCGATCACCCCGATCAGCGCGCCCGAAGAAGCGATGGCAGCCTTTGCGACCGGCCTCCCCTGCCTTGAAATCGCCAAAGCTGGCGAGATCGTGCCGGGGTCGCCCAGCGTCGATGGCGCGCGCATCGCGTTTCAGGCGCTCGAAGTCGCGGTCGGCCTTGCCCGCTCCGGCTCCGCCGCTGGCATCGTCACTGCCCCGGTCGGCAAGGAACAGCTTTATGGCGTCGGCTTCACCCATCCGGGCCAGACCGAGTTCGTCGCCGAACGCTGCGGCGTATCATCCCATAATGCGGTGATGATGCTGGCCGGGCCGTCGCTCAAAGTCGTGCCGATCACCATCCATATCGCGCTGGCCGATGTGCCCGCCGCGCTCACCATCGACCTGATCCGCGCCCGCGCCATCACCACGGCCAAGGGGATGCAAAAGAATTTCGGCATCGCCCGGCCCCGCCTCGCGGTGGCAGGCCTTAACCCCCATGCCGGGGAAAATGGCGCGCTGGGCCGCGAGGAAATCGAGATCATCCGCCCCGCGATCGAGCAACTGCGTGCCGAAGGTCTCGACATTGTCGGCCCCCTGGCGGCCGACGGCATGTTCCACGCCCGCGCCCGCGAAACCTATGACGTGGCGCTGTGCATGTATCATGATCAGGCGCTGATCCCGATCAAGACGCTGAATTTCGATGATGGCGTCAACATCACGCTGGGCCTGCCGATCGTCCGCACCTCGCCCGATCATGGCACCGCCTTTGGCATCGCCGGGACCGACAGCGCCAATCCGGGTGCGATGATCGCCGCGATCCGCATGGCCGAAGCCGCTGCCCGCGCTCGCATCGCGCATGGCTGACACCCGCCCGGCGCTACCACCCCTGCGCGATGTCATCGCCCGCCATGGTCTTGCCGCCAGCAAGGCGCTGGGGCAGAATTTCCTGCTCGACGAACAATTGCTCGACCGGATCGCCACCATTCCCGGCCCCTTGGACGGCCAGCCCGCTTTCGAGGTAGGCCCTGGTCCCGGCGGCCTGACCCGCGCCATCCTGCGTGCAGGGGCACGGCTTGTGGCGGTCGAGCGCGACCACCGCTGCCTGCCTGCCCTCGCCGAGTTGGAAGAGGCTTTCCCCGGCCAGTTGCGTGTCCTGTCGGGCGACGCCATGGAAGTGGATGCCCGCGCCGAGGCTGGCGACGGCGCGCATATCATCGCCAACCTGCCCTATAATGTCGGCACGCCCCTGCTCATCGGCTGGCTGTCGGCGGCGTGGGAACCGCTGCCCTGGTGGTCCAGCTTGACGCTCATGTTCCAGATGGAAGTGGCCGAACGCATCGTCGCTCAGCCCGGCACCGACCATTATGGCCGCCTCGCCATCCTGTCGCAGTGGCGCAGCGAGGCGCGGATCGCGATGAAAGTGCATCGCAGCGCCTTCACCCCACCGCCCAAGGTCATGTCGGCGGTGGTGCATATTACCGCGAAACCCGCGCCGGACGGCGTTCAACTCAAGATGCTGGAACGGCTCACGGCCGCTGCCTTCGGCCAACGCCGCAAGATGCTGCGCCAGAGCCTCAAAGGGCTGCCCGGCGCGCTCGATGCGCTGGCGGAGGTCGGCATCGACCCGCAACGCCGCGCCGAAACCGTCAGCGTCGAGGATTTCGTCGCCGTAGCCCGCATCCTCAGCCGCTGACGGTGCGCCGTCAGTCGCGCTGACCGTCGATCTTCGCGATTTCCTCGTCCAGATCGCGCAGCACGTCGGCGCGAATGCGATCGGACATATTCGTCGCACGCACCACGCTCCTTCGCGTCGCCATCAGACCGGCGCGTGCTGATCGCAGCGCCTGCGCCTCGATCTGCGCTTCGCAGATGCGAACCCGGATGGTCCGGCGGCCATTGCTGTCCACCGTCTCGCGCTGGTTGACCGTCTGATTGCCCTCGCAGCCCTTGCGGACATCCACCACCGGCACCATGCGGGCAATGTCTGCCTCGGTCGGGATGGGCCGGGCCTGCTCCCACTTGTTGGCACGGCGTGCCTCGATCCGCGCCTTTTCCGCGCGCCAGGTCACAGGCGGAGCAGGGGGCACGGGCGGCAACGGCGCGATCATGTCGGCGGCAGGCACGATCGGCGCTGGCGGTACCATGGGCGGCGGCAGCGGCTCGGTTTCGGCGGCGATGGTCGCGGCAGTCGGCGCTTTGGGCACATCGGGAACCGCCGGTGCCGCCGCAACATCGGGCACGGTCGGCGCGGAGGCGGCAGCAGGCCGGGCGACCAGATCGCTCAGTCGGGCCAGATCGGCGGATTCAACGGTTTCGCTGATCGCCGCCATCTGCCGCGCCGCGCGACTGCCCGATGCGGTGAGCGCAAGGCCTGTGGCAGTGACGATGGCAACGGCGGCCATGCCCCAACTGATCCGCTGGAGCGAAATTTCATGGCGCGAAAGCATGGCAAGCCTCCCCTTGAGTGTAGCAATGCGATTGAGATGACAGGCAGCGACAAATTGTCGCCCGCCCGCGGCTTTCAGGATAGCGCGGCCATAGGCATGGGCCTGGTCGCGACCATAGAGCGAGAGGACGCGCGCATCGCAGGCGGTTTCCTGGTCGGCGCGATAGGCGCGATAAGCGATCCAGGCGATCGGGTTGCACCAATGGATGCCGAGCAACAGCAGAGCGATCATGTTGGCCAGCAGGTCGCCGCGCTCATGATGCGCGCGCTCATGCGCCACCGCCATTTCCTGCTCCAGATCATCATAACGCTGCGCGAAATCAATCGGCAGGACGATCATCGGCCGCATCACGCCAAAGGCCAGTGGTCCCGACGCCTGTGGGCTGGCGATCGTGCGGATACGCCCCTCCTGCCCCAGCAGAACAGCGCCATCCATCATATGACGACGAAAGCGGATATAGCCCACCGCCTGAACCACGATAAAGCCCAGCAATCCGGCAAACCACAGCGCAATCCCTGCCTCCAGCCAAGGGAAGCCCGACGCCGATGCCGCCTGCGCTTCACTGGAAAGCGCGAGCAATCCCGGCAAGCCGGATTGATCGACCGCGATGTGCAGTGGCGATGGCGCTGCCATTTCCTGGGGCAATACGGGCAGCATCATCCGCAGCAACGGCAACAGCCACAAACTATAGGCCGCCCCGGCCCCCAGCCAGCGCGCCACAGGACGGCGCAGCAGCATCACCAGCGCCATCAGCAAACTGGTGGCGATCAGCGTTTCGACGATCCAGACGCTCATGATTTCAGCCCCTTGAGGATATCCTCCAGCTCGGCGATATCCTCCGCCGTCAACTGATCCTGGCTCGCCAACTGCGCGACCAGCGGCGAAATGCGACCGCCAAACAGGCGATTGACCAGCCGCCCCGATTCGCCTGCGACATAGTCATCGCGCGCAACCAGCGGCCGATAGAGAAAGCGGCGACCATCCTGATCGGCGGCGATGATATCCTTGGCCATCAGCCGCGACAGCAAAGTCTTGACAGTCTGGACGCTCCAGTCACGCGCGGCGGCGACGCGATCGGCGACATCGGTGGCGGTCTGCGGCGACTGCTCCCACAGCGCCTCCATCACCACCAACTCGGCTTCGCTGATCTTGTCGCCTATGTCCGCCACGCGCCCGCGCTCCCGTTCAACTACATCTGTAATCGCACCGATTACGGCTGTAGTCAATCAGCAAAATGCCGCTGTGGCGGCCAACCCATACGCCGCGGACGAAAAAGGGCGGCCCGAACCGGACCGCCCTTTTCTATCTCGCCTTATCCGACGCGATCAGCTCGCGGCGGCGACGCCCTGATCGGTCATCAACTGGTGCAGTTCACCCGCTTCATACATTTCCATCATGATGTCGCTGCCGCCGACAAATTCGCCCTTCACATAAAGCTGGGGAATGGTCGGCCAGTCGGAAAAGGCCTTGATCCCCTGCCGCACGGCCTGATCCTGCAACACGTCCACCGTGTCATAGGCAACGCCTAGATGCTCCAGGATCGCAATCGCGCGGCTCGAAAAGCCGCATTGCGGAAAGAGCGGCGTGCCCTTCATGAAAAGCACCACGTCATGGGCACCCACAAGGTCGGCGATGCGCTGATGCACGGCGTCGGTCATGATCGAAAGTCCATTCCTGTCTGGCGTCGCGATAGGCCGACGCATACTATCCATGCGGTGCTAGTTGGGAACCGCCGTGGTCAGTTGCAAGGCGTGCAGCACGCCCCCCATCCGCCCGTCGAGCGACGCATAGACGGCCCGTTGCTGCGCCACCCGGCTCATGCCCCGGAAACTTTCCGCGACCACGCGCGCGGCATAATGGTCGCCGTCTCCGGCCAGATCGGTAATCTCAACCTGCGCATCGGGAATGGCGGCGCGAATCATGTCGGCAATTTCGTCGGCGGCCATTGGCATTGCAGGCGGCCTTACTGTGCTTCGATGAACATGCGGCGGGCAATCACCGCTTGCTCTTCCAGCGCGACGCGAACACCCGGCTCGTCAATCTCGATACCGGCCGATGTCATGTCGCCCACCAGCTTGCGGATAACATCCTCGTCGCCCGCTTCCTCGAAATCGGCCTGCACCACCGCCTTGGCGTAAGCGTCGGTCTCTTCGGGCGTCAGGCCCATCTTGGCTGCGGCCCATTCGCCCAGCAGCCGGTTGCGTCGCGCCTGGATGCGGAACTGCATTTCCTGGTCGTGCGCGAACATATTTTCAAAGGCCCGTTCGCGATCGTCGAAAGTGGTCATGCCCAAAAGCCCTATTCAAAGCGGATATCGAAAAAATCAGATAGGCAGAAGCGCGCGATTACGCAACGGCGGGGATGATCCAGGGACGATCCTGCGCAACGCTCTTTTCATAGACGGCAATCCCGTCCGCATCGCCCAGCGTCAGGCCGATCTCGTCCAGGCCACCCAGCAGGCAATGTTTGCGGAAAGGGTCGATCTCAAACGCAAAACGATCCTGAAACTGCGTCGTGACCGTCTGCTGTTCCAGGTCGACGTGAATTTCGTCACTGCGCGCGACTTCCATCAGCCGGTCGATCGCCGCCTGCGGCAGCACCACGGTCAATATGCCGTTCTTGAACGCATTGCTGGAAAAAATGTCGGAAAAGCTCGGCGCGATCACCACCTTGATGCCCAGGTCACCCAGCGCCCAGGCAGCATGTTCGCGGCTGGAGCCGCAGCCGAAATTATCGCCCGCGATCAGGATCGGGCTGCCCGCATAGGCCGGATCGTCGAAGACATTGCCCGGTTCCTTGCGCAACACCTCGAACGCGCCCTTGCCAAGCCCGGCGCGCGAAATCGTCTTGAGCCAGTGCGAGGGGATGACAATGTCGGTGTCGACATTCTTCATCCCGAACGGATAGGCCTTTCCCTCGACGGTCGTCAGCTTCTCCATCAACGCGCCTGCTGTGCTTTCGCAGCGGTCGCATCTTCGGCATGGCCCAGCGTCGCGGCCATCGCCGCACTTGCCAGCGCGCCGGCCGTCAGCAGCCAGAATATCATTTTCACTATGCCGTCCCCTCTTGGTCTTTCAATAATTCGCGCACGTCGGTCAGCCGCCCGGTCAGCGCCGCCGCAGCCGCCATGACGGGCGATACCAGATGCGTGCGGGCACCCGGTCCTTGGCGACCCATGAAATTACGGTTGCTGGTCGATGCGCAGCGCTCGCCCGCAGGCACCTTGTCCGGGTTCATGCCCAAACACGCCGAACAACCCGGCTCGCGCCATTCAAAGCCCGCATCCGTGAAGATGCGATCCAGCCCTTCGGCCTCCGCCTGCCGCTTGACGAGGCCAGAGCCGGGCACGACCATGGCATGTTTGATCCCGCTGGCGATCCGCCGACCCTCCAGCAGCGCGGCGGCGGCGCGCAGATCCTCGATCCGGCTGTTGGTGCAACTGCCGATGAAGATATGCTCCACCGCCACGTCGGCCATCCGCTGCCCGGCGGTCAGCCCCATATAATCGAGCGACTTTTGCGCAGCCGCCCGCTTCGACGCATCCTCGAAACTGTCCGGGTCCGGCACCACGCCGGTCACCGCGACCACATCTTCAGGGCTGGTGCCCCAGGTCACGGTCGGCACGATGTCGGCCGCGTCGATCACGACTATCTTGTCGAAGACAGCGCCCTCATCCGTGACGAGCGTGCGCCACCAGGCCACCGCCGCATCCCAATCCGCACCCTTGGGCGCCATCGGACGGCCCTGCAAATAGGCGAAGGTCGTCTCGTCCGGCGCGAACAGGCCCGATCGCGCGCCCGCCTCGATCGACATGTTGGCGACCGTCAGCCGCCCCTCGATCGACATGTCGCGAAACACGGAGCCGCGATATTCCATGACATAGCCGGTGCCGCCCGCCGTGCCGATCCGCCCGCAAATCGCCAGCGCGACATCCTTGGGGGTAACGCCAAAGCCCAGTTCGCCCTCGACCACGACCGCCATCGTCTTCGACTGTTTGAGCAGCAAGGTCTGGGTCGCCAGCACATGCTCGACCTCCGACGTGCCGATCCCGAAGGCCAGCGCACCGAGCGCGCCATGCGATGACGTATGGCTGTCGCCGCATACCAACGTCGTGCCCGGCAGGGTAAAGCCCTGCTCCGGTCCCACGACATGGACGATGCCCTGCTCGACATCGGCGTCCCCGATCAGGCGAACGCCGAACTCCGGCGCATTGCGTTCCAGCGCTTCCAACTGCTGCGCGCTCCGCGGATCGGCGATCGGGATGCGCTTGCCATCGGCGTCGCGACGCGGGGTCGTGGGCAGGTTATGATCCGGCACCGCCAGCGTCAGGTCGGGCCGCCGCACCTTGCGCCCGGCAAGACGAAGCCCCTCAAACGCCTGCGGGCTTGTCACTTCATGGACGAGATGCCGGTCGATATAGATGAGGCAGGTGCCATCCGGGCGACGCTCCACGACATGCGCGTCCCAGATCTTCTCATAGAGGGTGCGGGGTTTAACCATAGTGGCTCCCCCCCTAGACCCGTAACGGCAGGGGGAAAAGGGGGAAGCGCGCCGCAATATGCCCTTTTATCTATCTGGCGGGCAAGAATGTTACGATTGGGGCGGTGGACAGGCATAATTCATCCTCCCCCGGCGGGCAGGGCTATCGCATATGACCAAGCATTGAGAGAAGGAATGCATCGTTCCACCCTGCTCGTTTGATTTTGCCTTTGATTGATCCCTTGTCCGG
>NZ_JAVDWV010000033.1:0-16714 GCF_031457465.1 Sphingobium xenophagum
TCAAAGGCAAAATCAAACGAGCAGGGTGGAACGATGCATTCCTTCTCTCAATGCTTGGTCATATGCGATAGCCCTGCCCTTTAAGGGGAGGTGGCTGGCCGCAGGCCAGACGGAGGGGTGTCACCCTATCGAGAGCGCGACACCCCTCCACCATCAGCTACGCAAACGGTCCCCCTCCCCTTGCAGGGGAGGATTATGGTTTGATCTGGTGGCTTGTAAAATCCCGCTCTGGCGGACTTTTCTCCTTCCTTCGTCCAGGGCTTCATTCTCTGGCCCAACCATGGTTGACTATCCGCCATCGCCTTTCTAAACGGGCCGCGCCTTGACGGGTGCAGCCGCAAGCGCCATGCCGCCTGCCATAAGGGGTCAACCCCCGGTGGAGGACGAACATGGTTGCGGAGACACCCGGACAGGACCCGGCAGGGGAAGACGCGCGGATCGCTTCGTTGGAAGAGCGGATCGCACGGGCCGAATCTGTCGAAAAGGTCAGGCAGGGGGCTACTGAGCAAGCGGCGGACGATGGGTCTCGCCTCGGCAACAGGGTTCTTGCAGAACTGATCGGCGGTCTTGTCGGCGGTGCGTTGATCGGCTGGGTTTTGGACCGGCTGCTCGGCACATCCCCATGGCTCCTGCTTGTCTTTCTCGGTCTTGGGATCGTGGCGGCGTTCAGGAACATCATCAGATTGACGACGATAAAGCGTCCCCCGCAATAAGGGACGCTTTCTTCTTAGTCCGACGGCAAGACGTTACAGGGGTCCAGCGTGGCAGAATCCGGCAAAATCGATCCGATGCACCAGTTTGCGATCGAACCCTTGTTCGGTACGGATCAGCTTTCGCTCGGCGGTTTCAACATCGCCTTCACCAACAGCGCGCTCTATATGGTGCTGGCCGCTGTGGTGCTGTGGATCTTCGTGATCGGCGGCATGAAGCGCGAACTGGTGCCGGGTCGCTGGCAGATGGCGGTCGAATATATGACCGGCTTCATCAAGAATCTGCTGATCGCCAACGTCGGCGAGGGCGGCAAGAAATACATCCCTTACGTCTTCTCGCTGTTCATGTTCATCCTGCTGGCGAACCTGCTGGGTCTGCTGCCGCTGGGTCTGGTCGGGCTTCATCCCTTCACCTTCACCAGCCATTTCACCGCGACCGGCGTATTGGCTATCATGAGCTTCTCGATCGTCCTGATCGTCGGCTTCGCCAAGCATGGCTTCCACTTCTTCTCGCTCTTCATTCCGCACGGCACGCCCGCGCTGATGGTTGGGCCGCTTTTCCTTATCGAACTCGTCTCCTTCATGGTGCGTCCGTTCAGCCTGGGCCTGCGACTGTTCGTCGCGATGACCGCTGGCCACGTTCTGCTGAAGGTTCTCGCGGGCTTCGTCATCAACAGCGCAAATGCATCGCCCGCTCTCGGTTTGACGGTCGGCACCGCCAGCTTCATCCTGATGATTGGCATCAGCGCGCTGGAAATGCTGGTCGCGGTCATCCAGGCCTATGTGTTCGCGCTGCTGACTTCGGTCTATCTCAACGATGCCGAGAACCTGCACTGAGTTTCATCTAGTTTCGTCAACAATCACTATATTCTAACGAAGGAGTTTACGACATGGACGCAGAAGCCGCAAAGCTGCTCGGTGCTGGCCTGGCCGCCATCGGTGCGGGCATCGCTGCCCTCGGTGTGGGCAACGTGTTCAGCGCGTTCCTCGAAGGCGCACTGCGCAATCCGGGTGCCGCTGATGGCCAGCAGGGTCGTCTGTTCATCGGTTTCGCCGCGGCGGAACTTCTGGGTCTGCTGGCGTTCGTTATCGCCATGATCCTGGTGTTCGTGGCCTGACACGCCTTACGGGACGGGCAGGGTGGCCCTCACGCCGCCACGCTCGTCCCGCACTATTGACCGCGCCCTGATCGGACGGAAAAAATGCCTCAAATCGCGCAAATTGCCGAAACCTACTCCAGCCAGATTTTCTGGCTGCTGCTGACCTTCGGCTTCGTGTTCTTCGTCATCGGCCTCGGCATGGTGCCCAAGGTGCAGGGGACGGCAGACGCGCGCGACGCGAAGATCAGTGGTGATCTGGACGCGGCAAAGGCTGCCTTTGCCCGTGCCGACGAAGCCGAAGCGGACTATCGTGTCCGTGACGCGGAAAGCCGCACCGCCGCGCAGGCGATGCTGGCCAAGGCGAAGAGCGAAGCCGCCAAGGCTTCCGAAATCAAACTTGCCGCCGCCGATGCGGAGGTTGCCACGAAGATCGCGGCTGCCGAAGCCCGCATCCAGGCTGCCTCCACCGCAGCCCTGGCAGAAATCGAAACCGTCGCCGCCGAAGCAGCGCGCGACATGGTGGCTCGCATTTCCGGCGTGGAAGCGTCGGACGATGCAGCCCGTAACGCAGTAAAGGCGGCACTGGCCCATGGCTGAGGCAGCAGCACAGCATTCGGCGGAAACGCCCCCGACCTTCAATCAGGCAATCCATTCCGAAGGGCTGGAGCCGGTCGGCACCGTCGCGCATGAAGGCGTGGTCCCCCACACCGACCCGGAAGCGGTCGGCATGGACGCAACCGCCTGGGTGAGCCTCGCCATGGCGGCATTCATCGCCATCCTGCTGTTCAAGAAGGTGCCTGCCCTGATCGGCGGCGTACTGGATGGCCGGATCGCGCAGATCAAGGAACAGCTTGCCGAAGCCACCCGGCTGCGCGCCGAAGCCGAAGCGCTCAAGGGCGAATATGAAGCGAAGCTGGCCGCTGCAGCCGGTGAAGCCGAAGCCATGCGCAAGGCCGCCGAGCATGAAGCCGAAGGGCTGATCGCCGACGCCAAGGTAAACGCCGATGCGCTGATCGTCCGCCGCCAGAAAATGGCTGAGGACAAGATCGGTGCCGCCGAACGCGCCGCCATCATCGCCATTCGTGCCAAGGCCGTGAATGCGGCCACCACGGCCGCCGCGGTTCTGATCGCCCAGGGTCATGATGCGCAGGCCGACAAGGCGCTGGTCGACCGCGCGATCACGGGACTTGGCACGATCAACTGATCGGTCTGCTTCATCGAAACACAAGAGGGCCGGGGGCAACCCTGGCCCTTTTGCGTTGCGGCCCGGCGGGACAGAACGGCCCTGTCCTACACGCGCCAATCTGTGCCATAACCATGCCACCGCGCAATCTCGCTCCCTTTCCGATAGGATCAGGGTTGGGACATAAAATGTCCGATTCTGCGGGAAATATGCGAAGCTAGAGTGCGATGACTTGAAGTCTAATCGTCATTGCGAGCGCAGCGAAGCAATCCACCGGCACCACAATGGATTGCTTCGCTTCGCTCGCAATGACGAAATGGGGTTAACCTCAAGTCATCCGGCTCTAAAGGCGCGGCTTCCTATTTCACGGCCATTGCGATCCCGGCCGCGCACGCTATTTCATCCCCATGTCGCAACCCCAATCTCCCGACCGTTTCAACGAAGACAAGGCAAGCTACACGGTGCGCGGGTCCGGCGCGCCCGATCTCGATCAGGGGGTCGAGGCGATCCGCACCACGCTCAAGACGCTGCCGACCCGGCCCGGTGTCTATCGGATGCACGATGCGCGCGGCGATGTGCTCTATGTCGGCAAGGCCCGCGCGCTCAAGAATCGCGTCGCCAACTATACCCAGGTCGATCGGCTGCCACGCCGCCTGCAACGCATGGTCGCGCAGACGCGCAGCATGACCATCGTCACCACCAATAGCGAGGCGGAAGCGCTGCTGCTGGAAGCGCAACTGATCAAGCGCTATCGCCCGCCCTACAACGTCCTGCTGCGCGACGATAAAAGCTTCCCCTTCATCCTGCTGCGCGAAGACCATGCCTTCCCCCGCGTCCAGAAGCACCGTGGCGCGCGCAAGGCGCAGGGCCGCTATTATGGCCCATTCGCCAGTGCAGGTTCGGTCACGCGCACCATCAACGCGCTGCAAAAGCTGTTCCTGCTGCGCTCCTGCACCGACAGTTTCTTCGCCAACCGTTCGCGCCCCTGTCTGCTCTATCAAATCAAGCGCTGCTCGGCCCCCTGCGTCGATCGGATCGACCCGGACGGCTATGCCGAACTGGTCCGCGATGCGCAGGACTTCTTGGGTGGCAAGTCCACCGCCGTCCAGAAGAAGCTCGGCACCGCGATGCAGGCGGCGTCCGACGCGATGGACTTTGAACAGGCCGCCGTCATTCGCGACCGTCTCAAGGCACTGACTTTCATTCAGGGGAGCCAGGCGATCAATGCCGAGGGGCTGGGTGACGCCGACATTTTCGCGCTGGCGGCAAAGGGCGGGGCGATGTGTATCCAGGCCTTCTTCATTCGCGGCGGGCAAAATTGGGGCCATCGCAGCTTCTTCCCGGTCCACACCGCCGAAGTTGCCGAGGATGAAGTGCTGGCCAGCTTCATGGCGCAATTTTACGAGGAAGTGCCGCCACCCAAGCTGGTGCTGACCGATCGCGCGCCCGCCGAATGCGATCTGATCGCTCAGGCCCTGACCGAACGCATCGGCAGCAAGGTCCGCATCGAAGTCCCCCAACGCGGCGACCGCACCCGCCTGATCAAACAGGCGCAGCGCAACGCGGTCGAAGCGCTAGACCGTCGCCTCGCAGAAACCACCAGCCAGGGCAAAGTGCTGGACGACATGGTCGAGGCCTTCGGGCTGGACGGCATTCCTGACCGTATCGAAATCTACGACAACAGCCATATCCAGGGTGCCCATGCGCTGGGCGCGATGGTCGTCGCGGGGCCGGAAGGCTTCCGCAAGAACGCCTATCGCAAGTTCAACATGAAAGACCCCGTCATCTCGAACGATGATTTCGCGATGATGCGGGATATGTTCGAACGGCGCTTCGGTCGCGCCCAGCGCGAAGACCCGGATCGCGACAGCGGCGAATGGCCCGACCTTGTCCTGATCGACGGCGGCAAGGGCCAGCTATCGGCGGCGCGGACGATGCTGGAGGAAATGGGCATTGAGGACGTCACCATGATCGGCGTTGCCAAGGGGCCGCATCATGGCCGGGATGGCCGCGAAGTCTTCCACCTGATGGACGGCCGCGAAGTCACCTTCCCGATCAACCATCCTGTCCTCTTCTACCTGCAACGGCTGCGTGACGAAGCGCATCGCTTCGCCATCGGCGCGCATCGTGCCAAACGAAGCAAGGCGATCACCGTCAGTTCGCTGGATGAGGTGCCGGGCATCGGCCCCGCTCGCAAGAAGGCGCTGCTGATGCATTTCGGCACTGCCCGCGCCGTCCGCGATGCCGCGCTGGAAGATCTGGCACGCGCGCCCGGCGTCTCCACGGCGGTAGCGCAGCAGGTCTATGACTATTTTCACGGCTGAGGCAGCAAAGGCCAGCCAGTTGCAATTCTCGTACATTATGCTACATGCAATGGGCTGACGTCCTTTGAAGACGATCTATGTTTCCTCCTCCGGCCCTTATTGTGCGTGGACGGGGTCTGTCTCGAAGCCTTCGCTTCTCTTCAGTTCATGGGTCGCTCCGGCGACACTCTAGCCATGCGTTCGTTATTGCACGCCGCATGTTCATTTTATGGCGGCAAAGGCCGTCCAGGATTCGATGACTATTATTTTTCCTTCCTCTACCCGTTCTTCGCTTGCTCATGGGCTTGATCGCCTTTCGCCGACCCACCGCGTCGCATCGCCGTTGACCGGCCTGTTGAGCAACCACGAATTGAAGAAAATCGTGGCCGATATGGTCGACTGACAGTTAGCCGGACGGTGCCGATCGCATCGTCCGGCTCTTTATCGTTACTCTCTACTGAAAGGCACATTATGAGCAGGGAAACCCTCAAACCATTTTTGATCAGCAAGAATGAAGAAGGCGCATTCCGCCTGACCGTCCGCGACACCCGCTTCAATTCGCAGGGCTATCCGATCGTCACCGCGACGATGCAGGATGAGATTTTCAAGTCGGCCTCGGCTGCCCGCGCCTATGCGCGTGATAATTTCAAGGCCGAACCGGGCCAATATTCGACCAAGTAAGCCGACAGGATAGCGGGCGGATGCGTAGCTAAGGCCGATTGGTGCCAACGCTGGTCACCCCCGCTCTCGTCTGCGCCTTGCGTCCCCATGGCGAACATGGGGCCATTGCCCGCCTGCTGACCCCCGACCATGGTCTGGTTGCAGGCTATGTGCGCGGTGGACGATCCCGCCTGATGCGACCCGTGCTATTGCCGGGCAACAGCGTCATGGCGACATTCCGCGCCCGGACCGAGGATCAACTCGCCGGGCTGACGGTCGAAATGGCGCACAGCCGCGCGCCGCTCTATGCCGAACCTTTGCCTGCCGCCGCCATCGACTGGAGTTGCGCGCTGACCGCCGCGGCTCTGTCCGAAGGCACGCCCCATCCTGCGCTATATCGCGCGCTCGACGGCGTCCTGGGTGCCATCGAGGCGGCACCGGCGGCACGCGGCTGGGCGGTCGCGTTGGTACGCTATGAATTGCTGTTGTTGGCGGAACTCGGCTTTGGCCTCGACCTCAGCCGATGCGCCGCTTTGGGCGATGCCGACGATCTCGCTTATGTCAGCCCGCGCAGCGCGGCGGCGGTCAGCCGTGCAGGCGCGGTCGGCTATGAACATTTGCTCCTGCCGCTGCCGTCCTTCCTGCTGGCGGGCGGGACCGGCGAATGGGCCGACATCATGGATGGCTTTGCCCTGACCGGCTTCTTCCTGGAGCGTTCGGTCCTGACCGATCGGCGCGTCGACATATTGGCCGCGCGGGAAAGGCTGGTCGATCGCCTGAAAAGGGCGGTTGCCTGACTGCCCCTGCTTCCATAAGGGGCAAGCGACCTATTTGGTAAGGAGCTTCCCATGTTGATCGCCCTGTTCCCCGGAGATGGCATCGGCCCCGAAATCGTCGATCAGGCGAAGCGGGTGCTGGACGCGCTGGCGATCGACGGCCTCACCTATGAGCATGGGTTGGTCGGCGGTGCCGCTTACAAGGCGGTCGGTCATCCGCTCCCGCCTGAAACGCTGGAGATCGCCAAACGGGCCGACGCTATCCTCTTTGGCGCGGTCGGCGATCCTGATTGCGACGCGCTGGAACGCCATTTGCGCCCGGAACAGGCGATTTTGGGCCTGCGCAAGGAACTCGGCCTCTTCTCCAACCTCCGCCCGGCCAAGGTCTTTCCCGAACTGGCCGGCGAATCTGCGCTCAAGCCCGAAGTCGCAGGCGCGATCGACCTGCTGATCGTGCGCGAGACCAATGGCGATGTCTATTTCGGCGAAAAGGGCTTCCGCACCACCGCCGATGGCCAGCGCGAAGGCTATGACGTCATGTCCTATAATGAGGGCGAGGTGCGCCGCATCGCCCATGCCGGTTTCCAGGCCGCCCGCGCCCGGCGCGGCAAGCTTTGTTCGGTGGACAAGGCCAATGTGCTGGAAACCAGCCAATTGTGGCGCGACGTGGTGATCGAAGTGTCGGCCGACTATCCCGACGTCGCATTGAGCCACATGTATGTGGACAATGCCGCGATGCAGCTGGTCCGCAACCCCGGCCAGTTCGATGTGATCGTCACCGGCAACCTGTTCGGCGACATTTTGTCGGATCAGGCAAGCATGTGCGTCGGATCGATCGGGATGCTGGCGTCCGCAACGCTCAATGGTAGCGGACAAGGGCTGTATGAACCGATCCACGGCTCTGCGCCTGACATTGCGGGCACCGGTAAGGCCAATCCGCTCGCGACGGTGCTGTCGGCCGCGATGCTGCTGCGCTATTCGCTGGGGATGGCCGATCAGGCCGACCGGATCGAACGGGCCGTCGCCAAGGCGCTGGCAAACGGCGCGCGCAGCCCCGATCTGGGCGGCACGATGAATACGGTGCAAATGGGTGACGCGGTGCTGGCGGCGCTGGACTGAGGAACAGACGATGAAGCGGAAAAGCGGGCAAGACCCCGAAATCACCAAACATTGGAAGCCCGCGACGATCGCGGTGCGGGGCGGAACGGCGCGCACCGAATATGGCGAAACGTCCGAAGCGCTCTTCCTGAGCAGCGGCTATTGCTATGACCGGGCGGAGGATGCCGCTGCGCGCTTTGCTGGTGAGCAGCAGGGCATGACCTATAGCCGCCTGCAAAACCCCACGGTTGAGATGCTGGAACAGCGTATCGCGCTGCTGGAAGGCGCCGAGGCCTGCCGCGCCACTGCGACAGGCATGGCGGCGATGACGGCCGCCTTGCTGTGCCAATTGTCGGCGGGCGACCATGTCGTCGCAGGCAAGGCGCTGTTCGGCTCCTGCCGCTGGCTGACCGACACGCTTTTGCCCAAATTCGGCATCGAAACGACCACGGTCGACGCCACCGACAATGCGGCCTGGGAAGCCGCGATCCGGCCCAATACCAAAGTCTTCTTCTTCGAAACCCCCGCCAATCCGACGATGGACGTTGCGGACATGGCGGCGATCTGCGCCATCGCCAAGGCGCATGGCATCACCAGCGTGGTCGATAATGCCTTCGCCACCCCCGCGCTGCAGCGGCCGATGGAGTTCGGCGCGGACGTGGTCGCCTATAGCGCGACCAAGATGATGGACGGGCAGGGCCGGGTGCTGGCGGGCGCGATCTGCGGCACGCGGGAATGGATCACCAACACGCTGCTGCCCTTCCACCGCAACACCGGGCCGACGCTGAGCGCGTTCAACGCCTGGGTCGTGCTCAAGGGGCTGGAGACGCTGGACCTGCGGATCAGGCGGCAGAGCGAGAATGCGCTCAAGGTAGCCAAATTTCTGGAAGGCCGCGTCGCCAAGGTGCTGTATCCGGGGCTGGAGAGCCACCCGCAACATGCGCTGGCGATGCGCCAGATGGAGATGGCCGGGCCGATCTTCTCGCTCTATGTCGGCGGCGGACGGGCCGAGGCGCATGGGCTGCTCAACGGGCTGCAACTGGTCGATATCAGCAACAATATCGGCGATTCGCGATCGCTGATGACGCATCCAGCCTCGACCACGCATTTTGGCATGGCGGAAGCTGCGCGGCTGGAGGTCGGCATCACCGAAGACATGCTGCGCCTCAATGTCGGGCTGGAGGATGCGGACGATGTGATCGCCGATCTCGATCAGGCGTTGCGGACGATCGGGCGTTGACGGGCGAGGGGGTAAGGGCGCATTCGTAAGGCCGTGAACGCACTTTTCCCCTTCCACGCCAAGACGCAGGATGTCATCGTCCATGTCGCCGTCTCCTTCCTGCCCGAACAGTCGGAGCCGGACCGGGGCCGCTGGTTCTGGGCCTATCATATCCGCATTGAAAATCAGGGCACGCAGCCGGTTCAGTTGCTGACCCGGCACTGGGTCATCACGGACGGGCGCGGCGCCCAGCATCGGGTCGATGGCGACGGCGTAGTCGGCGAACAGCCGGTGGTGCAGCCGGGCAAAAGCTATGACTATGTCTCCGGCTGCCCGCTCAACACCCCGACCGGGTCGATGAAGGGCAGCTATCGCATGATCGGCGTCAGCGGCGAGACGTTCGAGGTCGCCATCCCCCATTTCGCGCTGATTGCGCCTGCGGTGGCCGAATGAAGCGGACGCATTTGCCGCTCAACGGCCTGCGCGTGCTGGACGCGGCGGCACGGCATCTGTCGTTCACGCGCGCGGCGGACGAACTGGCCGTGACGCCTGCGGCGGTCGGTCAGCAAATTCGCGCGCTGGAGGACTTGCTGGGCGTGGTGCTGTTCCGCCGCACGCCCAAGGGATTGGAACTCACGCCGGAAACCGAAGCGGGCCTCGATGCCCTGCGCGCCGGCTTCCTGGAGTTTGAAGATGCCGTGCGGGCGATGCAGGCAGGCCAGGCGAGCAGCGCACTAACCATCGCCGCGCCGCGCGACATCACCGCCAAATGGCTCCAGCCGCGCCTGGCCGCCTATGCCGCGCACCAGCCGGATCTCACGTTCCAATTGATCGCAGCGGACGAAGCGCTGGACTTTACCGAAGCCAATCTCGACCTTGCGCTGCGCCTGACCGATGCGGCGGGCGAGCATGAGGGCGTGAAGCTGGGCGAGGCGACCTTCGTCACGGTGGAAGCCGCCCAAGGTGGCCCGGAACAGCGGATCGACTGGCCCGGCTGCCCGGCGGGGGACAAGCCCGCGATCATCCGTGTCGCCGATGGCGGGCTGGCGATCGAGGCGGCGGCCAATGGCTTTGGCCGGGCGCGCGTGCCCTTGCTGCTGGCGCAGGCCGATCTGGCGGCAGGCCGGGTGCGGCAGGTGGCGGAGGCGATGCCGAGTTTGCTCAGCTATTGGTTGATCGCGCCCTTGCCGCAATGGCGGCAAAAGAAGGTCAAGGCGCTGGTCGAGGCGCTGCTGGCCTGACCATAGGCTGACGCTTATTCGGCCAGCAAGTTGAGCGCGCGGGTCATCAACGCCACGAACCGCGCTTCGTCCAGACGGGCGGCGCTATTGTTCCAGCTTGCGCTGATGGCGCGCCATTGTCCGTCCTGCCGCCGTGCAAGGAAGTTCATGGCCATCACCCCCGGTTCGCTGCCCCCCTTATAGCCGAGATAGGCCCAGCGCCGCGCATCGGCAGGGGCGATTCCGGGTTCGACCGCCATGATCGGCAATGCGTCGCCGCCATGATTACGTAGCCAATCGAGCTGCGCGATCATGTCGGTCGCACTGGCGAACCATTCGATCTCTTCGATCGCGGTCGGGGTTTCGGCGACACTGCCGACATCCACCTTGTCGGCGGTCAGGCGGGACGCGGCTTCCTGCAGCAGCGCCCGGCGCGCGTCGGGCGCTGCTGTGGCATAGCGCCGCCGCAGATCGCCATTGGCGGGCATTTTAAGCGCAAAGGCTTCGGCGGTGGTGAGCAGGGGCAGCGCCTGATCCGGGTTCGCATGGCCGGTTGTCACGAGCATAGCGTCCACCTTGTCGCGACCCAGCGCCAGCAACAGCGTATCGGTCGCGCTATTATCGCTTTCGGCAATCATTGCCGTGGCGAGACTGTGCAGCGTCATCGGCGCACGGTCTGGCCAGTGCAGCAGACGGCCGGAAAAACTCTTCGGGCCGAGCGGAATGAAGTCGCTCCATCGCCGTTCGCCTGCTTCTACCGCGCGCGCCAGTTCGGAAAGGATGGTCAGCTTGAAGCTGGAACCGATGGCCATCGCGGCATCGGCGCGATGCGCCGCTCGTAGCTGGGGCGGACCGTCGCCCAATGTCGCAACCGCGAAACTGGTCACGCCGGGGAGGGCGGCGATCTCCGCCATGACCTTGGCCATGCTATCATTGGCCGTTCGCGCACCGACAATCCTTAAGCCCACGACGCGGCCCGGAGGCTGGGGAGCGACAACCAGCGTGAAGCCGACCGTAGCCCGCTCATAACGGATTTCGACCTGTCCAGCAGTGGCGCTATCTTGCCGGACGGCCCCCAGCGTAAGCGGCTTGCCATGCTGCGCGCGCAAATCAGCAGCAACGGCGCGCCAGCGATCTACGGGGACGGAGTCAAGGAAGAGGGACGAGAAATAGGCGGTTTCTTCACCGGGAGCGGTGAGAATGCGGACCAGTTGTTCGGCGCGGGCTTGATAGGTTGGGCTAGGTGCTGCCGAGGCGGGGAGGACTACACTGAGTAGGATCAAGAGCGTCGCAAAGAGCCGCGCCACCATGGCTATGCGCCCCGACAAAGCCCCTCCCCTTCAGGGGAGGGGTTGGGGGTGGGGGCTATCGTCCAGGTGCAGAGCGTGGGATCGACCCCACCCCTGAAGGAAAGGAGCTTAAGATAGCCTGAGCGCGCCTCAAGCATCAATCGCTTCTTCATCCACCGCAGCCGCATTCTCCTGAATGAACGCAAAGCGATGGGCTGGGTTCGTCCCCATCAGGCGATCGACGAGGTCACGCACCCCCGCGCGCTCCTCGACATCAGCGGGCAGGGTGATGCGGATCAGCATCCGCGTCTTGGGGTCCATGGTGGTTTCGCGCAACTGCATCGGGTTCATTTCGCCTAGCCCTTTGAAACGGCTGACATCGACCTTCTTGCCCTTGAATTCCTTGGTCTGCATTAGTGCTTCGCGATGGGCGTCATCCTTGGCATAGGCGCTCTTGCCACCCGCGACGAGGCGATAGAGCGGCGGCTGGGCGAGGTAGAGATGGCCGCGCCGCACCAGTTCGGGCATCTCCTGGAAGAAGAAGGTCATCAGCAGCGTCGCGATATGCGCGCCATCGACGTCGGCGTCGGTCATGATGACGATACGCTCGTAGCGTAGATGATCGGGGTTGCAGTCCTTGCGCGTGCCGCAGCCCAGTGCCAGGATCATGTCGGCGATTTCCTGATTGGCCAGGATCTTCGCATTATTGGCCGATGCGACGTTCAAGATCTTGCCGCGCAGGGGCAGGATCGCCTGCGTCTTGCGGTCGCGTGCCTGCTTGGCGGAACCGCCGGCGGAATCACCTTCGACCAAAAAGATTTCAGCGCCTTCGGGATCGTCGTTCGAACAGTCCGTCAGCTTGCCGGGCAGGCGCAACTTGCGCGAATTGGTCGCGGTCTTGCGCTTGACCTCCTTCTCCTGCTTGCGCTTCAAACGCTCGTCCATGCGATCGAGCACATAGGCGAGCAGCGCCTTGCCCCGGTCCATATGGTCGGTCAGATAATGGTCGAAATGATCGCGGACGGCATTTTCCACCAGCCGCGCCGCTTCCGGTGATGTCAGCCGATCCTTGGTCTGGCTCTGGAACTGCGGCTCGCGGATGAAGACCGACAGCATGATCTCCGATGACGTCATGATGTCGTCGGCGGTGATGTCCTTCGCCTTCTTCTGGCCCACCAGGTCGGCAAAGGCGCGAATGCCCTTGACCAGCGCAGCGCGCATCCCGGCTTCGTGCGTGCCGCCATCGGGCGTCGGAATGGTGTTGCAATACCAGCTATAGCTGCCATCCGACCAGAGCGGCCAGGCCACGGCCCATTCGACCCGCCCTGCGGCATCGGGAAAATCCTGATTGCCCGCAAAAAACACGCTCGTCGCGCATTCGCGGTCACCGACCTGTTCCTTCAGATGATCGGCAAGGCCGCCGGGAAACTGAAAGACAGCTTCGGTGGGCGTATCGTCGCTGACCAGCTCCGGCGCGCATTTCCAGCGGATTTCGACGCCCGCAAACAGATAGGCCTTGGACCGCGCCAGCCGATGCAGGCGCGCGGGCTTGAATTTCTGCTCGCCGAAGATTTCGGTGTCGGGAATGAAGCTGACCGACGTGCCGCGCCGGTTGGGTGCGCCGCCGACCTTTTCCAGCGCAGTGACGGGCAGCCCCTGGGAGAAGCTTTGGCGGAACAGTTCCTTGTTCCGCGCGACCTCGACCACAGTATTGCTCGACAGCGCGTTGACCACACTGATGCCCACGCCATGCAATCCGCCTGACGTGGCATAAGCCTTGTCCGTGAATTTGCCGCCCGAATGGAGCGTGGTCATGATCACTTCCAGCGCCGACTTGCCGGGAAATTTGGGATGCGGATCGACCGGAATGCCGCGGCCATTGTCGGTGATGGTCAACCGGTTGCCGGGCTCCAGCGTAATCTCGATCCGGGTGGCGTGGCCAGCCACCGCTTCATCCATGCTGTTGTCTAGCACTTCGGACGCGAGATGGTGCAGTGCCCGCTCATCCGTTCCGCCAATATACATGCCGGGGCGGCGGCGCACCGGCTCCAGCCCCTCCAGCACCTCGATGGCGGAAGCATCATATTGCGGAGCGGTCGATGGTGCGGCAGCGAACAGGTCTTCGGACATACACTAGCTATAGGCGGGCAGGCGTGGCGCGCAAGCATTGTGACATATGCGGCACAGCAACAAAAACTTACGATGAAACGTGAAACAAACCCCGCATTCAAACCGTTAGCGCCGTGCAAGAGGGTTATTGATGCCCCCAGGCGAGGAGAAATTTACATGAAGTTGAGCCATTTTGCACCGCTCGGTGCCACGCTGGCATTTGTGCTGGCTACCCCTGTGATGGCGCAGGACAGCGGCGCGGTCGATTGGACCGGCCCCTATGTTGGCGGTTCGTTCGGCTATAACTGGCAGAAGGGCGACGGCGAAGAACATATCCGGTTCGACGCCAATGGCGACGGCGAATATAATGACGTCATCAGGACCGGAACGGGTGCCAACGCCTTTTCGCCGGGCACCTGCGGCGGTTCGCGGCGCGGCACGACCCCTGACCTTGGTTGTAAGGGCGACAAGGATGCGATCGGTTGGATGGGTCATGTCGGTTACGACCGCCAGTTCGGCAGCATTGTCGCTGGTGTGGTCGCCGAAGCAGGCAAGGCTTACATCAGTGATAGCGTGACTGAATATTCGACGACCCCGGCATTTTACGAAATGACCCGTCGGATTGACTGGAACGGCAACCTGCGCGCGCGCCTGGGTTACACCACGCCCGGCGGCATCATGCCCTACATCACGGGCGGTCTGGCCTATGCCAAGGTGAAGAACAGCTTTGCCACCAACAATGCGGCCAACAGCTTCACGGAAGTGAATGCCAAGGAAGACGCATGGGGTTACACCATGGGCGGCGGTATCGAAGCCAAGGTGTCCGATAACTTCTCGATCGGCGCCCGTTATCTGTGGACCCGCTATAATGTCGACGATTATCGCGTCGATGTCGGTGCGGGCAGCGCGCCGGCGAGCAACCCGTTCCGTCTCACGCCATCGGGCGGCGCAAGCATGAACCGTGGCGACAAGTTCGATACACAGAGTGTCATGGTTACGACCAGCTTCCGCTTCTGATCGAAAAAGGGCGGGGGCTTTCGCCTCCGCCCCATACTATCGGACAATAAAAAGGCCGCCTTTCGGGCGGCCTTTTTTCAATGGATTAACGAACGCGGGGGCCGCCAAATGGCAAAGGCGGCGGAGGCCGGCGCGTGCCGCGCGGTAGTTGCGCCTGATAGGCGCGGCCACAATGTTCGACGCAATAGGGGAAGCCCGGATTGACCGCCTCTCCGCAAAAATGAAAGTCCGGCTCGCCCGGATGGCCCATCGGCCACTTGCAGATCCGTTCGGTCAGGTCGAGTAGCGACGTCTTGTCGGCAATTTCGGCACTGGGCTTGGCTGGGACGAGGCGACGCGGCGGCGCGGGCGGGATAGGTGCCTGCTGATCGCCCGGCCCCTGGCGCAGGAATCCCCCGGGACCGACGGAAACAATGCGGGGCTGGGGCGGCGGTGTTGGCGCATCATTGGCGACAGGGTCGACCTTGGGTGGCGTAGCAACCTGCGATGGGCTGGGCGCGGCGGCCCGTGGCGGGACAGGCGCTGCAGCAGCGACCGGCGCGGGCGCGGGGCGCGCTGCGGGCGCTTCGGCTTCGACAGCGGCCACGGGTTTGCGGGCAGCGGCAGCCTTCTTCGGCGCGTCATTCGCCTTCACGGGGGACGGGCGCGATTGCAGGCCCAGGCGATGGGCCTTGCCAATCACAGCATTGCGGCTGACGCCGCCCAATTCTTCGGCGATTTGGCTGGCGGTCAGGCCGCGCTCCCACATCCCCTTGAGCTGGTCGATACGCTCGTCGGTCCAGGACAATGAAAAACTCCTCACAAATTCCAATATGCCTCCCTATATGGGAACGAGCGCGTGAGGTTCAAATCCTTGAACGGCGCGCTTGCAGCACAACGCACCAGCCGATAGTCGATCCCACCATGAACGACCAGTCCAAAATTGCCCCCGCAACCCCGGTTGCCGCCCCCTTCGCCGAACCCGGCGTACCCGTGATCCGCAACATCAACTGGGCGGGAACCTGGGCGCTGTATCGCAAGGAGGTGCATCGCTTCTTGAAGGTGCAACTCCAGACGGTATGGGCACCGGCGATCACGACCCTGATGTTCCTGGTGATTTTCATCGTCGCGCTGGGTGGGAGCGGCCGGACAGTCGGCTTGCGCGGCGAGGCGGTGCCCTTTGCCGATTTCATTGCGCCGGGCCTGATCGTCATGGGTATGATCAACGCCTGCTTCGCCAATGCCAGTTTCGCGCTGATGGTGGGCAAGGTGCAGGGCACGCTTGTCGATTATCTGATGCCACCCATTTCCGTGGGCGAATTGCTGTTCGCGCTGGCTGGATCGTCCGTCACGCGCGCGGTGTTCGTGGGCTGCGCCTTGTGGGGGGCGATGGCGCTGTGGCCCGGCGTTCATGTGACTCCGGCCCATCTATGGGCGGTGGTCTGGTTCGGCTTGCTGGGCACCAGCTTCATCGCTTTTCTGGGCGTGCTGACCTCAATATGGGCGGAAAAGTTCGATCATGGCGCTGCGGTCACCAATTTCGTGATCGGCCCGCTGGCGCTGCTCTCAGGCACCTTTTACTCGATTGATCGCCTACCGTCTTTCTTCCAGGCGATCAGCCATGCCAATCCCTTCTTCTACATCATATCGGGCTTCCGCTATGGCTTCGTCGCGGCGGCGGATACCAACATCGTCGTTGGCAGCATTGTGCTGCTAACGCTCAACCTGATCTTCGGCGGGCTATGCTATGGCCTGTTGCGCCGGGGCTGGAAGATCAAGGCCTGACCCGTCAGACGAAGGCGGCAAAGATCGGTACGACGAGCATCGCGACCCCGATCAGAAGCGCCGCCAATATCCAATGATGCCAGCGGGGAAGGGAGCGGTCATCGCCAGACCCTTCCTGCCATGGCCAGATCATAGAACCCTGATCACTGGGTCGCACCACCACCGACGCGCGCCAGCGTGAACCCCGCCTCTGTGACTTCGGCGAGGGGGTAGATGTTGCGCAGATCGACGAGCGCATTGCCGTTCATCGCACTGGCAAGGCGCTT
>NZ_JAVDWV010000034.1:0-16552 GCF_031457465.1 Sphingobium xenophagum
AGCGGCCTTCGTGGTACAGGACGGGCACGTATAACTCTCCCGATCGTATGAAGCCGGGGCAGCCTCATTTTTGATGATCGTCTGCCCCTCTCTAGCACATTTGATGATCGCGAACAGGCAATGTGCTTCCATCAAATTGCATTGATGACGAAAGTCGATCATCAAACCCGAAGCCATCCGAGCAGGGATGTGCCGCCATCGCTTCTGCGGTCGACCCATGCACGAACCCGCTGCGCGGGAGGGTCGCGTGGGGCGTCGTAGTGCTGTAAATAGGGGCCTTTGGCGGGGCGAGGTCGCCGTCTGAGGTTGGAAGTTCCTTCAACGAAGAGGAACTTGCCATGACTGTCTCGATCAATACTGCTCCGATCAGCCCACTGCGTCAGCGGATGCAGCACGACATGATGATGCGAGGTCTTGGGCCCCATACACAGAAGGATTATATCCGCCATGTGAAGCGTCTGGCCGCCTTTCTGGGCCGCCCGCCCGATACGGCAACGGAAGAGGATCTGCGCAGCTTTCAGTTAATGCAGCATGAGAGCGGCGTCAGGCCGAGCACGATCAACGGCGCGGTGTCGGCGCTGCGCTTCCTGTTCACGACCACGCTCAAGCGGCGGGACCTGTCGCGCGCACTGGTGATCACCCGTAACGTGTCCCGACTACCGCAAGTGCTGAGCGTCGAAGAGGCCGCGCAGTTGCTCCAGGCGGCGGCGAGTATCAAGTATAAGGCGGCGTTGGGCGTGGCCTACGGAGCGGGCCTGCGGGTGTCGGAGGTCGCTCACCTCAAGGTCGACGATATCGACAGCCAGCGTATGCTGATCCGTATCGAACAGGGCAAGGGCGGCAAGGACCGTAACGCCATGCTTTCGCCGCAACTGCTCGAACTGCTGCGGATGTGGTGGCGCGAGGGCAGGAAGCACGGTGTCCTGATCCCACATGGCTGGCTGTTCCCAGGCCAGAATATCACCGATCCAATATCGACGCGGCAACTGCACCGCGCCGTTCAGGAGGCTGCCGAGGTGGCGGGGATCCGCAAACGCGTCAGCCCACACACCCTGCGTCACTCCTTCGCAACGCATCTCCTGGAACAGAATGTCGATATCCGCGTGATCCAGGTCCTGCTTGGCCACAGCAAACTCGAGACGACGGCTCTCTATACCAAGGTCTCCACCCGAACGATCCACGCCGTATCGGGCCCGCTCGACACGCTGATGGCGTTGATGGAGGGGAAGGTGCCCGCCGGTTGAGCCGGTGCGATCCAACCTGGAGGTCGCCGACATTTTCCAGTCCGCCGGGCCTGCTTACCGGATAGCGCATGCCGGTCATCTCAGCCTGCACCAGCTCAAGGTGATGTCCGCGGTCGAACATTGCCGCACCGCTGCTCTGGGCGGTCATGTCGAGGCCTGCGAGGACTGCGGGCATTGGCGGATCGCCTATAATAGCTGCCGGAACCGGCACTGCCCCAAGTGCCAGGGCGCCGCCGCGCGCACCTGGCTGGCCGAGCGCGAGGCCGACCTGCTGCCGGTCGGCTACTTTCATGTCGTGTTCACGCTTCCGGCCCAGATCGCCAACATCGCATGGCAGAACAAGACGCTGGTCTATGATCTGCTGTTCCGGGCAGCGTCAGAGACGATGATGACCATTGCCGCCGATCCCAAGCCTCTGGGTGCCCGGATCGGCATCACGGCGGTGCTCCATACATGGGGATCAGCCATGATCGTGCCAGGCGGGGGCATCGCACACGACGGGACGCGCTGGATATCCTCGCGTCCCGCCTTCCTCCTGCCGGTACGTGTTCTGGGAAAGCTGTTCCGCCGCCTCTTCCTCTCCCGGCTCATCGCCCTTCACGATGCAGGGCGGCTCAACTTCTTTGGAGCCATGAGCGATCTGGCCGACCGCCGGACCTTCCTGCGGCACCTGGCACCGGTGCGGCAAAAGCGCTGGGTTGTGTACGCAAAACCACCCTTTGCTGGTCCCGAGGCAGTGCTCGCCTATCTGTCGCGCTATACCCACCGGGTCGCCATCTCGAACCGGCGGTTGATCAGCTTCGACCAGAACGGCGTCACACTCCGCTACAAGGATTATCGGCGCGACGGCGCTGAACGCCACCAGATCATGACCCTGACCGCCGACGAGTTTATCCGCCGCTTCCTGCTGCATGTCCTGCCGCGTGGCTTCCATCGCATCCGACACTACGGCCTGCTCGCCAGCGCAGCGCGCAGGGATAATCTCGCGCTCGCCCGCAGGCTGCTGGCCGTTCCGTCTGAGCCGGAGGTGCCGACGCCTGATGCTCCGCTCGACACCTGCTCACCATGCCCGTGTTGCGGCGGGCGCGTGGTCGTCATCGAGACCTTCGCGCGCTGGTGTCAGCCTCGATCACCGCCACCGTTGCTCCTGCCGATCCGGGAGTTCGCGTCATGACCCGGCATGATCAACCTGCAACAATGGCCCTGCGCCCCGCGCTGTGGCCAGGGACAAGGCTTGTGCCTGCCATCGGCTATCCCGACTTCGAACCCCGGCAGCGTCACGGCGAAACCCGCCGACATATACCTAAAGCACCTCAACGCCGACTGCGCCGTCAGCATCGCGCGTCAATCGACGCCTCCGCTCCACTCGACCAAACCAGCCCAAAGCTTAAATCCCCATAGGTCATCCTGCTGGGCCCGCGGGTTCCTGCATGGGAGGCTTTCGTACGCAAGCGTCCGAAACCCTTCACCTTGTGAGACATTCAAGCGTGATTTTTTGTTTCTCGCCTGCGGACAGTCCGGTTTCCGGTACTGGTCGACAAACTCACGCCATTCCACGTTGCGCCATGGACCGCAGTTAACACCGAAACCTACCACTGTCCGGTCACACTGCCACACGCCATTTTGACCTCTTCGGGTTTTACTGGAATCCGCCTGCATCAGGCCAAAACCCTTACTTCCATCGATGTGAGCATGATACGAATTTTGTGCAAACTGTGTGAAAACCCAGTCTGTTCGATTTTCATGTTTGCGCATAGTATACAGTTAGCGCTTTCTGGGTCTAATTTGCTACCACTCCCCAATCTGCCGGTTCAAACCATACAACTACGCATCGATCCATAGATAGCCGTCATCGCCTTTGTCATCGCGCTCCAAACGCGCTATCCAATGCAAATGAGGGGGATCACACAACAAAGCGCCGTGCCGGGCAAATGTGACACACCTGTATTGGCGCGGGCGCGAGAACTGTTTGGCAACGTCGTTCGGGGCAAAGGGCACATTTGCTCGACAGCAGCCGATCTGGCAGACCGTATCGAACAGCATTTATCCTCTACGATTACCACGACTGACAACCTGACCGAAACGTTGATTGCCAGCCGCTATAAGGTTGGCCGGCGGGTCGCTCGTCAAGTCAGCCGGGTCATGCAACATCGGGGCATCATGGAGCCACGCCGGGGCGGCAATGGGATGGGTGGATTATGGGCGGTCGTTCCCGACCCCGATGCCATCGTGTCCGCCCTTCATGCCGAAATCGACGATTGCGACTCGATGGTCGCAGCAAAGGAGGCGGTGGTCTGGCTGGCGCCAACGCTGACGTTGCAGATTGATGCATCGACCGAGCTGGTCAGGCGCCTTCTGGGCCACATGTCGGCCGCCAGTCGGGACACGCGCCTGCTCCATACCCGTTCCACCCAGGCGGAATGGGTCGCATCCTGCATTGTTTCTGATGCAGAGGGGCATAGCGCGCCCGGTGCCTATCTTGGCTCACTCGCGGCCATCGCCGAGCGTTATGGCATCAGCCTTGAAGTCGCGGTCGAAGCGGTCAGAATATTGGAGGATCACCAGCAGGTTGTTTTGAAGCGCGGGCGGCAGGGAGGTGTCTTCCTGGCAGGACCGCGCCAGAGCAAGGCGCTGCACATGACTAATGCCTTTCTGGCGGGCCATCATGCGTCGCCAAAACGATGCCGTCTTCTTCTGGATGCGGTCAATTATGCGATGATTGAACTGGCCTGCCAACGTCGGGATGATCAGGGCGTGTTACGGGTTCAGCAATCTTTCAAATCCATGGAGCAGGCGCGTAATCCGACTGCATTGGGCACGGCCTGGTATTCCTTCATCCGCGACATTGCGGATCTGGCAGGCAACCCCATCCTGCATTTCACCGCGCGCGCGCTCGCCGGCTCCATCCTTCTACGCCGCGTCAGCAGCGCCGAGTTGCCCGACGCGGCAGCGCGCGAATTGTTCGATGCCAGCCGCCTGATCATGGACAACATCGTCAGCCATAGCGACAGCGGCAACAAGGAAGCGCATCTGCGCTGCCAGTTCGCCCTGGAAAATTACTGGTGACGTTTAACCTGTGATGTTGAGCCGTTTAGCATAAGACATGTCGAACAGCGTCACGCCAACCGGACAAGAGACGGTTCCGCTCGGTCATTGCCATCGTGGGAACGAAATGACGGTCCAGCGGCACCCGTGATGTGGCGTCGGGCAAAGCGCTCCAAATCCCAGCCCCCGTTCCCGCAAGAAATGCCGCGCCGAGCGCCGTAGTTTCGATGTTGGCCGGGCGTAGGATAGACATGTCGAGGATGTCGGCCAGAAACTGACACAGCCAGTCATTCACCACCATCCCGCCATCGACCTTAAGCGCGTCAAATGTCAGGCCGCTATCGAGCGTCATCGCGTTCAACAGGTCGGCGGCCTGATAAGCGACGCATTCCAGCGCGGCGCGAACGATATGCTCTGGCCCCGTCCCGAACGTCATCCCTGTCAGCACGGCCCGTGCCGTCGGGTTCCAATGGGGCGCACCCAATCCGACGAATGCGGGAACCAGATAGACCCCTGCATTGTCTGGCAGCGAGCGCGCCATGACTTCCGTTTCGGCCGACGAAGCGACGAGGCCGAGCTTGTCCCGCGTCCATTTGACGCCCGCCCCTGCGACGAAAAAGGCGCCCTCCATGGCGTAATGGGCGGCGCCCGCCGAATAGCAGGCGACAGTGGCCAGCATACGATGTTCGGAATGGCAGATATGCGATCCGGTATTTTGCATGGCAAATCCCCCGGTCCCCAGGGTGATCTTGGCGTCCCCTCGCCCCAGACAGCCCTGGCCGATCAAGGCGGCCTGCTGATCACCCACCATGCCCGTGACAGGTAGCGACACGCCCAGGACATGGCGCTCGGACATGCCAAAGAGAGCATCATTTTCGCGCACTTGGGGTAGAATCTGCATTGGGATGGCGAACATGCGGCACAGTTCCGGGCACCAGGCCATCTTGCCGATGTCAAATAGCAGCGTGCGCGATGCATTGGTGGCGTCGGTCGCATGGACCTTTCCCCCGGTCAGTCGCCACAGCAGGAAGCAGTCAATGGTGCCGAAGGCCAGACGTCCGCGTTCCGCCAGATCACGCGCCGAGGGGATGGTGTCGAGCAGCCAGGCGAGCTTGCTGGCGGTAAAATAGGAGTCGAGCAGCAGACCAGTCTTGTTCCTGACATCCGGCTCCAGCCCATCATCTATGAACCGCTGGCACCAGTCCGCTCCGCGCCTGTCCTGCCAGACTATAGCGGGGTGGATTGGTTGTCCGCTTTCCCGGTCCCACAGCACGCAGGTTTCACGCTGGTTGGCGATACCGATGGCGGCGACATCCAGCCCCAAGCCTACCGCTTTATCCAGAGCGTCGCGCGCAGTCGACACGACATCGCGCCAGATCGCTTCGGGGTCATGTTCCACCCAGCCTGCGGCGGGATAGGATTGGACGAGTTCGACACGAAAAGCAGCGCGCACGGCCGTCGCTTCGTCGATCAGCAAGGACCGGGTCGACGTGGTACCCTGATCAATCGCGAGCACGGCTTTCATGCTGCATCCCCCTTATTGTCGGCTATCCAAACGGCAAGAGCTTCCGTCTCCACCGACGTAAATAACAGGCCCAATTTCGTTCGGCGCCACAGGATATCGTCCGCCGTACTGGCCCATTCGCGCGTCATCAGATGGTCAACCTCATATTGGGTCAGCCCATGGCCAAAATGGCGGCCGCAATCATTCAGCGTGCGCGCGTCTTTCAAAATATCGAAGCAGGTCATGCCATAGCATCGCACAAGCCGTTCGCTCCACGCCTCGGTCAGAAACGGATATCGATCCCGCACCTGCGTCATGAGGGCATTGGCCCCTTCCATCGGGAAATCTCCGCCGGGCAGCGGCGCGCTGTCGGTCCAGCCGGTCGTGGACAGGCCGAGAAGGCGCTGCGCCAGGAGAGCAAGCGCGCTGTCGGCAAGATGGCGGTAGGTGGTCAATTTACCGCCAAACACGCTCAGCAACGGCGCGCCATCGGCTTCTGGCGACAGGTCAAGCCGATAGCCGCGCGTCGCGGCCTCCGGTCGGCCCGACCCGTCATCCACCAGCGGGCGCACGCCTGCAAAGCTCCAAACAACGTCGGACGGCTTGATCTGCAGGGCGAAATATCGGTTCGCGCCTTCGCACAGATAGGCGATTTCGTCCGAATCCGCACGGATATCCGAAAGCGGGCCGGTATGATCGACATCGGTCGTGCCGATCAGGGTGAAATCGCGCTCATAGGGAATGGCAAAGAAGATGCGCCCGTCCGGCAGCTGGAAAAAGTAGGAAAAGTCATGGTCGAACAGGCGTGGAACGACGATATGAGAACCACGCACAAGCCGCATGCGTAACCCATCGCTCGTCACTTTAGCGAGGCCAAGCACATCGAGCACGGCCGGTCCGGCTGCATTCACAACAGCCCTGGCATGGAATGTCTGCCCGCCCGTTGCGCTCACGCGCCATCCCGTTTTCATCCGTATCAAACCGGTTGCCGCCGTGCGTGGTAGGATGCGTGCGCCCCGGTCAGCGGCATCACGCAGGTTGAGCAGCACCATGCGTGCATCGTCCACCCAGCAGTCCGAATAGGCAAAGCCGGTGCGAAAGCCGGGTTTCAGGGGTTTACCTGCAACATGCTTCCGCAGGTCGAGCGTCCGCGTGGCCGACAAGCGCTTGCGTCCACCAATATGGTCGTAGAGGAACAGTCCAAGTCGCAAGAGCCAGCGCGGGCGCAACCCCTTTTGATAGGGCAGCACGAACCGCATCGGCCATACGATGTGGGGTGCGATAGACCAGAGCCGCTCCCGCTCGGCCAGCGACTCCCGCACCAGGCCAAATTCATGATGTTCCAAATAGCGTAGGCCACCATGGATCAGTTTCGTGGAGGCAGAGGATGTCCCCCGCGCAATATCGCCCGCCTCCAGCACGACGACGCGCAAGCCACGCCCGGCCGCATCGCGCGCAATCCCAGCACCATTGATGCCCCCACCGATGACCAAAAGATCACAATCCGTTTCATGCCGCATGTCAGATCTCGTTCACCCTTATGGCTCTGCCGCACGTCTGGCGCGACAGCCGCCTTTCTATCTCAGCAATCCCGTTCGAGACATCTAGCGCGCCTAACCCCGATCCGTCTCGACCACCCGCACGCCTTCACGCGCACATATGGCGGCCAGATCGCGATCCACGAGCCTATCGGTCACGAACGTGTCGATATTGGCCATGGTCGCAAACCGCACTGGCGCATGACGTGCCAGTTTCGATGAATCCGCGACCAGAATAACGTGCCGAGCGCTGGCGACGATCGACTGTGACACTTTGATCTCGTCAATGTCGAAATCCAGCAGGCTCCCGCTTTTGTCGATCGCGCTGGCCCCGATGATGGCATAATCGACCTTGAAGGCGCTCAGAAAATCCACTGCCAGCGGGCCGATGATGGCACGATCCTCCGAGCGCAGACGCCCACCAGCGACGATGACATCGACGCCTTTTGAATCGGCAAGGATTTCGGCCACGTTCAAATTATTGGTCACAGCCATCAGCCTTTGATGCCGGACCAGGTGCGATGCCACGGCTTCCGTCGTCGTACCGATATTGATGAACACGGAGACGGCGGCGGGCACCAACGCCGCCGCCGCTGCACCGATACGGCCTTTTGCATCGGATGCGATGGCCTGGCGGGATTGATAGCCGATGTTATCCAGCGTCGATCGCAGTACCGCCCCGCCACGCACCCGGCTAATCAAACCCTGTTGATCCAGCATCCGCAGGTCGCCCCGGATCGTCTGCGGTGTCACGCCCAGATGATGGGCCAGCGCCTCCACTTTCACGCTGCCTAGAGCATGGAGTTGCTCCACCAGCTTGACGTGACGGATGGCAGCGAGATCGCGCAGGGCATCGCTGTCCGCCGGTGTTGCCTTTGCCGGGTCTGGCACCATCTTCTGTTTGCTATGCACCTCAGTATGCCCAGGTAGCGCGAACATGGTCGGCGATACGACGATAGACCTGCGCGACCATGTCGGGGGCTGCATCCCGAAGATTATAGCCATGGTCGACACCGGCTATGTCGATATGTTCGATAAGGCATCCCGCTTTTGCCAACCGCTGGGCATAGGCACTGGCTTCGTCGCGCAGGACGTCCAGTTCTGCGGTTATGACGACCGCTGGTGCAACGCGCTGCAGTTGCAGATCGGTCGCACCAATCAGCGGGGATGCGCCCGCCTCCGATCGTAGGGCGGCGTCGGGCGTGTAGGCAGCGTTGAACAGACGGGCCAAAGCGGGTGGGATGAGCGGCTTGGCGGCGCGCCCCTTTTTGTCCGCCGGATCCGTGACAAGGTCGAGCGGCGGATAATGCAGTATCTGCCGCTCGATAGGATGGATGCCACCGTCCGCCGCCAGAAGGCACAGCGCCGCCGCCAGGCCGCCGCCGGCGCTCTGGCCGCCGACGGTCATCCGTGTGCCGTCCCAACCGCCTTCTGCACCGCTGGTCGCAGCCCAGTTGGCGAGTTCAAAGGCTTGCTGCACGGCAGCGGGATAGCGGAACTGCGGAGCCAGAACATAATCGATATTGAGGACGTACACTCCCGCCTGATCGGCAAGGAAGGCGCAAAAAGGGTCATCCTGCTGCAAATGCCCCATCACATAGCCGCCGCCGTGAAAGTTCAGATGTACGGCTGTTGTCGAGGTGGGGTTTGGCGGCGCGTAGACATCGACACGCGCGGGGCCGTGGCGCGTTGGCACATGGATTACATGCACTCTTCGCGGAATAGACGTAAAACATAGAGATTTGGGCACCACCGTGATGCGCGGCGCGATGAAAGCCTGCATAAGGCGCGCGCCAATGTCGTGAAATATTGCCACAATCTGTCCCTATGCCCGGCCGTCATTCGACTTCGTAAAAGCGGATCGCAACGCGCCGGACTTTGCCATCGCTATCTGGAAGAGGGGTGATGACGGAGGTAAATACGGCCTTGTTCAACCAGTCATATTTCCCGGTCGGCGAGGTAAAGACAGGGGTCGCCCGCAAATATGGCCCCTGCTTGCCCGCCCGATCACACGCCAGGCCGACGTTGCGCACATGGATCAAGGTGGCGTCATCGGTGCGCAGGAAATAGTCGGCGACAATTTCCGTGCAACCATCGGCCCTGACCAATTGCCAATCCGCGCCGCCGGGAACGACCTCACCCCGCAATTGCGGCCCGGCAAAGCTGCCACCGGTCAGGCCAATAAGATTGCCAGCCCCACGGGGACCGGGACCAGCCGGTTCAGGGTCAGCCAGGTCCACCAGTTCCTCAAACACGAAGCGAAGCGGCGGTGCGGCTGGGCCGGGGTTGGTCGCAGCCTGAGCCGTTCCCAGGGATCCAGCGCTCGATACCATCATGAGCGCCAATGCGGCGATCCTGGTCATAGTCATACTCCGATTGGCTGGGTTGCGGTGAGCGTCCATGTCAGGAACAGTCCGGCAGCAATACCACCTGGCAATGTGGACCCTGTAAAGCGCTGCGAAAAGACACCCAGAATAGCGACAAACAGCAGCAAGACGGCGAAATTGATAGCTGGAATGACCAGCAATCCCTGTTGCGGCAGCAGAAGCTGCCCGGTCGCCGCCAGCGTGCCATATTGCGCCGCCAGAAACAGGACAAAGCCGCCGGACAAGGCCAAAGCTGCTTCTCCCAGTGCGGAGACGAGGCTGCCCTTCATCAGCGGGCGGATGTCATCCAGCAATCGCAGCGATGTCGCGCAGGACAGGATGAAGAAGGGTGCATAGACCAGAAAATCGCGCGCCCGGTCCATCGTTAGCGGTCGGATGGTGACGATCCACCAGGATGGATTGACGTGGAACAGCCGACCCATCGCGAAAATCAACAGATAGGCCGGGATCAGCGCGAGCAAGGCCATCCCCAAAGCCCGCGCGACGCCGTCTGTCCAAACCAAAGCATGGCGGCGACGAAGCACGGCAAGCGACAGCAGGGAGCATAGGAACGCCCAGCCCGCATATTGGTTGGAGAAGGTCTGACGAAACAGGCTATTCTGGCCCAGCATGGCCTCCACGGCCATACAAGCAGGGATGTAGAGCAGGGCCGGAACAACCGCGAGCAACGCAATGTCGCGCCCGCTGGTCGTCGTGGGGATCCCATCGTTGGCCAGCGGCCTCACCCGCGCGAACGCTACGCCAGCGGCGGCGAGAAAACCCGCGATCGACAGAGGGATCATGATGAGCGCCAGCAGATTGCCTGCTTCCCGCCAATACCAGACCTGACGGTCCGCTGGAATCGTGCGGCCGCCGCGCAACGTCTGTCCGAACCAGTCGATGGCGGGCGTGATGCCTGTGGCGGATTGGTGCAGCCAGGCATGGGAGACAGACGGCGTCAGCAGCTTGCGCGCCGTCCCCTCTTCGATCCGGCCATAGAGTTGGCCTGCAACGACGGGCGCAGTTCCCGTTCCAAAGGTCGTACGCGCCTTTTCCGTCGCGCCCGTGCGTAAGGGCGCTTCTGCCCCCCACATCAGCCCGCCAAATTCGTCGCGGGTGCCAAAAACGACCAGCAGATTGCGCGGAAAGGTGCGCGTTCCGGCTGGAGCGAAGGGCGCACCTACGCTCGATCCTTCCAGGACCAGGGACTTATAGCCGTTGGGATAGGCCTTGGCAGCGGCCAGGACCGCCCATCCGCCCATGCTATGCCCTTCCAGGCCGATATTGTCCCGGTCCACAAAAGGCAGGCTGCGCAAATAGGCGAGCGCATCCGGCCCCCCGAACCCGTCGGCGAAACTGGTGGGGTCGCTGCCCCCATGGCCGCGCTGATCAGGTGCCAGCACGACATAGCCGCGTCGCGCAAATTCCGTGGCGAAGTTCGCCTGTATTTCGGCATTGTTGAGATAGCCATGCACGGCGAGAATGGCGGGTGCCTTATGCAGCGCCGTCGCCCCGGCCGGGCGGAACAGAAGGGCGCGCATCTGCGCACCCTTCGCCCCCGAAAAATGGACTTGCTGGACATCGACGTCCAAGCTGCCCTGAATTTTTGCCGACAAGAGCATGCTACCAAACGCCATCAGCAGCGCACAAATGCCCAGGAAAAGCCCTGCCTTTCGCTTATCCATGGTCAGAACTTCACCTGGAAATCGATACCGTAGCGGCGGGGGTAAGGCACGGTTCCGAACCGCAGCATGGTGTTGGTTTCGATCCCGACACCGGCGAGCGTCGAATTATTGCTCAAATTCTTGCCCCACAGGCCAAGATTATAGCGACCTTCCTCAAACGCCAGGCCTGCCCGTGCATTATATTCCTGAAACGCCGGGGTGACGCCCAGGCTGAACGGAAAAACCTTGTCATTATAGGCCGTGAAGAACTGCTTGCTCTTATGCACCATGTCGCCATGCAGGGTCAGTTCAACCGCGCTGCTCAACGGCACCGTATAGTCCGCCGCCAAGTTCATCGTGAATTTCGGCGCTTCAATCAAACGGTTGCCCGCCAGATCCACGCCGGTCAGCGTCAGTGTGGTGTATGTGGCATCCAGCAGGCCCATGCCGGCTGACAATCTGATCTTCGGCGTAATGGCCGCAGTGATTTCCGCTTCCAGCCCATTGATCCGTGACCGCCCTGCATTGACCAGCGCCTGGTTGATGATCGACACCGAATTGATGAACTGCTGATCCTTAAAGATATAGTGGAAGGCCGACAGGTTGAGCGTCAAACGACGATCAAACAGACGCGTCTTGAGCCCGGCTTCATAGGCGTCGAGAAATTCCGGCTTGGCGATATTGAGATCACCGGGGAAGACTACCGCGCCACCGTTGAACCCGCCGCTGCGATAGCCGCGTGCAAATTGGGCATAGGCCATGACATCCCGCGAGAATTTGTAGCGCAGGCCGACACGTCCACTGGGCTGCGTTTCCTTATAAACCTGCGTGGTCAACGGGATACCGAGGCCCGGAATATTCACGATCGACTGGAAATCGGCCATGGTCGTCTTGTCATGAGTCATGCGGAAACCGGCATAGGCGCTCAATTCCGGTGAAAACTCGTATGTTCCGTCGATATAGCCCGCATAGGAGGTGCGCGTTTGAAAATAGGTCTGGCGCGCATTAAACGCGCCGTCGAACTGCGACACGTTGAACAGGTTATCGAGCGTATCGCGGAAATAATAGAGACCCGCGATGACATTAAACGGTCCGTCAAACTGTGTGGTCAGCCGGAGATCCTGCGAATATTCCTTCGTTTTCGCGCGGAAATCGAGCGCGAGCAGATTGGCAGCGCTCCCGTCGCCATCCACTTCGTTCAGGAAATAGCCTTTGAGATAGGAGGAAATGGATGTGAGCGCGACCGAACCCAAATCCTTTTTCATCGTCAGCGAGATGCCGTCGCCGCGCACACGGATTTGACCGTCCCGATCATAATAGCCCTCACGCGCGCCCAGCCTGCGTCCAGTGACCGGATCGATACGCGGATCAAAACCGAACGCATTTGTATTACCGGGCAGATAGCCCGTTACGTTCGTGCCAACCGCTTCGGGTGAGCTGCGCGTGTAGCTGTAGCGCAATGTCGCCTCGAACCCGGCATCATCCTTATATTTCATTGCGACGCGAAAGGCTGTCTTGTCGAGATTGGACTTGTCCCGCCCGCCCGGCCGCAAATTCTTGACGAAACCATCGCTCTGGTTCGTGTTGAAGGAAAAGCGCACGGCCAGCTTATCGTCGATGATCTGGGTATTGGCGGCCCCTTGCAGGGCGACATAGTTATAATTGCCATATTCGCCTGAGAGATAACCCGACGTAGCAAATTCCGGTGCCCGCGTGACATAGCTGACTGCGCCGCCCACCGTTTCCTTGCCAAACAAGGTTCCCTGAGGGCCGCGCAGCACCTCTACCCGGTCCATATCGTAGAGTTGCGCTCCGCCCAGGAAAGACGCCCGGACGAAAACTTCATCATAGAAAATGCCGGTGGGGGATGACGCATTGAGGTCGAACGCCGACTGGGAAATGCCGCGAACCGAAAATTTCGGCTGATCTTCGTTACCAAGGACGCTGACCGACAAATTGGGGGTTTGGCGAGCCAATTCGGTCCCGCTACGCATCTGGAGCGTGCCCAACGACGATCCCGACACTGCCGTGATGGCGATGGGGACATCTTGAACATTTTCGGAACGTTTCTGAGCGGTGACGATGATATCACCCGGCATCGGGCCAAGCGACGCGCTATCTGCTGCTTGCTGTTGCGCCTGGGCGGCCGTGACACCCATGGCCATGCTCAACCCTGCGACGGTGCAAAGCAAAATGTGGCGAACATTCACCTTCTCTCTCCCTGTTATCCGACGGCTATCCAAGCCACGTTGTTGTTCGCGCGTTTTCGAAGTTTTTCGTTTCTTTAAATAGTGGTCTATTTGATGACTGAACGCAGAGCGCCGCAAAGCTTTGATTTTGGATGAAGAATCGAACCAATTTTGCTTTCGCCCTGTCCACAAAAAGGAGCAGGAGCATGAGAAAGCTCCGGTTTATCGCGGCGCAGATCATCGGGACTATCAAGGAGTAGGAGTCAGGGCTGCCGATGGTGGGAATTTATCGGAAGCAGGGACTGAGCACTGCGACATTTTACAAGCTGAGGGGCAAATACAGCGACATGGAAGTATCCAATGCCCGCCGGTTGCGCCAGATTGACGATGAGGAAGGTAGGGGTTCGGGCGAGGTTAGACGGGCCATGTATGGCGCTGACCTTCGCACCGGCGAGCATCCTAGGCGTGGTCCTGCTACCCGTCATTATAGGGCTCCGCACTGGGCGCACGCTGGTCCTGTGGATTCTCGGGCTGATACTTTTGGTTTGCGCGCTATCAAAGCCACTCGCACTCGCGGCTGAATCACACAATCTGGCCGCCGTGGTGGGAACCAGCACACTGGCGATGCTCCGCCAGGGTTTCATAGTGACATTGGTCGCAGCGCTAGTCGAATCGGTAACGCCGTGTCCGATGCACGCACGGATGGCTCTCCGTTCGGTGTGTGACTAGAACAGCGCACCCAGTCCAGTCGTCGCGCCGAATGGCTTTCCAACCCACCGCCTTCTCGACTACGCGCTTGTCGCTTACCCCAGCATCGAAATAGGTGTGACAAGGCTATGCAAAAAAAATGTGAACCATCGGCGCGTAAATGTCGGCTTTAGCGAAGTCCGTTCCCGGAAGCCGTCATTCCGGTAAGAAAATGTCCCAATCCTTGCCGAGAAACACCTGATTGCATGTGATCCTTGAACCTGTAAAACAGAGTTTCTATCATGCACCCTCATGCCTGCGCGGTCACCAGTTCGCCAAGGAAATTGGCAAAGGGTCTGATGTCACCGGCTGCGCTTGCCTGCTCGAGCGCGGCCATATAGTCGGCGCGTCGATTTACGGGGATGATCGTCCAGGGATAGCCGCCCGACGCCAACATCATATTCATGAGGAAGCCGCCCATGCGGCCATTCCCATCAATGTAAGGGTGGATGTAAATGAAGATGAAATGCCCCAGCACGACCCGTACCGCAGTCTCATCTTCGGCGCGCAGCAATTCGAACAGCGCAGCCATTGCGTCGCGGGCGGCATTCGCCCGCATCGGTACATGACGAGATCCGCGGATAAACACCGGCGCATTGCGATAGCCCGCAAGATCGCTTGCTCGCGCAAGGCCTGCCACAACGCTGGGCGCGAAGAGCGCGCGATACCAGGCGGGATGATCTTCATCAGCCACCGTTCCCGCGTTATCGCCGCCTAGCACGCGCGCGAGGCTTTGCTCGACGGCCTGAAACGCTTTCCAATAGCCGCGCGCTGCCAGTGCGTCGCGGTGCGCACGATCGGCCTCTTCGCCATCGGGGTTCCAGTCGCCACCACGTACGCGCTCGATCAGATCGCGGCTGACGCGATAGCCTTCAATCGATAGCGAATGATAGGCGTCGTTGACGTAATTTTCCTCGACGCGGGCAAGATAAGATGCGGGATCCGTAATTCCCGGAGCGGCGGGGAAAACCTCAAGGATGTGTTCGCGCATATCTTGCCACATCAGGCGAACACGATGGGCGGCCGGCGATGGATCGCGCGGCAAGGGAGCTGCTAGATTTGCGGCGAACGGATCAGTTTCCCGAACGACATAGCCGGCCGATTTCATGGTGGCGACGATTTCTTCCGCGATCCGATCCCGGCCAATGTTACGGAATGCGCCTGCCAAGCGGCCTGCTATGACCGAATGCCCACCTTCGAGCAGGCGCTCCAGCAGAGCCGATCCATCGCGCTGGGTCGCAAGGGCCGTGCGCGCATCGGTGGGACGGTTGGTGAAGAACTGCCCGGTAACGGCAATCAGGGCCGCGTCGATGCTGAAGAGACGAAGCCCGTCATCGTCGACCATCCGGTCCCTTACGGGGGGAAGCGCAAGGTTGGTATCGATCAAGGACGTATGATGGATAAGTTCGGTGGGGCGGTTGCGGCCGCCCGGTGCACGCACCAGCAATTGCGGTGGTACCGTACGGTTGCCGGTCGCGAGCAGCAGCGATTGATCGGGTGCGAGGATCCACTGATCCTCGAACCGCTCGGTCAGATATTCGGTGCAGAATCCCCAGAAGCTGGCGAACCAGGCCGTACTTTCTCCTAGCGGTTCATCGGGCCGCGAAGGAATATACCATCCGCGCATGACCTCTTTGAGAAAACCGGCCGTTATGAGGCGTTCGCGATAGGTCCTGCTGATATCGGCGGACCGAATGGCAACGCGGCCGCGCGTTTGCAGGCGTTCAAGGACATCTAGCGCGTCAGCGAGTTTCTGGGCGGGAGTAGCCATATGGCACTTGTATCATGTTTCGCTAAAAATGCTGCATAACATTTCGCTTTTAGAGGCTTTCTAAAAATCGCTTTTAATGTGTTTTCCAGATTCGCTTTTGACGCAAGGACAGCGCTGCCTTCAGTTGAGATCGGGACGATGTCGGATGGATCAGGCTGGGCGACGATCGCATTACCAGGATGATAGCGGGCTGCACGCCTATCGCCGACAAGGCGTAGCCGACCGGCATCGACCAGAGCCCGAAGAAGATATTAGAAGGTCCGACGGACACCGGGAGTAGCGAGAGCGCTGGTAATCTGCGCCGCTGACGCACCATCCGGCCTTTGCGCCATGGCCGCCTCGATCGATTGTAGATCAGCTTGAGGTATCGGTCGTGCCACATCACTTCCTTAGGTCGTGTTGACAAAAGGGGTTCCCAAACGGGCCTCGTTCTGATTCAAGAGTGCTTTTTGGGGAGCAGTCATGGGTCGCGGGGACTTGTCGG
>NZ_JAVDWV010000035.1:0-12563 GCF_031457465.1 Sphingobium xenophagum
CTACCCGATACGACAAGCTCGCCCGAAACTTCCTGTCAGCCGTAAGCCTCGCTGCCGCAGTGGCCTTCTGGCTTTGAACGAGTCTCGACCCTAGAAACCAAAGATGAGAGCCATTCAGATGGTGACCGCTCCGTGATCGGCGGTAATTGCGAAATAGCGCTGCGCTACCGTAAGAAGGCACTCGCGCAGCCATCGGTGCGCAGGATCGATTTCATTCCTACTGTGCCAGATGAGGGTCTCGTTCAGGACCGGCAAACTGAGCGGCGGCTGTACGGTCTTGATGCGATGGGTATTGGCCAAGCGACCTGCCATGAGCGACGGTACGAGGCAGACGAGATCCGTCCCTATGATGATCTCGATCGCCGTGGCAAAGCTTGGCACGACCAGCACGGAGGTAGGGCGTTCCTCCTGCAGGCGGAGGGCTTGATCGACTAGGCTCGGAACTTCCGAATTAAACCGGACCTCCACATAGGGCATCCGGCGGAAATCGTCGAAATCGATGCCAGCTCTTATTGCATTATTGCCCGCGTCTGCGACCAGAACAAACTCATCCTGGAAGAGCGATACCCGCCGAAAGGATTGGGTGTCGTCTGAAGCCTGCGATCCACGGCGGCCGTCGGTGAGCGCGGAACCGGCTGCGGCGATGCAGAAATCGATCGTGCCTTCGTTCAGCCGGTCGAGCGCATCCGCGCTGAACTCGTCAATCTGGCAAGTCGACAACGGCGCTTGTTGCCGCAACTCTCCAACGAATGGCACCCCGAACACTCGAGCGCAGAAATCGGTCATCGCTATTCGGAAACTGCGGGAATTTATTGCTGGTTCGAAGGTTGGCTCATTTTGCAGCAAGGCGGAGATGCGGGATAGGACATCCTTGACTTCGCTCTCGAACGTGATGCCTTTGGGGGTCAACTCTAGCTTGCGGCCAACGCGTTTCAGCAACTCATCGTCAAAATGCGTTCTCAGCCGTTGCAGCGCGATGCTCATCGCTGGCTGAGAAATGTACAGCTTGGAAGCGGCGCGCGTAACATTTCTTTCAGTAAGCAACGCATCAAGCGCCACGAGCAGGTTTAGATCCAGACCCTTATAATTCACGATCGGTCAAATCTCCCATCGTCTTAGGTCTTTGCATTCAGCCCGAATGATCGGCAAACCTATAGACGTTCCTGCCAGACCGTTCTGGCTACATGAAGCAGTATGGGCGTTCGATGCCGAATTTCAAAGGCATAAGTGATCGAGGACTGACCATATCTCCGGGGCATTCTCTTCGACGCATCAAGCGTACGCCAGACTGGCGAGATTCCAGCAGAGGTCGCGCTTATGAACCCTGGGGCCGTATCAAGTCTAAACCGAGGGCGATGAGCGCTGGCTCCAGGTGTAGCCGTTTGACGCCGCATGAACCGGCTTCGACAGCAGGAGGCGTAGTGTCCGGGCGATCCCCGCGAGGCGCACTGGATCGCGGCGCCCTGGGGAGCACCCGAACGGCCGATGCAAATCTTCCCTTGGTTTGATCACACCGTTTTTGAGAAAGCGCTATTTCGTGTCCTGCGCAGTCAAACAAGAAGATCCGGATTGCTGTCGGATTTCCTGAGATTCGCGGTAAATTTTCCGCAATTGCCTTGGCTATTAATATAGTAAAACCGTAGGATCCGTAGAATATTAGAAATAAAAATCCAAAGCATATATAGATATATGTATAGATTATTCACAAAAACTCTATTGCTAATAAACAACTATCGCGCGGGTCCACCATTATATGACAAAATTATATCACCTATTATTCATACAAATACGTTGAAAATCAGCGTTGTAGTTGATGAAGCTGCTTGACATCGCAACATCGATGGTGCGATCAACCTCCTCACGATTGATGTTGGTCATGCGAATGACGCTAGGCCGCGCAATTTTTGATAAACATGCAGCGCGTTGCGCGTGGAGAGGTAATGTAATGGCTGATTCCGACCTGCAGGTACATGGCGACACGGACGGGGCGTCTCAAAAGCTCGCTGGCGCGGATGCTGTCGCAAAGTCGCTCGCTGCATGTGGCGTTGAGGTTGTGTTTGGCTACACCGGCGGCTCTGTCAACGCGTTGGCACGGGCGTTGGTCGACGAAAACTTCAAGATGATTGCGGGGCGCACGGAAATCGGTGCCGCGTGGATGTCTTATGGATATAACCGGATCAAGCGCAGGGCTTCGTCGGCGGTGCTTACGTGGCATGTCGGGTCTCTTCACGCGTCGCCGGTTATCTATGGTGCGACGATGGATGGAACGCCACTGCTGTTCATGACGATGGACAACCCGCCCGCCATGGAGGCGCGGGATGGTCTTCAGGACGCGCTCAAGGTTTATCCGGCGCTGAGCAATCTTGCCAAGTACAGCAAGAAGGTCACTGATGGCTCTGACCTTCCCGTGATCGTCAGGCAGGCGGTCAAGGCTGCCAGCACCGGCAAGTTCGGCTCATCCGTGCTGGTCCTGTCTCAGCCGGCCATGTTCCAAGAAACTTCGATCAAGGTCGAGCCTTTGACCCTTCCCAAGCCACCGGTTGGCAATGCTGACGATGTGCGCAACGTGTGGGACATGCTGAAGAGTGCAGAGCGGCCCGTGCTTTACGTCGGTGCTGGCGTCCACTTGTCCGACGCAGCTGATGAGGTGCGTGAATTGGCGCAACTCCTTGGTGTTCCCGTCGTGTCAACGTCTTGGGGCGGCCGTGGAGTGCTCGATGATCGGGACGAGTTATATATTGGCGCATCGGGTAGCTTCGGATGGATTTCGGGCAACGATGCGCTGCAGCGTTCGGATCTCTGGATCGCGCTGGGTGTGTCGTTCTCGCAGATGAGCACCGGAAGCTGGACCATCAGCAAACCGGAAAAGGTGGTCCACGTCGATATCGACACCTATGAACTGGGCAAAATCTTCGAGCCAACCGTTGCAATCGAGGCCGATGCGAAGGGTTTTCTGCGCCAGCTCCTCTCCCTTGCTCAGGGAGACGAAGTCAGCGCGCGACAGTCCTCGCTTGAAGCGTGGCGCGAGGAGACTCGGTCGATGAAGGCGTCGTTCCTGGAGGAGATGCTGGCCTGGGCCGAGCCGGACGCGGTCCCGCTCAATCAGTATCACGTGATCCGCGTTATGTCCGATCTGCTGCCGGACGACACATTGGTGGTCGGCGATTCAGGCGGTCAGGCTTTCGCGCTTTATCGTAGCTTCCGGTTCAAGGCCAACACACCGCGCCCGACAGGTGGCCATTACATGTCGCTTGGTGCCGGCCTTCCGGTCGCGATCGGCGCGAAAATGGCCGACCCTTCGCGTACGGTCGTTGTCTATCATGGCGATGGCGGCTTTTATTACGACATAAGCGACCTGTCGCTGTTGGCTGAGCATAATATCAAAGTGATCGTCATCATCGACAACAACGGTTGCCTTCTTGCCAACCGCTCCGCTTCCAAAGCGGCCGGGTTTGACAATCCTTGGGTCGATTTGCCGCAATCCACCGACTTCATTGCCGTTGCGAAGGGCTTCGGTGTCGATGGCGAGACGGTAGAAAAGCCAGAGGATCTTGAGGGTGCGATCAAGCGGGCTATTGCTTCTGACAAAAGTTATGTTCTTGATGTCCGAACGACATCGGGCATGCGCATTCGCCGGGCTCTGACGAACATCATACCTATCGTGGGCGATAGGACGCCCAAGTTCGGTCATTTGGATATGGTCCTCGATGGATCTTGGCCGAGCTAGTCCAGCTGTAGATTGAAAATTGCGTCGTATGTTCGGCGCGGTCCTAAAAAAAGAAAAAAAGGCAACTTGGGGAGGATAAGTCGTGTCCAAATTAAATAGCGTTTACATGCTCCGACTGGATCGCCTGCTTGCTATGGCGTTAGCGGTCAATTTGTCCGTTACTGTCGCCGTCGCGCAGGAGAACAAGACTGCAACCGCTGTAGCTGAGAGCGCTGCTGGTCAAGGCGGTATCGCGGACATTGTGGTCACCGCAAACCGCCGTTCCGAAAGCATCCAGAAGGTGCCAATTGCGATCACGGCAGTGACGGCGGAGAGGCTGGCTGCCGCGAACATCATGGGAACCGAGTCGCTCGCTCGTGTGGTGTCCGGCCTGACATTCCAGATCAGCGCCGGCGGCACAGCGCCCCACCTTCGCGGGATCGGAACCACTGCGGTCGGCGCAGGCGTCGAAAACTCGGTGGCGACGTATGTGGACGGCGTGTACATTCTGAGCGTGAACGGGGCCCTCGTGCAGCTCAACAACATCGAGCAAGTGGAGGTTCTCAAGGGTCCGCAAGGAACATTGTTCGGCCGCAATGCCACGGGCGGCGTCGTGAACATCCGTACCAAGGATCCAAAGCAGGAGCTGTCGGGCGAATTCACGGCCCGCTATGGGAATTACCAGACGGCATCCCTCCAGGGCTATCTCACCGGCGGTCTTGCCCCGAATGTTGCGGCGGACATCGCAGGGTTTGTTTCGCTCCAAGGCAAAGGGTATGGGCAGAACCTCTTTCTTGGCAAAGATGTGAACAAGCTGGATCAGTATGCGATCCGGTCCAAAGCCCTTATCGAGCCGACAGATCGCGACCAAATCCGCATCATTGGCGACTTCTCGCGTATGAAGGGACCCGGTATCGGTGCTTACGGTCTTATCAAAGGCACGGCCGTGAACTACGGTCCTGGGACGACGCTTGCCGGCGAGCGACCTGATCTGGCCGAATTTGTCGCTTCCGGTGTACTGGCGCCCTTTGCTGAAGTCGGAGAGCCCTTCCCTGCCACGGGTGGGTTCCAAGATACTTATACGGCCAGGCAACCTTACTACAGTTTCAATACCGGTGGTGCCAGTCTGCAGTGGGACCACGAGTTTGACGCGGTCAAAGTTACGAGCATAACAGCGTATCGCCGTGCCGTGCAGCGAGTTGGCTTCCCGAGCATTCCTGCACCGGCTGATCGAGGATATGCTACGATCGTCGCCAAAGACAAGCAGTTCTCGCAGGAGATCCAGTTAAGTTCCAACACCGCCTCTGACGTCAAGTGGCTTGCAGGGCTGTATTATATGAACGGAACGGCGACCTACGAGCCATTCGTCATTAGTGGAACGTCTTTATCTCCGCTCGAGAGCCTCACGTTCTTTACCAATCAGAAAACAAAATCCGGCGCAATATTCGGGCAGGCGACCATTCCCCTTTGGGAGGGGGCTCACTTAACGGGCGGGTTACGTTACACCACCGAACAGAGGAAGATAAGCGGCAAGACAATATTGACCTTTCTGCCGGCTTTCGGAGGCTCGACACTGGAAACGGGGGCGGTAGATGCCGCCAAAACGTTCAAGAAGCTAACGTTCCGTGCCGCTCTTGACCAGCAGGTCACACCTGAAGTACTGGTTTATGCTTCCTTCAACCGTGGCTTCAAGAGCGGCGTTTTCAACGCGGTTCCACCCAGTTCAGTCGTAGTCAAGCCTGAAGTGCTTGATGCATATGAGGCAGGGTTCAAGGCAGACCTTTTCGACAGGCACCTGCGCTTGAATGTTGGCGGATTCTATTATGATTACTCCAATCTTCAGGTGACTGTATTCCAGGCCGCATCGGCTGTGCTTCAAAATGGTGCGGCTGCCAAGCTGTATGGGGTCGATATCGACGCCACGGCACAACTCGGTGAGAATCTGACGATCAACGCCGGTGCCACGCTAATGGATTCGAAGTTCACTTCGTATCCGGATGCAGGCTTCTTCAATCGGGTTCCGATCGCGGACGGCGGCGGCGTGAACCAGACAATCGGGAGCGCCAAGGGCAACAAGATTCCCTATGCACCGGACGTGACGTTCAACATCGGCGCGGTCTACAGCGTCCCCATCGGCGACGGCGCTTTGGATGCGACGGTGAATTACAGCTACTCCTCACGCTTCTATTCCGGCCCGGACAATATTTTGGGCCAAGGACGCTACGGGCTGCTGGACAGCACCCTGACCTACAAGTTTGCCGATGAAAAGATGAAGGTAGGGGTTTTCGGTAAAAACCTCACAAACAAAAACTACTATACATACCTTATCGCTCAGGCAAATCCTGGTGGCTTTGAAGAGGGTCAGGCCGCTGCGCCTCGTACATACGGGGTCATGGTCGGGTACAGCTTCTGAAAAAATTCCTGCAGCCTGCGCGAACCGGTTTCGCGCAGGCTGTGTATGCGGATGACCTGATTCATATGTGAAACGCGATGTCGGCAGAACATCAGATAAGTGAGAAGGATCGGGCAAGTGAATGCCAATAAACGCATAACCGATCCGGGTATCGAGCAGACCGAGTTCGACTTTATTGTCGTAGGCGGCGGGTCGGCCGGATGCGTGATGGCCAATCGCCTTTCGGCAGACGCTTCGAGGCGCGTTCTTGTCATCGAGTCAGGGCCGGACCTGGGCGAGGTGGAGCCGGAGATTATCTCCGACCCTGGCCTTCGGACGACTTTCAAACCGGAGTTCATCTGGTCAAATTTCCTAGGGACAGACAGGGGCCCCCAAGACACCGATCGTTTGGTGCCCGTAGTCCTCGCGCGCGTGCTGGGTGGCGGTTCTGCCATCAACGGCATGCATGCACAGCGGGGCTTCCCGAGGGACTACGACGAATGGGAAGAATTCGGGATCACCGACTGGCGGTGGGATCGAGTGCTGCCCTATTTCATAAAGGTGGAGACCGACAAGGACTTCCAAGGTCCGCAGCATGGCAGCACTGGTCCTATCCCGATCTCCAGAATGCAGAGCGATCGGTGGAGCGGGCTGTCGCGTGCGGTGCGCGATGAATTGGTCAGCCGCGGACTGGAAGCGCAAACGGATCTGAACATCCAGTTTTCTGACGGCGTTGGCCCCGTTCCTTTGAACATCAGCCCGGCGACGCGCGTGTCAGCCGCGCAGGGATATCTTGGCGCCAGCATACGCGCGAGGCCAAATCTGGCCATAGTCACGGACACCGATGTCGATACGATCGTCTTCGACGGTGCCCGCGCAGTTGGCGTGTCGGTGCGTACGCCCGACGGGCTCAAGCGGATCGCGGGCCGCGAAGTGGTCGTTACTTGCGGTGCGATCAACACGCCGGCGCTGCTGCAGAAATCGGGTATTGGCGCTGCTGAGACGCTCCGCGCATTGGGGGCACCGCTTGTCGCCGACCGGCGCGGGGTTGGCCGCAACTTGAGCAACCATAGCATGGTCAGCCTTAACGCCCATGTGAAGTCCAAGGGCCGACCGGCAAATACACTGGCTCCGCCATGCATGATGATTGCGCGGTATTCGTCCAACGAACCGGATTGTCCGCGTACCGACATGCTTCTCAATGTTTGGGAGCGTGCACTCTCGCCTCATCCGCATGACCCGCTGGGACGGCAAATTGCCGATTTCATGTTTATCCTCAACAAGCCGTTCTCCAGAGGATCGGTCCTGGCGAACATGAGCCCGAATGGGCGGCCGCACGTGCAGACCAATATGTGGGGGGATGACCGGGATCTCACCCGCATGGTGGGTGCTTTTCGGCACGGCATATCACTGATGAATTCAGCGCGCGTAAGCCCCCTGCTGAATACGAAGTTTCTTATGAAGTTCTCGCCTCTGCTTATGACCTACCTCAGCGATACACCGCGCGGCAGACTTCTTAGCAAGGTCGGCGGAGTCGCTTTTGCATCGTCCGATTTCCTGGCTGAGCAAGTCCTGAAGCAGATGGCCACCGCGCTGAGCACGATCGCGACCGACGATGATGGTCTGCGAGACTTAGTCCGGTCGATCGCGATGATGGGCGGACATTGGGTAGGTTCCTGCCGGATTGGTCGCAGGGATGATCTGGACGCCGTTGTGGACGAGCGAGGTCGCGTTATCGGGGTTGAAGGTCTGCGCATCGCAGACGCCTCGATTTTCCCGACTGTGATGTCGGCAGGAACGAACTTGCCGGTCTTGATGGCCGCAGAGAAAGTGGCGGACCATATCGTCAATAAGGACAACTGAGCCGCGAGGCACTTTTGCCCCGCTCGAAGAATTGCAATTTTCAGGAGTAGGATAATGACGCAGACTATCGGTGGCCGCGCACTTTGGTTCGAAGGACCGCGGCAGTCAGCGTTTCGCGATGAATTGGCCCCTCCACCCGGCCCTGGCGAAATTCGCGTGCGCGCAATTCACTCGCTGATCAGCCAGGGTAGCGAAATGAATGTCTACCGTGGCGAAGGCAAGATGCTCGAGATGCCGCTCGACACGATAAAGGGCACGCTGCCTTTCCCGGTGAAATTCGGTTATCAGTTGATCGGCAGGGTGGAGTCCGCAGGCGAAGGTTCCGGTTTCGAGGCCGGCGATCTCGTCTTCGCCACCCATCCCCATCAAGACGTTTTCACAATGCCAGCAGCATTCGGCGTCAAGTTGCCGGCTGCTGCAGATCCTCTTCGCGCCATGTTCACCAACATGTGCAATGTCGCGCTGCGAACTTCGCACGAAGCGCCTGTGCGTGTCGGAGAATGTGTGGTCGTCACCGGCCTGGGCGTCATTGGTAGCCTCTGCGCGCATTTGGCTCGCAAAACGGCAGGTCGCTTGATCGTGGTGGATCCGATGGCTGAGCGACGCGAAGCTGCTGCATGGATCGGCGCGGACGCCGTCATCGATCCGTCAGAACTGGGCAAGGTCGTGGCCGAATACACCGAGGGACGCGGCGCTGACATGTTCATCGAGACGAGCGGCGCCACGCCCGCTCTGCAGAGCGCTCTCGATTATAGCGGTGACAGGGGCATGGTGGTCGTCCCCGCCTGGCACACATCACGCAACACACCGCTGGCGCTTTCGCCCGATTTTCACCTTCGCGCGCTTACTGTGAAGAGCGTCTTCGTAGCCAGTGTCGGCGGGGACGAGGCTGCGCGGTGGCCGCTCGAACGTCGCCTCGGCCAAGCTTTGGATATCGTCAGCAAGATCGATGTCAATCAGCTCATTTCGGAGCGCATTCCGTTCGAACGCGCGACGCAGGCGCACAGCATGATCGATAGCGGGGCGGGCCGCGCGCCAGCGATCATCATAGATTACTGAGCGAGTCTGTTCAGGCTCTGACGCAGCATACCTCGTTGCAGCCAGTGTTTCAGCAAAGCCAGCTCTACTTATGTTCAGAGCGATGGAGAGATAAATCGTGACACATAGTGACCGAGTAGCCGTTATTACCGGAGCTGCGCGCGGTATCGGCCAAGCTATTGCCGTCGGACTGGCAGAACGGGGGGCTCGAGTGATCGGCATAGATCTCGCGGTGCCCGAGGAAACTGGAGATCTGGTTCGGAAGGTGGGAGGCGAATGGTTGGGTCTTACGGCAAACGTCTCCTCGCCTGACGATATTGCTGAGGCAACTTCAGCCGCATTTGCGCACTTCGGCAGTGTCGGCATCCTGATCAACAATGCCGGCATTTTCCCGAGCTGCAGCATCGAGGATCTCAGCTATGAAGAGTGGCGGCGCGTCCTGACGGTCAACCTTGACTCTCAATTCCTGATGACCAAGGCGTTCTTGGGATCGATGAAGCAAGCGAACTGGGGGCGCATTGTCAATTTCACGTCCGGTTCGCTGATGTTCCCTGTCGAGGGCCTGGCCGCGTACAAGGCGAGCAAGATGGGAGCAATCGGCCTGACTAGAGCGCTTGCCGCCGACCTTGGCAAATACGGCATCACCGTAAATGCCGTCAGTCCGGCGCTGACCCCGACGCCTGGCGTCATGTCCTACGGCAGCGCTGACAAGATCGACCAGATGGCTAGCATGCAATCGATCAAGCGGGTCGCCGAGGCGCGCGACATGGTCGGTCTGGTCTCGTTCCTGACAAGCAATGATTCCGAATTCGTGACTGGCCAGACCATCCTTGCGGACGGCGGTCTGACTTATATGTGAGATCGCCGACCCTCGCTCCGCGAGGCGGACCGCAAATCGGCTGGCAAAAAATTCGACGCGAAAGGAAGTTCATGAGCGAGATTCGATTTGACGGGAGAGTCGCCCTTGTTACCGGCGCAGGACGCGGCATGGGCAGATCGCACGCCATGCTTCTTGCACAGCGCGGTGCCAAGGTCATCGTCAATGACATCGGCGTGATGATGGACGGACGCGACGGAGGCGAAAATCCAGCCGACGCGGTAGTCCGTGAGATCGCGGACGCGGGCGGTACGGCGATATCGGATTACAACGACGTGTCTTCGGAGACCGGCGTGGCGAAAATGGTGCAGGCCGCGATAGACGCGTTCGGGAGGTTGGACATCGTTGTCCATAATGCAGGCGTCGTGACCTTCATTCCGTTTGGCGAGATGACGTACCAGCAGTACCGGCAGGTTGTGGGGGTTCACACTGACGGGGGCTTCCTGCTGGCCAAAGCGGCTTGGCCACATATGGTGAGCCAAGGATATGGGCGCTTCATCTTTATCACATCCCAGGCGGCCCTTTCCGGAATCACCAATCTGGTCCATTACGGGGTCGCTAAGACCGCGCTGACTGGCCTTGCACGTTCCCTCGCCCTGGAAGGAGCTGAGCACGGCATTGTCACGAATGCGCTTGGCGTGACGGCATACACGCGAATGATGGAGGGGCTTTTTGAGCCAACGGACGCTAACCGTTCAGATGTTTATGATTCCAACGACGCCAAGAACTGGTGGGCGCATTACATGCGGCCGGAATTAACATCTGCGGCCGTGGCATGGCTCGCTTCCGATTGCTGTACGATCAATGGCCAGACCTTGGATACCGGGGGTGGGGTTGTGGCGCAACAACAGCTGATGATGACCCAAGGCTACGCCAAAGTTGATCTGACGCCAGAGGACGTACGCGACAATGTTGCAGTCATCCTGGATGGCGCACCGGGCCGGAATAATTTCAAGAGTGGAATCGAGTTTCTCGACTGGCAGCTTGATCGCGTCTCCGCAGGTGGCGCTCCGCGTCCGCCGAAGATCTAGGTGCACGCGGCACGTCTATTTTATCTGACCCAGGAGTTTGGAAATGGTTTGGTCAATGCGATACAGCATTCATCACGGGTATGAACCTCCCGCATTGAGACCCCAGTTCCTTGCTACTGTGGGCACCGATGATCCCGCTGCGCACATCCGCTACGCTGCCAGCATCGGCATGTCTGGCATTCTTTATCCGTGGGCCATGGAAAAGCCAGCTACCGAGCGCGATCGCGTGAAGGAGGCGCTGCTTGAAACCGGCCTGACGGCAAGTGCCATCGTAGCAATTCCCGCAGAATTCGTGGTTAGCCCGATCCTGGCCGATCGGTCTCCTGAAAATCGACAGCGTCTCGCGCAGTTCGTCAAACGGTCGTCGGAAGTGGCGGCGGCGCTTCAATCCTCGACCCTGGCGGTACTGATCGCCGCGGACCCTGCGATCCTGAGTGAAGACGAGCAATACGAGAACGTCGCGGCAAATCTTGCTGAAATGGCTGCTATCTCAGGAGACCATGGCATCGTCATCGGGATCGAACCGATAGTGGCGCTCCCCGGCCTTTTGCTCAGGTCCACACAGGACACGCTCAAACTCATCCGCATGGCCGCCAGCCCCTCGGTCGGCATGATCTTCGATACGGGCCACATCGCGCAAATGGGAGAGGATCTTGTGCAGTCGCTGAATGAGGCGATCGATCAGGTATGTCTGCTGCAGCTGGCTGATCAACCTGGTCGGGTTGAACCCGGTGCCGGAGAGCTTGACTTGGTTGAAGTCGCCGCTCTGGCAGTCAGGCGAGGTTATAATGCTTTGGTCGATCTCGAGCATGGCTGGACATCGCCGTCTGCTGAGGGAGAGGCCGCCGGCCTGGATCGACTCCGCGAATTTGATGCCGAACTGCAGCGCAATCTTGCTGCCTTCCATAATGATGGCCCAAGTGGATGAATATAGACACCATGGCCCTGCTGCCGGTTTGGCGGACACCAAGATAGGCTCATTTAAGCTACACCAGCTTTCCGTTCGAAGTCGACGGAGCCGAGATACCCCAAGGTTGAGTGCCGGCGTGTCGGATTATAAAATCTTTCGATATAATCGAACACATCGGCTCGGGCCTGATCTCGCGAATGGTAGACCTTGCTCCTGATCCGCTCGGTTTTGAGAGAGGAGAAGAAGCTTTCCATCGCAGCATTGTCCCAACAGTTGCCGGACCGGCTCATGGAACAGGTTACACCATTGTCCTTCATCAAGCGCTGGAACTGCTAGAGCATTTTCACATTGACCGTTGATACCCGGCGGCGGGGAAGAAGTTGGCACATTCGTGGGGCGGGAAGCGGTCAACAAGGTTGCCGATGCGTTCGACAAGGGCATCGACGGTGCGGGCCGGTTCCTGCCGCAGGAGCGCCTTGAGCTTGGCGAAGGCCATCTCGATCGGGTTCATGTCGGGGCTGTACGGGGGCAGGTAGAAGAGTTAAGCGCGCCGGGCGATGATCGCCTCGCGGATGCCAGCGACCTTATGTGCGGGCAGATTGTCGAGCACCACGACCGCCTTGTCACCGATAGAGGAAATCGCAGAACAAAGGTAAGCGAGGTCTGACGGCCGCCTTGCGCGGCGCCCATTCGGGGGGATGATTGCCGCTCTTTGAGCGGGGTGGCCGATGTCGGACGAGATTGAG
>NZ_JAVDWV010000036.1:0-10397 GCF_031457465.1 Sphingobium xenophagum
ACAGCTCCACAGAGCAACATTATTGGGGAATGCTATCAAAGAATCTCCTGTGTGGTCGGATAGTGTGATGACCAGGATTGCCGGAATCAGCCGATCAGGCGGGCAGGGTTAAAAGACGTAAATCGGTCGCGACCTGCCGGTTACCGGACAGTCCAGACCTGGGCACGCGAAATTGGTGCCGGAATGGCGACAAAGGGTCGGTTCTTCTTAGCGCCAAACCCCACAGCGTGGGACGCATCTGCCATTCCTTCGCCTCGTGCTCACCGATAGTTCTCTCGCCAAAGCCCGACATCCATGCGCTCATCGGCGCGTTCGCACTCGCGACACTTGAAGCTAGTGTCGGCTTCTCGCACCAAACCCTGTTCGAATTTGCGCTAGCCCGGAGCATCGCACGCGAGGCGGGCCGGCTGTCGAAGTTGGTCCTGGAGCGGCAAAGCTAGCTCTTCCTGCGGCTCAAATGATGGGCTGGTTTCACCTATCTACGCGCCACCGACATCAACGCCCATCTCGCGGAACTCGACCTGACATTCACGGTACCTCTTTCAACGAGGAAATACTCATAAATGTCGGGTCGGTCACGACCGTCTGCAGCCCTTTGAAAGGGCCATCTTGATTAGCGCTGCGTTCACATCCAGTTTCCGCCCCGCAGCTCTGCGCGTCATTGCGCTCTGCCTTTGCGCAGAATATCAAAAACGCGATATTTGCGACGCCTGCAAAGCCGCATATGGCCCTCGCCATAACGTTAAATCTGGGATCGGATTATTTTGATTTGGCCAAGCGCGTTTCAGAAGAAGCCACTGTAAAGGCGGCACCGCAAAAGCGACGCTTCGGTACGGATAAATCGGCCACCCGCGCCCAGTTGCTTGACGCGGCGCTGGCGCTGATGGTGGAGGAAGGATATGCTGCCGTAAGTGGTCGAAAAGTGGCGGCAAGGGCAGGATTGAATGCCTCGCTCATCCACTATTATTTCCCTACGTCCGACGACCTGCTGGTGGCTGCCTACAGGCGCGGTGCCGAACAAAGCCTCGAACGCCATCAGGCGGCGGCACAGTCGGATGACCCACTGCGTGCGTTATGGACGCTCAGCATCGACCCCAGCCGCACCGCCCTCGCCATGGAGTTTATGGCGCTGGCAAATCATCGGAAGGTCATAGGCGAAGAAATTGCGCGCTATGCCGAACATATCCGCGCCGTCCAGATCGCAGCGATTGAACGCTATCTGGCGAACAGCCCCATTAACCTTGGACCATGCACCGCCGGTGCAGCCACCGTCTGGCTGGCCGCTATGGCGCGATTGCTGGTGATGGAGGAAGGGGTCGGCATCCTGTCGGGCCATGACGATGCACGCCAGTTGATGGACTGGCTTCTCACAAGATTAAGCCACCGCCCCGACGATGAATCTCGTGGCGACGCGGAGCATACGGTGATTTCTTGACCGATACCACCATGCAAAGCTAAGCATGTGCTTAGCACAATGTGGGAGTGGCGGCTTTACGGCTGCCCAAAACGGGAGAGTGAGATGCCGATTGCGGAACCGGTCGCCTTCGAGGTCAGAAATCTGGCGCCGCGTATCGGCAGTGAAATCGTGATGGACGTGAAGACGCTGCTGAGCGGCGCTTGTTCGGCGCAAATCCGAGCATTGCTGGAGGAGCGCGGCGTGGTGGCCATTCGCGGCCTCAACCTGACCGACGACCAGCAGATAGCCTTCACCAAAACCATCGGCACGATCGTCGAGGAAAAGGCCTTCAAGATCACGATGGACCCCAGGGAAAATCCCGTAGCCGAATATATCAAGGGTGCGTTCTACTGGCATATTGATGGGACAATGGGCAACGTCCCGATCTTCGCTTCGCTGATGAGCAGCCGCAAATTGTCGGACACTGGGGGCCAGACCGAGTTTTCCAACACCTATGCGGCATATGATGATTTGCCCGAAGCAGAGAAAGTGGCGCTCGAAGAGCTCAAGGTCGTTCATATGTTCGAAGTGGCGCAGCGCTATGTGCAGCCTGAACCAAGTCATGAACTGCTGAAAAGTTGGCAGACATTCCAGCCCAACATACTGCCGCTGGTATGGACCCATCGGTCGGGACGTAAATCGCTGGTGCTGGGTTCCACGGCATCGCACGTCGAGGGCATGGATCTTCGGGAAGGCTGGGCATTACTGACCCGACTGCGCGATTATGCGACCCAGCCTCAATTTGTTTACCGGCATGAATGGACGCTCGGCGACCTCGTGATCTGGGACAATACAGGGACCATGCACCGTGCGTTGGCTTATGCGATGGACAGCGGGCGCATGATGCATCGCACGACCCTGGCCGGTGAAGAATCCTTCACCTGACATGAAGGGGAGGAGAGTGTGATGACAGCCAGTCCGGTAGCTGTAGTGACCGGTGCCAGCCGCGGCGCAGGGCGTGGAATTGCGATCGCCTTGGGCAGTCACGGATGCACCGTTTACGTAACCGGTCGGTCCGAGAAAGCAGGCGATCATCCGCTGCCCGGCACGATCTGGGAGACAGCAGATGCGGTGACGCAGGCGGGCGGCAAGGGCATTGCCGTTCGCGTCGATCATGCCGATGACTCGCAAGTGGAATCGCTGTTCGCCCAGGTTTTGCAAGCCGAAGGCCGTCTCGATATCCTCGTCAACAATGCGTGCGCTTTGCATGACGATCTGACCGCCCCCGGCAATTTCTGGGAAAAGCCGCTCGGCCTTGTCGAAATGCTCAATGTCGGCTTGCGCAGTGCCTATGTCGCCAGTGTCCATGCCGCCCCCCTGATGGTGGCCCAGCGGCACGGCCTCATCATGTTCACGTCCGCATCGGGTGCTGTCCATTATTCCTTTGGCCCTGCTTATGGCGCGCATAAGGCGGGAATGGACAAGTTCGCGGCGGACATGGCCGTCGATCTCCGGCCCTTCAACGTCGCTGCCCTGTCAATATGGATGGGTGCGCTGCTGACGGATCGCTTGCGCATGGTCATCGCCTCCGATCCGATCAAATACAGGGATCTGGAAGCGGCGACGGAAACGCCCGAATTCACGGGACATGCGATCTGGGCATTATATTCCGATCCTGCCCTGATGGACAGGAGCGGCCAAGCGGTGATCGGGGCCGAGATGGCAGTGAAATATGGCTTTGCCGATCAAGGCGGTCGACAGCCTCGTTCCTGCCGCGACACGCATCACATTGCGCCACGCCAGCAATATCCCCTGGTCTTGCGGTAGCGAAGAATAGCATTGAAGGAGGATCGCCATGGACGACATGCAATTGGCCCAACTGTGCCGTGACGTCGTATATCTGAAGGACAGGCTGGCGATCCAGGACATGATCGCACGCCACGCGCGCGGCCATGACCGGCATGACGTCGATCTGCTGACCAGCGCCTATCATGAGGATGGCGTCGACGAACATGGCCATGCCATCAACCCCGGGCCACTTTATGCCGAGTGGTCCAACGCCGTCCATGCCGCCGGTTCAGATCAGCATCTCCACAACATCACCACCCATCTTTGCGAAATCGATGGCGATGTCGCGCACTGTGAAAGCTATGTGATGGTGTCACTGCTTGACCGCGGCGCAAAGACGGCGCGGATCATTAATGGCCGTTACATTGATCGGGTCGAGCGCCGTGATGGCGAATGGAAAATCGCGTTGCGCCGCTCCACTGTTGATACACTGATCACAGGAGATGCCTCGATCCTTCAGCATCCCAAATTTATAGAACAGGGCTATGCGAAAGGTATGCGCGACAAAAGTGACGTCTCCTATCAAAGGCCAATATCGCTGGATACGCCTGTTACCATATGGTGATGCTGTTCGCTCACAATGTGATTGCTGCGACATATTCCCGTATTTTGTCGGTCAGAACTGATCGAACCTAGGCTGTTAGCCGACATAATACTATTGGCATTGGACGGTACGAAGGCTTCAACTAGCTGATTTCGGCTGGTCCTATTTGATAGCCGGAAGCCGCATTTTCGTTGCCGCTCAAGACACAGATCCGCGGGGATCGAACGACATAAAGGATTTGGCGATGACACGCTCTCTTAATGGCAAGGTCGCGGTAGTGACAGGTGCGGGATCGGGCATCGGCCGCGCTATCGCCATCCGCTTAGCCGAAGATACAGCGAAAATAGCAATATGGGACATTAATGCCGAAGGAGCAGCCGAAACCGGCAGACTGATAAAGGCGGCGGGCGGCACCGCCATCGCCATTGGTGTCGATTGTTCCGACAAGGCGGCGATCCACGCAGCAGCCGAGGAAACCCGCGCGCAGTTGGGGCCAGTTGCAATTCTCGTAAACAATGCCGGGATAGCCCCCTTCACGCCGTTCATGGAGGTTGAGCATGATCTGTTCGACAAGGTCATCTATGTCAATTTGCGTGGCCCTTATTTGGTAACCAAAGAAGTGCTGCCCGACATGCTAAGCGCCGAATGGGGTCGTGTGATCAACATCACCTCCTCCTCGGTCCAGTCTGGTTCCTTCGCGCAGGTCCATTATGTCTCTTCCAAGGGTGGCTTGATGGGCATGACCAAGGCACTAGCTCTGGAATTTGCCGCCAGCGGCGTGACGTTCAACATGGTGCCGCCCGGCTTCATCGACACGCCGATGATGCGCGCGGCACCGATCGATGTGGAAGCCTTCGCCAAGACATTGCCGATGAAACGCATCGGCAAGCCGGAAGATATTGCCGCCGCCTGCGCCTATCTGGCTTCCGAGGAAGCCAGCTACATCACCGGCCAGACGATCAGCACCAATGGCGGCCGCTATATGGGGTCGCATTAGCAGCCTGAACCGTCCAGGGTCGGTTGGAAGCGTTGGGTCGTGAATCACGCTGGCATATCGATGTTGCTCGCAACATCATAATATTGTTCTTCGGTTTCGGCAGGGGGATATTGTTGGCGGGCTCAAGCAGTCGGCGAGAGTTGAGCCAATCGACACATTCGAGGCTCGCGGATTCCATATCTTCGAAGGATCGCCACGGACCAGGGCTGTAGTTTCTCGAAACGAGCCTATCGTGCGTCTGCAAATAGTGGGCCTCAGGAAGACGTCTTTATCTACGGATTGGACGACGACCGGAAAAGCGGACCGTCGGTAACTCAGGATCGAAAATCATATGCTGAGCGTACAAGCTGTCGTGACGGAAAACATCAGCGATTTTCCGGCAAGAATTCTCGCACCCTTAAACTTGGAAGCGCGAACTGCCGACGAGTTCATTGCCGATACCATCGCGCTCGACGAAGGCAAGGCGGTTGCAGCGATCCGAACTCTGCGCGTTCGGCTGAAGCGTCCGGAAGTGTCGGCAGAAGATTGCCTACGGTCTCTAGAGGCTCATGGGCTGTTCGTCACCGCTTCGATCCTGAGTGGCCACGCCGATTCCATCTGAAGGCTTGTCCCGGTGCGCCGCTAGGTTTGCTGACAGTCCGCTCTCAAGCATCGAAAATTGACGGCTGGATGGCGGAAATAGGTCGATTAAACGAGTTGCGTGCTTCGCCTCACCAAAGGGTTGCGTGAGGAGTCGGCGTGCAGCCTAGTTTGCGGTTGCCTCCTTCGAAGGTTCCGCCTGAAAGTCGGCCATGATGTCGGGATAGCGGTCCAGAATCGCGCTGGCGACCCCGTTGGTCCAACCAAATCCATCCTGCAACGGATATTCGCCGCCGCCGCCCGGCCGCCGCTCCTCTACATCATATTTTTCCAGCATCTTGCCGGTTTGGGCATAGGCTGCCACAACCGTTCCCATCCAGCGGCCAGCGATATTGCGCGCGAGCGCTGTTTCGCCATTGCGGGCCAGGCCATCGATCGCCAACCATTGCAGCGGCGCCCAGCCATTGGGGCTGTCCCACTGCTGACCGGTACGGATGGGCGTGGTGCGAAGGCCTCCGCTGGCGAGCAGCGTCGTGCGGACGGTGGCCGAAACGGCCTTCACCTGTTCCGGCGAGGCCGCTCCTACGAACAGCGGATAGAGGGTGGCGGCCGAAACGATGGCGGTCGGCTTTCTGGCTATGCGGTTCCAGTCCGCATAGCGACCCTCATGCCCGACCCAGAGATAGCGGTCGATCGCTGCCTTTCGGCGCTTGGCCATCGCGGCATAATCCCCCGCGCAAACGGTGTCATTCGCAGCGCGGCAACGCGCCTCGATCCGCTGTTCCATTGCCAGCATCAGGCTGTTGAGGTCGACTGGCACGATGCCGGTGGTGTGGATGGTCGAAATCTTCTGCGGGTCGGTGAACCAGCGTGCGCTGAAGTCCCAGCCGCTCTCGGCGCCAGCACGCAGATGGCGATAGGTGACGGCCTTGGGTGCATGCGCCTGCGCAGCGGTGGCGACATCTTCGGCCCAGCTTTCATCGCGCGGCGTATCGCGATCGTCCCAATAACGATTGAGCAGGCTGCCGTCGGGCATCTTCACCACGCGGGCGCAGGCGCGATCCGCATCGAGGCAGGATGCGCCCTTCATCCAGAAATCATGTTCCTTGCGCAGCGCGGCCAGGCGACGGGCGGCCAGCGCGGGACTCTCGTCTTTCGACAGATCAAGCATCAGCGCATAGAAGGGCGGCTGAGAGCGACTGAGATAATAGGTCCGCATACCGTTTGGGATATGGCCCTGCGTTTCGATGGTCGCGGTGAAATCCACCAGCATCGATTCGATCAGCGGCTGCTGACCGTCCACCGCCAGGCCCAGCATGGTGAAATAGCTGTCCCAGTAATACATCTCGCGGAAGCGGCCGCCTGGAACGACGAAGGGCGCGGGCAACGGTAGCGCCGAACTGCCGACCTTGGACTCGACCGGCTGGCGGACAAGCGTGGGCCAGAGATTGCGGACATGGTCGCGCAGACCCACCGCATCATGGTCGTTGATGCCGGGAACGGCGAAATGCGCGAGTACGAACCGCGCAGCGCTTCCGTATCGCGCGGCTGCTGCTGGCGATAGGCGGCCATGATCGTATCCGGATCGGAACGCGGCGTCGCATCCACGAAGGTCTTGCCGTCGGAGAACAGCTTTTCCATCTGTACCCGCTCGAACAGCGGTGCATAGAGCTCAGCCGGGGAAGGTTGCGCCTGCGCTACGCACACCAGCATCAGACATGCGGCGGTGGCCGAAACGAACGAATGGATTTTCATCGTGTACCACCTCTCTTGCCCCGTATCGCATGCCCTGCTGTAATGGGGGCATCATATTATTAGGGTTTCAAGCTCAACCTCATCTACGACACCGCACATGCTTTGTAAGCAGCGCCGCGTCAGCGCCAGCCAACGGTTTATGGAAAGGGGTGACGGACGTTGCTGCCTATATTGGCGTCGTTGCGAGGCTGCTTCCCGGCATCTGGTAACGAATTGTCTCATTGTCAGCGCGGCGTGACAGCTAATTTTGCGGGTCACCCGCTTACGGTCAGTCGGAGCGCTGACTGCTAAGATGAGCAAGCGATGCCGGTTACGCGAATTTTGCGCGGGAACCACTGCCAAGGGCCGGAACCCAGCCACTGCTTATCAGTTCACCGTGCGAAAGGAGCTGGCCATGCCCCTGAAGCTCGACGGGTCGTGCCGCTGCGGCAAGATTCGCTTTACCGCCGACAGCCACGCACCAATACCGTTCATGCGGTGCTATTGTTCGATATGCCGGAAGACTGCAGGTGGCGGCGGATACGCAATCAACCTTCACGCCGACAAGCGAACCCTCAAGATCGAGGGTAAGACTGCGGTGTTCCACGCCGAGCTTGACGATGGTCAGGGCCGGTGCCGTGTCAGCACGAGTGAGCGGCATTTCTGCGCCGCTTGCGGCAGTGCGCTATGGGTCTTTAGCCCAGAATATCCCGAACTCTTTCATCCCTTCGCGTCGGCCGTCGATAGCGAACTGCCGAAGACCCCATCGTTGGTCCACATGATGCTCTCGTCGAAGGCCACCTGGGTCGAACCTGAGATCGGCCCGGACGATCAGTGTTTCGATGAATATCCAGACAACGCGCTGGAAGATTGGCACCGGGCGCATGATCTTTGGATCGATTAGCTTTTCCAAGGCTGCCAGTTCAGCGAAACATATGGTGCGGCCGAGTACGCCAGTCCTTCATAGATCGCGACGATCAGGCTGATCAACGACGGCAGCTTTCGCGCGGCGGAACAACTGAATGGAAGCGATCTTTCCGGCATTTTGGTTCACCGTGACCTGAAACTCCTTGGATGAGGGAATCTCGCCACGCCACCAAAGCCCGCTCGTTAGAGCGCCGAACCAAGGGGTTGATTGGCAAAAAAGGGTCGGCTTTCCTTTGACGCGTTCTTCATGCGGCCATCATGGACACAGGATATGTGTCATGGGATTATCAGAATTTGATCCCGCCGCTCGTGAGCGAGTATCGTGGAATGCCGAGCGCAAAGTCGGCGCGAAGCGAGCGCTCAAACATCGTCAGATCTGGGCGATCCGCTTCTTTCTCGATCAATATGGGCACGTCCCGGACCGCGCCCTCTTTGACCTCGCCATCGATAGCAAGCTGCGCGGATGTGACTTGGTCAATCATCTACAAGGCGACCCGCAATCTTCGTGCCGACCAGATCCGACTGGGTACACGAAGATCGAAAATATGGTCCGATACCTCGGAGTCGACGGGGAGGATGCTTTAACATTGGCAGAAGGCAATGAAATCTAAAATCGGCTGGTCCTGCGCCGTCGCGAGGAGCCAGAACCGGCTAGGCGACAATTATACGCCATTTTCGGTCATCTGGCATGCCGCTCCAAATGACCGAAATCCGTCTTTCGTTCATATTTCATACCGGTGTCCGCTCACGACGAAAACAGGACATGACATCTCTGGCTAACTGCATGAAAGATATCGCCGCAACTCACGATCTAGGTTCTCAGAGGAATATTCGAGATAGCAATTCGCTGCTCAGGATTCTCGACACCTGCGTTTCTCAGCGCCATAATGATCGCGTCGGCGACCATAACCGGATATTGTGATGGTCCGATAATTATCTTTTCCATCAGTGAATTGAGTTCTGCACCAACGAATCCTTCTTCGGGATAATCCTTGAGCGGGATTTTGTAAATCCTCTGTGGCAAGCCATTTATGCAAACGAACTCCCGCTTTACGTGGCTTTCGGCGTTGAAAATTTCGTCGCTGATATGCTCGGCATCAGGATTGGCGCTGTAGGTAATTCGCCATTCGCGCTCCTCGCTGAAACCGGGATGTTTCAACGCCAAGGCCGCATTGTCGATAAACCGCTGTAGATTTTGTTCAAACCAGCCGTCGGGCAATTGCTTCAAGGCTTCTGCATGTCGCTCCGCCCGCAGCAGTATGGAGCAATAAAGATGATTGAAATCGCCTTGCTCAACATAGGCGACAGGATTCGTGTAGGCTCCAATGACATTGGACGGAGCCATGAGCGCCTGCGAATTGAACACCATTGCCACGCCTACGCGATCCCGCCCGTAAGCGCGCCACATTGACAGACGACCATATTTTTCTTCGCCTTGGTCAGGGATCATGCCCGGTTTCACCTCGTGGGGGCCGTGCTCGGAGACAGAAATCAGGTAAGTAAAATGCCTACGTTGGGCAGCGCGCTGCTCAAAGAACTGCGCCAGTCTATCGTGCAGGCCCGGATTAATGGAATCGAGGACGCTACGAGACATTCTCGTCGCGTCAGAATCAGAATGAAAAACATTACGGAACAGCATTTCACCATAACCAATTTCGGAATAGTCGTTCATTGCTGAGCTATTTCTCAGCCAAACTTCTTTCTTAGCTATGATCGAAAGAGCCGCTTCCGCTGATGTGTAGTGGACAAATTTCCGGTGATTCTGCTTGGCATGTTCAATGATCGCCGCGCCGTCAGCGAATATGACTTCGGTCAGCAGCGCAATGATTTCTTCTTCAGCCATATCTCTTCCTCCAGCTATGCTGAAGATGTATTCAGCTTGGCGGCTTCTGCAACCATCTCGAACTAACGATCTGGAGACCGGGTGGGGGAGCGCGTTTCCATCATGGGCTGTCGCGGACGAACGGCAGCTATACAAACCTAATGTCGGGTGAGCCGCCATTCCGCTACCGGCCGGTCTTGCAGGGCTGCGCTGAGAAAGCGGATGGACAGCATCTAAGGATGAAAAATCGGTGCCTGAACGTCGTACAAGGGGCGATCACGGAATTGCGTAGGCGGTTTTTCTCCTGAACGGGGACCTAGACACCAACGACCGAAACTGGATAGAGCTTTGCCTTCAGCCCAGCCGAAATCACCCCGCAGAACTTCGGTGCGAGTCTAACCTGTCCCGTTCAGCTAGACGCTTATGTCGCCACAAAGCCAACGGGCGGCGCGCGCGTGATGAAATGACCCTTCACCCCGTCGGGCCATTGCGCATAGGGCACCTGCCCATCTTCGCTTTGTGCATAACCCACGGCATAGTCGAGGATGGC
>NZ_JAVDWV010000037.1:0-8732 GCF_031457465.1 Sphingobium xenophagum
TGCATCTCCTGCTCCCGCCAGCGCGCTGAAGATGCCCTCCCAAATGCCGCGCCCGGACCAGCGGACGAAACGATTGTAGAGCGTCTTCTTGGGTCACCACCTACCAATGGGAGTGGATGGCAGAAATTCCGGGCTGGCGGGATTACTATCTCGGTCACGACCAGGCGGCGCATTATGCCTATGGCAAACGCATGCTGAAGGCGATCGCCTTGCAATTTCCGAGTGAACGGCGCTGGATTCTTAAGGGTAACCAGCATTCCGAGCAATTACCGGCGCTGATGGCCAATTATCCTGACGCCTATGTTGTCCAAACCTTCCGGGATCCGCTGGCCATATTGTAGTCGGTCCTAACGACGCGTGGGCTTCTGGTTCTCGATGATCAGAAACACCCCAACATCGCGAGTCATGTGACGTACTGGGTCGATCGCATCGAGAGGATGCTGAGAGCCTACATTCGCGACCGCAGCGTCGCCCCCGCAGATCGACTGCTCGAACTACTCTTTGCAGAAATTGTCGCCGACGACGTCGGTACAGCCCAGCGGGTGCTGGCATTCGCGGGATTCGAACCGTCGCGCGAAAGCATGGCGGACATGCGCAATTATATGGCGAGCCATCCGCGCGGACGCGATGGGCGGGTTGTCTACGACATGGCTGGAGATTTCAATCTGGATGTCGCCGCATTGCGCGAAAGGTTCCGTTTCTATACTGACCGGTTCGATGTCCCGGTGGAAGTCGAGGCATGACTTCGTCCTTTCCGCCGCCCAATCGCCGGCTGTCGGTCAATGCGATGTGCACTTACCCCTGGTCGTTCGACGAGGATCTGGCGACATGGCGGGAGGCCGGGCTTGGCCAGGCAGGTCTGCTGATGGCCAAGCTGCAACATGATGCCGAAGCGTGTATGGATCGACTGACCGCAGCAGGCATCATGGCAGCGACCCTCATTACGCAGGGCTTCGATCTTTCGGCACCAGACGTTTGGAAGCCATAACCGTCCATCACCGCTCCGCGATAGACCTGATGCAGCGACATGGCGGAGCTTCGATCTATTTCACCGCGGGTCGCACGACAGGGGCATCTTGGCAGGAAGATTTCGATCGGCTGGCCGATGCGGTCGCACCGACCGTTCGATATGCCAGTGAACGGGGCATCGCTACGGCATCTGAGCTGCTGGACCTGATGGGGATTTAGGCGCGATCCGACCGTCAACAAGGACGCTACATGGCAAACATACCCTCACCGCGTTATAGGCAGGCCGATCACCCCCGGCTGAAAATGAACGAGTGGCGTCCCGAGGATGGCGCGTTCCGCATCAGTGACAGTATCCTCATGTCGAAAAGCGTGACCAACGCCTATCTCGTGATCACCGAGGAAGGCGATGTTGTCATCAACACTGGCCTCGCCGGACATGGCCAGCGCCACCGTGAGCGTTTCGAGCAATTGCTGAAACGCCGGCTGGCGGTGCGAAAGGTTATCTTCACTCAAAGCCATGTCGACCATGCGGGCGGATGGCAGGCTTTCGATGGAGCCGATGTCGATTTCATTGGCCAGCGTAATTTCGACGCGATCTGGGCGGAGCGTGCAGCACTCGAGCCGTTTTTCGCGCGTCGTAACTACCGCGTCATTCGCGCGATCCTAGACAAGATGGCGCGGGAATCGAAGGGACCGCAGCCTTCCGAAACGCCGGCGCCCCGGTTGACGACACGCTATGGCGATGGGTATGCCTTCGTTCTGGGTGGCCAACGCTTCGAACTGATCGCGACGCCGTCGGGTGAATCGCTGGACGCGGCATGCGTATGGATACCGCAGAAACGAACCTTGCTCACCGGTAATTTCCTAAGTGCGGTGCTGGGCACAATGCCGAATTTCGTGACTTTGCGCGGAGATCGCCAGCGCAGCATCCCCGGTTTCCTACGCGAACTGCAAGCGTTGATCGACTTGGATGCGGAGCTGCTGATCACCGGTCATGGCGATCCGCTGGAGGGTGCGACAGACGTCTGCGCTACGCTTAAAAAAGTGCGTGATGCAGTTCGCTTCATACATGACAAGACGGTACGTCGCATGGTGGCGGGCGAGACCCTGCCCGAAGTCATGGAGGCGGTCGAACTGCCGGCTAAACTGAGGCTGTCACGCCTGGGACGCGGCCCGACGCGGTGGTATGTGCGGAGCATCTGGAAGGAATATACCGGATGGTTCCGGCAGGAACTGACATCCGAACTTTACGCCAAGCCAGTCGTTTCAATCGGGCCGGTTCTAGCTGAAATGGTCGGCGGCCCGGCCGCGCTCGCCGCCAAGGCCGAGGGACTGCGCGCTGACGGTTTTATCCAGCAGGCGCTGCATATGGCCGAGCTGGCCATTGCCGCAGCACCCCACAGCCGGGTCGTGCGCGAAACCGAAGCGCGAATTCTGGTCGATCTCATCGATGCGACGGGCGGTGATGGTTTTGACGAGATCGGTTGGCTTGAGAGCAAGCTATTGGAAGCGCAGGAAGCTCTGGGGCAAAGCGACGGAGGGAAGGACTAAGCGTGCTTGTCACAAGTCAGGAACCAAGCGCGTCTTATACCAAGATTCATTGATGAGAACCCACGTTCCCATTTGCGGCGTCCAACTGTCATGATGCGCCACTGCCGATCAACGAGCTCGTTCCAGGTGGAGGCGCAGTGTTAGCCTGTGCCTTTTGCATTTCGATTAACTGGCGGTAGATGAAATCGATCTTTTGATCGGTTTGAGTGTTCGTAGCATCCAGCGCCAGCACGGGCATGACAAATGTGCGCACGATCCTGGAAGCTTCGTCGCAGGTCGCAAAATGCCGGCGGCTAAGTTCGAAGATCTGAATAAGTAACCAGCGGTGCAGTTCCTCGAACGGGGCCGGGCAACGGCAGATGCCGTCAGCCTTCGCCTGACGCAACAGTGGGGCCAGGGTCTGGTCCGACGCATTCTTCATTGCGGCAGCAAGCAGATCGAGCGATGTGTCTGACAGGCCGCGTCGCAGTTCGCGCTGAAGCCAGGCGTGGCGATGCGCGGCCATGATCGCGAATACGATCAACTGTTCGATGCGCTCAACGAAGGGCGCAGGACTGATTGCCAGCTTGCGACACTCTTCTATGTCAGTCGACAGCCGCTGCCGCAAGAATTCTTCCATGATGGCATCGCGGCCGCCATGCCGGCGGTACAATGTGGTCCGCGCAATGCCAGAGTAGCGTACGATATCGTCAAGCGTGACGGCATCCAGTCCCCGTTCTTCGATCGCGTCCTGAATCGACGCGATGAAGCTGATTTTTTCGGGGTCGGGTTTTGATGACTGCGGCAATGCCACCGCTGAAGGCAACGCGCTCACGTGGTTTAACTCCGTTTTGATCGTGCCGAAGGCTCGCCAGCGATCCGGATTATGATTGCATCTTTTTGCGCTGGAATGCAAAGTAAGAATAGTTCCATTTTATGGAACATAATGTATGTTGCGGTTCAGATTGGTTGGCAGGCCGGGATTCTGTGTGATCGGATCGGCAATTGGAGAGTGTTTGTCACATGACGGAATCTGTTACCCCGTTTCGGATCGACGTCCCTCAAGAGGAGTTGGACGATCTACGCCACAGATTGGCTCGCACGCGGTGGCCCGACGGCGCGCCGGTCGATGACTTGAGCCAAGGCGTCCCGCTCACAGAGATGCAGTCCCTGTGCGACTATTGGGCGACCGACTATGATTGGCGCCGGTGCGAGAGAATGCTCAACGGTCTGGGCCAATATCGTACGGCGATCGACGGGTTGGGCATCCATTTTTTGCATATCCGTTCGCCAGAGCCGGATGCTCTGCCGATGATTATGACGCACGGCTGGCCGGGATCGGTGCTCGAATTCGCCAAGGTGATCGGACCCTTGACCGATCCCGCAGCCCATGGCGGCGACGCGAAGGATGCCTTTCACCTGGTCCTGCCTTCGTTGCCCGGGTATGGATTTTCGGACCGGCCGGTCGAACAGGGATGGGGTCCCGAAAGAACTGCTGCGGCTTGGGCCACACTGATGCAGCGGTTGGGTTATGATCGCTGGGTCGCGCAGGGCGGCGACTGGGGCAGCGTGGTGACGCGGACGCTTGGTGCCAAGAAACCCGAGGGGTGTCTTGGCATCCATCTCAATTTTGCGTTTGTTCCGCCGACTGCGGAAGACATGGCCAACCTGACGCCGCAAGAACAGGCGTTGCTGGGCAAAGTTAAATATTATCAGGACGAAGGCAGCGGCTACGCCAAGCAGCAGTCCACTCGTCCTCAGACTATCGGCTACGGTCTGAACGACAGCCCCGTCGGGCTGGCCGCCTGGATCTATGAAAAACTTCAGGAGTGGACGGACAACGATGGCAAGGTCGAAGACACCCTGACGAAGGACGAAATACTCGACAACATCACACTCTACTGGTTGACCCAGTCGGCGACGTCGTCCGCCCGCTTCTACTGGGAGAATAGAGTCAACCCGGTGGGCGGTGACATCGTCGATCTGCCGACCGGGATTACGCAGTTCCCCGGCGACATCATGAATGCGTCGCGCCGTTGGGTAGAGCGTTCGTTCTCCGGTATCATATGGTGGAGCGAGCAGACCACGGGTGGACATTTCGCGGCGTGGGAACGCCCGGACATCTTCGCGGCTGAGGTTCAGGACTGCTTTCGCCAGTTGCGATGAGTTCACGACCCTGGCCCATTCGACAGACAGAAAAGAGATAGACCATGCGCATTCGGCAACCAGATTTTGATTTCTCGCAAACCCGCGCTCATTGGGCACCCAACTTGGAGTTCGCCCAAACGCAGAACGCGGCGTCTCTCGGCATTCCCGCACTTGAAAAGTTCCTCAACCGCGTGATGGCCAAGGCGCGCAAGGAAATCCATGGCGACGATCCCGCGTCTGTCGCCTTGCGGGCAGACATTAAGACCTTCATCAAACAGGAATCCTGCCATACAGCTGCACATGAAGCGGCCAATGCCGTTCTCGTGCGAGACGGCTATGATCGTATTCGCGAGTTCGAGCGCGAAATCGAGGCGCATTACCAGCGTCTGTTCGAAACCAAGTCGCTGTCATTCCTCACCGCCTATTGCGAAGGGTTCGAGACGCTTGGCCCGGCATCGGCCATGTCATGGTGCGGCGACAGACTGGACCCTTATCTGGAGGGGTCCGACCCCAATATGGAAATGCTGTTCCGTTGGCATCTGCTGGAAGAATTCGAACATCGCCATGTCTGTTATGATGTGTTCAAGAAGATCCATGGCGGATACTGGATGCGAATTTACGGTTTCTTTTATCAGGCGTATTGTTTCGGAAAGTATACCAATAAGGTGAAGAAGTATCTCTTGCAAGTCGATCGCGCAGGTATGACAGATGCTGAACGAAAGGCATCGATCAAGCGGGAAAAGGCGGTCAGCAAGATGATGGCAAAGAGTATCCTCGGCAATTTGCTGAAGGTCTTGTCACCATCATACCGTCCGCATGACCTGGCGGTGCCAAAGCTTTGGAAGAAGGTAGAAAGCGACATCGATGCCGACTGGATCAAGTCGAAGCGATCGCGGCTATCGCCGGCACAGGCCCATGGATCCGCGGGGTCGGCACTCTGTTGAGTTGCACCGAGAAGTGATGGAGTGGACGCCCCCTCCCGACGGCATCAAATGTGTCATTGTGATGTTTCCGACGTCACAGTCGAGGAGAAGGCATCCATGGACGAAGTTAGCATTGTCGGCCTAGACTTGGCAAAGCGGGTTTTCCAGGCTCATGGAGCGTCCTCCAGCGGGGACGCGATATTCCGCAGGCAGCTCAGCCGGTCAAAGGTGCTGCCATTTCTGGCTCGGCAGCCACGCTGTATTGTTGCAATGGAGGCATGTGCCAGCGCTCATTTTTGGGGGCGGGCTATCAGAGAACTGGGGCACGAGGTTCGTTTGATCCCGCCGATTTACGTAAAGCCATTTGTGAAGCGGCAAAAGAATGACGCTGCGGACGCGGAGGCGATCGCTGAAGCGGCCGTTCGGCCGAACATGCGTTTTGTTGAGGTCAAATCGCAGAGCCAGCAAGCAGGTGCGATGGTGTTCAGGACTCGCGACCTACTGGTTCGACAGCGCACACAGCTTATCAACGCACTGCGCGGTCATCTTGCCGAACATGGTGTTGTCGCTCCGCAGGGGGTGACGAACGTCCGGATACTGGAAGCCGCAATTGAAGAAGTCGAAATGTCGCTCGAGCTGCTGATCGTCGAGACGGCACGGCTTTACCTTGCGCAGATCGCCTCGCTGAGTGAGCAGATCCTGATGCTTGAGAAAGTTCTCCAGCAAGAAGCGGCCAAGGCGGTTACGACGGCCCGGCTGTTGACCGTGCCCGGGATCGGTCATGTTACCGCAATGGCTATCGAGGCCTTCGCGCCTCCAATGGAGACTTTCCAGCGCGGGAGGGATTTTGCCGCGTGGCTTGGACTTGTGCCTATCCAGCGATCTACCGGCGGCAAGCGGGTCCTCGGCAGAACATCCAAAATGGGCCAGCGCGATATCCGGCGACTGCTAATCACGGGCGCAATGACGATGGTACGCTGGGCAGGCCGTTGCGCGTCGCCAGAAGGTTCCTGGTTATCTCGCATGCTGGAGCGCAAACCGCGAATGCTGGTTGCCATTGCTTTGGCCAATAAAATGGCTCGTTCAGTCTGTGCGATGTTGACCAACGGTGAGGATTACAGGGATCCGGTGACTGTCGCGGCCTGATCAGACGATCGCGCGATGAGTTCCCGGTGCGTCGGGCGTGTGAGAAGATCGAGGAGTAGTAAGGGCAAAGTGATCGGACAGATTCGGTTCTGAAAAAGCATTCCGAGTCATGGGGCTGCGAGCCCGCAGAAGTGTTTTGCATCAGAGCCGCGCATCTCCATACCGGCCAGTGGACATCAGTCCGCAGAACAGGCCTGATACATGACCGCATACGATCACACGCCGGCGCCGTTCCAAAACCTCTTGCGCGACTGAGGGCATCCATACATGACTCGGGTGGAAGGTGTGTCCCGCGTTGCGGGACGAGGGTCAAGCGGGTGATTTGTTCTTTCTGAATTTTGGGGCGGCGGAACTGGCCCTGAAGCGGAAGCTGTCATTGCCGGTTTCAAGGATGTGGCAATGATGCGTGAGGCGATCCAGCAGGGCGGTGGTCATTTTGGCATCGCCAAAGATACTGGACCAATCGCTGAAGCTCAGGTTGGTGGTGATAACGACGCTGGTCCGCTCATAGAGTTTGCTGATCAGGTGGAACAGCAATTGGCCGCCCGATCGGGCGAACGGCAGATAGCCCAGTTCGTCGAGTACGATCAGATCGAGACGGGATAGCTGGGCGGCGAGAGCGCCACTCTTGCCGATCCTGGCCTCCTCTTCGAGGCGGGTCACCAGATCGACCGTGTTGAAGTAGCGGCCCCGGGCGCCGGAGCGCACAACATTGGCGGTGATGGCGATGGCCAGATGGGTCTTTCCTGTGCCTGTGCCGCCGACCAGGACGATATTGCGCCGTGCGGGCAGGAACGCGCCGCTGTACAATGAACGCACCAGCCCTTCGTTGATCGGGGTACCCTCGAACCGGAAGGCGTCGATGTCCGTCACGACTGGCAGCCTGGCAGCGGCCATCCGGTATCGGATCGACGCGGCATGACGATCCGTCCCCTCCGCTCGCAGGATGTCGGGTCAGTATCTCCATGGTGGTGCGCTGGCGCTGAAGGCCGGTGGTGACGGCATCGTCGAACGCGCCTGCCATGCCTTTAAGCCCGAGCCCGCGCATGGCCTCGATCATGTTTTGCCGCTGCATCGAAGGTCCTGTGATCGGTCGTGCAATTTTCCGCAAAAGTGGGCTCTCCCGCAATTTCGGTGCAGGTGTCGGGAACGAACCATGAATCTGGTTGATTCATCGAGACTCCATAGAGGGAGCCTGTCTTGCCGTGCCCAAGCGTATTCTGCCGCTTATTCCATGCCAGCTGATCGTGGAGGAGGTCATTATCGAAACCGAGCGCATCGTGATCAATTGCCGGTCGCAGTTGTCTGCGCCCCGCTGTCCGAGCTGCCGGCGCGTGTCGTCACGGATGCATAGCACATACCAGCGACGCATCGCCGATCTCCCATGGCAGGGGTGCCCTGTGGTACTTTGCGTTCACGTTCGTCGGTTGCGGTGTGCCAACCGGAGGTGTGAGCAGCGTATCTTCGCCGAGCGCGCTGAGGACGTTGCCGCCCGTCACGCTCGTCGCACGCTGCGCGTGCGTGATGTCCAGCGTTCCGTCGGCCTAGCCCTTGGCGGCGAAGCGGGTGCTCGTCTCGTTGAGCGGCTGAGCATGCGCGTCAGTGCTGACACGATGCTTCGGATCGTTCGCGCTGATCGGCAGGTCCACCAGGGTGCGCCGCGTGTCCTGGGCGTTGACGATTGGGCATGGCGAAAGGGGCAGCGGTACGGCACCGTGCTGGTGGATCTTGAGGCCCACCAAGTCGTTGACTTGCTACCGGATAGGGAGAGCGAGACCCTTGCCGCGTGGCTGAAGTCCCACCCCGGCGCGGAAATTATCGCGCGCGATCGCGCCGGCAGCTACGCCAAGGGCGCGCGCGAAGGCGCCCTTTTGGCTCGGCAGGTTGCTGATCGCTGGCACATGCTGCGCAATTGTTCGGATGGGGACTGTCAGGATTTCCGTGTGTGGCCGGGCATAATGGGTAACAAGGAGTCCCACTATGTCACGACGCAAAGAGCCTGCCATACCGAATGAG
>NZ_JAVDWV010000038.1:0-6840 GCF_031457465.1 Sphingobium xenophagum
GTTCCATGTACGGCCGGGCTGGCCTCGACCTGCTCCGGGCGCGTATCATGGCATGACACCTGCACCGAAATTGCGGGAGAGCCCACTTTTGCGGAATCTTCGATGCCCGTTGACAGGTCCTCAGTTGGTCGTAAGCTAATCAGGCAGGTGCCGGTCACGGCATGCTCACTCTCATTGAAGCCGTCGAACGGTCCCAGCATCGGCTGCAGCGCAGATCGTTCTATCTACAGCACCTGCGCCACGGTCAACTCGCCCTGTTCAGGATGGGGCTGCCGTTCCGCCCAGCGCCGACACTCGGCCTCCAGCCAGCCATTGAGGTCTTCGAGACTGGCGAACCGCAACCGGGGCTGGAAGAAGCGACCCCGGATCGTCTGCACCTGGTTCTCGACCTGACCCTTCTCCCATCCCGCCGCGGGCGAGCAGGCCGTGGGCTCGACCATACAATGGTCGGTCATGATCAGGAACCGCCGGTTGAAGACCCGTTCCTTGCCGGTGAACACGCTCGTCACAGCCGTCTTCATATTATCCTAGATGCCGCGCCCTGGCACGCCGCCGAAGAAAGCAAAGCCGCGCGCATGCTCGTCGAACAGCATCTCCTGGCTCTCGCGAGGATAGGCCCGGACATAGACCGCGCGTGATGCACACAGTCGCATATGCGCGACCTTCACCCGCATCGGTGCCCCGGCGATCTCGACATCCTCATGGGTCCAGTCGAACTGGTAGGCCTCGCCTGGCCTGCACATCAGCGGCATGAAGGCCGTGACACCTTCGCCGGCATCTTTGCGCCGTTCCAACTTCCATCGCGCCGCGTAGCGCCGCACGGCATCGTAGGATCCCTCAAAGCCTTCGCGCACCAACAGATCATGGATCCGCGTCATCCGCAGCCGCTCACGCCTGCCGCGCAACTCGTTCTCTTCCAGCAGCGTGTTCAGGCGCTCTTGGAACGGACCGATCCTGGGCAGCGGCGGAACCTTGCGCTGATAATCAAAGGCCCCCTCCGGCGCTCGGACCGCTTTGCGGATGACCTTCCGCGACACATGAAGATCCCGTGCGATCGCCTTGATCGCCTTGCCTCCGGCATACTCACGCCGGATCCGTAAAACTGTCTCCAAAACCAACATCCCGATCTCGCCGCCTGAAAATCCAGCCAGCTGCTTAAACCATCGAAATGAGGGGTCCCTTTTAGAAGCCGATCACCCCGCTAACGGGGTCCTTTTTGCACGCCGATCCACACGCCAGCAGCTTGCCACGGCTGATCCGTTTGCTGAACAGCGCGTGCCCGCGTGCATCCCCACCGTGTGCGTGAAAAACTTACTTGGCGATATCCAACCCAATTGTGCTAACTTCAGACACGGACGCCTCCTCAAGTGGTGTTTCAACACCTCCACTATGGCACATCGATGCCGCCGGGGGGCGTCCATCCCATCAGTTCATGCGCGATAACTGGCTACCCAACCCCATCTTCACGTCCCACGACAACATCGTCGACCTTTGGCGCGAAGCCTGGAACAGGCTGATCGATCAGCCCTGGCGCATCATGACAATCGGACGCCGCAAATGGGCGCGTGGGTCGTGATCAATGCAGGTTGGTATAAGTCATTATCCGCACGGGTGCATTCCCTATCATATATTCCGCGCGATGCGAGGCGGTGTCACGACACCGGAGCGATCTTGACGGGGAGCTTGCCCGCACCCCTCATAGGCCTGAGATGCGCGCCTCCATCGAGCATCAGGACATGGCCCGTAACGAAACCCGTGTCGTCACAGACCAGACCCGCGACGGCGGCGCCGATATCGTTTTCGCAATCCCCAAGGCGTCCTAACGGGATTTCCCCGGTGATCGCGGAGGAGGCCTCGGGATTGCTGTCGAGGAAGGCCTGTATGGCTTCGTTGGCCCCGGCCGGGCACACGGCGTTGACGGTTATCCCGTACCGCCCCCATTCCTGCGCCGCGGTTCGGGTCAAGGCGGCTATTCCGGCCTTTGCCACGTTGTAATCCGACTTGTTGGGCATGCCGACGGAAACGCTGAAGGAACTGAAGTTTACGATCCGCCCACCGCCGGCGTCACGCATGTGGGGGAACGCGGCTTTCATGGTCCACAGGCTTCCCATCACGCCCCCTTCGTACAGCCCGCGAAAATCCTCGTCGTCTCTTTCCGTGATCGGGGCGGGAGGTGTCCGGCTCTGCGCATTGTTGACAAGTATGTCGAGCTTGCCGAAACGCGCCACTGCTTCGCTGATCAGGTGTTCGGCTTGTTCCTTTTGCGTCAGGTCGGCCTGCACATAAGCGCCCTTCGCCCCTCGCGCGGCGATCTGCGCAAGGACATCTTCGCTCAACTCAGAATTTCGTGAGCAGAAGACAATACTTGCGCCTTCCGACGCGAGACGCAGCGCGATGCCTTTACCGATGCCTTGCGTTGCGCCGGTCACGACGGCGACGCGGTTTTCCAGTCGGCCCATCATATCTGCTCTGCCCTGTCCAGGCCCGGTTCGAATAGCGGTGTCGCCAGATGTTCGCCGCCGTCGGCATGGATGACTTCGCCCGTCAGATAGCGGGAGTCATCCGATGCCAGAAACAGTGCCGCGCCGCCGATATCGCGCACGACATCGCCCCTATAAGGCATCGGCAACTGCTCCAGTCCGGCATCGATTTCGCTAGCGCCTCGCCTCTCCCGGTACTTGCGGAACTCTTCAGTATCCGCTGCCGCCGTCAGCAGGTTCGCACGGATGTTGAATGGGCCCCATTCTTGCGCAGCACTGAATACCAGCGATTTCAGCGCGGCCTTTGCGGCGAGGTAATCGGCGATATAAGGTTGGGTGGACTGACCATAAGTCGATCCGAGCGCGATGATCGATCCTCCTCCGCCTGCACGCATGGCTGGCAGTGTCGCCTGCAAAAGGACCGCGGCTTCGCGAAATGAGCGGAACGCTTCGTCGAACGCTGCTTCGGTCTTGTCCAGAAGCCGTTCCCAAGTCGTGCGATAGTCAGCGGCGGCGACAAGGATATCGACCCGCCCGCACCGCGCAAGAATGTCCGCGATCGTGCGGTCGGCAGCCTCGCGACTAGGCGGTGCTTCGGCAATTATGCAAACGCTTCCGCCGAACTGCCCGATTGCGTGTGAAGTTCTTTCCGCAGCTGCCGGGTCGGCATCGATCAGGACGACAGTAGCGCCCTCACTCGCAAAGCGGCGAGCGATGCCGCAACCTATGGCGGAAGCCGAGCCGGCTACTATGGCCACGCGGCCAAACAATCGCCCGGTAAGTGAACCCGGCTGTGCGACATCATCAATCATCACGGTCAGACCTCATCAATGCTGTTCAAGATTTCTATTGATGACCCCGCATCAATCCGCAGGCAGCGGGGCGACATTCCATCCCTGCGCCATTGCAGCTGTTTACCCTTGCCGGTCAGCCGTCCAACGCTGTGAAAACGTTCGTTGGACGGCTGACAGGGCGGCGCACGGTCCGTGCGTGCGGTAAAGGTTTATGGCTGTTATCGGCGGATGTTCTTGGTCCAGAAGTGCGGCATGTCCAGCTGTCCGAGGATGCCGGGCTTTGCGGCGCAGACCTCGTTGATCGCGTTGATCGGGTGCAGGGCGGTGATCGCGCATCCGTCATAGAGGCTGAGTGCCATCTCGGTATGCATGTTGGGCTCACCCTTGATGATAACCTGGTATCCGCATTCCGCACCGTTCAGCGGCTGCTCGAACTCCGGACCGGCGTCGGTATGGCATCGTTCGACCTTGCGGTAGATGATGAGCGGCTTGCCCTTGTACATGCCCTTCATAGTCCAGCGGATCGCGGCGATGGTGTTGGCCAGACCCTTGCCCCATGCGGCGTCGTAGTCGTGATCCAGGGCGGCGGTCTCATAGGTCTGGACGATTTCGTCCAGTTCGACGCCCAGATAGTCCGCTATCCCCCAGATGGTGCTCTCGTGCCAACCCTTGCCGATGTCGTCGTAGAACATTGGTGCACGGTAATCGAGCGGCTGATTGAAGCCCCAGTTCACGATCGACAGGAAGCTGCTGTAGCCATTGAGATTGGAAATTTCACAAACATCGACGGAATCCACCTCACCAGCTCCGGAAAGCAAGCTGAACAAGTGGCCGATCGTCATAAAGCCTGGGTCAGTTCCGCCGCAGAAGACCGAAGAGTTGCCCTTCTCGCAAGCCTTCGCGATTGGCTCGACAAATTCTTTGCGTCCAAATTCGGGCGCGATCAGGTCCATCAGGGCCGGTCCGACAACATTCACCCCCGCTTCAAGGAACGGGATCACGTCGGCTACGCATTGGCCTTCGCGGTGCGAGTAGTTGCCCTGGTAGACGAGGCAATCGAGATCGAGGGCAAGCAGGTCAGCGGGGTTATCGGTGGCGATCACGCCCGTTTTCTCGCGCCCGGCGATGTCGCCTGCGTCGCGACCCACCTTTTCCGGCGCCCAGGCAAGAAGCCCGACAAGCTCGTATTCGGGATGATTGATGAGGCCCCTGAGGCCCGGCATACCGATCGGGCCGGTACCCCATACCGCGACACGTTTCTTGGTCATATCCATTCCTCTGATCTTATTAACGATATAAGCTGGACCTTCGGGTCGGGGCTTGCGCAAGCACGTCCCCGGTAGTCCTTACTGCAAAAACAGAATGGCAACGCCGCCGGCTCGTCATCCTGTCGGGCGACGTCCGGCCCGGTTCCCAAGGCGTTCGTCCAGTCCGGATACTGCGATGTCGTATTCGCGTTCAATCCGGTCCACCAGGGCGGCGACGGTCGGTATGTCCCTGATCAGGCCCACGCCATGGCCCGCCGCCCAGATGTCGCGCCATGGCTTGCGCTCCGAATGGAGTGGATTGTCCGGCATGGCGGAGGTCGAAAGATCATCGGGGTCAAAGCCATTGGCGCGGATTGACGTCTTCATGAAGTTGCACGGCACGCCCTGCGTAAAGGCAGGAGTGTAAATGATCTCGTTCGTTCCGGTGGTGACGAGCATGTCCTTGTAGGCTTGCGGCGCCATCGATTCCTGGGTTGCGATGAACCGAGTGCCCATGTAGCAAAGGTCCGCGCCGAGCGCTTGTGCTGCGAGCATCCCGCTGCCCGTGCTGATCGCACCGCCCAGCACAATCACGCCGTCGAAGAACTCACGAACCTGCGGCACGAGCGCAAACGGATTGACAGTACCGGCATGACCGCCACCTCCGCCGGCGATGAGGTTTATGCCGTCTACCCCCGCTTCGGCTGCTTTTTCCGCGTGCCGCACGCTGGTTGCATCGTGGAACACGACGCCCCCCCAGCCATGCACCTCCTTGACAAGGTCGGCCGGCGCGCCGCCCACGCTGATGACGATCGGGATGCGTCGGCGCTTGCAGATGTCGAGCTGCCTTTCGAATATGGCTGCGCGCTGCTTATCCTTTCCGGCCCCGGCGCTGAGGTTGGCGGCATAGGGGCCGGGCTGGCGGCCCGTCTTGCTCTCAAAAGCGGCCAGTTCACGTTCGATGCGTTCGAGCCACTCGTCATATTCTTCGGGCGAGCGAGCCGAAGCCGAGGCCGCGCCTGCCATGATGCCGGACTTGCAAGCCTCGATCACGATATCAGGACCCGTGACCAGAAACATCGGCGCGGCGACGAGCGGCAGGCGCATGCCCGCGAACAGGTCGCTGTCGAGCAGCTGCGCGGCGCCTGCTCGAGAGGTGGGGACGATGCGCTCGGGCAGGTTGCCTGCGGTCACTGATGCGGGCGCGGTCAAAATCCGCCCTTCGACAGGCGTGCTTCGAGATCCGGGTTGCGGCCCGGGTTCGTCTCGATCTCCAGAGCCAATCCATCGCCCAGCGTCATCTCGCTCCCCTTGTCGATCACGGTCTTTACCCACCGCGCGACACCGCGTGGATGGCTTGCAATCAACGCCGCCAAGGCCTGCACCTCGTCCTGCAGCCGGTCGAGCGGGACCACCCGGTTGACCAGGCCGATGCGCAGCGCCTCATCGGTTAGGACTTCGCGGCCGGAAAACATCATTTCCTTGGCCATTGCGCTGCCGATCCGACGCGGCAGCCGTTGGGTGAGGCCCCAACCGGCATGAAGACCCAATTTCTGGTGTGTGTCAGCAAAGCGGGTGTTATCTGCCGCGATGATGATGTCGCTTGTCAAAGCCAGCTCGAGGCCACCGGTCATGCAGTGGCCGTGCACGGCGGCGATGACCGGTTGAGGCAGAGAAGCAAGGGCCGTCATTGTTGCGCGGTTAAAGGTCGTAGGGTCGGAATCTGTCGGCTTGCGGTTCTTGAACGCCTTGAGGTCGGCGCCGGCGCAAAACGAGCGGCCAGCCCCACACAGGACGACACATCCCACCTCATCGGGCCGCGCCACTATGTCGTCGACATGCGCGCGCAGTTCCCGAAAGCTATCCGCCGAGATCGCGTTCAGCACCTCAGGCCTGTTCAGGGTCAACGTAGCCACGCCATCGCTATCGTGTCGCTTGACCAAGGGTTTGGGCATAATCGTGAAAAGCCTGCTTGAGAAGCACGCGCGGTGATACGCAAAAACCGATACCAGCAAACGTTAGATCAGTTTCTCCCACGTTGCGCGAAGCACAAGCACGCGTCAATCCGGGGCCGCGCCGATCGCGCCAACCCACCAGGTATACGCCACAGGTTTCAGAAACGTAATATCTTGCCGCGCCCCGACGATCTGAAATGCCGCGCCGGAGGACGGTAACGGCCAGAATGATGGATAGGTCTAGATTCATATCTGGACGCCCCCTATGGCATATGTGGACGCCCCCTATGGCAAGGGCTTTCTGTCGGGACGGGTTTGATCGGTTGCTTTCATATGTCCGGCCTATTTGTGCGGGCGTGATTTG
>NZ_JAVDWV010000039.1:0-5132 GCF_031457465.1 Sphingobium xenophagum
AAAGATTAGCCTGCCGTCGCGCAATAGGAAGGGAGTGCGATCGCGCCTGCGCCCTTGGTCTGCCATGCGCCAGCGCCAATGCGATAGGCCTGGCCGGTTTTGACCCGGCTGCTGAGCGTCTGGCAACCCGTGGCGGCGGCGACGTCCTGCACGGTGACACCGCGCTGGCTGGCAAGCTGCGTGTAGGCCGCGCGGCGCTTGATGTTGATCGATTCGACCTCGGCGCGCACATCGGCGCTGACGGACCCGGCGATACCGAGATACCCATCGGCCTGCTCGCCCACGGTTCCGGCCGCCATGGCCGACGCGACAGCACCCGTTTGCGCGCGGGCGGGGGCCGTCATGGCGAAGCCCGTGGCCAGCGCAACGGCAGCGCCAGCGGCGATTATGAGCATCTTGCGTGTCATTGCGGGAACAACTCCGGGTTATTCTGGATCAGATCCTGGGCATCGCGTTGCAGGCGCACCACGACTTCCTGCTGCACCTTGACGTTCAGATTGATCTCGATCGGCTTGTCGGGGGCCTTCACCTGGATGCAGCCCCCCAGCGCCGATGCGGCCAATCCGGCCATGATGATCGTGTGTTTCTTCATTTCGGCTCCCCGTTTGCCATCTTGTCGCTGTCCACAGGCTGAACCGCAAGCCCTTCCACTGACAACGCCCGCATCTTTTCCTGTGCCTGTTTGCCGATCTCGTCGCGGATCGTCTGGGTCGGGTCGATGACGGACTGGGCGGTACTCATCAGCCCGCGGAAAGGCGCGGAGATGCGGACGTTGAACAGGAAGGGCAGGCCGACGAAGTTGCGCGCCAGGCCCGCCGGTGCGCCACCGAGCTGGCCACGATTGACGCCGTTGAACACGACATTCGTGACCATCTCCCCATCGAGCGCGCCATCCATCAGGATGGTCAGACATTTATATTGGAGATTCTTGAGCGCGTCGAAGGCGATGCGGCCCATCGCACCCAGTTGCTCGTTCGATACCGGACCGACATAGGACAGGACGCCGGACTGGCGCGCGGGGTCGCAGGGTATGGAGGGCAGTACGCCTTCGGGCATGAGCAGGGGTGCCATGCCTTCCTGCCGCGCGACCAGTACGCCGCCCGCGACCCGGCCGCCCTGCGCATTGAAGATCAGCGGCATGATGCCGTCGAACGTGCCGGTGGCGGAGATATTGTCCAATTCCATCGCCTGGATGAAAGCGCCCGCATCCAGGCCGATGACGCGGAAGGTCATGTAGCGATCGACGTCCGCGCTGAAATCCATGGTGGTAGGAAGAAGCACCAGCTCACCACCTGAAAAGGGCCAGCCGCCGCCTTCTATCCGCACCTTCTGCCCCGCTTCGAGCCGATAGCGGACGATGCCGTCACGCACTTCTATGCCCGGATTGACGGACTGGATGCGCGCTTCCTGACCGGGGGCGGAGACGAGATTGATAAGGTCGGTGAAGCGCAATTCGCCGCTCAGCCCCTCGACCGGACCGAAGGCGGCGGCGAGGCTAGCATTGTCGGTGCGGAAGGTGCCGGTAGACGTGACGTTGGAGCCGGTCCAGTCGATCCGGCCCTGCCCGTTCACCTTGGCCTTCACATTCGCGACCACGCCCAGCGCCAGCGGCGTCACATCTTCGGGTTGAAGATCGGGACCGAAGGCCAGGTCGGGGACGGTCAGGTCGGCATGGCCTTTGCCATTGGTCAGATTATGGACAATGTCGGTGCGGGCGACGGTCGCGCCATTGCGTGTCGCGGTGAGCGTGCCGGTGGCGGTAATCCGGCTATTCTTCATCGTCAGCGTGAAATCCGGCACGGCGAGCGGAATGAAGCGGGCGGGCACCTGCGAATCGCGCACGGTCATGGCGGCGCGGAAGGCGAGCGCGCCCTTGTCGAAGCGCCAATCGCCATTGCCCTGTTCGAGGATCAACGGGATGGTGCCGATGCGGCCACCTGCGCCACTGGCCTTGCCGCCAAAGCCCTTGGCGGTCATGCGGCCGTCCAGGCTGGCGGCGGTGAGATGGACCGGGGCGTCCTGCGGGCCGATCGACAGATCGGCATTGGCCAGGGTGAAGCCGGTCTGGCCGAGCGCGACACGGGCATGGTCGGCGGTCAGCCGCATGGGGCTGTTCCCACTGGTGCCTGTGAGGGCGAGTTTGCGGATGTCCGCACCGCCGCTCATGCCGCCTGACCCCATGGCGAATAATGCGCCGCCGTCGAGCGGGCACAAGGTCTGGCGGGTCTGGCCTATGGCGAAACTGCCGTAGCGGGCCTCAGTGACCGAGAGGGGGACGCAGCGCGGATTGATGCGCAATGCGCCGTTGGCGGCGAGTTGCCCCTCGATCGGCAGCGTCAGGCCGCGCAGATAGCCGTCGGGCAAGGGACCATCGAGCCGGAGCGATGTGGCGAAGCGAGTCGTGCCATCGGACGCAGCAGTGAAACGAACGCGGTCGAGCGCCAGGCGCGCATTGCCCGCCGCATAGGGATCAATGAACAGGTCGCCGCCGAAACCGCCACCGGACCGGCGCACCAAGCGCAGGGCGGCCTGGGGCAAGCCGCCGCCCCGCGTCGTGATCGCGCCGTCAAGCGCCCAATCGAGCGCTGTCCGCCCCTGCCCCGGCCAACCCAGCGTCACCCGGCCATCGGGCGAGAGCGCGGCCTGTGCGCCGCTGCGCGCGGCAAGGCGGCTGTTGGTGAGGACGAGGCTGCCCTTGGCGCTGCGTTGTACGAGCGCGAAATTCGTGCGGAGTTGGTTGTTGCCCCCTGCCCGCGCCATGGCGTCGGCGAAGCGCGCTGCCAGCGGAGCGACGGGGGTGCCGGCCGTCGATGCGCGGAAAGCGGCGAGCGATTCGCGCGACGCGAGGCGAATGTTGCGGCCCGACAGATCGCCTTGCATCGTCGCTTCGTCGCTCTTGAACGTCCAAGCGCCGGTCAGCGCGGCCTGCTCGATCAAAGTCCCGCCACCCGCCAACGTCGCCGCATTGATGCGGGCACGGCCTTGCGACCCGGCCGTGCTGCCGTCGAAATCAATGCGGCCTGCCGGGCTGGCGAGAACCAGGCCGTTGGACTTGAGCGCTTCGCCCGACAGATCGACATGGCCGGTCCAGCGTTCAAACGCCTTGCCGAGCGTCAGGTCGAGGACGGCAACCGGCTGCGCGATAGCCGTAGCAGCCTCGCGACACGCAAAAGCCGCCGCGCGGACGGGGCCGGTCAAATGCGGCTGCCCCTGGCGCATGGCGATGTCGAGCAACGCGCTGCCATCGGTCATCGCGCACCCCGCCATGGTCCCGCGTGGCATGACGGCGGCGACCTTCCCGTCAAAGCCGGATTGCAGCCCACCAGTGCCGTCAATCCGCAGGCCGACCTGGCCCGCGTCGGTATCCAGCCGCAGCCGGGCGTCGGTGAGCGACAGGAGGATGTCGGGCAGGCTAAACGGCGCGGTCGAATTGGGATCGCTGAACTTGTCCAGCTCGCCCAGGTGCAGCTTGCCATCCTTGTAGCTGCCATGGAGGCGCACGCCCCCCGCCCGCACCGCGGCCACTTCGGGCGTAACGCCGGTGAAGGCGATATCGACTTCGACCCAGTCGGCGGTCAGGTCCGGCTTGGCGGGATTGCCCAGCACGATATCCTCGATCCGCTGGGTGCGCAGTCCCACATCGACCAGGTCGTAATTGGCCCGAACGCCGCGCCGGTTGAGTTCACGGCCGACGAAATTTTCGGCGATCGGCGCGCGCTGCGTCCACAGCCCAACCAGCACCAGCGCAAGCGTACCCGTGCCGACACCCAGCCAGCGCAGCCAACCCCGGCGAATCGCCTCTTCGCCGTCCTGTTCTTCCATGCTTATGGCCAACCCCGGCTTTCGTGCGACACTCTATGGTCCGTGACGGGACCAGAACGTCCGACCCGTCCTAAATATCCTTGCCCCGCGATTCCGCAACGCATAGCGTCATGGTCGGTAGCAAGGGGGCGAGCTTGGCCGAGCAGGACGCAAAAGTCACGCATGACGGCGCAGGCCACCGGGCACGGCTGCGGCAGAAGCTGGCAGAGACGGGCGGCGACGCGCTGCACGATCATGAACTGATCGAATATCTACTGGCGCTCGCGATCCCCCGGCGCGACACCAAGCCGCTGGCCAAGGCGTTGCTGCGCGAATTTGGCGGCATAGGCGGGCTGATGGCGGCGGACTGGCATGCGATCGCGCGGGTGCCGGGCATGGGCGACACCAGCGTCGCCGCGATCAAGATCGTGCAGGCCAGCGCACTGCGGATGCTGCGCAACGAAGTCGCGGCGCGGCCGGTGCTGGCGAGTTGGCAGGCGCTGCTCGACTATCTGCGCGCCGACATGGCGCATCTGGGGGTGGAGCGCGTGCGCGTGCTGCATCTGAATACGCGCAACATGCTGATCCGTGATGAGAATATGGGCGATGGGTCGATCGACCAGGCGGCCATTTATGTCCGTGAGGTTATCCGGCGCGCGATCGATCTGGGGTCCGCGGCGCTGATCTTGGTCCACAACCATCCGAGCGGTTCGCCCGAACCGAGCCGTCAGGATATCGACGTGACGCGGCAGATCATCGAGGCGGGCAAGCGGCTGAACATCGCCGTGCATGACCATATCATCGTGGGCGCGCAGGGGCATGTGAGTATGCGGGCTAAGGGGTTGTTGTGAGGGGGGGGTCTGACTGGCCGCTTTCGGCAGCGGGTGGCATAAAAGCTGCCATTGATATGAGGAGCGCGGGATGCCCATCAACAAGATCGCGCTATTTGAAACTACCAAGGCCCTATGGCCAAACATGGTAAGGGTATCGGACAACCCGAACGTAACTAACGAGATATATCGAGCCAACGAGAATGCATTTTCGCAGGACGACAACTGGCGACAGCTTGCCCTTTGGTCCTTTCATCAGGCGCTGGTGGATCATGAAAAGCAAGCTCTGGCGAACGGCCTGCTGCTTCACCCTCACGAGATCGACTTTAATGAGTTTGATAAGTGGATGCGGGCGAACCTGAACGGCCACGACTGTTGGGCGGACGAACGAGCAGAATATGAAAGTAGCTGATCCGACCGACGCTTCGCCGCCGCACTGAACGACCGTCTGCAATCGGCCAACGCGACGGTGGTCGGGAACGGCAAAACTGTCGGTTTCAG
>NZ_JAVDWV010000040.1:0-4894 GCF_031457465.1 Sphingobium xenophagum
CCACCCGCTACGACAAGACCGTCCTCTCGTTCGAGAGCTTCCTCAACCTCGCCGCCGCACGCCTATGGCTAAAATCCTTTGTCAAAATGGCCTAGTTGAAATCTGCTCAATCGCCATCGACACGGATAAGCCTATAATGCCCGCGACTTTATTAAGAAATAATGTGGACGATGCCCTGAGATCTAAGGCCGAACAAGCAGCTATTTCGGTTATTTTGTGATCTTTAACATACGTACACAAATGGAATAAGCTTCGACACGTTCGAAGTAGCACTCGATTACGCTAGCATCTCGATCAGCGCTACCGTGGCAACATGTGCGCTGGCAGCGTTCGCATCATCAGACAACCGGATAGACATATTGAGTCAGCCTGGGTGCTGATTCTGGCGTGGCTTTGATATCCAGCGTGCCGTCCTGCAGCGCCCGATCAAGCCCCGTCAGCAAACTGGCCATACCGGGATCATCGCAATCGCGTGCCTGCGCTGCCATTGTTACGAGCAAATTTTCGTCTCTGCCGTACACATTTGCGAAGCTTTGTGACGGCATGTCGAGCGCCGCCATCGGCGGCGCAAGGCCCTTTGCTCGGGCTGTGCCACCTGCGCCTGCCTCATTGAGCAATAGCATGAAGCGTTCCAGAAATTCGGCATGTTCAATCGGCGGCAAAACGCGTTCTCCCGATTTTCTGGCGCACCCAGGCGGGTTGCGCGGATTTGCGGACCAGATATCCGCCGATCGCCAACAGATCCAAATGCGTGTTGAGAAAGCAGTCAATGGCATCTTTTGGCGTGCATATGATCGGCTCGCCGCGCACGTTGAACGATGTGTTCATCAACATCGGGCAGCCCGTAATGGCGTGAAATGCCTTCAGGATCAAACCCGCCCGCGCCCCTGCGGCAGGATCGATCGTCTGTAGCCGCGCGCTGAAATCCACATGGGTCACCGCCGCAAACTGGCTGGTGACGGCATTTTGCAACTGCATCGGCGTGTGATGTCCCTGAGCGCGCGCGTCGCCCACGCCGTCTGGCCCGCGAAACGCAGCTTTCAAATCCGCGACAAGCAGCATGTACGGGCTGTCTGTCGGCTCTTCGAAATAGGTCGCGGCTTCATCGGCCAGAATGATGGGCGCAAAAGGACGCCAGTCTTCGCGGAACTTGATCGAACGATTGACCCGGCTCAGCGTGTCCTTGCCGCGCGGATCAGCTAAGATCGAGCGATTGCCCAAGGCGCGCGGCCCAAATTCCATCCGCCCATGAAAATGACCCACGATCTCGCCTGCGGCCAACCCTGCTGCCACAAGAGCGGCATAGTCGGCGGGATCGGGTACGCTTTCATAGATCAGCCCTGTGCTGTCCAGCGCGCCCTGAATCTCGGCGTCGCAATATTCGGGGCCCAGAAACCCCCCGGCCATGCCGTCGCCTGCGGGCTTCTGTCTTGGGCCGCCCTGTGTTCGTGCTACCTCAAGCGCAGCACCCAGCGCCCCGCCCGCGTCGTTCGCGGCAGGCTGAATCCAAAGCCCCTCAAGCCCATCAAGGTCGCGCCGTAGGCGGCTGTTAGCCACACAGTTGAGAGCCACTCCTCCTGCCAGACAGAGATTTCGGCTGTCGCTGCGGTCCAGAGCGGTCTTGGCTAATGCGAGCACAACCTCCTCCAGCACCGCCTGCGCCGATGCGGCCATATTCATGTAAAGGGGGGTGATCGCGGCCGTCTCATGACGATGTGGCTGCTTGAACAGCATCTCGAACAAGGGTGAGATGGTGCTAAGATCCCGATCGAAATTGAAATAATCCATGTTGAGCGTGAAAGACCCGTCTTCACCGATGTCGATCAGTTCGTCCCTGATCTTCCCGCGAAACTCCGGCGTGCCAAACGGTGCCAGGCCCATGAGCTTATATTCGCCCGAGTTCACCTTGAACCCGCAATACTGCGTGAAAGCACTGTAAAATAGCCCCAGAGAGTGGGGGAATTGAATTTCGCCTGTGGCGTGAAGACCGGTTGGGCCTCCTGACCAAAGCGTCGTTGTGGAATATTCGCCGACACCATCCAGCACCAGAACGGCCGCATTTTCAAACGGCGAGGGATAGAAAGCCGACGCTGCATGGGACCGGTGATGCGGCACGAATATGACGCGGTCGGTATCGCCCGCCACCTTTTCCAACTGACGCGGCAATAGCTGTGACAGATTTCTGAACGTTTCCACCATCTGCGGCCAGAGCCGCGCGCCCGACGGCAGCTTTTCCCGCGCCGTTTCAAGAATGCGCTGCACCTTGAGCGCTGGATTTTCATAATAGGCCACCTTGTCCAGGCTGGCCCCTTCCGGCAATTGTGACAGACAATATTGGATCGCCTGATCAGGAAAACGCCAGTCGGCTTTTTTGCGGGAAAAGCGTTCTTCCTGCGCTGCGGCAATGATGCGGTCGCCTTGCACCAATGCTGCCGCCGAGTCATGAAAATGGGCAGAAATCCCCAGGATATAGTCTGTCTGGCTCATATGGTTTGCCCGGTTCGAACTGCGCTGCAAAGCTCCGTCACGAGTGGTGCGAGCCGCTCGGCATATAGTTTGTTCGCCAGCATATTGGGGTGGATGTCGTGCGGCAGAAATCGATGCGCATGATCATGCGGTGTTGAAATGTCGCGCGTCTGCGGAAGCCTGTCGCAGACAGCCGCGTTGAATACCGCATCAAGAGAGTCCAGCAGCACAAAGGCCAGAGGCAATCCAACAGCTTGGGCTGTGTTCTGCACAAGCTCCAGTACAGCAAGACTAGCCTGGTTGATCATATAATCATCGGGCAGGAACGCGCTGAAATTGACATCCCGAAGGGCGGGCTGCCAAATCTGCGGATAGGTGATCTGAACCTGCCCTGCTGCATCCAGCCGCGCAACCGGCACATGTTCCACCCCTAACTTATACCATTCGCGGTTGAGATATTGCCGCATCCGCTGCGGATGGGCGATGTTGCGAAATCGGTGGTCGCTGATGATGGCAAAGACCGCCGCATCGATGTCGCCCGCTGCAATATCGCGGCGCATCTGTAGCAGGTTTTGCACGGTACCGTGCCCCCCGATACCACGGTTCAAAATACATAGATCGGGCAGATCACGTTGCAGCAACGCTGTATAGGTTTCGTCGTCTGCAAGGCCGGTTCCATAGGTAAATGAACAGCCGTAAAATGCCACGCGAGGGCGCATGAACCTATCCTGGCTCGGCACATGCCGCCAACCTTGGGGATTGATCGTCTGCAATATCCCGTCACGAAAACCAATGCGCACCGCATGGTCGGGCGTCAGGCGCCAGCCCAGCACAGCATCGGGCCGAAACAGCAGGCGCGGTTTGTTGACGATTTTCTGTGGCGTCTGACTGGTGAGGGCCATTGCATTCTACCTTTTGCATCTGGAGCATAAGCAAGAGCCAATTCTGATCTCATCTAGACCCGACAGTCAGAAGATGAAAAGCCTTGATATCGCACACAGTCGCATAAATCCCGATTTCGGGACCGGCAGGGGTTCGCTTGACACCCGAAAGGTCCGTAGGGAAGCTCAACCACCTCGCCGTCAATTTCAGGGAGTCCATGACAGTGCAGATATTCACAGAGCCTCTGGTGGCCATCGGCGGGTTGGGAGGGTCCGGCACGCGGGTTTTTGCCGCGACCTTGCAAGCCGCCGGGATCGCCCTTGGTCGACGGCTCAACACGCCGCTCGACAATCTTTGGTTCACTGTCCTGTTCAAACGCGCCGCATGGAGCCGGACTGCACCGAACCCCAGTGAGGTGGTCGCGGCGGCTGATCTGTTCGTGCGCGCCATGACCATCGGCTTGCGTGACTCCCTGACACCCGAGGAACGCACGCTTCTGCAGCAACTGCGCGCCGATCTGCCGCCACTTGGAGCGTGGCAATGTGGGGCAACCGTTGAAGATGCAAACAGTCTGATCGATAGCGGGCCGGCAAACCTGACGGCAGCCCAATTCTGGGGTTGGAAGGAACCGAACACGCATATCTTCCTGCCGCAACTGGCCACGCGGTTTCCGCACATGCGCTACATTCATGTTGTCCGCGACGGGCTCGACATGGCGTTCAGCGCCAACACCTGGCAGGCCAGGCATTGGAGCCATATTTACGGACTCACCATAGAGTCCGACACCCCGTTGCGGCTGCACCAATTACACTATTGGATAGCAGCGAACCGCGCCGCGCTTGACTATGGCTCGGCGCATATGGGTGATCGCTTTATCGCCATTTCCTATGAAGATTATTGCAGGCAGCCCGAGTGGTATTGGCCTCGATTGAGGCGCTTTCTGGGGCTCGAACCGACCATCTCCTTTCCGCAAGATTTACTGCGTCCAACCACGATCGGTCGCAGCCGCGATCATGACCTGTCGCTCTTTCCAGCAGAATTGCTTACGCTCACCCGCGCTGTCCAGGCGGACGTGATGGCGTTCAATAGGCTGGAATGACAACCGATGGAGATCAGGCCGATGAATCCACCTCTTTGGGCACGCCCCATCCGATTTTGATGTCAATCTTGGCATCGATGACTCTGTGAAGACGACTTACGTTGGTTCGCGCGGCTTTTTGTCGTCTGCTTGTTGCGCTCGTCTCACCGAGGCGCTCTGTCGGCGCTATGGATGAGCTTCTACTCGCCAACTTGTCATCAGGTGTTCAGCATACATCTATGTCAGACTATATAATGCCCGTCTGATAAGAACCTACGACATCGCTGCCCTCATTAACCTTAAATATAAGCCTTAGATTATTAACGCCATATAGCTCGGATACTAGGCCGCGTTGACAAAAGACTTCAGCCATAGCCGTGTAGCGGCGAGGTTGAGGAAGCTTTCGAACGACAGGACGGTTTTGTCATAGCGGGTGGCGATGCGGCGTTGTTGCTTCAACTTGCCGAA
>NZ_JAVDWV010000041.1:0-4294 GCF_031457465.1 Sphingobium xenophagum
GGACCGATCCATCCCGAACTGGGGATCGCCATGGACATGTCGATCCAGTTGAAGAGCGAAAGCGGGGCGATCTGCACCCTGTCGCTGTCGTTCAATAATGATGGGCCGCTCGGCACCTTCTTCCGCTATATCGGTGATACCGGCACCTATATCGCGCGCTAGGCGAACTGGAACAGCAGCTCGTCTGATCGAAATCCCTTCGGGGTCGCACGAAAGGGCGCAGTCGGGGCAACCGGCTGCGCTCTTTTGCGTCAGGCCGTCAGCAGCGGATGCGCCATGCGCAGATCGTCGAGCAAATTTTCGATCAGGGCGACATCCGCGATCGTACCGGTCGGCGTCGCGTTCCAGTTGCAATGGGGATGGGTGGCGCGGCTATACACGCGCAGCGGGCCGATCACCCGGCGCCAGTGATGCTTGCTGCTGCCATGGTCGCGCACCAGTCGGGCAACCAGCAGGTCGATGAGCTTGTCGGCCGTCATGTGCCAACCCATAAAGGTGCGGGCGGGTGCGTCAACTCTCGCGCGCGGCGCGCCAGCTGCGCGGCGGCTGGCCGACATGACGGGTAAAGAAGCGCGAAAAATAGGCGGGATCTTCGAAGCCGACGGCATAGGCGATGTCCGTGACCGACAGCTGGGAATAGAGCAGCATCCGGCGCGCCTCCAATAACGCGCGGTCGTCGAGCATCTGCGCGGGCGAATTGTTCGCGACGCGGGCGCAGGCTTGGCGCAGGGCCGTGAGGCTGACGCCGAGCGCGCGGGCATGGGCGGATACCGGCTCGCGCAGGCGGAAACGCTGGTCGATCCGTTCCCGCAGGCGCGCAACCAATGCGGCCTGGCGCGGGGTGCCGGGGTGAACCTGCCGACCCAAGGCGGCGTGACGCAACGCCAGCACCATCAGATGCAGCAAGGCGGATTCGACTGCAGCGCGCTGGCCTGGCCCGGCCCAGCTTAACTCCTGGTCCATACGGGCGATGGCGTCTTCGGCTGCGGTGCGGTCCGATCGAGGAAGCGCGACGGCTTGGGGGTGGGCGAAGAGAGGAACGAGGTCCGCATCGCGTAGGACGAGGTGGCGCAGATAGCTGTCGGCGATGGTGACTACCGCCCCGCGCGATTCACTGGCCCAGGTGAAACCATGGACGATGCCCGCCGGGATCAGCAAAAGGCAGGGGGCGTCGAAGCGGACCGCAGCCTCCTCCGCCTGCATCGCGCCGCCGCCTTCGGCGATCAGGATGATATGATTGAGGTCGCGATGGACATGGGGGCGGATCGTCCATTCGCTGGGTCGCGAGCGGTCGTCCAGGCTTTCGACATGCACGAACCCCTCCGCAACGCTGCGCTGCGGCTCGCCATAAAGATAGAAGCTGGGGACGGGCGAAGCGGTCATGGCCTATCGGCGTTGGCGTAGCGCCAGCAGCAGCCCCGCGCCCAGCAACGATCCCGACGCCATGACGATGGCGACGAGTGGCAGGGTGAAGTCGAGGCTGAACAGAAAGCCGGCCAATATCGGCCCCAACGCTGCGCCGCCCCGACCGACGCCGATGACGATGCCGGTCCCCCCGGCGCGCACGGCCGTAGGAAAGGACTGGGCGATCAGCGCATAGAGACCCACGACCGCAGCGTTCGTGAAGAAGCCGGCCGATGCCGCGATCAAGCTGAGGCCAGCCAGTGTCGTCTGTTCCTGGCCGAACAACGTGACCATGATGGTCGATGCAACCATGGTAATGATGACCAGAGGGCGGACAGCGATGCGCCAGCTTAGCACGCTGAGCAGTAATGCCCCTATGAGCCCGCCGACATTGGCCCAGACCAGCACGCTACCGGCGCTGGACGGAAGATAGCCCATATCGACGACGATCTTGGGCACCCATTTCAAGATGAAGTAGAAGGTCATGATGTGGCAGAAATAGGCGAGCGTCAGCAGGATGGTGGTGCGGGCCAGGCCGGGGGCGAACAGCGCGGCAAAGGAGGGTTTGGGCGCGGTCGCGTCCAGCGGCGGCAGCGCTGTGGCAGGGGTATGGCCCATGCGAGCAAGCAGGTGATTGATCCGCGATAGCGCGCCCGGCCGCCGCTTCTGAACCAGAAAACCGATCGATTCTGGCAACAGCCACAGCGATAAGGGCAGGAACAGGGCGGTGACGATTCCGCCGAACAGGAAAATATCGCGCCAATTGCCAGCGATCAGTAGATAAGAGGCAACCGACCCGCCCAGGATCGCCCCGACCGGATAGCCCGCTGCCATGATCGCAACCGCCAGGCTGCGGGCGCGCGCATTGGCGAGTTCGGCGACCATTGCGTTGGTGCAGGCGAGCATCCCGCCGATGCCGAGGCCAGTGATAAGGCGGATAAGGGAAAGGGAGGTCACGTCCCAGGCGATCGTGGCTGCGCCCATCCCCCCCGCCATGACGACCAGGCATCCGAGGATCGTGGGTCGGCGGCCGATGCGATCGGCGACATTGCCGAGCAATACCGACCCCACGGCCATGCCGATCAATTCCATCGACAGCACAAACCCCAGCGCGGCGCGATCGACGCCCCATTGCTTGGCGATGCCGGGAGACGCGAAACTGATCGCCAGAACATCGAACCCGTCGAGCGCATTGAGCAGCACGCAGAGCGCTATGGCGGTGATCTGCAACCGGCCCATCGGCGCTTCGTCCAACTGGCGTCTGAGGTCGGGCATGGGATGCTCCTGCTCCTGACGGTTCGAACCGGTACGCGACAGGCACCTATCGGCCGGATCGTCCATCTTCTTTTGCGTCGATAGGGCATGCGGCATTAGGTTTGACCGGTCAAGCATGGCATTGGCTGAGAGCCCATTTCCGGCGGATCATCCAAATAATCGGTTGATCTTCCTCTGTCGCCCAATCGGCTGAGGCCGCATGTCTGGACCAAAGCCGCCTTATGGGAGAGATGAGATGAAGACACAGGTCGCCATTATCGGAGCCGGGCCTGCGGGCCTTCTGTTGGGCCATTTGCTGCGGGCCGAGGGCATAGAGGTCGTCGTCATCGAGCGCGCAGCCCCCGATTATGTGCTGGGCCGGATCCGGGCAGGGGTGCTGGAACGGACGACCACCGACCTGATGGATCGACTGGGGCTGGGCGCGCGGATGCATGCCGAAGGGTTGCCGCATGACGGCTTCCACCTTGCCGACGGCGAACGGCTGATCCGTATCGATATCGAGGCGCTGACCGGCAAGAAGGTGATGGTCTATGGCCAGACCGAAGTCACCCGCGACCTGATGGAGGCCGCGCCCGAGCGCGGGCTGGAGATCATCTATGAGGCAGGCGACGTCGCGCTGCACGCTGTCGACAGCGATGCGCCCTATGTCACCTATAGCAAGGATGGCGTGACGTACCGGATCGACGCGCAATTCGCCTGTGGCTGCGATGGATTTCACGGGCCGTCGCGCAAGGCGGTACCCGCCTCAGTGGCTAAGGCCTATGAAAAGGTCTACCCCTTTGGCTGGCTCGGCATATTGGCGGACGTGCCACCATGTCATCATGAGCTGATCTACGCCAACCATGACCGTGGCTTTGCCCTGGCCTCTATGCGGTCGGAAAGCCGCAGCCGCTATTATGTCCAGGTGCCGCTCGACGAGAAGATCGAAGAATGGCCCGACGATCGGCTGTGGGACGAGTTGGCGACCCGGCTCGGCCCGGAGGCGGCCGCGAACATGACCCGCGGCCCCGCGCTCGAAAAGTCCATCGCACCGCTGCGCTCTTTCGTGTTCGAACCGATGCGCCATGGGCGATTGATGCTGGCAGGGGACAGCGCGCATATTGTGCCGCCAACCGGTGCCAAGGGGCTGAACCTGGCGGCGTCCGACGTCCATTATCTGTCGGAAGCGCTGATCGGCTATTTCAAGCGGGGCGATGCCGATGCGGTGGCAGGCTATTCGGACAAGGCGCTGGCGCGGGTGTGGAAGTCGGAACGCTTTTCCTGGCAACTCACCAAGCTGATGCATCGCTTCCCGGATGGCGATGCGTTCGACCGGCGGATGCAGGTGGCTGAACTCGACTATATTGCCTCATCCCTTGCGGCGCAGACGACGATCGCAGAAAATTATGTCGGCTTGCCGCTGTAGCGGCGATTCGCAACGGTGTGCAGCATGAAAGCCTGTTAGGGCCCGCGTAAGAGAGGAGAGTGGGTGCTGACGCGATTGGGTGGTCGAGCCCCGGAACCCTCAGCTGTTATCGGGGTTTTGCGACATGCCGATGACCGCTTTTGCGAAAAATTGCCGAAGCGTTGGATTTTTTCTGTTGACCGACTCATCTGCCCCCCTTAGAGGCGAGTT
>NZ_JAVDWV010000042.1:0-2673 GCF_031457465.1 Sphingobium xenophagum
CGCAATTTGCCGTGATCTTCGGCGAACGTTTCATCAGAGCCATGGCGGCCTGATGATCAACCGCCCGGCCGCACACGGAAATCCTGACAGTCCCCGGTGTCATGATCGCGAGCGGCCTCAACCAATAAAACTGCCTGTTGATCCACATGTCGACCGGCCCGACAACCGGCATCGCGCGCAGCAACGATTCCGCTCCGCTTCGCGAGAGCACATAGCCGCAGAGGAACCAGAGCCCGCGTACCGGGCGAAACAAAGTTTCGCCCACGTCTGCCCGCTCACAGGTTCCGCCAGCGTCCTCGTAGGAAAGATAGACCATGGTCAGTCCTTCGCCATTTCCTCTGGTCGAGGCCTCACACCACGCACTTTCGATCGATGCAGCTGCACCGCGGCGGAACCACACGTCGTCCTCGAGAATTAGGACGTGCTCCTCGGATCCCGTTGCGACAACTTTCCACGCTTCGATGTGCGATCGCGCGACAGCTATCTCTTGGCGCGTCATCGTCACGGCCTCGTTTCGTTCGAAACAAGCCTCTAACCTAGCGTCCGGCTGGACGTAAAGCTGATCGTCGAGGACGTATAACGGGTCTACGTCTGCAGTCGCTGCGACCGCTCTGCCGTCGCGTGCGTCGACCGCGGGAAGACGCTTTACGAGGGCGGTCAACCGCCGGCCCCTGTAATCCCTGAAGCGAGCGAGCTCCCGCAAAGTCCTCGTCATGCGGTGAGGTTGTCGATCCAAGTTTATTATGAGGATCGCCCCAATCCGGCTCACGTCCGTTCCAAACGCGTCGATTCGCCCTCCCGGCAAAGCAGCCGCGATCCGGCGAACCAGGCGGAATGCCACGGCTTGCAAGGCTCTGGCGGGGCGTTCGAGCCTCATGCGCTCATATTCTCCACGAGCGCGATCAGCATCCGTATACGTTGCGCCAGTTGCGCTCGTCTTGGCGATAAGAAAGGTCCCACCGCATTTCCGCGATAGCATCCCAGTCGCGTATCAGGCTAAAGTCGAGTGGGTCTCCTCGGAGCAGGAGAGCATGCGCGTGTGCGGCAAGGACCGTCGTGAGATTTCCCGGTCCAGTGGTTGCTTGGATCTCCGGTCGACCGTTGCCCTCGAGTAGCAGCTCAGTCGCCCGGCACAGGGCATGTTGCAGGACTGGATGTCCGGGTGGCGCGGCGATTGGATCGTTGTTGACGTAAAAGTTGCGCTCTCCTGAAGGTAAATCCGTCTGCCAGATATCGGAGTTCTGCATCATCCCGCCCGCCGGGATGTCGTAGCAGAGAGGCTGAAGCTTCAGTCGATCGTCTTCAAACAGGCGCGTCCAGCCATCGTTGAGCAGCACGTCGTCGCAGTCGACATACAGCCCTCCTTCTGTAACGAGCGCGCAGAGACGAAAATAGTCGGACCTCATCGCCGGATGCGCACATCGACTGAAGGCGGTGACCTCGCGTTCCCCCTGTCGATCGCGAATGTAGCGGTCGGCTGAGTCGTCATCATAGGTCCGGACACCGAAGCCTTGTTCTCCCAGTCGCTCCCAGGTCGACATGCAAGCCGCGACGTCGTCCGGCAGTGCAGAATGATCGTGCCAGAATCTGATCAGATTACGCGGTATCACCGCGGGTATGTTCCGCGACCGGCATGCGGGATCTATGCCGATCTGCATGAGGACAATATCCCGGATCAGTGTTGATCGAGACGCCTCGCTCTTCTCAAAGCCGGGTTGCAGAGCCACGATTCGTTGCCGTGCGTAGTCCGAATAATTTTGCACGGCGCTCAAGCTGTGGCCTCTTGTGGGCTGGAATCAGATTGAGCAGTTCTCCGTTGCCGGTAAGCAGCATAAGCAGGAGAGCTTCGCAGGAGATGAATCCGGCCATTGACCACGAAGCCATCGAGACCGTGCTCCCTAGTGTAGACATCGAGGTCACCGATATCGTTGATAAACCCCTTGCCCTTGAAGTTGAGCGACGTGTTGCAGAGGACGCCGTAGCCGGTCATCGTTCGAAAGGCAGACAGCACAGCGTGCAATTCTAGATTGGAATGCTCTGTTACGGTCTGCAGGCGTGCAGTCCCATTGACGTGCGTCACCGCACGCAGCTGATCGGTAGTCGCCCTGAAGGTAAAAAGCATGTGTGGGCTATCGACATGACACCCGAACCATCTGGCCGCCTCCTCTCGCAGGCATACTGGCGCAATCGGCCGAAACTGTTCACGTTGCTTGATGACGTTCAAGCGTATTCGCGTCTCGTCGCTAAACGGAGCAGCCAAAATCGAGCGGTTACCAAGGGCACGCGGTCCTATTTCGTAGCGACCGTGCGCCCATCCGAGAATGAAATCGTTTGCCAGAAGGTCCGCGACGAAAGCGTCGTCCCGTTCCAGCACATCATATGCATCGTGCTCAAACGGAACGTCGTCGCGAAATGGTAGGCCGGCATAGACGTTCCATTCGATTTTGGGGTTGCCAGTCAAACGGAACTGAGCGTCGATCGCGGTTCCAATCGCCGATCCACTATCGTTAGCCACAGGAGGAACGAAGACGCGCGAGAACAGACCACTGTTCATCCATTTACTGTTCCAGTCGCAGTTTAGGGTCCAAACCCAATCACCCTCTTGAAATTTCGCCCACACATTGATCCAGGGAGTCTCCGCTGAGAGAGGAGGCTTTTGGGAATGTCGCGGTC
>NZ_JAVDWV010000043.1:0-2504 GCF_031457465.1 Sphingobium xenophagum
GTAAGCGTGGGCTGGAGACCGCAGATCAGGCGGCTGCGGCGATCGGTTGCTGATCGGGCCGCCAGTTCCACGGCATGAGTTCATCCCAGCGGGCAGCAGGCCAGTTGCCAGCGATCCTGGCGATGACGTCGGCGATATAGGCCTGTGGTTCGAGGCCATTGAGTTTGGCGCTCTCGATGATGGAGTAGATGGCAGCGGCCCGATCACCGCCCGCCTTTGATCCTGCAAACAGCCAGTTTTTGCGGCCCAGGGCCACGCAGCGCATGGCGCGCTCCGCAATGTTGTTATCAATCTCCAGTCGGCCGTCGTCGAGGAAGCGCGTCAGCGCGACCCAGCGCTTGCGGCCATAGGCGATGGCCTTGGCCATCTCCGACTTGGGCGAAAGACGGCGCAGCGCATCGTCGAGCGCCTCGTGCAGTTCGTCGATCAATGGCTTGGTGCGGTCCTGTCGGCGTCGTCGTCGGATATCAGGCTGATGGCCGCGAACCTCTGCTTCGATCTCATAGAGTTGGCCGATGCGTTCCAGCAGATCAGTGGTGAGCGGTGTCGGCTTGGTCGCGTGGATGTCGAATATCTTGCGCCGGAAATGCGCCCAGCAGGCGACCTCGGTGACGCGGTTGGTGTCGTAGAGCTTGTCGTATCCGGCATAGCCGTCCGCCTGAAGATAGCCGGTGAAACTGGCCAGCTGCCGTTGGGGATGCGCGCCGGTGCGGTCGGTGGTGAACTCATACCAGACCAGTGGCGGCGAAGTCGCACCAGAGCCGCGATCATCGACGGCGTAGGCCCAGAGCCTGCCGGTTGCCGTCTTGCCACGTCCCGGATCGAGCATGGGGACCGGCGTATCGTCGGTGTGGATCTTTGAAGCGGTCAGTCCGACCTCACGGATACGGCTGATGATCGGATCGAGCAGCACGGATGCCTGGCCGACCCAGCCTGCCAGCGTCGAGCGGTCGATCTCGATGCCCTGCGCGGCCATGATCTCGGCCTGGCGGTATAACGGAAGGTGATGGTCGAACTTAGAGACGACGACATGGGCCAGGGTGCTGAAGGTCGCCTTGCCCCGCGCTATCGCCTTCACCGGCGCGGGCGCCTGCACGATCTTCTCGCAGGACCGGCAGCTATACTTGGGGCGGATGGTTCGAATGACGCGCCACTGCACCGGCACGGCATCGAGCATCTCGTCGCTATCCTGCCCCAGCGGCCGCAGCGCGCCGCCGCAGTCGGGACAGGTGCAGTTACCCTGATCGGGCTCGATCCGCTGCTCCTCGCGCGGTAGATGAGCTGGCAGCGTCCGAACCGGTGATGGCCGATCGACGGCTACCGGATCGCCTCTACGCGCGGCGGCGACGATGGCCTCGCCTTCAAGTTCTTCGAGCGCCAGCTCAAGCTGAGCGATCTGGGTATCGAGCTTCTCGGACGACTTGCCGAACTGCATCCGCTTGAGGCGCGCAATCTGCACGCGCAGCGTATCGATCAGGATGTCGCGGGCGGAAATATCGGCGTGGGCAGCCGCCAATGCAGCTTCAAGCTCGGCGATCCGAGCGTCTTTATCAGGGGTGGAAAGGCCTGCGTCCGACACCGCAATCATATAGCAGATCGATCGTCGAAACGCTAATAAAAGCACCAGAAAATGGGCGTTTTACCCCGCCAATGAAGGGGTGAAAGTGCGTTCAGGTCGCCGCCAGTCGATGCCTTCCAAGAGCATCGAAAGCTGGGCTGCGGTCATCACCACCGACCCCGTCTTGGTCGACGGCCACACGAAGCGCCCCCGGTCCATCCGCTTGGAAAACAGGCACATGCCCTGGCCGTCGTACCAAAGCAGCTTCACCAGATCGCCGCGCTTGCCCCGGAAAGCGAACAGCGCACCGGAATGGGGGCTCTGCTCCAGAACCTGCTGCGTCATCACCGCCAGGCCGTCGAAACCCTTACGCATGTCCGTCGCGCCGCAAGCCAGGAATATCCGCGTCGATGGCGGCAGCGGGATCATCGCGTTAAGATACCGATCACCCGTGACAGGGCATCGGCATCGACCGTGGCATCCACGCTTACCCTGATACCCGACGGCAGCTCGATGCCAATCACGCCGCCGCTGCTCGCTGCAACCGTCGGGGCAGGCAAGGCTGGCTGCTCGCTGATCTGCACCTCCGCAAATGCCGGCTCGGCCAACTTGCGAACCCCGGCAAGCTCACCGGACATCGCCTGGCGCCGCCAAGTGTAGATCGAGCCGCTGCCGACATCATGGCGTTCACAGGCCGTCCGCACGCAGCCCTCCGGGCCAAATGCATCCCGCAGCACGGCCAGCTTCTGCTCTACCGTCCACCGCCGCCGACCTGACACACGGCTAACGATCTCTATCCGACTACTCATACGACCGCTCGTATGAGTAGTCGCTGCACCACTCCCTGAATCCTCAATCTCGTCCGACATCGGCCACCCCGCTCAAAGAGCGGCAATCATCCCCCCGAATGGGCGCCGCGCAAGGCGGCCGTCAGACCTCGCTTACC
>NZ_JAVDWV010000044.1:0-2298 GCF_031457465.1 Sphingobium xenophagum
TGCGTCCACGGCGCAAAATGCGGGCCCGATTATATCGATCCCGCCTTCCATGAGGCGGCGACGGGGCGGCCGTCCATCAATCTGGATGGCTTTGCAATGGACGGATCGCTGCTGCGGGGACTGGCGGCGCAGGCCGCAAGTGAGAGTGATCTCGTCATCGCGGAAGGTGCCATGGGCCTGTTCGACGGAACGCGGGCAGACGAGCGCTTCGGTGCCTCGGCAGATGTCGCACGATTGCTGGGATGGCCCGTGCTCCTGGTCGTCGATGCCCGCGCGGCGGCGCAGTCGGTCGCTGCCGTGGCGCATGGCTGCGCGACCTTTCCGGGTGCGCCGCCGATCGCCGGGGTCATCGTCAATCGCGTGGCGAGCGCGCGCCACGCCGCCATGGTCGAAGAGGGCTTTGCGCGGATCGGTCTGCCGCTGCTTGGCATGGTCCGGGCCGATAACGCCATGGACATGCCTTCCCGCCATCTGGGATTGGTGCAGGCCATAGAGACGGGCGAACTGGACAGCCGCATCGCCCACATCGCCGAGCATGTGGGCAGCCAATGTGATCTGGACGCCATCGTCGCAGCGGCCGGTGCAACCAGTAACGCGCCGCGCCGGGCCGCCACCGTCCGCCCACCGGGCCAGCGTATTGCGGTGGCGCAGGACGACGCCTTCAGCTTTTTCTACCCGCATCTGGCGCAATGGTAGCGCGCTGCAGGCGCTGAACTCTGCTTCTTCTCACCGCTTGCCGATGAAGCGCCCCCTGCCGACTGCGACGTCTGCTGGTTGCCGGGCGGCTATCCCGAACTTCATGCCGGGCGGATCGCGACCAATACCCGCTTCCTCGCCGGGCTGCGCGCCTTTGCTGCCGATCACCCGGTCCATGGAGAGTGTGGCGGCTATATGGTGCTTGGCCGATCGCTGGAGGATGCAGACGGCGTGGTCCATGCCATGGCCGGATTGCTGCCGGTGGAAACGAGCTTTGCCCGGCGGCGCATGACGCTGGGCTACCGCAAGGCGACCTTGCGTGAAGACACCCGCTTCGCGTCGGCGGGACAGTTGCTGCTCGGCCACGAGTTCCACTATGCGACGATCGTGGCAAGCAACGGCATGCCCCTTGCCGACATGGCCGATGCCCAAGGGCAGGTGTTGCCACCAGCCGGTCATCGCAACGGCGAAGTAACTGGAGGTTTCTTCCACTTGATTGCCTGACACTTCCCGCCTACGGCATCGATATTGCGACAGGTTCCCCGCAAGGGGATCTAAAGGGAACGAGGTTCAAGACCTCGGCTGCCCCTGCAACTGTGAGCGGTGAGCCATCGGCCAGATGCCATTGGAACCTTCAAGGTTCTGAGAAGGCGGCCGAACCGGCGTTGACCCGCAAGCCAGGAGACCTGCCTGTCGCAGTCGTTCTTCGTCCGGACAGGGTGTGCCGGTCGAACGAGGATATCCTCGCGCAACGACAGTTCGACCGTGCGTGTTCGCGCGGCGTGGTGTCGTGCGTTCTGCGCTCGTCCCCGCTCCGCGTCGTGCGCGCCCGGTCTTGTCAAAGACGGGGGAATAGTAATGCGCATCATCTTGCAAACCAGTCTGGCCGCAACGGCCTGCCTTCCAATCGCCGCCCTGGCCGAGCCTATGGAGGCGATCGATGCGAGCAGCGTCATCATAGTGTCGGCGCTGCGCACGCCAACGCCTGTCGATACCGTCGCCTCCAGCCTCACCGTTCTCGACAAGAGGGCGATCGACGCATCGCAAGCTCCTGTCGTGTCGGACCTGCTGGTCCGCACGCCGGGCATCAGCTTCACGCGCAATGGCGGCTATGGCACAGCGACATCCATCCGTATCCGCGGCGCCGAAGGCGACCAGACCGTGCTGGTCATCGACGGGGTGAAGCTGGCAGACCCATCCTCGACCGGAGGCGGTTATAATTTCGCGACACTGATGACCGGCGACATCGACCAGATCGAAATATTACGCGGACCGCAGTCGATCCTGTGGGGCAGCCAGGCCATTGGTGGCGTCGTCAGCATCGTGACGGCGCAGCCCGATCGCCCCCTGGAGGCGTCCGCCGATATTGAGGCCGGCTCGCGCGAAACCGTCAACGCGCGGGCCGCGGTGGGCGGCAAAAGCGGTGCGGTGCATTGGAGAGTGGCGGGTGGCCGGTTCACCACCGACGGCATCTCCGCGATCAGCCCGCGCTTTGGCGGCAAGGAGTTGGACGGATATACCAACAGCACGCTCAACGGGCGGCTTGGCATTGCCCTCTCGCCCGCCTTCTCGATAGATTTGCGCGGCTATCATGCCAAGGGG
>NZ_JAVDWV010000045.1:0-2067 GCF_031457465.1 Sphingobium xenophagum
AAGGTGCGGTAACACGCACTGGAGGACCGAACCGTTCAATGTTGAAAAATTGTCGGATGAGTTGTGCTTAGGGGTGAAAGGCCAATCAAGCCGGGAAATAGCTGGTTCTCCGCGAAATCTATTGAGGTAGAGCGTCGGATGATTGCCGTTGGGGGTAGAGCACTGGATGGTTGCGGGGGTCGCGAGATCTACCAACACTAACCAAACTCCGAATACCAACGAGTCTAGTCCGGCAGACAGACGGCGGGTGCTAAGGTCCGTCGTCAAAAGGGAAACAGCCCTAACCTACAGCTAAGGTCCCCAAGTCATCACTAAGTGGGAAAGCATGTGGGATTTCCAAAACAACCAGGAGGTTGGCTTAGAAGCAGCCATCCTTTAAAGAAAGCGTAACAGCTCACTGGTCTAAATAAGAGATCCTGCGGCGAAGATGTAACGGGGCTAAAGTGATGCACCGAAGCTTAGGGTGTGATCGTTTACGATCACGCGGTAGCGGAGCGTTCCGTAGGCCGTTGAAGCGATCTGGTAATGGGTCGTGGAGGTATCGGAAGTGCGAATGCAGACATGAGTAGCGATTAACAGTGTGAGATGCACTGTCGCCGAAATTCCAAGGGTTCCTGCTTAAAGCTAATCTGAGCAGGGTAAGCCGGCCCCTAAGACGAGCCCGAAGGGGGTAGTCGATGGGAACCACGTTAATATTCGTGGGCCTGGAGGTGTGTGACGGATGGTGTAACTGGTCTGGGCTTATTGGATTGCTCCAGGCTGGGAAATCGTCCCAGGAAATAGCCCCTCCGTATAGACCGTACCCTAAACCGACACAGGTGGAATGGTAGAGTATACCAAGGCGTTTGAGAGAAGTATCCTGAAGGAACTCGGCAAATTGCCTCCGTACCTTCGGAAGAAGGAGGCCCCACATAAGCGCAAGCTCTTGTGGGGGGCACAGGCCAGGGGGTAGCGACTGTTTAGCAAAAACACAGGGCTCTGCTAAGTCGGCTTCAAGACGACGTATAGGGCCTGACGCCTGCCCGGTGCCTGAAGGTTAAGAGGAGGTGTGCAAGCACTGAATTGAAGCCCAGGTAAACGGCGGCCGTAACTATAACGGTCCTAAGGTAGCGAAATTCCTTGTCGGGTAAGTTCCGACCTGCACGAATGGCGTAACGACTTCCCCACTGTCTCCAGGATATGCTCAGCGAAATTGAATTCTCCGTGAAGATGCGGAGTACCCGCGGTTAGACGGAAAGACCCCGTGCACCTTTACTGCAACTTCAGAGTGGCATTAGGAAAGAGCTGTGTAGCATAGGTGGGAGGCTTTGAAGCATCGACGCCAGTTGATGTGGAGCCATAGGTGAAATACCACCCTGCTGTTTTCTGATGTCTAACCTCGCACCGTTATCCGGTGCAGGGACCCTCTGTGGTGGGTAGTTTGACTGGGGCGGTCGCCTCCTAAAGAGTAACGGAGGCGCGCGATGGTGGGCTCAGGACGGTTGGAAACCGTCTGTTAGAGTGCAATGGCATAAGCCCGCCTGACTGCGAGACTGACAAGTCGAGCAGAGACGAAAGTCGGTCATAGTGATCCGGTGGTCCCTCGTGGAAGGGCCATCGCTCAACGGATAAAAGGTACGCCGGGGATAACAGGCTGATGATTCCCAAGAGCTCATATCGACGGAATCGTTTGGCACCTCGATGTCGGCTCATCACATCCTGGGGCTGGAGCAGGTCCCAAGGGTTTGGCTGTTCGCCAATTAAAGTGGTACGTGAGCTGGGTTCAGAACGTCGCGAGACAGTTTGGTCCCTATCTGCCGTGGGCGTCGAAATTTGAGAGGAGTTGACCCTAGTACGAGAGGACCGGGTTGAACATACCTCTGGTGTACCAGTCGTTCCGCCAGGAGCGCAGCTGGGTAGCTATGTATGGACGGGATAACCGCTGAAAGCATCTAAGCGGGAAGCCTCCCTCGAGATAAGATTTCATCGAGCCGTCGTAGACCACGACGTTGATAGGCTGGATGTGGAAGTGGAGTAATCCATGAAGCTAACCAGTCCTAATTGCTCTGTTCGCGCTTAAACGGTTCA
>NZ_JAVDWV010000046.1:0-1960 GCF_031457465.1 Sphingobium xenophagum
TGGCTGGACGCGCCGCATGGACTCCCCTTCGAGCTCGATGCGATGGGCATTGTGAACGAGGCGATCCAGGATGGCGTCGGCGTAGGTATTGTCGCCTATCGCGTGATGCCAGGCCGACACTTGATTACCCGACCTGGAAGCCGCCATCGATCACGAAAGCCTGGCCAGTGATGTAGCGAGCGGCTGGACTAGCAAGATAGACAGCCAGCCAGCCCAGATCGGCGGGATCGCCAATGCCACTCAAATGGCGCGACATGGTCATGCCCGGACCACTTGCCACAAATGTGCCGGAACCGGGCATCTTCGGCGCATTGGTCATGAATGCACCGGGCAGAATCGCATTCACGCGAATGCCGTCGCCCGCATGTTCGAACGCGAGGTTGCGGCATAGCTGATTGACCGCCGCTTTGGACGAGCCATAGGCTGCGTTGCCGCGCAGCATCGGCCGTTGTGAGCCGATTGTGCTAAGCGCGATTATCGCGCCGCCATTACCGCCGGCGACCATGCTCTTGATTGCCTCACGTGCGGACAAGAACGCGCCGCGCGTATTGGTCAAGAACATGGCATCCCATTGATCCGCGCTCATTTCCAGGGCCGGCACACCCCCTTGCATCATGGCGCCCAGCACCACTGCATCGGGCGGTGGCCTGTCTGCAAACACAGTGGCGATGGACGTCTCATTCGTAACGTCACAAAGGGCAGCGCTGGCAGCCCCCCCAGCGGCTTCGATCTCCCCGACGACACGTTCGGCCTGGGACAGGTTGTCATGTGCAACGACGACATTGGCGCCTGCACGCGCGAGAGTCATGGCGATGACCTCCGCCAGACCCGATCCTGCTCCGGTAACCACCGCGCGATGACCCGCAAGACCGAACATTTGTTGCACGTCTGTCCCCGTTTCGGTAGTGCTGGTCATCTGGCTCTCCCTTCGTAATGCATGAAAGACGGCATATTCGTTCAACATCCGCCGATAGGACAATATGGTGCTGGTATTGCGACAACGTTGGTCTGCCCTGCCATGAGGTTGGTTGTCATTCCATGACTTACTAGCACGATGAAGAAACTGGTAGATTGCATTGCTACAGTTCAACGGCAGAGGCATCCTTTAACGTCGCTAACGGTTTATTTTAAAAGCATATTTCTATTCCGTCTTTTCGATCAAGGTTAATATCAAGGGTCATTGATCAGAACCCGTGTGCCCAGTTTCGGAGACCGATGGACACGATCTTCCACAGCCGGTTGACGAGCTAGTGGATTGACTCCAACGTTTGGAACCCCCGGTTTCGGGCAGCGATGATTTCGTCTGGATCGGCCTTCCAGACGAAGGGCTTTGGATCGCTGGCATTGTATTCTCGGATGAAGCGATTGATGGCGGCTTGAAGATCGACAAGCGAGTGAAAGACGCCGTTCTTAAGCCGCCGCCGCGTCAGCTTTGCGAAGAAGCCCTTAACGGCATTGAGCCATGAGCACGAGGTTGGTGTGAAGTGGAATGTCCAGCGCGGATGGCGCGCGAGCCATTCCTGGACCTTGTCCTTCTTGTGCGCCGCGTAGTTGTCGAGGATGACGTGGATGGTCTTGTCCTTTGGAACTTCATGCTCGATGCAGTTGAGGAAACGGATGAACTCCTGATGCCGGTGTCGTTGCATGTTCTGGGCGATGACCGTGCCATCGAGCACATTGAGTGCGGCAAACAGCGTCGTCGTGCCATGGCGCTTGTAATCATGGGTCATGGTTCCGGCACGGCCCTTCTTCATCGGCAGGCCGGGTTGGGTTCGGTCAAGAGCCTGGATCTGCGACTTCTCATCAAAGGACAGCACAATTGCATGGGCAGGCGGAGAAACATAAAGCCCGACGATGTCGTGAAGCGGGACTGTCAGGATTTCCGTGTGTGGCCGGGCATAATGGGTAACAAGGAGTCCCACTATGTCACGACGCAAAGAGCCTGCCATACCGAATGAGC
>NZ_JAVDWV010000047.1:0-1893 GCF_031457465.1 Sphingobium xenophagum
TCGCGCCGCAGAAGGCCGCCACTTTCCAGCAGAAGCTGGAACAGGCGCAACCCGCCAAGGATCAGGGCGTAGCGGACAAATTGTCGCAGCAGGATTTCCGGCGTGAACGCCCCATAGCCTGCATTCATCGCCACGGCACCGACCAGAACGACCAGCTTGAACCCGACAAAGGCAGCGATATAGGTCGTGACGAGCTGCGCAAAGGATGACTGGTTCGGCAAGGCGCTGACTGTGCGATCAGCCACCAGCAAAGCGGCGACAGCGGCAAGCGCGAGGGTGACGGCCCATCCGGCATTCTGCGTCGTCAGGGAATAGTCCAACAGGCAATAGCCGACGGCCTGCGACGCCGCCCAGGCGGCCAGCATGAGGATGATCCCCGCCTTGCGCGGCACATAGAGCGCCGCGAGCGCAGCCAGAGCGGGAAAGGGCGTGGCGCAGGCCAGCACCAGCGTCGTCGCTACGCTCGCGAAGGTCATCGATCCGATCCACAGATTGCGGGCGGCGGCAGGGGACATAGGCTGCATGGACAAGCACTCCTTGGCTTTACGAGGATGGGGATAGCTTCTGGTTTTCAAGAATCTGGTCATCACAGGCGCGCCCGGAACCCGGCATAGATGCTGCGGCCAAGCTGGCCATAGCGACGCGCGGTTTCATAATAGTCGTCGAACATATTTTCGGCTCGTGCGAACAGGATGAGGGTCGGCGTCACCGGCATCTCCGCGCGCAAGTCGACGAGCGTGTAGGCGCTGTTGACGAAGGGCGTCACCGTCGCGCTGGTTCGCGCCGTGTCGATCGTCTTGCCGGAACATCGTACCGCAACGGCGGTGGTGAGGCCGAACGGCCAGGCATAGCTCGCTGTCGCATTGGCGGCGTGGCGCGGCCTGCGCGCAAGCTGGTTGCCGAAATTGAGGCCCGGCGACCGGTCTTCCGCTACGATCCAGCTATAATTGCCGTCGACGGTCAGGCGGCCGATATGGGCAAGGCCTGCCATCTCCAGACCGTGGGCCTCGCTGCGTTGGATATTGGCATAATAGCCCGCCCGCGGCGTGGTCGTTCCTGGCGCAAAGCAAAGCGGCGGACGGCTGCTCGTCGCGCAGCCATTATAGGTGATCAGATTGTCCGTGTTCCGTTCGAACCAAGTGGCCGACAGGATCAGCTTATGGTCGAAAAGATGCTGCTCGACGCCCACGTCCCAACCGCGTGACTTTTCCGGGTCGAGCGCGCTGTTCCCATATTCGCTGTGCAACTGGTAGAGGGTAGGGGCCTTGAAGCCCTCGCCATAGCTGGCGCGCAGGATCGTGCGATTGTTAAACAGCGACCAGACCGCGCCGCCGCCAAATACCATATTGCCGCCAAAGGCCGAATGACGATCATGGCGAAGCCCCCCATTGAGCGTGAGGCCGACGACCGGTTCGATCCTGACCTGCGCATATTGACTGTCGATATCGGCCGACGAACGGATGGTGGCATAGCTGGCCAGGCTGTTAGGGGGAGAGGCGGAGCGCATCGTCTGTTCTTCGCGTTCCACACCAAAGACGATGGTCCAGCCCTGTGTGAGGCCAAGCGTGCCCTGATATTCGTAGCGATCGGTCTGCCCCTTGGCGGCGAAACTCTGCGGACGCACCATCCGCAACGGATTGATATTGTCGCGCACCGTTTCGCTACGGCTAAAGCCCAGGCGGTTGTGCAGCGCGCCGTTGAACAGATCGGCATTGAGGCCGGCATAGCCGGTCCACTCTTCGACCAGCGAATATTCGGGGCTGTCTGGGACCGATCCTGCGCTATCGATATCGGCGCGCCCCTTGGCATGATAGCCGCGCAAATCTATCGAGAAGGCGGGCGAGAGGGCAATGCCAAGCCGCCCGTTGAGCGTGCTGTTGGTATATCCGTCCA
>NZ_JAVDWV010000048.1:0-1705 GCF_031457465.1 Sphingobium xenophagum
GCTGTCGTAGCCTTTGTCGGCGACCAGTTCGGCAGACGGCGGCATTGCCTCGATACAGAGCTTGGCGACCTTGCAATCGTGCACGTTTCCGGGCGTCAGGAGCAGGACGCAGGGGCGGCCCTTCTCGTCGCAGACGGCGTGGAGTTTGGTGTTTCGCCCGCCTTTCGTGCGGCCGATACCATGAGCCAAGGCCCCCCTTTATGGATGGCTCGCCCCTTATCCGAACCGTTGTTATCCTGTGACATCGGTTCGTTTGAGGAAGGAGAAGGTCATGGACATATCGGTTCTCGGGATTGATCTGGGCAAGAACAGCTGCAGCGTGGTCGGGCTGGATGCCACGGGTAAGGTCGTTGTGCGACGACGGATGCGGCGCGAGACCGTCATCACCTATGCGGCGAGCCTGCCGGCTTGCGTCGTGGCGATGGAGGCTTGCTGCGGCGCTCATCACATGGGCCGGGCGCTGGCACGACAAGGCCATGCGGTGCGGTTGATGTCGCCGGAATATGTCCGTCCTTACGTCAAGGCGCAGAAGAACGATGATCGCGATGCCGAGGCGATCGCGGAAGCGGCAACTCGCCCGACGATGCGGTTTGTGGAGCTGAAGACCCAGGAGCAACTCGATATGCAGACGTTGCACCGCATTCGTGATCAGCTCGTCGGAGACCGTACCTCGCTGATGAACCAGATCAGAAGTCTTCTCCTCGAACGCGGCTATATCGTTCCGCAAGGGCGCGCAAAGCTTGCCGCCCGCCTCGGTGAGATGCTGGATGGCGATGAGCCAGTGCTCGGGGCCCGCATTCACCGGCTCGTCAGCGATATGCGTCTGCGCTGGATTGCCCTCGATGAGCGGATTGCAGATCTCGATGCCGAGTTCACCGAGGCTGCTCGCTCGGATGAGAGGATGCAGCGGCTGCTGACCATCCCCGGCATCGGCGCACTCAACGCGACCGTGCTGGTGGCAGCGGTCGGAGATGCCCGAACATTCGGCCGTGGTCGGGATCTTGCCGCCTGGCTGGGCCTGGTACCGCGGCAGGCGACCACTGGCGGCAAGCCGCGGCTGCTCGGCATCACTAAGCGCGGGAGCCGCTATCTGCGCAAAAACCTGATCCAGGGCGCCCGTTCGTCACTGCCGACGATGAGCAAGAGCGATACGCGGCTTGGCGCTTGGCTGCGGGGCTTGCTCTCGCGCTCCCACCCCAACACCGTCGTGGTGGCGCTGGCGGCCAAGATGGCGCGCATCGTCTGGGCGTTGCTGCGTCACGAGCGCACCTACGAACAAATCGCGCAAGCGGCGTGAACGAGATCGGCCGATGCGGCGTGAACCGGCCGGATGATGTCTGCGGGAGGTGAGTGACAGATGGCCTGACAGTCGACCGGTGTCCTGGAACCCTACGGCGTAAAATGGCACTCGATGCCGGCCCCTTTATGAGGACCAGAACGCGCGGATCTCCATCTTGGCCAACAGCACATGCTGAAAGGCCGGATACGTTTTCGCAGACTGCTCAGATCGTCAGACACAAACCGCTTGCCGACGGGGCGAGCCATACGTTTCCGCCGCCCGCGCAGCGGTGGACCTTGATGCAACTGCTATCGATGAACAACCTGTCGAGTGCATCTCCTGCTCCCGCCAGCGCGCTGAAGATGCCCTCCCAAATGCCGCGCCCGGACCAGCGGACGAAACGATTGTAGAGCGTCTTCTTGGGTC
>NZ_JAVDWV010000050.1:0-1423 GCF_031457465.1 Sphingobium xenophagum
TAGCATTACAGTTGCGTTCTGGTTTTGAGATGGGCGCGTCTGGCATCGGCTTGGTGTGCGCGTCGCCAACATGACCAAGCGATGATGTAAGCGGGCCGTATACGGCGCTGAGCGAGTTTGTTGGCGATCCGCCGAACCTCCTGGATCGACCAGCGGATCAGATCCTGATGGTGCGCGTCCTCGATCTTTTTGGGGGCGTCACGGCATTGGCGCGGTATCGGATCACCGCCATCATGGCGAAGGCGAGCATGACGAGAGAGACGTGGCGATGCCAGCCATGCCACGAGCGGCTTTCGTTATGATCGAGGCCGAGCTCGTTCTTGGTGGTCTCGAAGCTATCTTCGATCGCCCAGCGGTGGCCTTCGACGGCGACGAGCGTGTGGATTTCGGTGCCAGCCGGACACCAGGTCGTGAAGTAGGCCAGATCACCGTCGCTGATATTTCGGCGGATCAGGAGGCCCCGGGTCCAGATGCCTGATTTGGTCTCGTCATATTCGTCGGCGTCGAGATCGGCGAGCTCGCAATATGCCCAGTCATGAAGCCGGGCGCCCTTTGTGCCCTCGCCAGCGGAAAGGCGTTTCCATGCGTCTGGATCAAGGTCTTGTGCGATCTCTTCCGCTTTGCCCGCGATCGGGGGCTTGTCGCCCCAAGAGCCAAAATAGTGGTCCGATTTCACGCCGAGAACGTAGCCCTTGCAGGCTCGACGCAGAGCCTGCTCGACGTCACCAACCCCATATACGGCGTCCGCCGCGATCCACGAGAAAGGGACGTCGGCCGCCAGCGCCCGCCGGATCATCTGAACCGCCAAAGCCGGTTTGGTGGCGAAGGCTACAGGTTCAGGGACATGGGTTGCGGCAAGTCGTGCGGGATCACCCGTCCAGCTCTTCGGCAGATACAAGGCACGATCGATAAACGCGTGACCGCGAGCCGATACATAGGCGGCGAATACACCGATCTGGCAGTTCGTGATCTTGCCAGCCGATCCGGTATATTGACGCGCCACGCCACAAGAGGCCTTGCCTTGCTTGAGGAAGCCGGTCTCGTCGATGACCAGCACCGCATCGTCGGTCGCAAGGCTCTCAACAACATAATCTCGTACAATGTCGCGAAGCGCGTCTGCGTCCCATCGCCCGCGGCCCAGGATAGCCTGTTGCCGCCATGGCCCCGGATCCCCCGCAGCCTCGGCGCGCATCCAGCCCGTCTTGCGGCGCTCGTCGCCCAGCAAACCATCCAGAAACAGGTTCGCCGACGTCGCAACCCGCTCCTGCGTGAAGAGCCCGCGCATCCGGCCCTTCACGTCCCGCAGCGAGGACGCCCACAACTCCAATGTCGCTTCGATCGATGCACCCGTCATCCACGGCCTCCTTACCATGGAGACCCATTGATTCAGAGTTTCATGCAATACGCAACTGTAATGCTAGGT
>NZ_JAVDWV010000051.1:0-1362 GCF_031457465.1 Sphingobium xenophagum
CTAGAGAGGGGCAGACGATCATCAAAAATGAGGCTGCCCCGGCTTCATACGATCGGGAGAGTTATACGTGCCCGTCCTGTACCACGAAGGCCGCTTCCTTCCTCAGGCCCTTGATCTGGCCACATTGTTCCCGCTGGTGGGGCCTGCCAATGCGGCAGTTGCTCGCTACGAAGGCGTCCTTGCTGGCATTCCCAACCCGGATATCCTGCTGTCGCCACTCACTTCGCGGTAAGCTGTCCTTTCCAGCAAGATCGAAGGCACCCAGGTCACACTTGGCGAAGTCCTCGAATTTGAAGCGCAGGGCCAACTCTTCGACGAAAGCAGTCCCAAGAAGGCCGACGCCCGCGAGGTACTCAATTATCGGGCTGCGCTTCATGAGGCCACCCGGCTCATGGAAAATCTGCCGCTGTCGCAACGTCTCATCAAGGCCACGCACCAAGTGCTGATGGACGGCGTTCGAGGTCGCAACAAGTATCCCGGGCATTATCGGAGCATTCCCAACTGGATCGGTGCAGACGGATGCTCCATCGAGCAGGCGCGGTTTATTCCCCCCGGCGCGGACCGTATCGATGCGGCCATGGCCGGATGGGAAGAGTACATCCACGCCGAAGCGCCCGACCGCTTGGTCCAGTTGGCTATTGTCCACGTCCAGTTCGAAGCGATCCACCCTTTTCTCGACGGCAACGGGCGCATCGGCCGCCTCATCATTCCCCTGTTCCTCTACAATCACGGGCTGCTTTCACGACCGAATTTCTATCTCTCCCAATATTTGGAAACGAACCGCAGCGAGTACTATGACCGAATGCATGCGGTTTCTCGGGACGACGACTGGAGCGGATGGGTTGCCTTCTTCTTGCGCGGTATCATTGCCCAAGCGGATGCTAATACGAAAAAGGCGCAGGCCATTCTGGCCCTCCACCAGGAAAAGCGCGATGCCGTCGTCGAGATCACGCATTCGCAATACGCCGTGCGCGCACTCGACTGGATATTCCAGCGCCCGCTGTTCAAGACCCCGGACTTCATCGAGTCAGCGCAAATTCCCGCTGCTACCGCGAGAAAGCTCGTTCGGGACTTTCGCGACCACGGAATCCTGCGTGAACTTGTACCAGCCTCCGGGCGTGCCCCCGCAACGCTGGTGTTCTCCGAACTGCTAAATATAGCCGAGGGGCGGAACGCCTTTTGAGCGCCGATCGCGAATACAAAATTTCGGCTCCAGAACGATCTTCCGTTCATTGCGTGAATGCGCGCGTGAAGTGAGAGAGTCGGAAAGGCCGATTTAGCCCATGTCATCGCCGCCAAGCTTGACCCGGTAGGAAGAGCGGACCGACAGGACCTGAGCATAAAACCGGCGGTTGGACGTCT
>NZ_JAVDWV010000052.1:0-1337 GCF_031457465.1 Sphingobium xenophagum
GTTCCATGTACGGCCGGGCTGGCCTCGACCTGCTCCGGGCGCGTATCATGGCATGACACCTGCACCGAAATTGCGGGAGAGCCCACTTTTGCGGAGAATTGCACGACCGATGACATTCGTGGTTCTCGTCGAGCCGATCGGCCATGGGACGCTGGCGGAAAACGCCGCCAGCGCCTGACGTCATCGCTCATGCCGATCCAGCGCCATGCTGACGGCGTGATCCAAGATTTGGATAGCGTGCACGCTCGGTAACAAATGAGGTTCGAGCACCGGCCAAATGTGCGACACTTCGGGCGCTGCCACTAACTGAAAATGCACGCCCTCCGCTAGTAGTCTTGCCACGAGGGCAAGACTGTCTTCTGCCAAGACCTCCTGAGAGGCGACTAATATGGTGACCGCAGGCAAACCGCTCAAGTCCGCAAATAGTGGCGACGCGAGAGGGTGTGCGGGATCTTCACCCTGCAGGTAGCAACGTGCCGCGTTTTCGGCGGCTTCCTTAGAAAACATCGGATCGCTGGTCGCACATCGGCTGAAGCCATCAGAGCTGATAGTCAGATCGAGCCACGGTGACAGCAACAGGATGCCGGCAATGGGAACTGGTCTTCGCATGATCGAAGCCAAGGTCAGGGCAAGCCCGCCTCCGGCAGAATCACCGGACAGGAAAACAGGCAGGCAGGTTGGATCGGAAACCAGTGCGTTCACCACGGACATCATCTCATGTATGGCGGCCGGAAAGGGGTTTTCTGGCGCAAGGGAATAGTCCGGTACCCAGACTTCGGCCCCGATCACACGGGCAAGGCGCGTCGCGAACTCGCCATAATGCGTAGGGCTCCCGCAAACATAGCCCCCGCCATGCATGTGAATTATCCTGCATCGCGGGTGCAGTGCCGTGGACACCAGACACCTTACGCCCGAGATGGTCTCCGGCCGGAAGTCGGTCGCGCCGACCGGTATCGGAATTGTTTGCCGGAACTCCTGCAGTTCTTCCGCCGCTTCGTGCCCGGCACGCAAGGCGGGTATCCCTCCACAAAAAACGCTGGCCTGTGTCACCACGCCGTTCATCTTCCTCTCCCGCCATATAATCTCGTGTGGCCCCAAAAACCGGCTTGAATTGATGCTGTTATGGCTCGGAGCAATTCACGTTCTATCAATCGTTTGATAACACCGTATGAATGTTTTCAAGGCTCAGCAAGCTAGGGTCCGGACTCACTACAGCCACCAGATGACAGCAGCGGCGAAGCTGATGGCGCCCATGAATTTTTTGATGTTGCGATCGAAGCGGGTGGCGATGCGCCGCCAGTCTTTGAAGCGGCAGAACATGCGCTCGACGACGTTGC
>NZ_JAVDWV010000053.1:0-1322 GCF_031457465.1 Sphingobium xenophagum
GGGACTGTCAGGATTTCCGTGTGTGGCCGGGCATAATGGGTAACAAGGAGTCCCACTATGTCACGACGCAAAGAGCCTGCCATACCGAATGAGCTTCTCGATCAGCTTTTGGCGGGCGGCGCTGCCAGTGCCGCCTTCGAGCAGGGCGGTCTGCTCGATTCGCTGAAGAAGGCGCTGACAGAGCGTGCCCTGAATGCGGAGATGGATCACCACCTCGCTGGCGAAGACGGCGCCGGCAACATGCGCAACGGCTACGGTCGGAAGACGGTAATGACCGACACCGGCAAGTTGGCGATCGACGTGCCGCGCGATCGCCAGTCGAGCTTCGACCCACAGTTGATCGCCAAGTATCAACGCCGCTTTCCCGGCTTCGACGACAAGATCGTGTCGATGTACGCGCGCGGCATGAGCACCCGCGAGATCACCAGGCACCTGCACGATCTATACGGCATCGACGTCTCACCCGATTTGATCAGCACGGTGACCGACGCCGTGCTCGATGAGGTCGCCACTTGGCAGCAGCGGCCGCTCGATCCGGTTTACCCGCTGGTCTTCTTCGACGCGATCCGGGTCAAGATCCGCGACGAGGGCATGGTGCGCAACAAGGCGATCCACATTGCGCTGGGCGTCCGCGCCGACGGCGCAAAGGAGGTGCTCGGCCTGTGGCTCGAGCAGAATGAGGGTGCCAAGTTCTGGCTTCGGGTGATGAACGAGCTTCGCAACCGTGGCGTCGAAGACATCCTGCTGGCCGTCGTTGACGGCCTGAAGGGCTTTCCCGATGCGATCACCGCAGTTTTCCCCGATGCGATTGTCCAGACCTGCATCGTTCACCTGCTGCGCAACTCGATGGACTTCGTCTCCTGGAAGGACCGCAAGAACCTCGCCAGCGCGCTCAAGGAGATTTACCGTGCCACCGACGCGGACGCCGCCGAAAAGGCGCTGACGGCATTTGAGGCTGGTCCTTGGGGGCAGCGCTACCCCGCCATCGGCCAGAGCTGGCGGCGCGCCTGGGGCGAGGTGATCCCGTTTTTTGCCTTCCCCGACGAGGTCCGCCGGATCATCTACACCACGAACGCGATCGAAGCTTTGAACTCGAAGCTCAGGCGGGCTGTCAGGGCCAGGGGACACTTCCCAAGCGACGAGGCCGCCACCAAGCTGCTCTATCTGATCTTGAATCGGTCGGAGAAAGAGTGGAAGATGCCACCACGTGAGTGGACCATGGCGAAGGCGCAATTTGCCGTGATCTTCGGCGAACGTTTCATCAGAGCCATGGCGGCCTGATGATCAACCGCCCGGCCGCACACGGAAATCCTGACAGTCCC
>NZ_JAVDWV010000054.1:0-1320 GCF_031457465.1 Sphingobium xenophagum
TGAAGCGCCCCGGGTTTTCAGGAGGCTCCCACTTGTGACAAGGAGCCGTTATGAGCAAGACGACGAACAAATTTTCACCCGAAGTACGGGAACGCGCGGTCCGTATGGTCGCGGAGCAGCGGGCTGAGTACGGCTCGGAATGGGAAGTGATGAAGTCGATCGCGGCGAAGATCGGCTGCTCGCTGGAGACGCTGCGCCGCTGGTGCCGCGAGGAGGCGAGCCGACGAGCGGGACCAGCGGCGTTGGCGGCCGATGACCGGGAACGCCTGAGGTTGCTCGAGCGCGAAGTGAAGGAGCTGCGCCGGGCTAACGAGATCCTGCGCAAGGCCTCGGCATATTTTGCGATGGCGGAGCTCGACCGCCCCGGGAGATGATGATGGCGTTCATCGACGCCCATCGCGAGAAGTTGGGGATCGAGCCGATCTGCCGCGAGTTGGCAATCGCCCCTTCCGCTTATTACGAACATGCCGCGCGCCGTGCCGGCCCCGGCAAGCGCTCAGCGCGTGCCCGACGCGATGAGGAGATCCGGGAGCAGATCAAGCGGGTCCATGATGCCAGCTTTGGTCTCTATGGGGCACGCAAGGTCTGGCACCAGATGCGGCGTGAAGGCATCATGGTGGCGAAATGCACGGTGGAACGGTTGATGCGAGCCATGGGGCTGGCAGGCGTTCGACGTGGGAAAAAGACGGTTACCACTGTCAGCAACCCGAAGGCGCCGTGTCCGCTGGACAAGGTCAATCGGGAGTTTCGCGTCAGTCGGCCCAACGCTCTGTGGGTCGTCGATTTCACGTATGTGCACACCTGGGCGGGCTTCGTTTATGTCGCCTTCGTTATCGACGCTTTTGCCCGGCGGATCGTCGGATGGAAGGTCAGCACGTCCGCCACTGCGGGCTTCGTCCTGGATGCCCTGGAGCAGGCGATCCATGCCCGCAGGCCCGGTCCAGAGGATCAACTTATCCATCACAGCGACAGGGGAGTTCAATATCTTGCCATGAATTACACCCAGCGTCTGGCCGAAGCCAAGCTCGTACCCTCGGTTGGCAGCGTTGGCGATTCCTACGACAATGCCTTAGCTGAGACGATCAACGGCCTTTACAAGGCTGAGGTCATCTGGCGGCAGCGATCATGGCCAACTGCATCGGCGGTCGAAATGGCAACCCTGCGCTGGGTTGATTGGTACAACAACTACCGTCTTTTCGGCCCTATCGGGCACATCCCGCCCGCTGAGGCCGAAGACAATTACTATGCAGCTCTCAAGAACCTCGATATGGCTGCGTAGCCCAAAGAAAACTGCCTCCTGAAAACCCGGGGCGCTTCACT
>NZ_JAVDWV010000055.1:0-1161 GCF_031457465.1 Sphingobium xenophagum
GGTGGATTCTAGATCGAAGTGCGAAATCCTAGGATTTATAGGGGTTTGATCCCTTTTCCAGGAAGGCACATGATGAACGGCTATCAGCATCTGGGTTTGGACGAGCGACGACAGGTTTACCAACTGGCTGCAACCGGGCGGTCCGTACAGCAGATAGCAGCGGCGCTGCAGCGACATCGTTCGACCATCTATCGCGAGCTGAAACGTAACCGGCATCTTGATGACGAGCCGCTGTTTCGTGGCTATTTTCCAACGGCCGCACAAACGATGGCGGACAGGCGCCGGGTGCGTGGCGGCAAAATCGCCCGAAAGCCCGAGCTTGCCGCCTATATCGCTGACCGCTTGTCAGCAGCCTGGTCGCCGGAGCAGATTGCAGGATATCTTCGACGCCATCGCGGTAGTCGTGAAGCCGTCTGTCACGAGACCATCTACCAGTTCGTCTATGGACCGGACGGACGCAGCCAAGGCCTGTGGCGCCTTCTGCCTGTTGCCCGTCGATCTCGACGTCAACGCTATGCGCGTAAGCCCCGCGGTCTGCATATCCCCTTGGCCAACACCATTGGCAAACGCCCTTCCGAAATCGGTAATCGCAGCAGCTTTGGTCATTGGGAAGGCGACCTGATGATCTTCAGGTTGGAATATGGCAAAGCCAACCTCACCTCGCTGGTCGAGCGCCGCAGTCGATTTACTATCCTCGCCCGCAATCCCAGTCGGCATTCCGCCGGCGTCATGTCGGGAATCCAGCACCACTTGCACATGCTTCCCCCTTCCCTGCGTCAGAGCATCACCTTTGACCGGGGAACGGAATTTGCCGCCTTTGCGACACTCCAGAAGAAACTCGCGATGACCAGCTATTTCTGCATGCCATCGGCACCATGGCAAAAGGGCAGCGTCGAAAACAGCAATGGCCGGATACGGCGCTTCCTGCCGTCTGACACGGACCTGGCGTTGCTATCGGATAAGGAAATCCAGGCCGTTGCTGATCGCATCAACAGCACCCCTCGCAAGTGCCTGAACTATCGCACCCCGCATGACGTTCTGGGAGAGCAGATCACCCTCCTCAAGGCCCGATAGATTTTGCCATCGAGGGTGGGGCTCGCCCCACCCTCGATGAAATGCTACGCATCCCATGGATGTCGCGCTTCAAATCGAAACCACAGC
>NZ_JAVDWV010000056.1:0-1124 GCF_031457465.1 Sphingobium xenophagum
GGCAATAATGCCGAGGCGGGCCGCCTGACCTTCACCACGGACCTTGCGGCCGGCGTCAAGGGCGCGGACGCGATCTTCATCGCGGTCGGCACGCCCTCGCGCCGGGGCGATGGCCATGCCGATCTCTCCTATGTCTATGCTGCAGCGCAGGAAATCGTCGCCGCGCTTGATGGCCCAGCCGTGATAGTCACCAAGTCGACCGTGCCCGTCGGCACCGGCGACGAGGTCGAACGAATCGCGCGGGAATTGAAGCCCGATCTCGACATCCAGGTCGTGTCCAACCCCGAATTCCTGCGCGAAGGCGCGGCGATCGGCGATTTCAAGCGCCCCGACCGCGTCGTCGTCGGCACCACCGGCTCGGAACGCGCCATTGCGGTAATGAGCCAGGTCTATCGCCCGCTCAACCTGAACCAGGCACCGTTGATGTTCACCGGGCGGCGCACCGCCGAACTCATCAAATATGCCGCCAATGCTTTCCTGGCGACCAAGATCACCTTCATCAACGAGATGGCGGACCTGTGCGAGGCGGTCGGCGCTGATGTGCAGGACGTGTCGCGCGGCATCGGCCTCGACAATCGCATCGGTTCCAAATTCCTGCATGCAGGACCGGGCTATGGCGGCTCCTGCTTCCCCAAGGATACGCTGGCGCTGGTCAAGACCGGGCAGGACCATGACACGCCGATCCGCATCGTCGAGACGGTGGTGCAGGTCAACGACCTGCGCAAGCGCGCCATGGGGCGCAAGATCGTCAAGGCGCTGGGCGGCGATGCACGCGGCAAAAAAGTCGCGCTGCTGGGCTTGACCTTCAAGCCCAATACCGACGACATGCGCGATGCGCCGAGCCTGGCCATCGTCCAGGCGCTGGAGGATGCGGGCGCCAGGATCGTCGCCTATGACCCCGAAGGGATGGCGGTCGCCGCACCGATGATGCCCAATGTCACCATGGCCAAGGATGCGTATGAAGCAGCCGAGGGTGCCGATGTGCTGGTGCTGGTCACCGAATGGGACATTTTCCGCGCGCTCGACATGAAGCGCCTTGCCAGTGCGATGAACGGCAATGCGCTCGTCGATCTGCGCAACATCTACCCCCTCGCCGAAGTCACAGAGGCGGGGTTCACGCTGGC
>NZ_JAVDWV010000057.1:0-1005 GCF_031457465.1 Sphingobium xenophagum
GATCACGCGCAAGCAGACCGACGCTTCTCCGATCGCCAGTTCCGCCACTGTACCTACCGGCTCCACGCTCTATTTCCTGTCGGGTGCGACCGCCTCGCCGATCGACCCCAAGATTACCGACACGCCCGACGCCTATGGCGATACCGAAGCGCAGGCGATGTCGATCTTTACCAAGATGAAGGCGCAGTTGGTCGATCTTGGCCTTTCGATGGGCGACGTCGTCAAAATGACCATATTCCTGGTCGGCGATCCGAAGCTAGGCGGCAAAATGGACCGTGACGGCATGATGCGCGCCTATACGAAATTCTTCGGCTCCGCTGACCAGCCCAACAAGCCGACGCGATCCGCTTTCCAGATCGCAGGGCTGGCCAGGCCACAACAACTGATCGAGATCGAGGTCATCGCGGCCAAGGCACCCTGATCCCATCTGACCATCTATGGCGGGAGCCTGTAGGGCGATGCTCCCGCTTTGCCGCCATCGCCCGGTTATGAAACGGGGTAGAGCATGACCAAGATTGCACAGCCAAGTCGTCGTCAGCTCTTGACCATGATCGGCACGATGGGCGGCGCAGCGGCCATGTATCAGGCGATGACCACGCTGGGCCACGCAGCCGAAACACAGTTTGAGAAACCGCCGACACTGACTGGCGCAAAGCCGGGGGCGTCCGTCGTCGTGCTGGGCGCGGGGCTGGCCGGCATGGTAGCGGCCTATGAACTGGAAAAGGCTGGATATGCGGTAAAAATCCTTGAATTTCAGGATCGTCCGGGCGGGCGCAATTATACACTGCGTGGTGGCGATACTTTCACCGAAAGTGATGGAACGGTGCAAAAGGTCGGGTTCGCGCCCGGCAACTATCTCAACCCTGGCCCATGGCGCATCCCACATCACCACAAGTGTCTGCTGCACTACTGTAAACAGTTCGGCGTCGCGCTGGAGCCGTTCATTCAACTGAACCACGCTGGCTATATCCATTCGTCCGAAGCCTTTGGCGGCAAGCCGATGCG